>JAFOYE010000010.1 GCA_017391525.1 Paludibacteraceae bacterium | reverse complement strand
TGATACCTATTGAGAGCAGAATTCTTCTGCTTTTTTTTGCACGACCAGTTTTTTTCTTTGTCGTTTCTGTTGTGTTATTAGTCATATGTTGTGGTATTTTTTGTTTAAAAGGACCAAAATTCGTCTGCAAAATTACAATTTTTTTTGCATATGTGCAATATTTAATGTAATTTTGCGAACGATTTTGATATTTATTATCGAATCTTGAATATAAACCATTTAATTTTAGGTATTATGAAAAAGATTTTATTGATGGCTACAATAGTTTTTGCTTTAGTAGCATGTTGCTGTAAAGACAATTGTCAAGAGTGTACTGCAGAAACTTGCCAACAAGATGAATGTGTTGAGAAATGTTGCCAAAAGGCAGACTCTTGCTGTTCCCATGCAGAGTGCCCTAAAACTGAATGCCCTAATGCAGAAGTTTGCTGCAAGAAAACAGAATGCCCAAACCAAACTGCTCAATAATTAGATGATAAACATAGCACGGACAAGGGTGCTTAGTGCCTTTGTCCGTGCTATTTGAACTCTCATAGCCATTGAAGTCTTTCTATATAATATTAGGTTCTATAGCTGCTTTATTAGGTACAATAGGAGTTTTTGTACCAGGTTTGCCCACTACACCTCTCGTGTTATTGGCGTCATGGTGTTTCTATAAATCTTCACCACGTTTGCAGGCATGGTTGCTTCAGTCTTTTTTGGGTAAGTATATCCAAGAGTATAGCCGTCAAGGTGGCATCTCCACTCGCAAACGTATATTCATTATACTTTTAATGGCAACGATGGTAGCCATTTCTACCATCTTTTTTATAAAAACGCTACCCATCCGAATCATCGTCTGGGTAGCAGGTTTGATAGGGTGTATCGTGGTTGCGTTCTTTGTTCCCAAAGCTCGTCGATAATCCTAAATTATCCTAATCTTTCTAATTCTACAGTAAAGTGGCGCATTAGCGGAGCTTCCTTGGTGATGGCGAGTCCACGAGTGATACTCTCACGGCGGTCATAGACGTTCTTCAGTGCGGCTGCGATGACCTTCATATGGTTGTCGGTATATACACGGCGAGGGATACACAAACGTACCAAATCCAAGCCAGAGAAGCGGTTCTCGCGTGTCTCAGGATCGCGGTCAGCCAAGATATAACCAATCTCGCAAGCACGGATACCTGCTTCAAGATACAACTCACAAGTCAATGTTTGAGCTGGGAACTCCTCGATAGGTACGTGGGTGAGCACCTTATCCGCATCCACAAAGATAGCATGGCCACCAGCAGGACGTTGGTAAGGAATACCATACTCATCCAATAAGGAAGCCAAGTATTCTACTTGATGGATACGTGTTTGGAGCATATCAAATTGGGTGTTCTCCTCCAAACCTACTGCGAGAGCAGCCATATCGCGGCCGTTCATACCACCATAAGTGATGAAGCCCTCGTAAGGGATACAATAGCGTTTGCAACCCTCGTACCAGTCCTCGCGGTTGGTAGCGATAAAGCCACCCATGTTAACGATACCGTCTTTCTTAGCAGACATGGTCATTGAGTCGGCATAGGAGAACATCTCCTTGGCAATCTCCTGAATACTCTTGTCGGCATAACCCTCCTCGCGGGTCTTGATGAAATAAGCATTCTCTGCAAAACGAGCAGAGTCCATATTCACAGGCACACCATACTTATGACAGAGCTCGCATGTCTCGCGGATATTCTGCATAGATACAGGTTGTCCACCTACGGTGTTGTTGGTCACAGTCAGTACCATGAATGGCACATTGCCTGGGTTGTCCTTGAGGAGTTGCTCTAGGTGAACAAGGTCCACATTACCCTTGAATGGGAGTTCTAATTGGGTGTCTTTAGCCTCTTTGATGGTCACATCAATAGCGTGTGCACGGCGTGCCTCGATATGACCCTTGGTGGTGTCGAAGTGCGCATTGCCAGGGATAACCTGACCCTCTTTGACTAGGTGAGAGAATAGCACATTCTCTGCTGCACGACCTTGGTGGGTAGGGATAACATAGTTGAAACCAGTGATGCGGGTGATGGTGTCCTTCAACTCAAAGAAGGACTTACTTCCTGAATAACTCTCATCGCCAAGCATAAGGGCTGCCCATTGGCGGTCGGACATAGCGCCTGTACCAGAGTCGGTGAGAAGGTCGATATACACTTGCTCGCTGCGGAGCATAAAGATGTTGTTTTTAGCTTCACGGAGCCATTGTTCGCGCTCAGCGCGTGTGGATTTCTTGATGGGTTCTACCATCTTAATCTTCCAAGATTCTGCAAAAGGTAATTCCATGGTGATTATATTAGGGTTAAAATGTTTTAAGAGTTCTAAACGTTTTAAGGGGTTGTTTTTGCTATGCGGTGTGTCCACCAAAGCCAAAGCAGGAAGAGCATACCGTAGAAGAGGTACTTGAATACATAATCATGCAACAAACTAAACCAATCAGGATGATACTCTATGGCCATGGCTATCAGGGTAATACGGAGTATGTTAAATAAATATGCACACACAAGCCCCAATGGGATAAACCACAGCTTGTGTTTCCAACTGCCACGTGCCACCAGCATAATTACAATCCAAATAAACGACTGCTTCAGTCCTGTACACCCCCAAACAATCTTAGTGCCTGTGCCTGTGGCAAAATGAATGGTGCTAGGCTCAAAGAAGACCACCTGGTCGTTGGTTAGATGGATAAGCCAATACACCACTTGTGCGATATGCTGCGCCATCCAATCGAATGGACGCGAGATATCCAAGCCAAACCAAGTGACTTGATCACCTCCTTCATCCCCCAATACGGTGAATTTCCAGAAGAAATTAGCCACTAGCAACGCTACGACGAAGAGAATAATATCGTGGTAGGGTCTAAGTAGTTCAATATATTTCTTAAGGATCTTCATTATATCTTCGTCTTCGCGTATGGCGCGGCGTCAAGGGGGCAGAAGTCGCCTTTGAGATAGCGATAATAACCCGCTTGGGCTACCATAGCCGCATTATCGGTAGTATATGCAAAAGGTGGGATATGTACTTTCCAACGATGACGGCGACCTAAATCCAGTAATGCATCACGCAAACCACTGTTGGCACTCACACCACCAGCAACGGCAATCTCTGTGATCTTTAGATCCTTAGCGGCACGCTTTAGCTTGTTGATGAGTATGTCAATAATGGTCTTTTGCAAGGAGGCGCAGAGGTCCGCTTTGTTTTCCTCGATGAAATTAGGGTTGTCCTTCAGGTGATCGCGCAGGAAGTATAAGAACGATGTCTTTAAACCGGAGAACGAATAATTATATCCCGGTATATTGGGTTTGGCAAATTGGAATGCTTCAGCATTACCCTCTTTTGCCAGGCGATCAATCCATGGACCTCCAGGATAAGGCAACCCCATGATCTTAGCACATTTATCAAACGCTTCTCCCGCCGCATCATCAATCGTCTGACCAATAATCTCCATTGTATAGTAGTCCTTGACGAGTACAATCTGACTATTTCCACCGCTTACGAGCAAGCAGAGAAAAGGGAAAGTAGGGGTTGTCGCGTTATTGGATTCTGGCGTTTGGATGAAGTGTGCCAATATGTGCGCTTGTAGATGATTAACTTCTACTAACGGAATATTGTGTGCTAGTGCTAGCCCCTTAGCAAAACTAGTACCCACTAGTAGACTGCCCAAAAGACCAGGCCCACGAGTAAAGGCAATAGCAGATAAATCTGCAGTGCTGACACCGGCACGTTTTAATGCCGCATCTACTACTGGTACGATATTGAGTTGATGTGCACGACTCGCTAATTCGGGTACTACCCCTCCAAATTCTTCGTGTACACCTTGTGATGCAGTGGTGTTACTTAGAAGCACTCCATCCGATATAATAGCAGCGGATGTGTCGTCACAACTAGATTCTATCGCTAAAATTATTGTTTTTTCCATTTCGAGTGCAAAAGTATAAAAAAATTTGGAAACTTGCAAATTTTTATGTACCTTTGCACGCAAATTTCGATTACTATGGAGCAGACTGTAACGATTTATTGTAAGAATACTAAGGAATATGTTCAGGTTGCGTGTGGAACCTCCTTGCAGGAGTTCTACGATTCGTTGAACTTATCCTTGCCTTATCCTGTATTGGCAGCACGTGTCAACTATAAAGTGCAGAGTTTGCATTTTGTACTCTATAAACCCAAGGACGTGGAATTTATAGATGCTACCAGCGAAAGTGGTAGACGTTGTTATATTCGTTCTCTAAGTATGTTAACAGCATGTGCCGTTTCTGAACTCTGGCCTGGTTATGATCTGCGTCTAGAACACCCTATTAGTAATGGTTTTTATTGCACCTTGCGTAGCTCATCTGGAGATGTTATGAATATGACAGAAGATAAGATCTGCATGCTTAAACAACGAATGGATAGTATCGTTCAGCAAGATCGTAAGATTGTTACCGAAGAGAGACGAACCAAAGAGGTTATTGAACTCTTTGCCGGACGTGGAGCTAGCGAAACAACGCTATTTGAAACCTTAGGTAATCCTTATTGTCGCTATTACCGCATGGGTGATTATATAGATTATTATACAGGTGCCCTGGTTCCTTCAACCAAATACCTTAATGTCTACGATGTCGTTAGTTATCAAGGTAACATCCTGCTCCGTATACCTAGTAATGAAGACCCTTGTAAGTTGGCTCCAATGTGTGTGGAAGATAAGCGATATGGTATATTTCAGGAGTATGTAGGTTGGAATAAGCTATTGAATATTAGTAATGTAGGTGAGTTTAACCGTGCGTGCAAGAACCAACGTAGTTTTGAGATGATCAAGTTGTCGGAAGCATTGCATGAGAAGAAGGTGGCTCTTATTGCTGATCAGATCGCACATCGAGAAGGCGGTATACCTAAGTTTGTACTCATCTCAGGACCTTCCTCTTCCGGCAAGACTACCTTCTCTAAACGTCTCACTATTCAACTGATGGTAAATGGTATTCGCCCAGTCGTTATATCAATGGATAACTATTTTGTCAATCGTGAAGATACACCGCGTGATGAGAATGGCCAATGGGATTTCGAACATCTAGAGACGCTGGATTTACCACTTCTTCGGGCTCATGTGCAGGCACTACTGAACGGAGAAATAGTATCACTTCCGTTCTATAATTTTGAGACGGGTATGCGCGAGTATCGTGGTGATACGCTACAACTCAAACAGGATACTGTGGTTATTCTAGAGGGATTACATGCTCTCAATCCGGCTCTGCTGCCGAATATACCGCGCGAAGCAACTTTTAAGATTTATGTCAATTCACTCACGACCGTCAATCTCGATAATCACAATTGGATACCTACGGTCGATGTTAGACTCATACGACGTATTGTACGTGATTATCGCTATCGTGGTTATAGTGCGCGTGAGACCATCGCACGGTTAGATAGTGTAGAACGAGGGGCCAATAGATGGATAGCACCTTTCCAAGAAGAAGCGGATGTAATGTTCAATTCGGCGTTGCTCTTCGAATTAGCGGTACTCAAACGTCATGCAGAGCCTATTTTAGACGAAGTGCCTAAATACTGCGATGAGTATACTACTGCACATCGACTAAAGAAGTATTTGAGTTATTTTGAATCGATTCCAGAACATGAGATTCCACCTACATCATTCTTGCGTGAGTTTGTTGGTGGAAGTTCATTTAGATATTGATGATATTATGAAGAGAATTATTATTCTTTTATTTGCATTGCTGCCTTTGACGTTCCTAGCAGCTAACGACAATCTGTTTTCTGAAACAATAACAAATGAAACAGATAGTATGGTCATAGATCTCGCTGTTGATTCTATAGTTGATACGGTGACTGTGTCTTATCCTTTTATCTTAGATGAGATGCCTCATGTTGTGTTCTATCATGATCCAGCGGTTACCAATCTTTTGCGTGAGCGTTCGGTTGGTCATGAGGGAGGGCAATACGAGGCCAAAGGTTTTCGTGTGCAAGTTTATGCATCTAATGACTCAGGTGTAGCACGCAATGAGGCGCTTAAACTTTATGAAGAGATGTCATCGAAGGTAGACGTGACAATACATATTGTTTCTGATCCTCCTTTCTGGAAAGTGCGTCTAGGAGATTTCCTTACTCGTGAGGATGCCTTACAATACAAACAAGTCATCAATCAAATCTTTCCTGAACTTTCAGGCAGTACTTATGTAGTGCCAGACGAAGTTATTGTCAATCATTAATATTTATCTATCTATGTCAATACCCTTTACTCCGTCTGATGAAAAGACGCAGGCTATAGCCCAACATATAGACGCCATCTTGTCTCTCATTGGCGAAGATACCCAGCGAGAAGGTTTGCTCAAAACACCTACTCGGGTCGGTGCTGCCATGCAGCATCTTACACAGGGATACAACCAAGATGCTGAAGCTATCTTGCGTTCTGCTCTATTTGTGGAGGATTATCGTCAAATGGTAGTAGTTAAAGATATACCATTCTATTCTCTTTGTGAACACCATATGCTGCCTTTCTTCGGTAAAGCGCATGTGGCATATATTCCTAATGGAAAAATCACTGGTCTTAGTAAGATCGCTCGTGTAGTTGATGTTTTTGCACGTCGTTTACAAGTTCAGGAGCGCATGACTAGGGAAATAAAAGATTGTATAGATAGAACTCTGCAACCATTGGGTGTCATGGTGGTGATTGAAGCAGAGCATCTATGTATGCAGATGCGTGGAGTAGAGAAACCTCATAGTATAACAACGACTAGTGATTTTACAGGAGCTTTCACACGTCCTGAAACACGAGAGGAGTTTATGAATCTTATTCGTCGTTAAAACATTGTACATATTTATAAAGAACGGAGGACGTTTGCGCCCTCCGTTCTTTTTTTTCACTATTTCATCGCTTCACCGACATTGCTTCTATCACATAAAAGGGCAAACCTAAACTTAAGTATGTGATGTCAAAGGTGGAGGTGTAGAGTTCGTTCCATGCATTATCTGTCCACATTTTTCCTACAAAGGCTATCACTACTAGTGCTGTTAGCAGGCCTCCTGTCGCTATGGTTCGTGAATTTTCTTGTCCTTTTAGATATAAGGTGAGGCATATTGCTAGTGTCAACCAGATTGTTAAAGCCAATGAACTTCCTTGACGTGTTTGTAATACGAACGGATTATATTCAAAGAAAAATAACGTACTGCCTTCCCAGAAAATAAATGGCAGGATTGTTAATGCAAAAGTAACCAAACAGATGCCCATGAATAGTACTTGTCGCTTCCATCCCATTTTTAAGAACTCATATCCATATAGTACCGCCAGCGGTATGACAACAACGAGTCTGGTTGATAGCAATAGGCCTGCTAAAATGGCTATCCATACTATGCGTTCGCTTAATTTAATGCGATGGTAGACCAACCATTCCACTATGATAGTTACTAGCATAATATTGGTTATAAGATCACTTCTTACTGCTATTTCATACCACAATGCTGGGGATATAATAAGCATCACTGTGGCCATCAAAGCACTAGCGCCTCCTCGTGTTCTATATAACGTGTAAATCAGCAATCCTAATACGACGATGATGGATAATCCTACATTTCCTATGGCGTAGAATGGTAGGTGCAATATTTGCCATACAGGTAGTGGTGAACCATATCCGCCTAGGTGTGTTTGTTGACCATATGGATACTCTCCTTGGAGCATACCATGTAGGAAATTGTGTATAGCAGACCACCTATCTACTTGTATGCTCATCGGATCAATGGCATATTGTAATCCTACGGCTGCGCCAAGCATAAGTATTGCTATGCAGGCAACCCATCGTCCAGGGTGTGAAATCTTGTGTGTTAGATGTTTTAGTATCCATAAGGCTCCTATAGTACATAGTGCATATGTGCCACTTACTATCGCATGCCACTCTGTCACTCGTGCTCCATACTTATCAATGAATAGCATATTGATAAGCACAAACATCACTATAGCAAATTTTCTTCCTTTCATTGCTAAATACTAAGATAGAACTGAGTGATATCTAATTCATTATTAGCACTTTGACTGTGCCATGTGCTTGTCCATTTTTAGTGTTACATATGGCTGTATAAACTCCGCTAGCTACTCGTCTTCCTTGTTCATTTTTACCATCCCATGTGGCGGTACCACCTTGGGACTCTAGCACGCAAACCACACACCCGCTAGCGTCTATAATGCGCAATTCAGTGTGCTCCATTAATCCTTTGAAAGTGATGTGGCCACCATAGTCAGGACGAACCGGGTTGGGGTATACTTCTAACTGCTTGAGATTGTTACTTGGTTCGCTAGCATCGCTCATATATGACACTAGACCTCCACCGGTTCCTATGAATACTTCTCCCGTAGATCGTTGGATAGCTATACTCATGATATCGTTGCTTGGCAAAATGGAGTTCTCTGTCGTAAAGTGTGCAACAGTCTCTACATAATACTCAGGATTAGCTACATCTTCCATCGTAGGTTCCAAGAGGAATATACCAGAGTTAGCAGTTCCTACCCATAGACGGTTTGCTCCATCTATCTGGATATCGTTAATCTGCTCATTATCTAGTAAGTAGTCACCTAAATTTGTTCCGTCGTTACGTGGAATAATAACGCGTATACAACTGCTTGATTTTGTAAAATCGACTGTAGATGGTATTGCTAGTATGCCGTCATCTGTACCTATCCATATCACGTTGTTTTTATCTTGTGCTATGGTGTGTATTTGGTTAGGTAAGATATGGTTTTTATTTTGGTCTACGAACTCTGTACGATAGGTCACCATATCATCATTCTCAATTGTTGGGGTGCCATTGTCGTCTATTAATATCAATCCCGTGTTATAACGTAACAATGGTATCCACTTCCAATTAGGGT
Organism: Paludibacteraceae bacterium; assembly: GCA_017391525.1. Lineage (GTDB taxonomy): Bacteria > Bacteroidota > Bacteroidia > Bacteroidales > Paludibacteraceae > Colicola. The sequence goes on along the minus strand of JAFOYE010000010.1, from coordinate 21,341 downwards.
TGCGTTGGTCTATCATTATCTCACCCGGAGTGTGCATCTCGATGGATTTTCTTTGATATTTTGCTTGATAGGCGTGCCATTTACCTTCGGATGTGATCACGTGAATGTTCTTGATGTTACCACCTCCTACATTCAGCAACCACAGGTTACCCTCTTTATCGTATGTGATAGCATCGGTACGAGTAAATTGAGTTGGCTTTTTTTCATCAGCTGACATTAATGGACTATTGCTAGGAAGGTAGGTGTTGATGATCGAATCATCATACATCTCGTACATACCCGTTCCGTAACTAGTTACGAAATAGTGTTTCTCATCTTGTGGATCTTGTGCTACATTCATTAGATCTAGCACTTGGTTTTTATGATTCATGCGTACCAAATCACTATTGCGAATATTGCGCCACTCATCTGCTTCGTAGATCATGATATCGCCTTTACGTTTGTATCGGTCAGCCCATCGACCACCTGGCAGCAAATACAATCGGTCGCCTACAAAGCGCAACTTATATGCAAAGTTACTACATGGTCCTTCGGGATAGTAGCTTTCTCGTCCTTTGTTTGCTATATTGTACTTTACTAATCCATCTTCTTCGGTACCTATCCAGTATTGATTACCATCCTCTGCTATACAATAACATATCATATCCTCAACAATCCATTCTATCGTACCTGATTTAGGTAATTTACCGATACCATCTGGTTTTACAGGTAATAGCCACAAATTATCACCGGTTTTGTGCAAACCACGTAATTTACGCAAAGGTATTTGTACCCAATTATCTTTTTGTAACTTCCATAACTGACCATCTATCACCAAAAATAACATACCACTCAATTCACGCATACCACTTACGGTATTACCAATTGGCTTTTCTATGGTGTACCAATATGCATAATCCACTAGGTTATCGCGCATGTTTGCACAGTATAAACCGCTATCTGTCATCGCATACACTTTATCGCCCACTGTGCAGATATATTGTACGTTGACTTCACTACTTTCATTTCCGATATAATACGTATCTTCTATCTCGGCCTTTTGCATGTTTACTACCAATATACCCCAACTCATCGCTAGATATGCTTTCTCTTTGTACACGCATACGTCATTGACAACTTTACTACCATTCATCTGTTTGAGGTATAAGTCCATGATAGGGTGGATATTACCGTTGGCATCTATTATATCTATTTCTCCGTCTTGATAGGTGATTATGACTTTGTTTAGTGGCTCATTCTTAGCTATTTGATTGATACCAGACGCACTCAAGCCATCTAACTTTGTTACATTGCTTACTAACCCAGTTCCCCTATCTACAGTAAATAGAGAACCTGCTGATAATCCATAGAGTTGGTCACCCAATTTCACTACGTTCTCTACATACGTAAACGCATTATGTGCTCTCCATCGATACATACTACCATAACTCTCTTCACCAGTCGATTCTTCTTTGAGTGATGAATCTACTTTTGGAACTTGTGTATATGATACTAATCCGTTGGCAGTGCCGATGTACATCTTTCCGTTGTTGTGGTCATAAGCCATAGTCATCACTGTATTAGATGGCATCACGCTATTGTCGCTAGTATAGCACGCCACAATCTCGGTGCATTCTTTGTTGAGCACGTACACGCCACCAGTCTGTGTGCCTATCCACACTTGACCTTGGTCGTCCCATGCAAAAGCGTTTACACGGTCTGTTTCTAGCAAGTAGGTATCGTCTGCCATCTTGATGCGTAGACGTTTGCATACGTTACTATGTAGAATGTCAGCATCTTGTGCTAGGATGATAGGACCTGATGCAGAACCTATCCATATGTCTCCGTTGGGAGCTTGGGCAAGAGCATAATAGAACTCAGGTGCGATGATTTGGCCATCTTGATCCATGAAGTTTGCGTGCACTTTGCATAGGTCGTCGCTAGCATCAAACTTAGTTCCTCCATCGTCCAAGAGTACTACAGCCGGTTCGCTACGACTCGAAATAACCCATTTTTGATTACCATCTATTAGTATGCCGCCAGGTGTGCTTAGCACAAACTTCTCTCCACCATCTTTGTATAGATTGAGACCACGTTGCTTGCCATCAGGCATGATACAAACTAGTGATGTATCTACACCGCCAGCTACCACTACCCATACATTGCCCTCCTCATCCCAACTCACTGCGTCGGTACGTGTATATCGGTCGGGGTTATTGGGTGCAGCAGCACCAATAATACTATTGGATGGTGTGTAATGATTGCTTAATTGATCAGCTTTGAATTCGTATAATCCTGTTCCGTAACTAGTCACGAAATAGTGTGCAGAATCCAGAGGGTCCACGGCAATGTCGGTCAGATCTAATACTGGTTTTTGTGTAATAGCTTTGATTTCCGCTTCGGTAATGTTGCGCCATTGCTCTCCGTTGAAAATCATCACGTGTCCTGGCTGCTTATTTTGATTTACCCATCTTCCTCCAGGGACTACGTATAACCTTCCGCCTTCGCATACCAACTTGTATGCCACATTCACTTCTGGACCATCTGGTAAATAATAGGTTGTACCACCAGTTACCATGCGGCGTTCCACACCTTTATTGCCAGCCACGCGCCATGTGTCGCCATTTTCGCTGTGGTATTCTTTACCCTTTTTAGTATCCCATGTTACAGCTTGATCATTCACTTTCTTCCAATATCGGTAGTCTACAATATTGTCTTCCATATGTGCGGCTAATGTGGTCTGGGATGTACCTTCTTGGGTTTTAGCGTAGATACTATCGCCTCGAACCTGTACATCCAGCACTTTCGTTGCTTTTGCTTCTTCGCCGATGTAGTAGGTGTCTACTAGTTCATAGCGTTTTAGGTCAAGACAAAGGATTCCAAAATCCATAGCTAGGTATGCTGTTGAATCGTGGATGGTGATATTATTGCAGTGTTTTGAATAGCTCAACTGTTTGTTGTACAGGTCAGAGACATAGTGCATTTTGCTTTTGTTTTGCCATATGTCTATTTTACCATCGGTATATATCAACAACATTTGATGGCGAGCAGTATCATACGCTAATTGGGCGATTTCGATACCATGCATCCCCGAAAAATTGTTATATAATGTTATTTTTTCACTCAGTTGGTTGATGCTGAATAATTTACCATTTGCTACAGCATATACATCATTTTGATCAATGGCTATGAGTTGCACACTATTGTATGCAAAATGGGTCTTCCAGTGCGACTGATAAACAGGGTCGCTGACTGCGCCCATAACTCCAAAACAATGACCTATAGCCAATATTATTATCCAAATATATCTCTTCATCCTTTTTTATTTAATCGTTTTACCGATATTCAACCATTGCAACGATATAAATAGCCTAGCCGTTTAATCGTTCTTTTAGAGCGTCTAATGCTCTAGCTCTATGGCTGATACTATTCTTTACCTCGGCAGGCAGGCTAGCAAATGTCTTGTCGTATTCTTCGGGTACAAACACTGGATCATATCCAAAACCACCCTCACCTTCTTCTCGTTCGTTGATATATCCGCGTACAATTCCCTCTACTTGCAGGGTATTTTCTTTGGTAATCAGTGTCACTACGGTACGAAACTGAGCCTCTCTGTTATCTTTATCCCTAAGTTGCTCCAGGACTTTGATGCGGTTGGCTGCATCGTTGCAATCCTCGCCAGCCCAGCGTGCTGTTCGTACACCTGGTTTACCTCCTAGTGCATCAATTTCTAAACCAGTGTCGTCAGCAAATACGCCGTCTACTTCTAGGATCATTTTCTTGTCCTTTATCCATTGCCATATGGTTTGTGCTTTTAAGGCTGAATTTTCCTCTAAAGTGTCTCCTATCTCATCGATTTCCTCGCAGAAACCGATATCTTTGAGTGACATAATGGTGATGTGTGCAGGTAGAATCTGGCGAACCTCTTGAAGCTTATGTTGATTGTTTGAAGCAAATACTAGTTTCATGATGTTATCGTAATATTACGCTGCAAAGGTAATGATTTTTTTGCAAATACACAAATATCCCTAATATTTTGTGTGAATTTCCCTCCTTGTAACTTTGTCTGATGGTTACGTTAATTCAACAGATGTGCAAAAGTGCTCGGTAAAAAAATGAGACTGCCTAACAAGACAGTCTCATTTTTTATTTTTTAGCTAGTTTGATAACCTCTTGGGCTATTAAGTTGGCCGAATCAGGCAGAGCTAAAGTTAGTATGTTCTGCTCTAGCATTGCTATACGATCATCATTCCCTATCAGATCCAAGGCAGTTGGCACCATGTCGCTCAGAGCATCTATATCTTTGACCAATATTGCTGCATCACGGCGAACTAGAGCCATGGCATTGTGAGTCTGGTGATCCTCAGCTACATTGGGCGAAGGAACTAAAACAGAGGCTTTACCCAATAGACACAATTCCGAGATGGATGACGCACCTGCACGGGAGATTACTACGTTAGCCAATGCATAAGCTTGAGGCATTTGGCTAATGAAATCGGTACAGATAATAGTTGAGAGTTGAGAGTTGAGAGCCTGTTTGCAGTCTTCAAAATAGTATTTACCTGTCTGCCATATAATTTGTACACCACTATCTATTAGCGCTTGCAAATTGGCCTTCATACTATCATTGATAGTACGAGCTCCTAGACTACCGCCAATAATCAGCAATGTTTTGCGCTCTGCAGTGAAGTTCACACCGAAAGTCTCATTGAAATACTTAATGGCATCCTTCTTATTGCCTTCCTTTAGGTTTTGACGAACCGGATTTCCTGTCAAAATTAACTTCTCTGCAGGGAAAAATTTTTCCATACCCTCATAAGCGACACATATCTTAGCAGCATCGTTTTTGAGCATCTTGTTGGTCACACCGGCAAAACCATTCTGTTCCTGCAATAAAATTGGTACACCCATACGAGCTGCCACTTTCATGGCTGCACCGCTGGCATAACCACCTACACCTACACCTACATCGGGACGAAATTCGCGAATAATCTTACGAACTTGGCGCATGGAGCGAATAAAATCGATTGCTACACCCACATTTCGCCATATTTTGCGACGATCAATGCCACGTACAGGTAAACCGATAATAGGATAACCAGCTTGTGGCACACGTTCCATCTCCATGCGACCTAAAGCGCCAACGAAGAGAATGTCACAACTAGGGTCAATAGCACGAAGTGCATTAGCAATACTTACGGCGGGGAAGATGTGACCTCCAGTACCGCCACCAGAAATGAGGACTTTCATATACTAGTTTATTTAATCATCAAACGTGATTGTAGGTACATCTTCGTTTGATGTGTGTTCTGCATTAACGACAAGCGGTTGCATATCTGACTCTTCTGTGGTAGATGAGAGAGACGTACTGTCATTAAAATCATCTAGGTTAATCTTAGGAACATTTTTTTCTCCTTCAGAAATATTAATTTGGCGACGCTCACGCAATTCTTTTTGCTCGCGTGCTACGCACATGATAATACCGAAATACAAGCAAGTGACTAGCACGCTAGTACCGCCACGACTAATGAGCGGAAGTGGTTGCCCTGTAACAGGACCAATACCCACAGAAACCATCATGCTCAATAGTGCTTGACATGTGAGCATTAGCGCAAGTCCCATGACCATGAGCATTGCTGAATAATCGGAGTATCTACTACTGATAATACAAGAACGGAATAGAATAGCTAAATAAAGCATCATTAGTAAAGCAGCGCCAATCAAACCTGATTCCTCAACTATAATAGCAAAGATGTAGTCAGCAAAAGCTTGCGGTAAGAAATCACGCTCTGTACTATTACCAGGCAATACGCCCAACGGAGTGGCTCCACCATGGGCAATAGCCACCTTGGCAAGAGTGCGTTGGTAATCATCTTCCAAAGAAAATTTTTGTTCGGCGGGAGCATTCCACTCATCAATCATATTGTCCACACGGTTGACCCATGTCACAGCACGTCCTAAAATTTTGGATTCAATCTGTTTACCTGGTACAACATATACGTGCTTGACGAAGAGATAGCCGATAAAAAGGGAGCCGATGGCGATTAGCAAGACAGTACCCCAATATTTGATTTTTACACGAGCGAGGAAGAATAATATGAAGACGATACCTCCTAAGAGTAGAGTTGTGGAGAGGTTGTTGAAGAGAATCAGTACACAGACAACTCCTGTAATAATCATCACTCGTTTGAAATAAAACTTGTGGTCTTCATCTTTCTTGATGCGACTGAGTAAGTCACTTACAACTATAATTAGTGTGATCTTCGCCAATTCTGAGGGTTGGAACACTATGCCTCCAATATTAAGCCAACGCGTAGCACCATTGATGCGTACGCCTAAGCCTGTATATGTGAGCAGTAGAAATAGAATAGAGAGTCCCAGACCAATATAACCAGCCCAACGGATGTAATGGCTTGGTATAAACTGTATGACGAACGCCAATAGGATACCTCCAACAAGGAAGATCGCTTGGTCAAAAATAGGGCTCAATGTGTTCTCTCCTGCAAAGGCAAGTGTACTACTAGCAGAGAATAGTGCTAAGACAGCTACCGCAATGAGAAGCGCAAAAATAACCCAGTAGACCCGATCGACGTACTTGAGTTGTTGCTTGATATATTTAAACGATAGTTTGGGTTTCATAGAATGTGGTTATAGATTACGTATTGCTTGAGTGAATTGTTCTCCACGGTCTTCGTAGTTCTTGAACAAGTCGAAACTAGCGCAACATGGAGAAAGAAGTACCGTGTCGCCTGTTTTTGCTACTTCATAGGCGGTTTGGACAGCGTCTTGGAGCGAATGAACAGATATAAATGGTATACCGCTATGCTCAAAGTGGGCAATTAGCTTGCTGTTGTCCTTGCCCATAAAAATGAGTGTATGGCATTTGTCTCGAACTAGTTGGTCTATCTCACTGTAGTCGTTGCCCTTGTCTGTACCGCCTAAAATGAGCACGGTAGGAGTAGTCATACTCTCCAATGCATACCAACAAGAATTGACATTCGTCGCTTTAGAATCATTGATGTAGCGTACACCGCGTACTGTCGCTACGTATTGTAGGCGATGGTCTACACCCGCAAATTGCTGTAGACTCTCGCGAATAACATCGTTGTGAATATGTAATATTTGGGCTGCCAAACTAGCTGCCATAGAATTATATTGGTTGTGTTTACCCTGCAGACTGAGTTCGCTCAGCTGTATAGCCATTGGAGTGATGTTAGGGGTTGCATTGATGATGAGTTTAGAGCCGTCTGTATAAGCCAGATTTTGCTGGTTACTTCCAAATGGATAGAGCGTGGCTTGTGGATGTATGCGTGCTATCTCGCGGTTGATGACTGGATCTTCGCTCCAGTAGATAAAGGCATCACTAGATGTTTGATTTTGAGTGATACGGAATTTGGCATCAACATAATTTTGGAACTCATGATCGTAGCGATCTAAGTGGTCAGGTGTAATATTGAGTAAGATGGCAATATCGGCCTTGAAATCATAGCAATTATCTAATTGGAAGGACGACAACTCAATGACATAGTATGCATGATCTTCTTGTGCTACTTGCAATGCGAGTGAGTTGCCTATATTACCCGCTAATCCAACGTCTAGTCCAGCACGACGTAGCATGTCAAAGAGTAGGGAAGTGGTTGTGGTCTTTCCGTTAGAACCTGTGATACATATCATCTTGGCAGTCGTGTATCGTGCGGCAAACTCGATTTCAGAGATGATAGGTGTTCCTTGCTCAATGAGTTGTTTTACCAAAGGAGCTGTTAGTGGAATACCTGGCGACTTAATCACTTCGTCTGCGTTTAGAATCAATTCGGGAGTATGCTTTCCAGACTCCCAAGCAATTTCATGCTGATTGAGCAAGGCTTGATACATAGGGGATATCTCTCCCATATCGCTCACGAAGACGTCCATCCCTTTACATTTGGCAAGAATAGCAGCGCCTGAGCCTGATTCGCCTGCTCCGAGAATAACAATTCTTTTCATAGTGGTTATCGTATTTTGAGTGTTAGGATTGTAATAGCAGCCAAGATGAGTGTGACGATACAGAAACGGAGAACAATCTTGGTCTCATGTTGGAGTGGTCCTTTGCCTTTAAATAGTACCCTGCAAGTAGGATCGTTGCGCAAAACTTGATCCATAGAAGTGCGGAAGTGATCGTGGATAGGAGCACGTTTCCAAATACGCAAACGATGACCACGTTTCTTGGAAAACTTGTACACCTGTGTCTGTAGGATAACACTCAAACTCTCCATCACAAATACTCCGCATAGGATAGGTAAGAGCAACTCCTTGTGGATAATCATTGCGCTTACGCCGATAATACCACCGATTGTGAGACTGCCAGTGTCGCCCATAAATATTTGTGCAGGAAAACCATTCCACCACAAGAAACCTACGAGTGCTCCTATGAAAGAAGCGAGGAAGATAGTCAATTCTTCGCTGCCTGGGATATACATGATGTCAAAATAGTCGGCAAATATCACATTGCCACTCAGGTAGGCAAGCACTAGTAGGGCTAGACCCATAATGGCGGAGTTACCCGCGCACATACCATCCATACCATCGTTGAGATTAGCACCATTGCTCACACTGACAACCACCAATACGGTTAGGATTACAAAGAAGATCCAACCAGCACGATACATATTATCTTCACCCATCCAAGAGAACATATCGGCATAGTTGAAGTCATGCGATTTGAAGAACGGAATGGTGGTTCGTGTTGATTTGACCTCGGGTGATTTTTCGTAGACGGTCACATTGTTTTCTATATGACTATCTACACGTTCATTCATAACTACTTCAGGACTATAACGCAAGGTAAGTCCCACAATGAGTCCTAATAGAATTTGTCCTGATATTTTGAGCCATCCGTTGAGACCATCTTTGTTCTTTTTAAAAGTCTTAATATAGTCGTCAGCAAAACCGATAGAACCTAGAATAATAGTGGTGATGAGCATTAAGATCATGTATATATTGCTCAGATTACCAATGAGTAAACAGGGGATGAGAATGGCTGCTATGATGACCAATCCACCCATGGTAGGTACACCTTTTTTGGCTACGTTGAATGGGTCAATTGATTCATCTCGCTGTGTCTCGGAGATGTGTTTGCGTTGTAATAAATGGATAAACCAACGGCCAACCCATATGCTGATACACATGGCTAGTACACCTGCTACTACGGCGCGGAAAGAGATGTAATTCATCAACCCTGCGCCTGGAAAATCGTTGAATAGACTAAATAATTCGTATAACATAATCTCTAAACACTAAACTCTAAACACTAAACTAAATTAGCACACTCACGGACTACCTCGTGGTCGTCGAAGTGATATTTCACACCTTTGATGATTTGATAATCCTCGTGTCCTTTGCCGGCCACCAATACCACATCTCCTTTCTGTGCTAAAGTACAAGCCGTTTTGATGGCTGAAGCACGATCCTCTATCATTAGTACTCGATGTAACTCTTCTGTACTGAGACCCGCTGCCATATCCTGCAGTATTGCATGTGGTTCCTCATCGCGTGGATTATCGGAGGTGAGGATAAGTTGGGTGCTCAAATCAAAAGCAATTCGTGCCATTATAGGGCGTTTGCCCTTATCACGATTGCCTCCACATCCTACAACTGTAATAACTTGCGCAGGTTTGGATAATTTGCATACATTGGCAGAAACGATCTCATTGATGGTCTTGAGCACATTTTCTACGGCGTCTGGTGTGTGTGCGTAGTCTATCACACCCGTCCAACCGCGTTTGGAGTGTATGGTTTCAAAACGTCCATTCACAGGTTCTAGACCACTTAGGATACGCAATACCTCCATAGGATCTACACCTAGTGCTACTCCACAACCATAAATCAGCAGTAAATTGCTTACATTGAACCTTCCCACTAGCGGAACAAATACTTCTGTGTTGATAGCCCCTTGTGTACTTTGTATACGTAGAAGCATACCATCAAATCCCTCCTCTAAAATTTTACCACGGAAGTCAGCCATACTACGAGTAGAGTAGGTGTATACTTGTGCGCGGCAGTTTTGAGTCATAACAAGACCATTCTTGTCGTCAAGATTGGTAATTGCAAATGCAGTCTTGTTGAGCTGATCAAATAGGCATTTCTTTGTATCACGGTAGTGATCAAAAGTCTTATGATAGTCCATATGATCACGTGTGAGATTGGTGAAAAGTGCTCCGTCGAACTCCAAACCAGCTATTCGGTCTTGGGAAATAGCATGGCTACTAACTTCCATAAATGCATAACTACATCCCTCTTGCACCATCTGTGCCAAGAGAGCGTTGAGTGACAATGCATCAGGTGTTGTATGTGTGGATGGAATGGCTTGGTCATCTACATAGTTAACCACGGTAGATAAGAGTCCAACCTTATATCCAAGTGATTTGAAAAGTCGATATAGAAGCGTAGCGGTAGTGGTTTTACCATTGGTGCCTGTTACCCCAACCAAACGAAGTGCTTTAGAAGGTTCTCCATACCATTTGTGAGCCATTTGTCCCAATGCTTGGTTGCTGTTCTTGACCAAAATGTAGGTAGTGCCATTGCTTTCTGTTGGCATGTATTGTGGATTGTCCAACACAACAGCAAAGGCTCCTTGTGCAATACATTGTGCTATGAACTCGTGCCCATCAACTACTGTACCAGTTTGAGCAACGAAAAGATTTCCGTTCTCTATACGACGTGAATCAGCCTGGATAGCAGTGATTTCAATATCCGTGTTGCCCAGCATTTGGACAATCTCAATGGACTTGAGCAATTCTGTAAGTTTCATAGTGTTGTATATTGTGTGATTGATTTATTTCTTGGGTTGGAGTACAAGTTCTCCGTCTTGAATAACGTACTCATAGGCGTGGGTCATAACTTCTTCCGCAATCCTGCGTACTACTAATCCGCATTCTTTTCCCGAACCTGTGTGTCCCTTGCAAGGGCGCTGTATTACGCAAATACAAGTATATTGCGGATTTTCTTCAGGGAAGTATCCAACGAATGATATGCGGTATTCTGTCTCGTTGTAACCTTTATTTTTCTCATAGATTTGGGTAGTTCCTGTTTTACCAGCAATACTAACCTTATCGCTTTGTGCAGTTCTTGCTGTGCCATGATCGCCCCATACAACTTCGTGTAGGCATTCGCGTACGTCTTGTAATGTCTTGGCATTACAAATGCTAGGGGTGATTACTTGGCTTGAGAATTGTTCTATGATCTTGTCACCGTCTTTGACCGATTTTACGATAATAGGACTAATCATCTTTCCATTATTGGCAATGGCATTATAGAAAGTCAATATCGAAAGTGGACTAAACTCTACATAGTATCCATATGACATGTTGGATATAGTTACTTTGTCGTTAGGATCTACAGTCTTGATGCGAGCTTGGTGTGCACCAGGTATCATGAAGTTGATACTATCACAGAGGTGCATACTGTTAAGTTTATCAATAAAAAGTTCTGCACTATGATTATAATGCTTGGTAATAATACGTGCTAGCGCTATATTGCTACTTCTTTCAATAGCATCTTTGATGTCATAAGTAGCATTTGCTTTATGTGAATCTTCGTGCAACTTTCCATGATATCTCCATCCCCCTGTTGTTACATTGACAGTATCCTCCATGCTGATTTTTCCATCGTCCAAAGCGGCCATGATAGAGAAAGTCTTAAAGGTTGAACCGGGTTCAACGAGTTTAACGGCATGGTTGTTCATTTCATAATACTTCCCGTCGGAACCACGATCTAGATTACACATAGCTTTGATCTCACCCGTTGGAACTTCCATAAGTATAACACTTCCCCATTCGGCTTTGTTGGTGTCTAACTGTTGGCGTAAATACTTCTCGCAAATTTCTAGTAGTTCCACATCCATTGTAGAGTAAACGTCATAGCCGTTCTGAGCAGGTTTGACAGGGATGAGTCCCCACTCGTTAGCAAATCGCTGACGAACTGCTAAACCATCTTTGCCTTGCAAGTAACTATCAAATTGACTTTCCAGTCCTGAATTTCCTATACCGGTTTCAGCGTAGATGTTGCCGATTGTGCGACCACCTAAACTATTGAAAGGTTTCACGCGCACGTTGAGCTCGACCATAATGATACCACTCTTATATTGTCCCTGATTGATGAGGGGTAGTTGCTCAATGGCTTTCTTTTGAGTGTAGGATATGTGTTTTGGGGTCAAACGTGCATACTGCTCAGTCTCTTGGGTGGCAGTATAGATTTTAACTAACTTTTGACGGTATTGTTCCGCAGTGAAATCGCCGATAATTTGACTTAGGCCCAAAGCGATGCTGTCGACGTATTGATAGAAAACTTCTCCATTGTTCTTGCGAAGGTTTTCTGTTCGTGTATCAATGTGCAGACTATACTTAGGCACACTACTAGCCATTAACCTACCATTGCAGTCGTAGATATTACCTCGAGTAGCTTTGATGCATTGTGACACAGTGTCGCGTGGCATAACGATGGCTTCAAGGGTATCGCGATGGGTGTATTGAAGACTGATAATGCGTGCATAAACAACACCAAATAGTATCAAGATGACACCGAAGACGATGGCAAAACGTATGACGGTATTTCTAATGTTTTCGCTCATTGTATCCGTATTGCTGGGGTTTGGTTAGGTTGAAGTTCGCTACCTTGTTCTTCTAAAAGTTGTATAATGGAAGCTATACGAGTTTTATCCATTAGTTCGGTATTCAAACTCAATAGAGTGATCTGTGAGTCATGTAACTCCTTGCGTAACTCATTAATCTCAAGCATTTGCTGCTCCGTTTTGAGACCGCTGTGAATGTAGATGAAGATGAGTACACAGACCAGTAGGATAATCTTGTACTGGCGTTTGAGCCATTCCTTGATGAGAATGTCTCCGCTGAAAATTTCTTTGATTGAAAACTTTGCCATAGTGGTGTTGTGTTTAATGTTTATCGTTTTTCTGCTACACGTAACTTGGCGCTGCGTGCTCTTGGATTACGTTCTACTTCTTCTGCGCTAGCTGTAAGTCCTTTTTCTAGCAACTTAAATGGCGTTAGGATGTTGCCGTAAAAATCTTTTTCAATATTACCTTCCAAATTTCCGGAACGTAAGAAATTTTTAACGATTCGATCCTCCAAAGAGTGATAGGTTAGGATTGCTATACGTCCGCCTGGCTTGAGCAAATCCCTAGCTGCAAGCAACATTTCTCGTAGCGCACCCATCTCATCATTTACCTCAATACGAAGCGCTTGGAATACTTTTGCCATATCTTTTTTTGCGGCTGCAGGAACATCCAACTCTTGATAATTCTCTTGTTTTACATCTTCGACTTTTTTGCCCAAAACGATACTCACAAGATCTTCGGTTCGTAAAAGGGGAACTTGTTCACGTACCTTGACGATTCGCTTTGCTAATTGTCTGCCGTTCTTGAGCTCGCCATAGATATATAGTATGTTGGCAAGTTCTTCTTCTGTGTATGTGTTGAGAATGTCTGCTGCGGTTTTACCTCCCGTTTGGTTCATGCGCATATCCAGCGGAGCAGAATAACGGAAACTGAATCCTCTCTCGGGACAATCAAAATGGTGGAAAGAAACACCTAAATCAGCCAATAGCCCATCTATTTGCTCTACACCATAATAGTCCATAAAGTTTCTCAAATAACGGAAATTGCTATGTACAAATTGCCAACTATCTAGCAAAACTTTTTGCGCGTCACCTGATAGTGAGGATGTTGGGGTTTTATCCACGAAACAATCTGATCGCATCGCATTCTCATATGCATCGATGTCTTGATCGAATGAATATAGTTTGCCTTTTTTATCGAGTTGCTCAATGATAGCATGTGAGTGTCCGCCTCCGCCCATTGTGACATCTACATAGATTCCCCCGGGCTGAATATTCAACCCGAGGATAGTCTCGTTGAGCATGGCTGGGATGTGGTACTCAACAGTTTGTTTGTCCTTGTCTTCGTTCATCAGCTTCCAACTTTTGATTTTCAACGTTTGACTTTCAACTTTTAACTCTAGACATTAGACTTTCAACTTTCAATAGTTAGGTTTTTGTTTATATTTAGGTTTTAGGCATTAGTTGTCTTGTTTGTTTTTCATGCGCATACGGATGCGACTAGCCAAATCTTGTGTAGGCATTTGTTTCTCAGTAAATACACTTGGATTCCAAATAGCAAAACGATCTAACATACCTACGAATACTACATCTTGCTCTGCCCCAATCATCTCCAAATGTTTCTTCTGTAGCAATATGCGGCCTTGACTATCCATATCTAGTATCTCTGCTTCAGACATGAACTGCATAAGTATTAGCTGATCTTCAGGCTCCCATTCATCTAATGCATTGCGAAGTTGACTTACTTTTTGTTGCCATACGTGCTCGGGATAGAAAATTATGCACTCGTTGTCTGTATCGCGACGCATGATAATATGACTAGAACCCATCTCTGCTAATATCCTGCGATATTGAGCCGGAACAAAGGTGCGACCCTTGTTGTCCAAACGTGCTTCGATATTTCCAATAAATGTATTCATACTTCGCTTAACCGATTTTAGTAGTTTTTCCCTACGTTTTCAATTGCGACTGCAAAGGTACAAAAAATATTTGATATTCCCCACATTTCCCCACAAAAAATTTTTCAACATACTTATTAATTGTTTTTTAGAAAAGTTATCAACATGATAACAGATAGAAAATCAATAAGATATGGAGTTTATTATGTATAGTGGGGAAAAGTGGTGTAGAAATGCCATATTTCTTTCTTTCGGCATTTTGCATAATTTTTCTATTTTGACTATTACTAATTCAACTTTTGACTCCCAACACTCAGCTGCCCTCTGGTTTCATTGGAAGCTGATTGGAACCTCATCGGAAGCTGATCGGAACCTCGTCGAGTCTTTATCGATACTTCCTCATGATTTCGTTGATACATCATCTTTACAAGATTATGTATTTATCTGCCAAAACTTTTGCTCATTTGCAAAAAAAGCAGTATCTTTGCACGTTATTTGGTCGAAACAAAGTTTATGAATGAATTTTTGGAGATAGAAGAACAAGTCTTGCGTATGATTAAGACGGTGTATGACCCTGAGATCCCTGTGAATATCTACGAACTAGGGCTTATATACCGCATTGATATTCCTGGTGATGGAACATGCAATATAGATATGACTCTTACTGCACCTAATTGTCCTGCTGCCGATTTTTTGGTGGAGGATGTTAAGCAAAAGGTGGGTTCAGTGGATGGTATACAAACAGTTAATGTGAATATTGTCTTTGAGCCTGAGTGGAACAAAGATATGATGTCCGAAGAAGCCAAATTGGAACTTGGTTTTCTATAAACTTCAGCGAACAACGCGAGTGATCTATAGTGACTCTAACGAACGATTTTCAAGCAACGCGAATTAATATGATTTACTTCCTCTCTGATGCACATTTAGGTTCTAGAGCGATAGATGATCCTCAACTCCACCAGCAGACTATCATCTCTATGCTACGCACTATGGCAAAAGATGCGACCGCGATCTATATGTTAGGTGACATCTTTGATTTTTGGTGTGAGTTCTTTTGGCGGGATAAAAGCAAAGAGCAATATCGTCCTTTCTTGCAGACAATTAAGGAGATTACAGATAAGGGTGTGGAAGTGCATTTCTTTATTGGAAATCATGATATATGGACATTTGGTTGGTTAGCAGAGCAAACGGGTATGACCATCCATAGAAAACCAGAAACCATCACAGTAAATGGAAAACGAGTCTTTTTGGCACATGGTGATGGCTTGGTGCCTAAAAACTACTTACGTCAGTTGCCAACTAAGGTTCAAAAGAAAATCAAGCAGTTTATTTTCCTTCGTAAGGTATTTCATAACCCAATAATACAGTTCTTTTTCCGTCTCTTGCCTGCTTCATGGGGTAATGAGTTTGGTTATGAATGGGCTAAAAAGAGTCGCCTCAAAGAGAAAGATGGAACATATCCATACAAGGGAGAGGAAAAAGAGGAGCTAGTTCTCTTTGCTAAAGAGCAAGAACAGGCTGGCAACCATCATGATCTTTACATTTTTGGTCATCGTCACATAGAGTTAGACCTTATGTTAAGTCGTGATAGTCGAATGATGATACTAGGTGACTGCTGGAGAATGTTTACCTACGTACAAGTAAATGATAACTTCGAAGTAATGATGATGAACTATGAATAATCGTGAAGAACAACTCAAAGCTTTTGATCGCCTTTTGACGGTCATGGATGAATTGCGTGAGAAATGTCCATGGGATAGAAAACAAACCTTCGAGTCCCTTCGTCAAAATACCATCGAAGAAACATATGAACTAGCTTCAGCTCTTATCAAAGATGATATGAACGAGATTGCCAAAGAACTTGGTGATGTGCTCCTTCATGTTGTATTCTACGCTAAGATTGGTAGCGAAAAAGGCGCATTTGATATCGCAGATGTTTGCAATAAGATAACTGACAAACTGATTTTTCGCCATCCACATGTCTATGGAGAGCAAGCGGTGGAGAATGCCGATGAGGTTTCCAAACTTTGGGAGCAAGTAAAACTTAAAGAGAAGGATGGCAATAAAACTGTGCTAGCAGGTATTCCAGAAGCACTTCCTGCACTCGTTAAAGCATATCGTATACAAGATAAAGCTGCTAATGTGGGATTTGATTGGGAGAAACCACAAGATGTGTGGGCGAAAGTTAAGGAGGAAATAGCTGAGTTTGAAGCAGAGGTGGATAGTATGGACGAAGAGAAAGCTACGGAGGAGATGGGAGATTTGTTCTTCGCGCTCGTTAATGCGGCTCGTTTGTACAAGATTCGTCCTGACAATGCATTAGAGAAAACCAATGCTAAATTCATCAAACGCTTCAACTACATTGAGCAGCAGGCAAAAGAAAAGGGCCTGTCTCTCAAAGACATGACCCTAGACGAAATGGAAACTCTTTGGCAAGAAGCCAAAAACTTGTAGTTATTCTGGTTTCTTAATAGGGATATTTATTGTTACTGAAGTTGGCGAGAATTGGGAGGTGCTAGCTACTGTCAATTTTAGAGGCAATCTACCATATTCTTTTGCGGTAAAATAACAAGGGAAGGATACACGGTTAAAACCTGGATTGAAAAATAGTTGTCCCTTTGTTATATCTGATTGGTTAGTAATGTGTTTGCTGATGCTTTCGGGAATACTCATAGTAAAGTCAAATTGAGCAGTATCCCAGTCTATTTTGATAGAAACGAGATCTTGGGAATGGGTATAAAAGGTAGGGGCAAAGAATACAGTATCGCCCAATGTCAATGAGTCCATTTGATAAACAGTCTCGACCTCTGTGCTTTGATGCGCATAGAGGGTGTCTTGGGCGCTAATGATAGAATCACCTTCAAAGACAGGATTTACATAGAAATAGGAGGAGTATATCTCTGGACTTTGATCTGATTCGCCAGTAAGCCAATCGCAACTTGTCATAGTAAACATCACAACTACAAGAGAGATGAGAAAAATGAAAGGTTTACGCATAAAATAAAGTTTATCTTCGTTATTAGATACAAAAAACGGGTCTTGCGACCCGATGTGCGGCATAAAGGACTCGAACCTTCACTCCTCTCGAAACTAGATCCTAAGTCTAGCGCGTCTACCAATTCCGCCAATGCCGCGTGAAATCGGGTGCAAAGGTACAACAAAAAATGCACATATGCAAGAAAAGCGAGAAAATATTTACAAAAAAAGATAGATTCATCTATCCAATTCGACATTTTGCACTCACTCACGCTAGCATGAAAGTGAAGTGCTATATGTCGAATGATAAGGCATTAGCCGCTTTTGTAAATATTTTCGAGCAACCTGTAATATGGGCTGCATTTCACGAACGTAGCTTCGAGGTGGGCGAGCGTAGCGAGGTCGGTGCCCTCGAAGGTACAACAAAATAAAAACAAAGCAAAAAAAGTAAAATGTACGAAACTTTTTATCATAATTTAACCAATGGCGTGCAAATTGTGCATCGTTTGACTGCTTCACCCGTCGTTTATGTCGGTTTGATGATAGGAGCGGGTACGCGCCACGAACTGCCTGAAGAAAATGGTATGGCGCACTATATTGAGCACTGTTTGTTCAAGGGAACAGAGCATTACAGCGCCCGTCAAATCATCAATCATATCGAGGGAATAGGAGGTGAGATCAATGCATATACCACCAAGGAGGAAACCACTTTCTACGCGGCTACGCTGAATAACCATTTTCGCACCACCCTTCATTTGTTGGCGGATATGGTGTTGCGCCCTACATTTCTCAAGAGGGAGACCGACAAAGAGGTGACCGTTATTTTAGACGAAATTGAGAGCTACAACGACTCGCCTAGCGAACTGATTTACGACGATTTTGAAAATTTGATATTTGAGGGTAATACATTGGCGATGCCTATATTAGGTACTAAAAAGACACTAAAGCGTATCTCTAAATCGCCAGAGTATCCACTTAATTGGATGACACAGCATTATCGTCCAGAGCGCATGGTGCTGTTTGTCTTGGGAAATGTAAGCCCTAAGCAGGTGATTGCTGCGGCGGAAAAAGAGTTAGGTCATTTGGCTAGTGTGTCTAGTTCAACTAGTGTCTCTAGTCCGTCTAGTTTGTCTAGTGCTAAGGAACGTATCTACCGTCGACATACCCATCAGACCCATATCATGTTGGGTTCGAATAGTTTTCCTATTGGTCATCCTAAGCAGCTGACAATGTTCTTGCTGAATAATATTTTGGGAGGAGGTAGTATGTCTAGCCGTCTGTATCTCAGTCTGCGAGAGAAATATGGATTGGTGTACAATATAGATTCACAGGCTGTACCACTTAGTGATACGGGCTATTGGAATATCTATTTGGCTTGCGAACCACAGCACAAGGATCAATGTTTGGAACTTGTTCATGCTGAACTTAAAAAACTTCGTGATGTGCGTCTCACTTCTGCTCAGTTGCAGCGTGCTCTTAGTCAGTTACAAGGGCAGCTGGCTATCTCAGCAGAGAACCAAGAGAATAATGCCCTAGCGATGGCCAAGCAGATGCTCTACCACCACCGTGCTCCACAATGGCAAGAGACATTCGCTAAAGTGCAGAAGATAACATCCGAGCAACTTCAGGAGGTTGCCAACGAAGTATTTGATACCAAAAAAATAGCCACCCTGCAATATGCATAGGGTGGCTATTTTTTTGTATCTGAATCTTATTTCTAGCGCAAAGGTAGCGCAAGGGTTGCTAATTGCTTATAGGATGAACTTAACCCAACCTTCTCTACGGCGAATCTTATCATTTGTAATATACTTGATCACATACAAGGTTCCTTTTTGCAATTGCTCAACAGGTATGATATACTCTGTTTGGCCATCAAAGGTAGGACAAGTATAGACAATCTTTCCTTGTGCATTGTATATACATAGCTCATTGCCGGTCTTAGGATTAGAGAGGTAAACGATGTGTGTAGGTGCGTCGTAATTGATGGTGTCAATAACGATAGGAAGTTGATTCTTGTTTTTGTCTTTATCTTTGTCGTCAGAAGTTGTTGCGGTTTTCACTTCGATGGATTCGGCAGCAGGTGATATGTGCTCTTCACAACCTTTGGTGAGGTCGGATGATTGGATAGTGAAGTAATATGTACTATTCTCTTGCAGATTGGTGAAGTCATAGTAACACATTGTCTCATCGCTCCAAGCATCAACCGCTAAATCTTTACCTTTATATATGTATGTAATATTGCGTGAGCAAGTGGCTGTGAATGCATCTAAGGCTGCACCAGCACCACCGTTGTCGGTAAAGGTTAAGCGGAATTGAGTGTAATTATCTTCTGGTGTGAAGTCGATTGTAAACCATTTGTTTTTGTGAGTTCGAGAAATAGTGATTCTCCATTGATTAGATGTCACCCACTCTGTACCATTCCATGCTTCGATATCAATATATCCGACCTCCGTTACATTAGTAGAGAAAGCATTGACCCAGAATGATATATTGGTAATAGGTGCTTGGTATATCTCGCTAGTAATTTGGTCGCCAGTGTTTTTGAAATAAAGGGATTTGGTTCCTTCTGCTTTGGCTGATGTTGTGGTACGATTGATATTACTTTCCCAACCTGCATCCTTGATTGCATCATAGTTGTTGAAGTTCTCAAAACCTTGCACAAAAGATGCCTCTCCCTCTTGAGATTGGAAGAGGGTGAGGTAGTATATAACGGCATCCTCTACTGGATTCCATGATACTCGGAATGAATTAGTTGTGATATTGGTCACAGGTTTGAGTATAGGAGTGGTGATATATATAGGACGAGGTGAGTAACCTGTAAGTCCCACAGTGGCTGTAGCACCCGTGGTAGCGATATTGATGGTAGCTGTTGTTGCTTCACAACTTTGTTGTGATGGTTTGTAACTTACCCAAACGGTACGTACTATGTTTGAGTCTTGGGTGACGATAGTAGTTGATTTTTTCCACTCTTTGCTAGAGGATGCAGGGGCTTCATCTGCTACTGCAAATTGGAAGTTGCTTTTGGATGTTGTCAAAGTGATGATGCTATCATTGAGTCCTTCTGCAGTTAATACGAATGGTTGTGGTTCCCAATCAACAATTTTTCTAGAATCGGAAACGGTGGTGGTCAGAGTAATATCTTGTACGTCTGTAGAAAGTTTGATGTTTCCTAATCCTTGGTAGACAAAGGATAACCATGTGTTATTATCAGTAATAGCTAGGACGTTTTGATCACTAAGCACCGTGCCATCGTGCAACTTTGGAATAAATGAGGTGACCTTGTTGGTACCTGGATAAGGGTCAGATGTGCGACCATTCTCTCCGTTTTTACGTTGATTCCAGGATATGCCATTAGCCTCTTCTAGGTGTATACGCAAGAAATCAGGACCATCGTTAAGCGTATTTTGATACCATGCGGATGCCAGATAGTCGATATGCCATACCAACATACCCGAACCAGGTAGATAAGTGTCCCATCCTGTTTTGGTACGATATTCTAAAATGAAGAACTCGCTAGGGTTAGGATGTCCGCCGTTTAGGTTATGAGTTTTATCTGCAATAAGATAGGCTTGGTTAGCTTCTTGGAGTGGTTCCATAGAATATATACCTTTCTCAGTAAGTTGCTCAGGCGCAAGCCATCCTAGGAAGAAACGCTCATATGCACTATAGGTAGGAGGGGTGCGGCCATTATTGTTGTAGTTGCCTGAGCACATAATGGACCAGTTGCTCACTGTATAGTATTTGTATTCTGTATCGTAGAGGTCTGGTAAACCAAGCACGTGTCCAAACTCGTGGCAGAATGTACCAATACTAGCACGACGTGTACCTGCACTACCTGAATATTCTGATGTACATGCGTAAGTGGCGAGATACTTGCCATCT
>JAFOYE010000009.1 GCA_017391525.1 Paludibacteraceae bacterium | reverse complement strand
TATCTCCATGAGACAACTATCTATTATGGTCGTGTTTTATTTCCAATAAGTTTCCGAGGCTCTTGGCTAAACGCGAAATAATAGTAATGCTTTGTTAATATGTCTGCAAACCAATATTTTGAATTGCGCTGCAAAGGTACACATTTTATTGGAAATCTGCAAAATTTTGACTTAAAAATGATTGTAAATTTTAATATTTGATAAAAAAGCAGTACCTTTGTAGCGTAATAACTACATATAAGATTAATGATATCTATTGTACCACTCAATAAAATCAATAACACTACTGAGGTTATCAACAAAAGTTCGATAATCTGTAATAGTCACGCACAAAAGAAAACGGTAGATTTTTTCTACCGTTTTTTTGTGTTATTTTTTATATAAAACGACTCTCGCATATTGAGTGCAAGAGTCGTTAAACAAAGATTCTATTTAAACTTCTTGTTTGTCTTGTCCCTTTTCATTTTCTTTATCATTAAGGGCTAATTGGTAGTTATTTAAGACTGCACCTGTAACCAAGTTCAAGAGCAAGAATGCAGCCAAACAGAACCAACTAACATGGTATGTTGTAATAACTGCCGAATTAACAGGAACCAAATCATATTCTGATGCTGTAATCAAATTATAGCGCAAGTCAGTCCAATCTTCACCTGTCAACATTCGGAATAAGGTAAAGATTGACTCACTTATATCCCCATATGGATCTGGGGAATTAGTCGGTGCATTAGGGGCTTCAACCATTAACTGCTCATATTTTGCTAATTGCTCTGCATCTAATGTTTTAGGGTCAGGCAAACGGAACAATGATACTCCAACGATAGCATAGAGATATACAAAAATTAAAAACAAAATTAAGTTATAAAACATTGCACTCATTGAGCGCATTAGTACTGTAACGATCAATTTTAATTCTTTAGCAGCACGCAATAGACGTAGCACACGGAATACACGTAAAGTACGCAATGCCATCAAAGTGGAAGCATTAGCAAATAAAGAGTCTGGTATATATCCAATTAATACTAGTAATAAATCGAAAATACACCACCCGTCAGTAAAGAAGTTTTTTGCACTATCTGCAGCAATGTATTTTGCAACAATTTCGATAGTGAAAATATACAAAATAATTTGCTGAATCAACTTTATAGTTGTATTCTCAGAGTATGTCTCAACTCCAATCAATGCGGAGTTAATTAAAATAACAAGAGTGATACCCCACTCAAAATACTTGTTTTCTGTAAGAGCTTTGCAAAAGCTTTTAATTTGACCCATAATATTATTAATTCTTTAAAATGTTTACAAAATCGCTGCAAAGGTACGAAAAAAAAATGATTTCTGACAAAAAAACGCTATTATTATTGTAATTATTTTCAAGATTATCCCTATGAAATGATATTTTTTTAGTACCTTTGCAGCAACTTTAGTTGTTTAATATAAATTAAGTTTTTACGTATGCGCAAAATTTTATTTTTCTCCTGTCTATTGATTGCACTACACGTGAGTGCAGTGGAGAAAGTAGTTTTTCCTGATTCCTTTGCAGACGGATGGGACTCTTATATCGGTAAGACCATTGAAATCACCAATGAGCTCTATGTATGTGGTAACTACTACGACTCGCTTGTACTCTCTCCAGAGCGTCTCTATGTTCCAGAAGAACATGCCGTAGGACTAGCACAAGGTGATAGTACGATGTATTGGCAGCTCAAGCATAGCAATCGTGCGAAGATGCTCAACCTATCTTGCAAGGTCACCAATTACCAAGTACGAACAGGTTCTACAATCAAGAATCTCACAGCCAAAGTGGTCGCTCCAGGTAAACTGGTTACTGGTGCCACACCCAAGTTCTCTGGCAACAAACCAGAACCACGTCCTAAGATGCCTAAAAGTGGACTGCTCATTTGTGCTACCAATATTCAAAATTATTTCTTTGACTTAGGCGGCTATGCCCAACGCAAGACGACCGCCAAGCAACAAACCATGCAAACCCTCAAAATCAGCAAGGCGCTTACTCATATCAATGCCGACATTTATGCCATATGCGAGATTCAGCGTGGCGATAGTGCTCCACAAATGTTAGTGGATGCGATGAACCGTATCGCCAAGAAAGAGTTATACGCTTTTGTATCCGATGGTTGGGATAATCAAGATATGATAGCTTGCGGATACATTTACCGTCAAGACAAGGTGCGACCTTATGGCGAAATAGTGCATGGTTATGCAGACACAGCTAGTCACTATCACTACCGCATGATAGCATTGGGTTGGGAGGAGATTGCTTCTGGCGAGCGTTTTGTTCTCAACATCAACCATCTACGTTCTAAACGCGGTACGGGTGCTGAGTCTAATGAAAAACGTATGGCGAATGTAGATAGTCTAATGGTGATGCTTAATACTATCAACGAGCAAAACATCTATCAAGACGAGGATATTCTCTTAGTTGGTGACTACAATAGCTACACCTATGAGCAACCGCTACAAACCATTATCCAAGCTGGTTATACGGACGTGTTGATGCAATATGCTCCTCAAGGGTATTCGTACGTATATTATAGCGAAGCGGGCTATTTGGATCGTGTGTTTGCTTCACCAACAATGAGCACACAAGTCACAGAGGTGCAGCCTTATCACTTGAATGCCGATTATTTCTATAGTCGCGGCTTCAAACGTGGTTTGGACGAGACCATCTTCCGCTACGCCGACCACGACCCCATTTTGATTCATATAAAACTTGGAAAGTAAAAAAGCAAGTACACAATAGTACTTCATCCAAATCCTCCGAAGATACCAAACCAATAAATTACAATAGAGGACGCATTTCTGCGTCCTCTATTTGTATAGTATAGGAAGGATTAGTCGTTTCCACTAGGAGGAGTACTACCATCCCCAGGTCCTAAAACAAATCCACCGCTTACAGCCATGATGGCATTTTGGCCAAGCAACTGGATAGTTTCTGTTGTTGGTTTGTTATATATCTTTTTCATACTTAAAAATAATTAGTCCATTCGTTGTCCTTGTATATTGTATTGCTCTTCTCCACGAATGATGATTATTTGTCCATCCTTCATGATCTTGCGAACTTGAGTGCCAGTTTCTACTCCAACTAATGGAATAGATGTAGCTTCGTTATCCTTCAATACCACACGTGCACGCACTGGCAATGGCGAAGAAGATACGAAGTATGCACGAAGACCTTTAGAAGTCATATTGTATGTACCTGCGCAGTACAAACCGCCGTCCCATACATAATATTCGCTAGGATCATCCATCAAATAACCATTATCCAATACAGGCATCATAGTTACTGCGCCTACTTTTACAGGTTGAGGAGTAGTAGAAATGATCACATCCTCAATCATAAATCCATCGTTAGCATCGAAGCTGCCAGAAGGAGTTACAATCAGACATGGTTCACCAGCTTGGATAGAAGATGTAGGAATAAACTCAAGGTAAAGTTCCTCAGCATTTTGCTCAACGATATTGTAGAACTCGTATACGGTTGCGTTGCCGAATACATCATCTATTTGTGAAGCATTCATATCGAATGGCAATGTAAGTGTATAGCACTTGTTAGGCTCGAAGTTACGCTTAACGAATACCTTCTCCACTAGTTGACCCTCATATGGAGCGAGAGCGGTGGTGTTATCTGCTTCCTCATCTACTACTATTTGGTGCCATTTAGCGTAGAGTGTACCAGTGGTATTCTCATCGATGGTAGTTAATTTAGCACCTGAGAAATCAGAAGTATTGTACCAACCTTGGAACTCGTAATCTTCTTTGTAAGGATTATTGAGAGTTACCTCAGTAAAGGTATAACTTGGGTTAGGGAATGATTGACCCCAGTATGATTGGAAAGCAGCTACATCTCCCATTGCTTCATGAGAAGACGATGCTGGCCAACTACTGTGTGCAGGAGAGCATAGGAAGAAAGCAGATAGCTCTTTGCGATATATTGCTTCACTTAATTCACCTGCAACACTTTGAGCAGTACGGTTTGCCTCAATAACATCCTTCAACCAACCATATTTATCCACCATAGTGGTCTCAACAAGTTTCTTCAAATTGTCTGTTGTGTTATATGTACTTGCTTGGAGGAAACCTGTTACTGTTGCGGCTTGTCCCTTAGCCTCTTCTTCTGACATCCAAGTTCCGTTGATATTATATTGAATTTCTCCATCCACCTCTTGCACCCAATCCTTGCTTGTGCCATAAGTAGCATTGTAGTCGGCTTCCAAAGCAAGGCAGATGTCGCCTTTACTTTCCCAACCATACTCATTGTATTGACCACCGTTGAGTTCGTAGGTAAGGTAGTTTACAGGATAGTCAAGTGTAAGAGATTTCTTAGCAGGAACAAGGCAAGTATTGTTGTTAGTAGGGATAGTAAACTTATAGAATTTCTCCTTTCCAGAGTTCACCACATACAAGTCACCAGCGTAGTCAAATGCAAGACCATCAATATTATTATGAGCAATGCTAGCCGTTACGCTTTGCTGTGTCAAAGTAGGAACACCGCTTGCATTATAAGTCACATCAAATAGTATTACACTACCATTTCTACCTTGTGCCAAGATTTGACGCTCTGCATCATATGCCAATGCACCGCGAGTGGAGTTACCGGTAAAACCATGTTCATTTCCTTGATATACTGAAAAATCAATAGTACCTGATGCATTGTAATGTACTAATTGATAATAGGTATCTATCTGTCCACGGTTTTGAGCAACCCAAAGGCCACCACGACCATCTGCTGCTAAACTGATATTAGTAGCTACATACTTGCTATTCGATGCTCCAAATGTGGTTTTTGTTCCATTCTTGTCAATCTTAAAGATTTGTCCTGAACTAGGCAAATCCATTACATACAAGTTACCTTCTGCATCAAAGCAGTGGGCTACAGAACGAGTAATTCCTGTTTGACCTGCAAGCAGGTTCGTAGGTACGCCTGTCAAATTAGCACGATCCATTGAGAACACAGCAGGCTGACCACTAACTGCATAGCAATAAGTAATATTGTTGGTGGTAGGATCTATAGCAAGACGATTGAATTGGTTTGCACTACCAATGCTATATCCTGATGGAAGAGATGGTTGAATACCTACGTTAGATGTTGGGTTCAACTCGTCCAACCATTGGTTGTAGATAAACAAACCTGCTTTTTGTGCATCAGCACGAGCAGTGGCTCCATCTGATTTACCATTTAATGTCGCTTGTATATAAATCTTACCAAAATAGTCTGACTCTGGATTATTATCCACCAACACGCCCATCATGTTATAGAAATCGTATATCTCGCGTGTTTGGTCAGATACCTCTTGTAGATAAGAGTATTTAGGAACAGATTTACCGGCCAGCTCAATACCCCAATTCATTCCGAGGCGTTTTGGGAGATCAGTTTTAGCTATGGTTATTTGATGAGTCTTATTCTTTACTATAGGAGTTGGCAAAGCAAATGTCTTTTCTACAGTTTTGCCATCTTCTTTAAAGATTACCAAGTTACCACTTTGTGCATATACGTTGGTTTTATATGAGAAGGTATAAGAATCACCATTATCTAGAAGTGTCAAATCGTGTGGCATTACACGGCACGTAGCAGGACCATTTACTTGCAAGGAGCTCTTTGCAGGAGTAGTGCAAGAGTTAGTTGTAGTAGGAACTACTAAATAGTGCATGCGTTCTGTTGTTCGAGACATAACAACAAGGTTTCCCGCATAATCAAAAGCAAGACCATTAACTTCCGCTGTTCCACCTGATTTAACAACATATTCACCTATCTTGCTTGCTAATGTAGGTTTACCATCAACTTCACTAACTTGGAATAACATTACTTTGCCATAACCACCAATTGCGATAACATTATCCTTTGTGTTGTAAGCTACACAACCTCCTTTGGTTATGTTACTGGTAGTAAACCAATTATTGATATTTGTTGATAATTTGAAGTCCGCTGTTCCACTCGCATTGATATGAACTAAAGGAGAAGGATCGCTTCCTGCTTCACCTCGCTGTTGCACCATCCAAATGCCACCTTTACCATCGTATGCTAAAGAGTTAGGTTGGTTAGCAGCGATATTTTCGCAAAATAGTGTTTTACTATTGCCCTTAACTTTGTATATATCACCTTGTGTGCCTCCTGAATATCTAGCATAATCCACTACAAACATTGTTCCGTCTTCAGCAAAGCATACTCCATCTGCACGTGTAAGTCCTAAACCAGAAACAACATCTACCGCTGTTCCTCCGTCTTTTAAGATATCGGTTGCATCTGGAGTTAATTCATAAACGGCAGTGTTACTTGCTATAGATTTTGTGTAATACACTTTACCATCCACGGGATTAACAGCCACACGGTGAACACCATATGTTTCATCATCTAACTCTGACCCTGTGGCAGTAAAACCAGATGCTAATCTATTATGAACCGCATCAAATACTACAATACCTGCTTTGGTATCACCATAAGCTCCGTAAGTGGATGAACTACCACCTGCTTTAGGAAGGGAAATGTATGTTCGGCCAAAGAAATCAGATTCTGGATTGTTATCTACCGCTACACCTTGTGGGCGATTGAAACCATATGTGCCTACATTATTCACATCGTTAACACATGCCAAGCTATTGATTTTATCCCCTTGTACCTCAATTGCCCATTTCATATTGGTCAATTCTGGCAAATCAGAGGTACGAATAGTGTAGGTTGCATCCTTTAATTTCTTTTGTGCTTGTGTGGTAATATCCACACGCATTACTTCTGCTCCAGCATAATAGAAAATCAAATAAGCTTTGGTAGGTTTTGTGTTCGTACTAAAAGTGAATTTAGTAAAACCTTTTGCAGGAGTATCCATTTCACTCTTCAGGTCATAGGCCATTACGCGGGGAACCGCTGCAAATGACATTGCGCTAAATAGTGTTGCAATTAAAAATAGTGTAAATTTCTTCATATTGTGTTGGTATTTGATTAGTATCGTTTTAATAATAAAATTCCAATTTAAATATGCTCACGCGGGCGAAATGCGCACGCGCGCAATATTTCGGCTGCAAATTTAGTAATTTAATTCCGAATATGCAAATATGAATCATACTTTTTGCAAATTAACGTGTTTCAAACTAGAAGAATGCCTTTTCTAAAAAACTAGCAATAAAATATAATTAGAGGATCTAGTTGGTTTTAGACTACTATTTAGCCTATTATTATGCCCATATGGATAGCGTGCTTTAAAAGACTAAAAAATAAAGAAGCGATGGATTCCATCGCTTCTTACTATAAGTACATCAAATACCTATTACCACAGACTATAAGATGCCACCTCACGAGAAAGACTTCCTACATATACGTAATTAATAGTTCCACCTATTGATTTTATATGGTTTGCAAATATTTGGAACGTTTCATTTGATTCAAAAATCTGCCATTGTACTTTTTTAACTTGCTCCATATCCACCTGAGACAAACTTACATAGGACTCATCAACTTCATAAACATAAGTTACATCTCTACCATCAAAAGTAATATCCGTACATTTAGTCATAAAATCTACTTGTTTTCCCACGAGCAACTCTGCTGCTTTTGATACTTCTTCTTCTATGATTTTCTTTGTTTCAACAATTGCTGGATCTTCTTCCTCCTCATATTCTTCTGCTACTTGCATCAATAGTTCAAAAAAATCCTCATCAGACATCTCTTCAACCTCCTCTGCCAAACTTTCAGCTACAAGAGCAAACAGTGCTTCTCTATCGTATAGTATAACACCATATGCTTCGTCTGTTGAGCAAGCAATCATAGATATCTCACCATCTTGCGACCATACATCAAGCACTGTACCAGAAATCTCTTCAAGCATTCCATCCATAATCTCTGGCATTACAGATTCGTATTCATTATACTTAACTCGAACATCTTTCATGAATTTTTCAGCTAGTCCATCATTCAAATTTTCACCCATAAACAGACTCATAACGATTTTATCATTATGCTCCATATATATACCTAGTTTCATAGGCGTACCCAGCCATCCAAAATCACTCACAAACATAATAAGGCCATCCTCATCATCATGTTCGATTCCAAGATTTGTAAGTTTTTGTACTACTTCCGACGAAGTTGATTGTCCCACTTTAATGCCGAATAGTTGTGGGTAATTTTGTGCTTGAATAGTCAACGCCAATACTAGGACGAGACCCAAAGAGAAGAACTTTTTCATGCCCATTAAATTTAAAAGGTTAAACTTTATGCGTGCAAAGATAATACTTTTTTTCTGATTATACAAATTTTATCCGCCGTTTCCAACAGAATAATGGTAGATAATATACTCTAAAAGCGAATAGAACAAATAAAAACAAAAATTACCACTACTATTCACAAAACCAAGAGAAAAAAGAAATGAGCGTCCAATTAGACGCTCATTTCCTATCTTGAGTTCATCAACATTAAAGAACGCCAATCTCTTTCAAGACTGCAGTAGTCTTAGCCACTGCCTCCTCGCTAGCAGCGAAGAGTGCCTTCTCAGCCTCGTTCAATGGCAACTCAACGATCTTCTCGATACCGTTCTTACCAATGATACATGGAACACCGATAGTGATATCGTTGTAACCATACTCACCCTCGAGGTAAGCAGAACATGGAATCATCTTCTTTTGGTCGTTGATTACGCTATCAGCTACAGCAGCAGCTGCTGCACCTGGAGCCATCCATGCGCTAGTACCAAGAAGACCAGTCAAAGTAGCACCACCTACCATAGTGTCTTTAGCTACTTGCTCGAGCTCCTCTGCGCTAATCATCTCGCTAACTGGCATACCCTTGTAGGTAGCAAAACGAGTCATAGGAATCATAGTGGTATCACCGTGACCGCCGATTACAAAGCCCTCTACCTCGTTAGCATTGCAACCCAACTTTTGGCTCAAGAAATATTTGAAACGGCTGCTATCCAAAGCACCACCCATACCGATGACACGGTTGCGTGGCAAACCAAGTGCCTTGTATGTGAGGTAAGCCATAGTATCCATAGGGTTAGATACAACCACGAGGATAGCGTTAGGAGAGTACGCCAAGATTTGGTCAGCTACACTCTTCACGATCTTTGCATTTACACCAATCAACTCCTCACGAGTCATACCTGGTTTACGTGGAAGACCAGATGTGATAACAACTACATCAGAGCCAGCTGTTTGGCTATAGTCGCTGGTAACACCTTTAACTACAGTGTCAAAGCCCAACAATTGAGCAGTTTGCATGATATCCATGGCTTTGCCTTCTGCAACGCCCTCTTTAATGTCGATCAATACGACCTCGCTGGCTACTTTCTTCACGGCCAACACATTTGCGCATGTAGCACCTACGTTACCTGCGCCTACTACGGTTACTTTTGACATAAAATATAAAGTTTAAAAAGTTGAATTATTTCAGGGTTTCATGCGGCATAGCCGCTTGTTTCATGGTTTCAATTCTGTGCAAAGGTACAACAAAAAATGCACATACGCAAAAAAAGCGAGAAATATTTTCAAAAAACGCTAGCTACTTCCCACGAGCAGAGGTTTCGAGACGGCGAGCCTCTAACAAAAGTGATTGACAATGTTGCTTGAGAATTGGGTAATTAGCCTCTAACTGCAACATAATAGGCGCTAATTCCTGACGTTCTGCCTCAGATGCCTCCATATACTGCAAACGCAAATCATACAATTGTTCACTCTCATACTGAAGTTTGAGACTCTGCTTCTCCCATTCCATAAACACCACATACGCCTCTGGCGATACAAAATCAGTAGCCGTAGTATATACCACCGAATCATTGAGCACAAAGAAGAAATCCTCAGAAGCACTATCCGTAGACTCAACTTCAAGAGTAGATTCAGATGGTGCCCCAACCTTATCCCAAGAAGACAACTGTGCATATTCAGCCAACGATTCCGTACTTAAACCTCGCCAATATTGTTTGATCTCAGGCAGAACGTACGTATAGATATGAACATATCCTGCCGGAGCAAAACGGTCTGTAGCCAAGTAACCACGTTGTTGCACCTCGTCAATAAGAAGCATATAGTCATTGGCAGGCGAGTTATATGGGAAACCGATATTATCTGGTTCAGTATACTGCTCCGTGACCGTATTATAGCGAGTAACATAAATATCTAGCCCACCAAAACCTGCTGTATCTTGTGCCGCAAAATACAAAGTCACTCCATCACCCAAGAGATAAGGAGATTGCTGCGAAACCGTAAAATTGACATTAACAGGTAAGGGTTCTGGCTCTGTCCAAGTATCTAACAAGCGATGTGACGAATAGAGTTGGCTCGTAGAATCAACTCTCTGTGACCATAGACGTAGGTCTGCACGTTGGTTTGTATATAGTACACCTAGGAGTGAATCGTATTGCAATTGACCGGCCTCAGTTGAAAGTTGACAGCAGTCTAACATCTTATCCATAGGCACTAACACGGAGTCTACTACCGCAACACGCTCTACTCTACGCAAATAGCGCTTTAACAACTCAGCATACTTGATTTTTTTAGCTATGATAGCAAGCTCTTCAGGCGTACGATCTTGAACTTCCAAGTGCATATTGTATGCCTCGATAGCAGCATCTGGATTGTATTTTAGGACATAGATATCACCCATATGGAGGTATTTAGATAAGTGACGACTACTCAACTTAGCATAATACTCCATAGCCTTATCCACATCACCTAGCTCTTGAACACAACGAGCGTAGCGAAAGATAGCTACAGTATTGTATGGTGAAGTCTTGAGCATACGCTCGTACTTCTCCGATGCCAACTTATACTCACCAGCATGGTAGAGTTTATCCGCACTTAGATTCTTCTGCGCTAGCGCAAAGGCTGCACAACAAACAAATAGTATTAAAATCGATATTTTTCGCATAATCTGCTGCAAAGATACAACTTTTTTTTGAGATATGAAAAAAAAATAGTAATTTTGCACAAAACATTAATAACATGCTATTTACAAGTATCGTTTATGGTCCTATCCATTCACGTCGTCTAGGCGTTTCGCTAGGCATCAATTTGATGCCTACTAATGCGAAATTGTGTACCTTCGACTGCGTATATTGTGAGTGTGGTTGGAATCAACCTGTTTCACATCCACAACTTCCGACACGCGAGCAAGTGCGCGACGCTCTAAAGGCTCAACTCCAAAATCTAAACACTCCACTCAACGTCATCACTTTCAGCGGCAATGGCGAACCAACTCTTCATCCTAATTTTCTAGGTATCATCCAAGATACCTGTGAACTACGTGACCTATATTGTCCTGAAGCAAAAATATCAGTACTCAGCAATTCCACCCAACTCATGCGAGAGGATGTGGTAGAAGCCTTACGTCTCTGCGACAACCGTATACTCAAACTAGATTCTGCTATCGACGATACGATGCGTTTGATTGATCAACCAGTCAACCCTAATCTCAGCGTTGAGCAGATAGTAGAACGTCTGCAGCAGTTTGATGGTGACTTCACCCTACAAACCTGCTTCTTACGTGGTGAATATCAAGGACAAATCATTGACAATACCACCTCAGAGGAACTTCAAGCATGGTATCAAATCATAGAAGTATTACACCCAAAGCAGGTGATGATCTATGTCATCGATCGTACAACACCCCTACAGACCTTATCTAAGGTTCCTGCAGAGCAAATGCAGCAGATAGCTCAACCATTGCGTGATAAGGGGATAGACGTCATTGTTTGTGCATGAAAATTCTAATCGCACCACTCAATTGGGGACTTGGACATGCCACTCGTTGTATCCCACTTATTCGTCAGTATCTAACTGCTGGCGATGAGGTAGTAATTGCGGGTGACGGAGATTCGTTAAGATTATTGCGAAAGCATTTTCCTGACTTACGTTCAATAGACTTACCCTCACTAGAGCTACGTTATACACAAAACAAAGCCCAACGAGGGTTCTACCTACGTGCTATACCGGCCTTGGTGCGTCATGCCATCGGCAATAGATATTACCTACACAAGCAATTGGCAATAGAACACTTCGATTTAGTGATTTCAGATAATCGCTTTGGATTTTTCACTCGTCAAACGCGCTGTGTATATATTACCCACCAATTATATGTCATTTTGCCCAAGCGTCTACGTTGGTTGCAACCTCTCGCACGCGCTATGCACGCATGCATATATAAAAGGTATGACGAGGTTTGGGTTCCAGACTATGCAGATGCAGAGCAAAATCTATCAGGAATGCTTGCTCATGGTGGTCGTTTTGACCGCAAAGTCAAGTATATCGGTCCCCTCTCACGATTTTCCAATCTCGCCGCAAAGACTCAGGCAAAGACTGGCATATCCAACTACGATAGTATAGCTATCCTATCTGGACTCGAACCACAACGCACTATGTTCGAGCAAACGCTCGTAGAGCGCGCAACTAAGACTGGAGAAAAGATGCTATTAATACAAGGATTAGTCAATCGCCCTCATACACATATCCAACGAGGGAACATAACTATAGTACCTTACCTCGCGGATGAGGAACTAGTGC
The DNA here is from genome assembly GCA_017391525.1 of Paludibacteraceae bacterium. Taxonomy (GTDB): domain Bacteria; phylum Bacteroidota; class Bacteroidia; order Bacteroidales; family Paludibacteraceae; genus Colicola. Next base: position 67,860 of record JAFOYE010000009.1, on the reverse strand, counting down.
ATCATATGCAAAAAACCACCACGATCATAGCTCGCAGTGGTTATTCTACTATTATGGATTTGGAAGTTTTAGGACTACTGAATAAAGCACAACTCCATCCTACCCCAGGCCAAAGCGAACAAGAGTATCTAGCCTCTCGCCTATAACCTATTAGCCCAGCAGCACAGGCATATTAGGCATCTCGTGACCTACAGGTGCACCAAAAATAACTGGATAGTCATAGTCCTGAACTGCTTGTCGAATAGTCTGTTCGATGCTACATCCCATGCGCTCATCTTCTTTGCAATCGGTAAAGTGTCCCACTACCAATCCGCTGATACGTCCCAACACGCCACTCAAGCGAAGATTATTCATCATACGGTCAATATGGTAGTGTGTCTCATCGATATCTTCAATGAGTAGAACAGGTGCACATCCCATAGCATCGATGATATGATTGAGATCCCATGGCGTTCCTTGGAGTCCATAAAGCACACTCAAGTTTCCTCCTATCACAGTAGCATCTGTATCTAACAATCTTGGCGCACGTCCCGCAAGGGCTTCTCGCATAGCTAGTAGCGTAGGATCGTCATCCGCAAGTTCACTCAAGTTCTTACACATGGACATATGCAGACTCGGTACTCCGTGGAGTGCCATAAGACTATGCAATTCGGTGATATCTGAATATCCCACTATTAATGGCCACTCGTTTTTTGAACGTGTAGGTAGTATAATTTTATCTAGAATCTGCTGCAATCCATATCCTCCACGACTACATAAAATGATATCGATGCTAGGATCTGCTAGTGCTTGATTGATATCACTCAAGCGCTGTTGTATGGTACCCGCAAAGCGACCATATTGCTGCATGGCATATTGACCGATAGTAACATGGTAGCCCCAAGACTGCAAACGTTGCTGCGCTTGCAGTATGAGCTGCGGATTGATAGCTCCAGATGGTGATATGATTCGAATATGTTTCATATTGATTATACGATGACACGGTTGCCGAGTGCCTTGCAGATTTGAGTACGAATATCGTCAAGCTGCGGTTTTTGCTCGAGAATGGTAACTTGAAGTTGCCAATCATCACGTTCCTGTGCCTCCTTGAGCATTTGTTGTAAAGCATCTATACGCTCATTGACAATCGTGTACTTGAGTTCAAGAAGCAAGCGTTGAACTGTCTCTGGTAGCGTTTCTGTTTCATCTATTTCCACCTCCTGAACGACATTCTCTGAAACGCTTTGACGATTATACATACGACTGAGTTGGTACTTGTCTGTTAGCAGTTGTGTAGCAAACTGATTGATGGTCGGATCTGGGTGATACTGAAAGAATGTAGAAGCCACAAAACCCTCACAATAGTTAGCAGAAAACTCGTCTACAATATGTTTGTAAAGCGGATTGTCAAATTGGATATTGTCAGAACATAACTCATGAATAATATATTCGCCAACCGAGATAGGACGTCCTTCCTCTGTACGGTAAATAATATGCTCACCATGGCGCACTATGACTTGTAGGAGATTGATGATATTCTTCTCCTTGTGAGTGATAACCTGCGGAACCACAATTGTAGGTGGAACTTCAGGGGTAATAGCGGGCTCGTCAGATGGCTGCTCAGGCATACGAGATTTAACTTTCTCGCGAATTTTTTCAGTATACTTCTTATGTAACTCAACTACCTTTTTGTAAAGCACATCCTCTGGAAATCTTAGCAAATCAGATGTCTCTTTGACATAAACCTGACGCTTGATGATATCAGGAATAACAGCAATAGACTGTGCTATAGCTGTTATCATCTCAGAGCGTTTGGTAGGATCTAGTTGTGCCTCCTCATTGAGAAGTTGAGTTTTAAATCGGATAAAATCTTGCTGATTATCGGTGAGATATGCTTGCAGATCCGCAGCATTTTGTTTGCGTGCAAAACTATCTGGATCTTCTCCCTCTGGTAGGAGTATAATACGCACATTAAGTCCTTCCTCAAGCATCATATCAATACCGCGCAAAGCCGCTTTGATACCAGCCTTATCACCATCGTAAAGAAGGGTGATGTTTTCTGTGAAACGATGAATAAGTCGAAGCTGGCTAGCAGTCAATGCCGTACCACCAGAAGCTACCACATTCTTTATTCCTGACTGTACCAATTGAATAACATCCATTTGTCCTTCAACCAAGTAGCAGGAGTTGGTCTTAGCTATCTCTTGCTTAGCTTGATAGAGACCAAAGAGTTCGTTGTGCTTTTCGTAGATAAGTGAAGTAGGGGAATTGACATATTTACCTGCTTTGTCATTTTGCACAAGCAATCGACCGGCAAAACCGACAATCTTGCCACTTACGGAAATAAAAGGGAAGATGATACGGCCACGGAAACGATCATAGAGTCTTCTATCCTGACTCTTAGAGCAGATACCGGTACCGACATAAGGTGGATTCTCCGCATCATTGATGAGATATCTCTCAGCATATCCAGCCTTAATAGCTACTTCGTGTAATTTCGTTTTCTCAGGAGAATAACCTATTTGAAAAAGTTTAATGGTATCTTCCCTCAGTCCCCGCTGGCAAAGATAACTCATAGCTACCGCTTTGCCTTCAGGAGTCTGAAAGAGTTGTTCTTGAAACCACTTATTGGCAAAATCATTTACCAAGAGCATAGACTCACGATCATCTTGCTTCTGCTGTTCCTCCTGAGTGAGTTGTCGTTCCTCGATGGTAATGTGATACATTTGGGCTATCATTCGCAGGGCCTCTACGTAAGAGCATTGTTCGATATCCATAACAAATCGAACTGCATTTCCCGCTTTGCTACATCCAAAACATTTGTAAATACCCTTGGATGGAGAGACGGTGAATGATCCGGTTTTCTCGTGATGGAATGGACATAGACCTAGTAAGTTGGCTCCGCGCTTTTTCAGGTTAACATACCGACCAACTACTTCTTCGATTTTAGCAGCCTCAAATATTCGACTGACCGTTTCTTTTGGAATCATTGTTTTCTAGTTTAAAGTTTATAGTTCAATGTTGAATATCCTGGTTAGAATTGCCAGAGATACATACCAATTTTAATTTGCCATTGATCAAAACGACCACGGGTACGTGGGTTTCCCTCACCAACTACTTGGTCAAATTGATATGCTTTATAAGGATTGATGATACCAAAATCATATCCACCACGAATAAAATAACGATCGTATTGAAAACCTGCACCAACTCCCCAAGTGACATTGATGCGTTTAAGGGCATAGTCCCTCATATCATCTACCGAAAAGAGATTTTTATTAGTCTCTACTAAAACTTCTTTACCAGTGTCCTTAAAGTTTCTCTTAGTAAAATCTAATCCACATTGTAAAGTAGGACCAGTATAGAGAATCACCCATGTGTTTTGGGCTATCTCAAACTTGTATTGCCAGTCAATAGGAATCTCCAATTGATGGTAGAAACTTTTGCTACGTGTTTTAGGATAAGGAAGTTTTCCTACAGATGACCAATCGGTACTATTAGCGCCAAAAGTATAGTTAAGCCCCATACTTACACCAAATCCTTTGAACCAAGTGGCATCGTACACGAAGCCGACTTTTAGACCATTATATGCAGTAGGAGTGAGGACGTTCTTATTCTCAGCTATATTAAGTCGAGTAGTTGGTTGTGCGTATCCGAGTTGAAAACCAAGAAAATCTTGTGCGCTAGCTACTGTAGCTGATGCGATAATACATGCAATAATGAGTAGACGTTTCATATGTGTATTTACTTGCTTTTGTTACGTTTTTTTCCTTTTCGTTTAGTTTCTTCATCTATTTCCTCCTCTTCAGCTGCTGCAGCAGAGATCTTCTGAGCATCAGGTCGAGGAGTACGATTTGGTCTTAGGAAGATATCTTGGGGCTGATGTGGACGTTCCTCTTCTGCCCAGAAGAAAGTAACCAAAAATTTCTCTTCCTCCAAAGCTTGATCCAACGGAATAAGCACACCTGTTGTAGCGGTGGTAAAAAGGACATGCTGAATCTCTCTATTTTCGAAAAAGACTTTGACAAAACTACTTTGGGTTCGATTGATTCCTAAGTAGGAACCATCATCTTCCTCTGGATAGAAGACTGTTTCAGCATTACCTTTAACTTCTACTATGTGTATATCTCCATCCCGCATAAAAGCAAGCATCTCCTTGCCGGCAAGTTGATTGAACTCTTTAAGTCCCTCCTGCTTGATAGCAATGGCATTGCCTAATCCATGAATCAGGTCTATATCTTTGTTTTTGAAATATGCCATGATGGTATCTGCGGATACTTGTTGATCTTCGTTCCAACACACTGGATTGCCACAAAGAGTAGCGATAGAGTCACGTCCGTTATAGTGAATGGAGTCACAAACCATCTGAACATCCTCGCGATAGACCCTTACATTATAATAAGCACGGACTTGCATATAAGAAGTATCCACCCAAATGGTATCTGGAGTTGGCAATACCCAAACCGAATCAACAAGTACGCTGTCGTGGTTCATCAAACGATAGGTCGTATATGGAATCTCGTTAGTAAAGAGTGTATCAGCATGCATATAGGTGTATTTAGTAGAATCAGACCACTCAACCAACATCGCACTATCCGTAGCATATCCATGGTTATCCTCCTCCCATATCTCACCTCTATTGCCATAGAGGGTAACTTGGTGAGTAGAGTCAACACTCTGCATATGGCCCTTCACATTGCCATATCCCACCTTTTTGTCGTAAAAGATCGTATCTCCAGTGAGGGTCATCCCATCCGAGTGAATAATCTGTGAACGTTCAAGAAGCATGGAGTGCTCTGTTTGGCTATTGTACCACCCTCTAGAGGAGAGAATAGTAGTCTCCTCTTCATAAACAATACGAGTAGGACTTACCAAATCTGCTTGATAGGTAGCTGTATTATAATGTAGTTGATCCGAAGTGAGAATGAACTTAGGATGATTCAACACTACATCACCGCGAAACACGGCCTGATCATTATAGGGAGTATATTGTCCCCAAGTAGATGTAAGAGTATTCAAACTATCCTTAATGGTACCACCTGTGTAGTAATATGCGATATCTTTTACACGGTCATAGTTAAGACTATCGGTAGTCAAGATCGTGCTATTGTGAATAAGGCGCACATTACCACGAAACTGAGCCATCTTAGTGTTACCATTATAATAAAGCTCACTACCAAATCCCTGCAAGGTATCTCCCTGAACTAATCGTACATGACCAAAAGCATGCAAAGAGTTCTCTTTCTCAAAGAAATAAGCCGAGTCACAATACATCAACACTGAATCATGACGAAAACGCACATTACCAGATAGCAACTGTGCGTTAGGCATCCGCTTCTCATCATAAGATAACCTAGCAGACCGCTCAAGATAGACCATCGTCTTTTTGGGTCGTGCAAAAGTAGCGAAACAGAGCGTGACAAGTAGTAGTATGAGCAGATTTCTTCTCAAATTAGAATCCCCCGTCAATTATTCATGTACCCAACCTGGATACTCAAAATCACATCCACGCCACGCAGGATCAATAGAAATATAAACTTCCTTCTGCTTATTGCGGATCCATTTATCTACACACTCCGAACTAAGTTTCTGCTGGAGCAACTCGCGAATAACTTGGAAATCGTCCACCAAATTTGCTTTATGTGCCTCACGTCTAGTCTTAAGTTTGACAATAACACAAACCTCCTTATTTTTGGTGCGATCCATCATCACAAATGGGATGCTAACTTCGCCCTCCTTTAGGCTATAAATCTGTTTTGCTATCTCTGGTGGGAGATCTTGGTATTCAAACTTGCTAGCACCAGTATTCATATTCGTCATCAAACCACCACTCATGACAGTAGATTTATCTTCAGAGAATCTAGCAACTGCTGTCTCGAAGACCATACCACTATCCACAACCAAAGCGCGGATAGAATCAAGTTTGCCTATAGCACGAACCTTATCATCTACTGATACGCGAGGTTTGAGAAGAATATGGCGACAATTGACACGATCACCCTTTCGTTCAATCAACTGAATGATATGAAATCCATACTCCGTTTGTACAACACGAGACACGCGTTTAGGGTCTGTGAGGTTGAAAGCCACATTTGCAAACTCTGTCACCAATTGTCCTTTACCAACAAATCCAAGCTCTCCACCACGTTTAGCCGATTCCACGTCCTCGGAATAAAGACGAGCTAACATAGAAAAATCAGCAGAACCATTGTGAACACGCTCGGTGAACTCACGCAGACGTGCTTTGATACGTTCTGTTTCATCTAGAGGAACAGAAGGTTCGATGCTCAACACCTGAACTTCCACCTGTGCTGGCACCATTGGAATGGAATCAGAAGAGAGAGAATTATAGAATCGACGCACCTCGGCAGGGGTTGGATCAATATTTTCGGTCAACTTAGCCTGCATCTGTTGGATTATCATTTGGTTACGAACCATCGTCATCATTTCCTCACGAATCTCACTACTAGTCTTGCGGAAGTACTCCTCCATCTTCTCCTTGCTACCAATTTGAGAGATGTAATAGTTCATTCGCATATCGACTTGACTGCTAACAGACGACTCACTCACCTCTATAGAATCCAACTCCGCTTGGTGCAAAAAGAGTTTTTGAATAGCCAATTGCTCTGGAATAACGCAATACGGATCACCTGGTATAGGTGTGCCTTCATACTGCGCACGCAAACGCTCCTCCTCAACTTCACTGCGGAGTATTGCCTCTTCACCAACAATCCAAATAACCTCGTCTATTACATTATCCTGAGCCTGAATCAAGAGAGAGAACAGACTAAAAAGTATTATTAATTTATTTCGCATATCGTTTTAATTTTCCATTTTTAAGTGACTCATCATACAACTTCTGGCGGGCTGTACGAATAAACTCCTCATTGCGAGTTCTAAGAATATTATCCTCGATCTGTTTACGTGCGTAATCCATAGGCATAACACTACCTACAGCACAATAGCTATCTATTTCCAAAAAATATGTATTTATTGAATCGTTAAGTTCGATAAGTTTGCCCTTATTTAACATTTTATCCAATTCCATCATCTCAATTGGAATACGTTCTAAAACTTCCTCACGAGATCTCCATTCATCCACAAACAACTCATATCCAACGCCATATTGATAAGCATACTTCTCCACCCACTCAAGGGAATTCTCATCATTCAAATTAGACAAATACTTACGAACTTCCTCCATATTAGGTGCTTCGTTAGGAACAACAAGCAAAGCACCTTTAATAAGCATCTCAGATAAAAGAATTTGATCCTTATGCTCCTGATAGAAAGATTCTACAGTAGAATCTTCAACCACTTGACCTCCAGCCTCAGTTATCAACATCTGCTCATATTCATATGCATACAAAGAACGTCGATAATCATCTACCATTTTCTCTATCCTATCCTTATTGACGACTTTAGAATCAGCGTACATCAAGTGCTCTATTGCCCAACTCCGAATATACTCATCCACAACACGCATACTATCTTCTGGGCTATACCCTGCAGTCAAACTATCAATCTCATTCCATGTCAAAATTGCACCGCAGCATTCAACAGCTATATCCTGCCTTGATTGTTCTTGTTGCTCTTCCTTATTACACGCAACCAAAACCATCATACCGAGCAACATAAAAATCACACGGAATAAAAATGAAGTTTTTATTAATAAATCCGTTCTCATCTATTAATCCTAATTCAAATCGCTGCAAAGTTACAACATTTTTCTTAAATATGCAAAGAATTGGACATCTTTTTCATACATTTATGCTCTTCCAAATATATGCGATTTCCATCCACTAGTTTAGGTATGCTTGAAAACACATAATCGGGAGCCTTAACACCCAAAACATCTGCATTACCCATAGCAAGCATATTACAACAACTCACTTCAACATGCACTTCATCATATATACCAGAATCCAATATATGTTGCAAAAGTGTAGCTCCTCCTTCCACTAGAACAGAATGTATATTACGACTTGCTAAATCAAACAATATAAACGTCCAGTCTGTATTCTCTCGATAGACAATAGTAGGAGCATCACTAGAAAAAATATTACTATCAGAAGGTAGGACATGGTGTCGATCCAAGGTTATCCGAATAGGATTTCGACCACTCCAACGTGTATTCAAGAGTTTAGGATTATCTAATAGCACCGTACGCGTTCCCACCATAATAGACATATTCTCAGCTCTTTGCTGATGCACTAATTGTTTAGTCAACGGTGTAGAAATGATGAGCGGTGTTCCTGAATTTCGTGCCACATCAATATACCCATCTAATGTCTGTGCCCATTTTAGAATAACATACGGACGACCTTCTGTATGAAGACATACGAAACGTTTATTCAACCGTAGACACTCCTCTTCCAATACACCAACAACAACTTCTATACCCGCATCTTGCATCATCTTCACTCCTCTACCAGCCACCTGCGGATTAGGATCTAACATACCCACTACCACACGACCGATACCCTTGCGAATGAGTAATTCGGCACATGGAGGAGTTTTACCATAGTGGCTACAAGGTTCTAGATTCACATATAACGTACAAGATTGGTAATCAATCCCCTCAGGATGAGCTTGCTCAGCGGCACGTATACAATTAGGCTCTGCATGTGGACCTCCGTACTGCTCATGCCATCCCTCCCCCATAATCACATCCCCAAAGGAAGAATGATATACCAATACAGCTCCTACCATAGGATTAGGAGCTACGTAGTATTCACCCAAACGAGCCAACTGGAGGCATCTATGTATATATTTTTCTTCCATATTTGCGTACTTGCTTTTTTTTCACTACCTTTGCAGCGTGAAAGAACAATTGAATTATATCATCTCACAGCTACGCGGATACTTTCCCGAGGATGAACTGCAGGAACTAGGATACTGGATCATAGAGGAAACAACCGGTGTGAATCGAACAGAAATCCTAACCGGCTGCAAAGTTACAGAAAATATTCCAAATATAGAAATAATTTTGGAAAAACTTCGCGCGCACGTACCCGTTCAGTACGTTTTCGAACATACCGAATGGATGGGACTAGATTTGCGTGTGACTCCTGATACACTTATCCCACGCCCAGAAACTGCTGAACTAATAGAGTGGATTCTAGAAACCACAGACCGCACTAAAGCACTCCGCATAGCGGATATTGGCACAGGAAGTGGATGCATAGCTATTGCTATCAAGAAGCGTTGTAAAGTCTGGGATGTCAGTGGTATGGACATCAGCGAAGGCGCTTTGAAAATAGCAGCGGAGAATGCTCAAAGGAATCAAGTGCAAATCAACTGGCAGAAGGTTGATATCCTATCCGAAAACATTGATTCATATGACATTATCGTGAGCAACCCTCCCTATATCTGCGACAAGGAAAAAGCAGAAATGGATGCACGCGTATTGAACTATGAACCACATGGAGCATTATTCGTTCCTGACTCCGATCCTCTATTATTCTACCGCCGTATAGCCTCACTTAAAGTAGCCAAACAATTATTCTTTGAGATCAACGAAGCATATGGGAATGAAGTTTGCGCCATGCTAAAGGAAATGGGGTACAAAAACATAATACTTAAACATGACATGTATGGCAAACCACGAATGGTCTTTGCAGCAATTGACTGCTAAAGCCGAAACCTACTGTGCCGCAGCAGAACATTGCATATGCGAGGTACAGAATAAATTACAACAATGGCAAGCAAGCACTGAGCAATGTGAAAAAATCATTGCCCATTTGCTGCAAGCCAACTATATCGATGAACAACGATACTGCCATGCTTTTACCCACGACAAAGTAGTATACCAAGGTTGGGGAAGAATGAAAATTAAGGCACACCTATACGCCAAGCACTTGCCATCAGAGGCTATTACTCAAGCCCTCGAAGATATTGACGAGACAGAGTATCAAAAAACACTTGAGCGTGTCATCGCTTCTAAAAAACGCACGCTCAAAACTACAGACGCCGCAGCACGCGAAAAACTCATACGTTTTTGTATGCAACGGGGGTTTACCTACGAGGAAATTAGTGAATACCTATAAGTGATATCCTATTACTTAGATTGGGTAGCTTGATAGATGAGTGGAGCAATCTCGCTATTATCATGCCATCCAGTAAAGCGTTCAGCACCGACACCTATTGCAAAGATAGGTACAGCTGACGCAGTGTGTGCACCAGTCGTCCAACCCAAACGAGATTTCTTATTGAGTATAGCCAGCGATTTCGCTGCCAACGCATTGAGATCCTTATAAAGTGTTTTGACTACGTCTTGGTGACTCATCATGCTAGCAAAAGCCTCTTGCAATGCAGCATCTTCCTCCGTTGTCATTTCCACTTGAGTATACAAACCCGTATTAGCAGAAATCAAGTGTTTTACCTGCTCCCATTGAAGTTTTTCTCCTTCCTTTTTGTGTAACTCAGACAACTGATCAGATAGTTTATCTAACGAACACTGTTGGTTTGCTAGCACTTTAAGATTGAGAACATAGTCACTATTACCAAGCGCCATGCCTCCTGTCTCATGATCAGCTGTAATAACAATAAGCGTTTCGTCAGGATGTTGTTCATAAAAGCGATAAGCCACTTGAATGGCCGCATCAAAATCCATCACTTCATGTAAAACCGTGGCCCCGTCATTGGCATGACTAGCATAATCAATCTTACCTCCCTCTGCCATCATAAAAAAGCAATCATAAGAGGATAATTGCGCAATGGCTACTTCTACAATTTGGCTAAGAGTAAGATCGGATGAAGTGCGGTCAATAGCATATGGTAATGCCCCTGCATAGCTTGTGTATTTATCTCGATAGTTACTAGGAAGAAGTATCATCTTGCCACTTCCTAACTGTTTTGTTGCATCTGCATATCCCGCCGCAAGCGTATATCCTTTCTCTTTTGCAAGATCGTATAGGTTAGGTGCCGTAGTATCATTTTTGTCTATAGGACGAGAAAAACCCGCTCCTCCAAAAAAGTCAAAATTAGATTTCACCAATTGAGTGCCGATCGTATAGTAGTCTTCGCGAGAAGAGGCGTGCGCATAATGTGCAGATGGTGTAGCATGGTCTATGGTTACTGTGGTCATTATACCTACACCCCATCCTTGCTGCTTGAGCTGAGAAGCCACACTGTAAACGGGTGTACTATCATGTGCTAAACCTATAACGTTATTATTTGTCTTTATACCAGTAGCTAAACAAGTACCAGAAGCAGCCGAATCGGTAATTCCACTCGAAGCAGAGAAAGTCGCAGCTTGACCAGAATAGGGGAAAGTGGTCATTAGCAAAGGTTTGCGTCCTATCTTACCCTCCAATTCCGCTAAGTACATTTCTGTAGAGAGGACTTGATGAGGTCCCATACCATCTCCGATAAACATAAAAACATACTTGGCTTGTGCTGCTGATAGAAGAGCTATCAGACTGAAAACAAAAAGCAATGATAAACGTTTCATAGTATTCCTTGATTAAAATTCTTAATTCTAGATCACTCCTCTAATAGATCAGGACGTCTCTCCATAGTATGGCGCACGCTCTCTTCGTAGAGCCACTCCTCTATCTTGGCCTGATGTCCTGATAGTAGGATCTCGGGCACTTTCCAACCCTTGTAATCTGCTGGACGGGTATAGACTCCAGGTTCCAATAGACCATCCTGAAAACTATCACTCAATGCACTAGTCTCATCACCCATAGCACCAGGCAACAAACGCACGATAGCATCGGTCATGATGGCCGCAGGCATCTCACCACCAGTTAACACAAAATCACCAATGGTATACTCTTTGGTTATCAAATGATCACGTACTCGTTGATCTACACCCTTATAGTGTCCGCAAAGGATAATAATATTCTCCTTAAGCGAAAGTGTGTTAGCCTCTTTTTGTGTAAATCTCTCACCATCAGGAGCTGTAAAGATGATTTCATCATACTCTCGTTGACTCTTTAGATGAGCTATCGCACGATCAATAGGTTCTACCTGTAAAACCATACCTGCACCAAAACCAAAAGCATAATCATCAATCTTGCGATGTTTATCCAAGGTATAATCACGTAGATTATGAACATAAATCTCAGCTATACCTTTGTCTTTAGCACGCTGGATAATCGAATGATTAAGAGGTGATTCCAACAACTCTGGACACGCTGTCAATATATCTATTCGCATATTCTCTAAACACTAAACTCTAAACACTAAAACTATGGAACTGGATCATAACCACTACCGCCCCAAGGATGACAGCGCAGGATACGTTTTATTCCCAGCCAGCCGCCCTTGAATATCCCGTATTTCATAACCGCTTGAACCATATATTGACTACAAGTAGGAGTATATCTACATGAAGGCGGGGTTAATGGCGAGATGCAATAACGATAAAAGTAGACAGGCAAAAGGAAGATATGTCTAATCCACTTTTTCATACGTCAATTGATTTAACTTTTTCAATGCTTTGCGCATCGCTTTTTCTATGAGATGGTAATCCTGCTTGTTTTTATCCACATAGTTGAACGCTATATGAAAGTGACTTGCTGATTGATCCAGAAGACTCTTATTCAAGCGATAAGCTTCACGCATTTGTCTACGTAAACGATTACGATCTACCGCGTGGCGAAAAAGAGATTTAGGAGCCCATATCAACACGCGATTAGCATGGTCGGGAGCTACAATATAACTCACACGCAATGGCCAACTTACAAAACGTTTTCCCTCCTTATACAAGTGATCTACGGATTGTTTACCGCACAATTTTTCGTTTTTTGGGAAAGACGCATCCATCTTTTATTCTTGATTTTCTAGGTAGTCCTTAACTGCAGTAGTGATACTTGGATATTTAGCCGAAGGTGCCTTAATATCCACTCTAAAACCAGCCTCCTCCAAGGCTGCTGCCGTATTAGCGCCAAAACATGCTATAACGGTATCACCTTGTTCCCAATCAGGGAAATTCTTACGCAATGCTGCTACACCAGATGGCGTAAATAGCACAATCATATCATAATCAAATGGTTTATTTTCAGGCCATTTAGTTGATACTGTACGATATAAAATACATGGTTTTACCACCACTTTATTCTCTGCGAACATATTCAAATCGTCATCATTATGTACATCAGAAAGCACCATCAAATACTTTTCTTGTGGACGACGATGCATCGCTGGCAAAAGATCTTCAAAACGGTTATTCTCAGCGGTGAATACTTTACGCTTGCGATATTGGATATACTTTTGCAAATAATTTCCTACCGCCTCAGAAATACAATAATAATGCATTGTATCAGGCACAGAAAAACGTGTCTCCTCAGCTATACGGAAGAAATGATCAATTCCCAAGCGAGAATTGACAATAATAGCGGTGTAATCCTCTAGGTAAATATGTTGATCACGAAACTCACGAACACTTAATCCCTCCACTTGAATCAACTGCTGAAAATCACATTCAACACCAAACATCTTCTCCATCTCAGCATAAGGATTACGCTCCGTCTGAGGACGAGGTTGAGAAACTAAAATCTTCTTTACTTTTTTCATTATAACATGTTTTTGATCAAGAGGAATGCTCCCGCAAGGGGAAGAACCTCTAGACTAATGATATATAATAGTACGTACAATATTGACAAAACCCCTTGGTAAAACAGTTGAATTCCTTTTACAAACAAAACAATATAATACAATGCTGCTACCGCAATAACACATGCAATAGTATATTCATTTATCTGCCAAAGTAATAGCATCACTATAGGCAATAGCATACCACACAGAGACCCATATAGCATATGGCGATGCAATATTGCACTCTCCTTTTCTTGACGGCTCAAGAAAATAGTTGCTAAAAATTTCACACATAGCCTTTGAAATCCATCTACTACCAAACAGACTCCACACACAATGCCATAATTGGTAATATTACCTGCAACACCATCTCTCACCAAAAGCAAAAACACCAACAGCCCCAAAACACCAACCTCATAGACTATCCCACTAAAGCTCAATAAGTTACCATTGCTAATATAAACTCGTTCTGCTCGACTAAACAAACCATAGAAAGCATGTTTAAACTCTTGAACGTACATCCCATTAACAATCCACAAAAACAGCAACAGCATCAAAATCCATGCTACCCACGCATCCGTTAATGGAGATGATATGCGACTGATTGCATCCATGCCTAAATCATATCGCGGCTAAACGACGTGTAGAAGGATCCCAGCTAGGTCCATCAAATATAGCCGATAACACTTCCTCTGGAGTATTAACCACAACAAACATTTCCTTGTGAATTGGACGCATCATCTGCTCGTCTACCATCAAATCAATACAAGACAACAATTTGTCGTAATAACCATCTACGTTCAAAATAACAACTGGATTGCTGTGCAAACCCAATTGCTTCCATGTCAAACATTCAAGCAACTCCTCAAACGTACCTATACCACCAGGAAGAGCTACCATAGCATCAGACATTTGGCATATCGTAGCCTTGCGTTCATGCATTGTCTCTGTCACGATCGTTTCTGTACTGCGAGGATTATTCCACCCCTGCTCCACCATGAAACGAGGAATCACACCCAATACTTCGCCTCCAGCATCCAAACAACCCTTTGCCACTGCCGCCATTAATCCTATACCTCCATCACCATATATCAAACGAATACCGTTAGATGCAAATAACTCACCTAATTTCTCCGCAGCCGCCACATAAGATTCACGAACCTTATTGGAAGAAGCACAATATACTGCAATGGATTTAATATCTTTCATTAACGCAAAATAGAATTAAAAAACGCAATTCACAAAATCGGCTGCAAAATTACAAAAAAATATCGATATATTTGGTATTTTTACAAATTATTTGTAATTTTGCACCCAGAAACATATATTTTTGAAGAAAATGGCAGTAGAAATTAAACAAATTACGAGTAAATTAGACTTGCTTCGTTTCGTAAAGTTTGGCAACAACTTTTACAAAGACTGCGAGAATTTTTGCCCATCCCTTATCTTGGATGAGCTTAGCATATTCAATCCCAAGAAAAACCCAGCCTTTGATGTATGCGAAAACGTGCTTTATATGGCGTATCGTGATGGAAAACCAGTAGGGCGTATTGCTGGTATCATCAACTATGAAGCTAATCGCAAATGGGGCGTCAATCAAGTGCGTTTTGGATGGATGGACTTCATTGACGATTTCGAAGTTAGTCGAGCACTACTCGATGCCGTTGCTGATTGGGGTAAAAGCAAAGGAATGAACGCTCTTAATGGCCCTGTTGGCTTTACCGACTTCGACCACCAAGGCTTGCTCATTGAAGGATACGACTACCTAGCTCCTATGGCTTCGCTATATAACTATCCTTACTACGTCAAACATATGGAGGCGTACAATCTAGTCAAAGAAAACGACTGGATCGAAATGCAAATCTACCCTCCACAAGAACTACCAGAACGCTTTGGACGCATGGCTAAGATTGTACAAGATCGTAGCCACGTTCGAGTAGACAAAGTCAAAAACTGCAAAGAGTTAGTCAAAAAGTATGGCACATCTTATATGGATGTCATTGATATTGCATACCAAAAACTCTACAATTTCCAGCCGCTTACAGATCGTCAAAAAAAACAATATTGCGACGCATATTTCCCACTACTCAATTTTGATTTTGTGACTGTAGTTGTAAACGAAAAAGACGAGGTAGTTGGCGTGGGTGTAGGTATGCCTGATATATCAAAAGCACTACGTAAATGCAAAGGAAGATTATTCCCATTTGGTTGGTTGCACATACTGAAAGCCCTCAAATCAAAGACATACGAAGCATTTGATTTTCTTATAATAGCTGTTAGACCTGACTATCAAGACAAAGGACTAAACGCAGTTATCATTGCCGATCAATTCCCTTATTTTGTCAAATATGAGATTAAACGAATAGAAACAACTGCAATTATGGAAACCAATTTCAAAAACCTAAACCATTGGGAAGTATTCCCACATAAATACCACAAACGCAGACGAGCATATATCAAACCAATATAAAAATGCCCAATAAAAAGCAAGACGACATATACAGACAAGCATATGGGTTGCTCTGCGACTACATAGATAAGCATCAACTCAGACATACGGCTGAGAGGATGACTATTCTAGCTTCTATTTGCGCCTTACAACGATTCTCTGTTGATGACCTAAGGTACTCACTCACTGGTATTACCATCAGTCGAGCTACGGTATACAATGCCCTTAGCATTATGGAAAAGGCAGGTATTGTTCATCGACTCGAAAAGGATTTTGGCAAACGAGCCGCACAATACGAAATTATGTTTTTGAAAACATCATCCGTAAAAATCATTTGCCAAAAGTGTGGTCGAATAAGCGAGGTCAAAGATTCAACCATCCAGAGAATGCTAGAGGATAAAAACTTTACCAACTTTAACCAAGAGCGATTTTCGCTATATATTTACGGACACTGCAAAGTGTGTAGAAGAAAACAATTATCAAAAAACTAAACTTTTTTAATATGATAAGTTCTTATTGGATATTATTTATTGCTGTTGCACTCGTTAGTTGGGGTGTCAGCGCACTTATGGAACAACGTTTCAAGAAATTCAGCAAAGTTCACATTGCTCTTACAGGGCGAGAGGTTGCAGAAAAAATGTTACGAGATAACGGAATCTACGACGTCACTGTATGTTCTACCAAAGGACACTTGACTGACCACTATGACCCACGATCAAAGACCGTTAATCTCTCCGATTCTGTGTACAACTCTAACAGCGTTGCAGCAGCTGCTGTAGCAGCACACGAATGTGGACATGCTCTCCAACATGCACATGCATATGCACCACTTCAAATGCGTTCTGCATTAGTGCCTATCGTTAGTTTCGCATCTCAATGGGTTACTTGGATTCTACTCGGTGGAATTTTAATGGTAGAGACCTTCCCTAACCTATTACTAGTTGGTATCATCCTATATGCTGCCACCACATTATTCTCATTCATTACCTTACCTGTTGAGATTAATGCTAGTGTACGAGCTATACAATGGCTCGAAACCGCAGGCATTACCAATCGCGAAACAACACCTATGGCCTCTACCGCTCTACGTAGCGCAGCATATACATATGTAGTATCTGCCTTAGCATCACTAGGCACATTGATATACTACATTATGATATATATGGGAAGAAGAGACTAAACTCAGTTATTGCTCAGTTATACATCTATTTCTAGTGTTGCAATGACTGAGCCAATAGGCTCCGTAGCTTAGCTGAATAGAGCGTCAGATTCCGGTTCTGAAGGTCGTGGGTTTGAATCCCACCGGGGTCACAAAACCAAGTCGCTAAACGACTTGGTTTTTTTATACCTTATTATATATATAAAGTATTATTACTGTGATGCTAACATAGCACACAATCAAGATCACAAGAGTTAGTATATCTTAATATATAAATATAGTGTACCTTAATATGTAATACAAAAAGAAATAACAGACCATTTGGCCTGTTATTTCTTTTGATATACTAATTTAAATTAGTTCTTAGCAGCTTTCTTCTCTTTACGACGATTAAGAGCCGCTTGGATATCGTATGCCAATGGAGTTGCTACGCAGAGAGTAGAGTATGTACCTACAATCACACCTATGAGCAATGCAAACACGAATCCACGAATTGTCTCACCTCCGAAGCAGAAGATTGCCAACAATACTACGAAAGTAGACATAGAGGTAGAGAATGTACGACTCAATGTATGATTCAACGCATTGTTAATATTCAGTTTGAGATCACGTTTTGGATATAAACCTTTATATTCGCGCACGCGGTCGAATACAACCACTGTATCGTTGATAGAATAACCGATAACAGTCAAGATAGCAGCGATAAATGATTGGTCAATCTCCATAGAGAATGGCATAACCTTCCAAAGGATAGCATATAGACCCAAAATAATGAGTGTGTCGTGTGCCAAACCGACCAAAGCACCAACAGAGAATGCAACGTTGCGGAAACGTACAAAGATGTACAAAAAGATTACCAACATCGCAGCCAACACTGCCCAGATAGCAGATTCTGTGATATCACTAGCAACAGCAGGTCCTACCATTTGTGACTGCATGATACCTACCTTATCATTGGTTTGGGTATCCTTGAAGTCATCAAAGGTAATATTGTCCGCCAAGAATGGTTTACATCCCTCATACAATGCCTTTGTAATAATATCTTCAGCTTCATTTGACTTGTTATTTACCAAGAAGTTGGTAGATACACGTACTTGGTTGCCCTCACCATAGGTAATTACGTTCAATGAGAAGTTCTCCTCATCACCCAACTCAGCTTTTGTATCCATGAAGACAGTCTCTAAGCTATTGCGTACATCATCAGTATTTACGCTTTGCTCAAAACTAATCACATAGTTGCGACCACCTGAGAAGTCAATACCTAAGTTAAGTTTACCCATTACAGATGGAGTAACACCCAAAATACCAATAACAACCATTGCACCAGAAATGATGTAAGTAATCTTACGAGCACCAATGAAGTTCATATTAGTATTTTGCAAGAAATTCTTCATGATTCTTGTAGTGAAAGACAACTCTTTTGCACTCTCTTTCTTAGCATATTGCTCGAGCAATAGACGGCAAATAAACACAGATGTCAAGAATGAAGAAATAATACCAATCATATAGGTTACCGCGAAACCTTTGATAGGACCGGAACCGAAGATTGCTAAAATAGCACCTGTCAAGAATGAAGTCACGTTAGAGTCAATAATAGCACTAATAGCGTTGCCAAAACCATCTTGGATAGCCTTACGCATATTCTTGCCACCTCTCATCTCCTCGCGAATACGCTCATAAATAAGCACGTTAGCATCCACAGCCATACCCATGGTCAACACGATACCAGCGATACCAGGCAAAGTCAATACAGCAGAGAATGAAGATAGCACACCAACGAGCAAGAACACGTTACAGAGCAACGCGAAGTTTGCAATCATACCAGGAATCAAACCATAGTAGAATACCATGTAAAGCATGATAAGAAGGAAACCAATTGCAAAGCTCCACAAGCCATCCTTGATTGCTGCTTGACCCAAAGAAGGACCAACAACTGCTTTGTCAATGATATGTGCAGAAGCTGGCATCTTACCTGAGTTCAATGTATTAGCTAAGTCCTTAGCCTCATCTACAGTGAAGTTACCAGTAATTTGTGAATTACCTCCTGGAATCTCATTTTCCACTCTTGGGAAGCTATATACATAACCATCTAGGACAATCGCAATTGATTTGTCTTTATTGTTACGTGTGATAAGTTGCCAACGACGAGCTCCCTCTGAGTTCATTGACATAGATACATTAGCATATGCAGACACTTGACCAAAGTCTGCACGAGCATCTGTAATCACATCACCTGTAAGAGCAGGAGAAAGGTCTGTGCCACTTGATTTTAATGCAATAAGTTGATATTGAGTTTCTGCTTTATCAATTGCTTTAACAGTCCAAGCGAATTTCAAGTCACGTGGTAAAATAGATCTAGCCACATCAGTTGACAACATTGAATCAACCTTAGCCATATCATTCAACTTAGCTGTACCTACAACTGGACCGTCCATTGGTTGACCTGTTTGAGCTAGCGCAGGAATCAATTTAGCAAAAAGCGCATTGGTAGCTTGAGTTGGTGCTACACTCTCCTCTTTTGCATCAGCTACAACCGCTGTATCTGTGATAATATTATCCACGTCATTCTCGCTAACCTCTACTTGAGGAGCCTTTTCTGCTGCTGGAGCAACATCCTCTTTAGAAGTCAATGCCTCGTCAACTTTCACCAACAAAGGAAGAATATCTTTGAACTCATATGTCTCCCAGAACTCCAAGTTAGCTGAAGCTTGAAGAAGCTTCTCTACACGTTCTGGCTCCTTAACACCTGGCAACTCAATCAAGATACGACCTGTTTTACCCAATTTTTGGATATTAGGTTGTACTACACCAAAGCGGTCAATACGAGTACGGAGTACGTTAAATGCGTTTTCAATAGCACCTTCAACCTCTGCACGAACAACTTTCTCTACATCCTCGTTTGAAGAATCCAATTTCACTTTATCCTTCAAAGCCATAGAAGAGAAAATAGAGGCATAACTTACTTTTGATTGCTCTAGAGAATTAAAAAATGCTGTTAAATAATCATCCTCACTTGAGGCCTCTGCTGCCGCAATAGCATTTACATAAGCAGGAGATTGATTCTTGCCGCTCAACTCATTGAGAACATCTTGTACAGACACCTCCATGGTTACGTTCATACCACCCTTAAGGTCAAGACCCAAGTTAATCTCTTTCTCACGACATGCTTTCAATGTGTAGCCAAACCACACTTTCTCAAGATTGACAGAATCTAAATACTCTTTCTTCTTGTCAACATCACCTTGTGCATACTCCTCTGCTTTATTGTCGTAATATCTTGTCACAAATGAGAATGACAAGTAGAACGCGCTCACCAAAGCAAGGCAGACCGCCAAGGTAACAACTAGTCCTTTGTTTTGCATAATGTTTTTAATTATTTTGTTAATATATTTTGTTTTCAAAAATTGCCGAATGTACCCACGCGCATGTGCATGCAGCGATACAATACACGAAAATAGCGTGCAAAGGTACTATAAAAAAAGCACATATGCAAGTTTTTGACGAAAAAGTTTACTTTTTAAAGCCAAAATCTGCATATGAGCCACCCAAAGCGACCGCAGTCTCGAGAAAATAGCGACCTATTCTACTCCCGCTGCTACTTCGCGATAATCGTGTAAACTAAGATTATCACTCACAATCTTCAACGATACCAAGTTCTCAAAACCCAGCGCCGCAATATAGGCCAATTCCATATCAAAAACACAATCCTTATAATCCGACTGCAATACAAAATCCGTATTGCTGTAGCAGACAGAAGATAGACATGATTCTGGATTTTTTAGATAGGATGAAGGTACTATTGTTAACGCCAATTGAGGCTCTGGATAATTCACACATGGATGATTCAATTTTGCCTCCTCCACGCACACCACAGAACCTATTTCATAATTCGCACTGCCTGCGTATCCTATATTGATAATCTGTGCGTTACGAGGAATGTCACGCAATGTGTGCATCACATTAATAGCCCCCACGCCAGTAACAATAATATCCCAAATTGTTCCATCTTCCATATACCATTTATTGTCCTTCATCTCCCCTTTGAGATGTTGCGCAATGAGTTTTTGCTCACCTATAAAATCACCCGCCTCTGCGATAACGATAAAATGATTATTCATACTCGATATTTGTTCTAATTACTCTGCAAAGTTACACAAAAAAAATGAATTACACAAGAGAATTATAGCCTTTATCTATTATTTCACAAAATTATACTTAAATATATTGCATATTTAAGAAAAAAGTTGTACTTTTGCAGCGAAATTAGCAGAACTAATCAAAGATTATATGATATACAAGATTACTTTTTCATGCGACGAAGTAGACGGTTTTCGTCGTGTTTTTAATGCAGATAGTGATGCCACCTTTTTAGAATTGCACGCGGCTATTTTGAAAAGTGTGAATTTTCCAGATGATCAAATGACATCTTTCTTCATGTGCAACGAACGCTGGGAGAAAGAGCAAGAAGTTACGCTCCTCGAAATGGGTAGCAGCTTTGAATATGATAATATGATCATGGAATCTACCAGATTGAGCGAACTAATGGAAGATCGAGGTCAGCGATTGATCTATATCTACGACCCTATGTACGAACGCTATTTCTTCGGCAGTTTAACCGAGATCCTTCCTGGCATCATGTCTGGTGTAGATTGCGTTGAAAGTCGTGGAGAGGCACCTAAACAATTGCAAACAGAAGATGCGGCTGAGGCAGCTCGTGTTAAAGATGCAGCATGGGAAGACGAGGATATGTTTAGCGATAGTCAATTTGACATTGATGACCTAGATGCAGACGGATTTCAAGATTTGAGTTGGGACGACGGATCAATGTTCTAATGCCCAAACTAACTGTTATATTAGGTCCTACTGGAGTAGGCAAGACAGACTTGAGTCTGCAATTAGCCGAACAATGGGGATGTCCCATTGTGAGCGCAGATTCAAGACAAATCTATCGTGACCTACCCGTAGGTACTGCCGCACCTAGCCTAGAAGAGCAACAGCGTGTCAAGCACTACTTCATCGGCATCAAAGAGCTGCACGAAAACTATAATGCAGGTCAATATGCACGAGATTGCAATGCGCTACTACAAGAACTCTTCACCCAACATGAACATGTGGTAATGGTGGGAGGAAGTATGATGTATATCGATGCTGTGTGCAAAGGGTTAGACGACATACCCGAAGTTCCAGAACTAGTACGAACACAAGTTCGCGAATCATACAAACAGAATGGTTTAGCATGGTTGCAACAAGAAGTTCAACGCCTAGATCCTGAATATTGGAAACAAGTAGACCAGCAGAACCCACAACGCCTAATGCACTGCATAGAGGTAACATTGGCTAGCGGGAAACCATATTCACACTTTAGACAAGGTGGACACAAAGCCAACAAGGACAATCATTATGATATCGAGTATATCATGATCGAACGTCCACGAGAAGAACTCTATGAGCGTATCAATCTGCGCGTTCACAAAATGATTGAAGCCGGATTAATACAAGAAGCTAAGAAGGCATTCGAAAAATTAGGAATAATCAATTCAGAAGGTATAGTACAACAAGACGAAAATATTCCTAATAGCGTAAACACAGTTGGTTACAAGGAATTATTGAAATATTTTGCAGGAGAATGGACTCTTGAGCGAGCCATTGAAATGATTCAACAAAACAGCAGACAC
This sequence comes from Paludibacteraceae bacterium, assembly GCA_017391525.1. Taxonomy (GTDB): domain Bacteria; phylum Bacteroidota; class Bacteroidia; order Bacteroidales; family Paludibacteraceae; genus Colicola. The sequence goes on along the minus strand of JAFOYE010000009.1, from coordinate 45,053 downwards.
TACGCCAAACGCCAAATAACGTGGTGGCGAAAAGCTTCTGAAGAGATTTCTCCGACCGTCATTAAAGCATAAACGTCAACAAAATATAGAAAATTATGAATAGAAGTATATTGTTCTTATCCATGCTACTAGCACTATGCGTTAGTTGTAAACGTATAGAGGTAGATTTTAGTTACTCACCTACCACTCCTTGTGCTGGTCGAGTTGTCACATTTTCCAATTTAAGCACAGCGGGTGAAGAATGGTTGTGGAATTTTGGAGACAACACTATTAGTTTAGCCAAGAACCCTAAGCATATCTACAAAAAACCTGGAACATACATTGTTACTTTGATGGTGGATAGCGTAAAATACAACACCTGCGCAAGAGAGATAACTGTCTACGATACAGTTCCTACTTTTGTATGCTCTACCGACAGTATCTTACACTATCAAGAAGTTCAGTTTACTGCGAACGTATACAACCCATTCAATCATAGTTTGACATATGAATGGCAAGTTTCTGATAACTGCGAAGTACTATCTTCCACGACTACAGGAAAAGAACTTAGAGTATACTTCAAGTCACCAGCAGCTGAAGAAACCGTTCATCTACACTTAACATTCAATGGTGTAGAACATAATATCACCAAAACCTTTGCTGTTCATTTAACACAAGCCCCTGCTATTGTAATGAAGCAAAACGATGGAACTATCGTTCGTCAACGTATATTCAAAGACCGTATCGAGGATATCAAACCTGGTCTAGCAGAAGATAATGCACTACTCGCGGCAACAAGCGACACTCAAGTCAACTTCAACGGCAAGCTATTCACTGCTAGCCAATTAGACGAAGACATTACAGGTTTTGCAGGTATGACTATCCAACATATGCAACTCGATGCCATGGCACAAAAATGGTACATCCATACCACAGACGGATTATGGGTAGCTAATTTCGATGGTAGCAACCTTGTACTCATTGATTCCGCAGCAACAGGCGCATTATACGCGGATACCAACAGAAATCGCCTCTATTGGGCTACTGCTAGTGGACTCAAAAGTATGCCACTCGTTAAAAGTAAAAACAACCAATTCACTAGTACAGCTGTAAATTACAACCTATTAGACAATATCACACTCATCGCTGTAGATAATAATCTACGATAAGCAAGACTGATACACAAACATGCAACCAGAATATATCTTCGAAACTAGTTGGGAAGTGTGCAACCGTGTAGGCGGCATCTACGCCGTACTATCTACACGTGCCGCTTCTATGCAAAAAGAACATAAAGACAAAGTCATCTTCTTCGGTCCCGACTTCGGCGACCATTCCAATCTAACTTTCAAGGAGAGCAAAACCCTGCTCAAAGGCTGGCGTCCACAAGGCGTCCGTGTAGGTCGTTGGCAAGTACCTGGTAAACCTATTGCCGTACTCCTTAAGTGGGACGAAGTATGGGCACACAAGAACGAGATTTATGGCCACGCTTGGGAGAAATATGGCGTACAAAGTCACGCAGCCTATGGCGACTACGACGAGAGCAATATGTTTGCCCACGCAGTAGGTCAACTGGCAGAGAGTCTCTACAACCATCTCGGACAACCTTCTACCGTTATGCACTGCAACGAGTGGCAAACGGCCTTTACTATATTATATTTAAAGGAGCACTGCCCTAAGATAGCCACCCTCTTCACCACCCACGCTACGGGTATCGGTCGCTCAATCGCAGGCAACTACAAACCGCTATACGACTGCTTCTACGCTTTCAATGGCGACCAGATGGCTCAGGAACTCAACATGGTCAGCAAGCACTCCGTAGAGAAAACCGCAGCCCACCAAGCCGACTGCTTCACTACCGTCAGCGATCTCACAGCCCGCGAGTGCGCCAAACTGCTTGACAAACCTGTAGATATCGTCACTCCTAACGGATTTGAGCAAGGCTTCGTGCCACAAGGCAAAGAGTTTGATGCCGCACGCAAGCGTGCACGCAACACCCTAATATCCCTCGCCCGTGCAAAAGGTATTGATGCCAAAGCTACCGATATGCTCATCGGCACCGCCGGCCGCTACGAGTGGAAGAATAAAGGCATCGATGTTTTCATCGAATCCCTCACCCGCCTCGGCGAAATCCAACAGCGAAGCGGTCTAACAGCCCAAGGCGGTCTAACTTCTAACAGCGCAAGCGGTCTAAAAAAAGTCATCGCATTCGTTATGATTCCTTACTTAGAGCGTGAGGACTTTACCGTCGGTAATGTGCATGTCATCTTCGTGCCTACTTACCTCAATGGCAACGACGGCGTACTCAACCTGCCATATTACGATTTGCTCATTGGTCTAGATTTAACCATCTTCCCAAGTTACTACGAGCCATGGGGTTATACTCCATTGGAGAGTATGGCATTCCATGTGCCTACTATCACCACTAGTTTGAGTGGCTATGGCGTATGGTGCGAGGAGCAGGGTTGCACGACGATTGACAAGGGTGTAGCGGTTATTTATCGCAACGATAGCAATACCGATGATGTCATCAATCATATTGTCAATACGATTGAGTATTACCTCTCGCTCACGCCACGCAAGGTAGCTGCCGCTCGCAAGGCAGCCGTGGACTTGGCATTGCAAGCCGAGTGGAAGAATTTCTTCACCTACTACCGCGAAGCCTATAGCATCGCTCTGAAGAAGGCCGCTGCTCGTCAATAAAGACATAACGGATACATATAAGATATATTAGGAATAACCAACCATCGCTTGCCATTATAGCAAGCGATGGTTTTCTTTTCGCTAAACCCTAAATAGTAGCTTCGCTTGCGAGCGTCCACTAAACTAGCGCTGCAAGCGCTCGCCTTTACACCTTACACTCTACACCATCTAACCAATTACGGGTTCATTACGGGTTCATAATCCACCATCACTATATGATTACTATGAGATCAGTATGTGATAACTATGTGATTCAGAGACCTTGCTTGTCCAATAGCAATACCGTTACCACTTCGATACCACTTAGAATGTTCACCGATCTTTCTTCGAAAATATAGCGTGGGTATTTGGGGTAAATAGGGTATTTAGGGGCATTTCTCATTTACCCTATATACCCTAAAAACCCTAAATACTGTCTTTGTTTTTTCTCCTCCACACAAATAACAAATCCGCATAACCGATTCTTTTTCACTCGATTATGCGGATTCGCGTTATCACCTAATAACCTTATCACCTCCACTCCACGGACTTTCTCCGGACACTTTCACAGCCCTCCTAAAAAAGTCCGCAGAAACTTATCACTCATCACTTATAGTTCATAGCTAGTTTACACGCTTTGCGCCTACTGTTTAGTGACAAATATCTATCAGGCCTCCAAGATGCGTTTCAACCACTCCCAGCATTTGCCTGTAGAAGCGATGCTCAAGCGCTCTTGAGGAGAGTGGACACCGAACATTTGAGGACCGATGGACACCATATCCAAGTATGGATACTTCTCCAAGAACAAACCGCACTCCAATCCTGCGTGGATAGCCAATACTTTTGGCTCTGCTGCAAAGAGGTCTGCGTAAGCCTTCTTGGTTACCTCCAATAATGGAGATTGTGGGTTTGGAGCCCAACCTGGATAACCATCGCCGTGAGTAACCTCGTCACAAGCCAATGCCAAAGCGCACTCTACCATTTGTTTGATATCGTGCTTCTTGCTCTCGATAGATGAGCGTTGGCTAGTATTGATCTCTATATACGCACCCTTGTCATCCTCGCGCATCTTCACACTAGCAAGGTTAGTAGATGTCTCCACTAGTCCTGGCATTGTCTTAGACATAGCAGTCATACCATGAGGGCAAGCATAAAGCGCCTGAATTAACACTTTCGCTTTATCCGCAGGAATAATAGTCGCAGGCATATCGGTAGTCTCAAGACTCATCGCAAAATCCTTCTCTACATCGCCAATCTCTTGCTCGATTGTAGCGATATAGTGGTTGAGCATAATGCGGATATCCTCTTTGTATGCCATTGGAATAGTAATTACCGCCTCTGCCTCACGAGCAATCGCGTTGCGTAAGTTACCGCCATTGATCATAGCCAATTGCATATCAGTAGCTTGCATCACTTGATAGAGGAAACGCACCAAAATCTTATTGGCATTACCACGACCTTTATTGATATCATCGCCTGAGTGACCACCCATCAATCCGCCGACTTTAATTTGTAAGGCGATGAGGCTATTAGGCGATAAGGCGAGAGGCTGGTAGTGCATTTTCGCCAGCGTATCAATACCACCTGCACAGCCGATGAACACTTGACCATCGTCCTCTGAGTCGAGGTTGATGAGTTGCTTGCCTTGTAGGCAACCGTCTTGCAAACGGAAAGCACCGGTCAAGCCGGTCTCCTCATCCACGGTAAAGAGGCACTCCAATGCAGGGTGCTTCAATGTATCCGAAGTGATAGCTGCCAACATCAATGCCATACCAATACCATTATCTGCACCTAGGGTGGTACCCTGAGCTTTGATGAAATCGCCATCAATATAAGTCTTGATAGGGTCGTTGTCGAAGTCGTGTATGGTGTCGTTGTTCTTCTCGCACACCATATCCATATGTGCTTGTAGAATCACACCTGGTTTAGTTTCGTAACCAGGAGTAGCAGGCTTACGCATGACGATATTGCCAGCTCCGTCAACAGTATGTTCCAAATTATGCTTTACGGCGAATGCCTTAAGCCACTCGATAATCTTACCTTCGCGCTTAGAAGGGCGAGGCACTTGGGTAATCTCATGGAAAATAGAGAAAACCTCCTTTGGTTGCAATCCTTGTATATTCATATTTCCTTGCCTTTAAACTTTAAACTTTCAACTTTAAACATTCAACTATTTACTCATGAGCCACATTCTTGTAGATACTCTTTTGAAAATCTACTGGGTAAGGTACACGATTAGGGCTCTCTGGTTGGCCATATGCATTGCGCAAAAACTCACCGTCTTTCTCCTTGCGTTCTTGACCGTCCAAATACTTCACAAACAGATAGATACCCAAGTCTTTCCACGCTGCAGTAGACTCCTCTGCTTGTGCATTTGAGTACTTAGTCAAGAACTCAGTAGCTTTAGCAGGATCCATTTCTGCCACATGAGCATCCACGGCCTCCACTTGTGCATTAAACTTATCCTCCCAAGCTGCCTGTACCTTCTTGATATCAGGCATCATAGCTGAATACTTGGTATATGCCCAGTTAGCCACGATATTATATGTCCACCATGCAGAGGTCGAAGAATAATTATACATATCGCCATTGCCTTGAGCAAAGCAATTAGGTACCTCGGTGATTGTGCTGTACATAGGCACATACACAGTAGATGCAGCATCATCCACACCAAACCAGAATATACCACCTGCCTTAGCGCTCTCATAACCACGCATTTGTGCTACGAAGGACCATGCTGTTTGTTGGGTAGCGATTGGACGCTCAAACCAGTATTGCACAGAATCCAACTTAAAGCCCAACGAGCCATAACGCAGTTTGCTGCTCCATGGACCTGCATCAGGACCTTGAGTAATATCCAATGGAGTGCCCTCGTATTGATCACGCATACAATCCTTCAACTCTTGTGCACTCACCTTGTGGTTTGGCTTGATATACAATGGCATACGCTCACCAGCACACTTGCCACCTGTCTCTACAAAAGTCTTACCTGATGCAAAATCAAAATACTTGTCCATATCGTCTGAGAACTTACGGAAGAATGACCAAACGCGTGCCTCGCACGCATACAAACCAGAGAAATCGTATGGCGCATATGCCTCTTGGAAGTTAAAGTCCTTATCCTTACCACTAAAGTAACCCTTCTCACGAGCGAACTTCACCACATCCTTGCTCCACATCCAGTTCTCTTTATCCTTGAAGTTAATGGTTGTGAATCGTGCTTGGTTAGCGTGTGCTGCAATACAATCATCTGGTATACGAGTAGCTACCCATACGGCACCTTTCTGACCAGGACCTTTACCTATCAACTCCATCAACCATACCTCATTTGGATCGGCAATAGAGAAAGTCTCACCACTACTTGCATAACCATATTTTGCTACCAAATCTGTCATACACTTGATAGCCTCGCGAGCAGTCTTGCAACGCTCCAAAGCGATATAAATCAATGATCCATAGTCGATTCCTTCACCAGTCTCCAACTCTGGACGACCACCCCAAGTAGTCTCACCAATAGTCAATTGATGCTCGTTCATATTACCCACTACATTGTAGGTATGAGCCACTTGTGGAATACTACACAAGGGTTTACCTGTATCCCAATCCTTTACTTCACGCATGGTTCCTGGAGCATGATCCGCTGCAGGAGAATGATGCAAATAACCATAAAAAGAATAACTATCAGCTGCGTATGATACCATCGTACTACCATCTACTGATGCTTTTTTACCCACCACAAAATTGGTGCAAGCCATACCAGCCACCCATGCGCATGAAAGCGCCATGACCATATAAAATTTCTTCATGTATCTATTATATTATTTATTCTATCACAAATCGTCCATCTATCTGAGACTCTACCACACCTTTTTGTTGGATATACTCGATATACAAATCTCTGATTTTTTGCTCCGATTTCCACATATGCGTATATTTCGCAAGAGGCAACATTCCATCGTTTCCTTGACTCAAATAATCGCTAGTAGCCACCGTATATTGTTTAGTTGGATCTATGGCTTCGCCATTAATCGTAGCCTCAGTCACCACGCCGTTGCTGACTTTGATTCGCATTCCTGCAGCACCTTCTCCGCCGATCTTAGCGAAGACTTGGCATAACTCCAACAAATCTTGACCGGACAAAGTCAACACCACCAACTCATTGTCAAAAGGCATCAATTCAAACACATGCTTAAAGGTAATATTACCTTTACCCCAGTTACAACGCATACCGCCTATATTAACCACTGCTATATCTACTGGTTCTGGACTATATTGTCTAGCCATAGCCAAGAGCGCATCGGTCGCCCAATTGAGCATGGTACATTCAGGTTGATGCACTTTTAAATCTTCTGGAGCATAACCTATCTTCACATTCAATTGCTCTTCCAAATCAGCTTTGATAGGAGCCAAATACTCCATATATTCTTTATCTGCCACTTCATCCAAACTGGAATCTATCATATGTATCTTGCTGCTCTTGCTGATGACTATACGAGGGTGTTGACATGCAGCGAACACCAATAATACAAATACGTATAATACGATCTTTTTCATATATTCTTATTGATTTGACAAATATTCATGCATAGCTTTTGCTGCTTTACGACCATCGGACATAGCTAAAATAACGGTCGCTCCACCACGAACAATATCACCACCTGCAAACAACATCGGTATAGACGACTGCATCTGATCATTTACCACGATAGTACCTTTTTTGGATACTTCGAGTCCTTCTACACTAGAAGGGATAAGCGGATTAGGACTTACACCTACACTCACGATCACTTCATCCACAGCAACCGTTATTGTCTTTCCTTCCACGGCCACTGGACTTCGTCTGCCGGACTCATCAGGCTCACCCAATTCCATCACCTGCAACACCGCTTCCTTCACACGACCATTCTCATCCGCATGATATTCGATAGGATTATGCAGAGTCATAAACTCCACACCCTCCTCTTTAGCATGACGAACCTCCTCGATACGTGCTGGCATCTCGTCCTCGCTACGACGATAGATTACCATCGCACGCTCTGCTCCTAGGCGCTTAGCTGTACGTACCGCATCCATTGCTGTATTTCCGCCACCTATCACAGCCACATTCTTGGCATGCAATACTGGAGTATCGGATTCCTGAGATGCTGCATGCATCAGGTTGACACGAGTCAAATATTCGTTGCAAGACAACACGCCATTCAAGTTCTCACCTGGAATACCCATAAAACGTGGCAAACCAGCACCACTACCCACAAATACGGCCTTATAACCTTCTGCCTGCAAATCATCTATACTCAAGGTCTTACCCACAATCGTATCCGCCATAAACTGTACACCCAATGCACGTAGACCCTCTATCTCGCGATCCACCACATTATTAGGCAAACGGAACTCAGGTATACCGTATTTCAATACACCACCTATCTCGTGCAAGGCCTCAAAAACTGTCACATCATAGCCATACTTAGCCATATCACCAGCAAAAGCCAAACCTGCAGGACCACTACCTACCACGGCCACTTTCTTGCCAACTTTCAACGCTGGACTTTCAACTTTCAACGCAGAATGATCTGCCACAAAACGCTCCAAGTAGCCGATCGCCACAGCCTCCTTACCCATCTTCAAATGGATACATTGTGCCTCACACTGCTTCTCTTGTGGACAAACACGACCACAGACGGCTGGCAAAGTACTACTTTGAGCGATCACCTCCGCAGCACCTAACACATTACCGATTTCCAATTGCTTGATGAAACCTGGGATATTGATATTCACTGGACAACCATCCACACAAGTTGGTTTCTTACAGTTCAAACAACGATGCGCTTCGGTCACAGCTTGCTCAAAAGTGAGTCCTTTATTCACCTCGTTGTATAGCGACTTGACACGCTCCTCTGGCTCCAACTCGTTCATCTTCACGCGAGGAATAGCCACACGATCCTTGGCTGTTCCCTCAAACGGAGCCACCGTTGGCGCAGCTGAAGGTTCAGACGCTCCGCTGTTCAGCGTGCTTTGCACTTGTTCAGACGCTACTCCTAAACTACTGAACTCCTGAACTAAACTAAGACTCTCTTCCTCCTTATACTGACGCAAACGAGTCAACATCTCATCAAAATCCACCGCATGAGCATCAAACTCAGGACCATCCACGCACACGAACTTCGTCTTACCTGCCACTGTTACACGGCATGCACCACACATACCCGTTCCATCCACCATAATGGTGTTCAAACTAGCTTCGGTAGGTACATTATATTTCTTAGTGGTCAGAGCCACAAACTTCATCATAATAGCAGGACCAATCGTCACACACTTATCCACTTGCTCACGATTGATTACTTGCTCCACACCAGTAGTCACCAAACCTTTTTGACCCATCGAACCATCATCGGTCATCACAATCACCTCATCTGATACGGCTTCCAACTGGTCTTTCAATATCACCAACTCTGCTGTGCGTGCTGCCAACACGGTTATCACACGGTTGCCTGCCTCCTTCAAAGCCTTAGCGATAGGCAACATTGGCGCTGCACCTACACCGCCGCAAGCACACACCACTGTTCCAAACTTCTTGATATCAGTAGCCTTGCCCAATGGTCCAACCAAATCGGCCACCTGATCACCTACCTCCAAAGCACACAACTTAGTGGATGACACACCTATACGCTGTACCACCAATGTGATGGTGCCTTTCTCCACGTCCGCATCAGATATGGTCAACGGCATACGCTCACCATTCTTGTCTACACGAACAATGACAAAGTGACCCGCTTTTCTACTACGCGCTATCAATGGCGCTTCTACTACCAATTCAGCTACATTCTCTGAAAAGAATCTTTTTGATACAATTGTATTCATAGCTGTATCTCCTTATTATATATTATACAAGTCTTTTTCCTACCGCACCTGCGACAACACCAAGACTCTTATACATCGCTTCAAATTGCTCATGACTCAACTGCTGAGCAGCATCACTCTTTGCCTCGCATGGATTAGGATGAGTCTCTATCAACAATCCATCCACACCCATCGCTGTGCAAGCACGTGCCAAATCTGCCACACCATAAGCATAACCCATCGCATGACTAGGGTCTAAGATCACAGGCAGATTACAATGCTCCTTCAACCATGACACACCGCAAAGATCCAAGGTAAAACGAGTCTGAGTCTCAAAACTGCGAATTCCTCGCTCGCACAAGATCACTTGCTCATTGCCACAACTCATCACAAAATCAGCAGCATGCACTAACTCCTGCAAGGTAGATGAAAAACCACGCTTCAAGATCACAGGCTTACCACACTGACCCGCAGCGGTCAACAAACCATGATCATACATCGCTTTCGCACCCACTTGCACGATATCAGCATACTCCACCACCTTATCCGCATGAGTAGCATCACGCATCTCGGTAGCTATCAGCACACCATACTTATCACGCATCTCTGCTAGCAACATCAAACCATCCTCACCCATACCACGGAAGGTGTATGGTGAAGTACGAGGTTTATAACAACCTGCACGTAGCACACGAATACCCAAGCCTTGAAGCATCTGGCATGACTGCTCTATCTGCTCACGGCTCTCTACTGCGCAAGGGCCTGCTATCATCAACTGATTCTGACCATCACCTCCGATATAGGTATCACCTATCATCACACGATGAGTATGAGGTTGATACAAACGAGATGACAACTGCATATCTGTTGGCATATCCCATGCTTCAAGAACCATACCAGACAACTCAGCTGGTACAGTATGCATCGTATGTGAAGTCACCAATACATGATGCTCTGGTTTAGATATCAACAATGCGTCCAACTCTTCTGCTAACGCTTGAGCATTCGCATTGGTTATTGTATTTGAAAGATGAATTATCATTTCTTTGTTTATTTAAAATCTATAATATGGTGGATAGAAATGATACCGATAATTTCAGTACTTCCCTCATTCGCTGTCACAGCCAAAGTGGTAATATTATATGTATCCATCACAGCTAGCGCATCGGTCAACAACGCGTCTTGCGTAATCACCTTATAGGATGGAGTCATGATCTGCTGAGCTGTAATCTTCACATCTTCATATCGTTGGATTGCACGTCGAACATCACCATCTGTGATGATACCCACGCATTTGTCTCCCTCGTACACCATCGTCATACCCAGATGCTTGTCACTCATCTCGCATACCAAATCGCGGAAGGCAGTATCCACTTGCACACGTGGCACATCTACTGACATAAAGTTCTTCACACGACCCAACAATTTTCTGCCCAAAGCACCTCCAGGATGATAGACAGAGAAATCTTCAGCTTGGAACTTACGCTTCTCCATCAGACATACCAACAATGCATCACCCATCAACAAAGTTGCCGTTGTTGAAGTCGTTGGAGCCAAACCCAACGGACATGCCTCCTTGTCCACATGCACAGACAAAGCATAATCCGAACGCTGTGCCAATGGAGATTGCAAGTTACCCGTCAAAGCTACGATCGTACAACCTATACGATGAACCGGATCGATAGCATTCAATATCTCATTGGTCGAACCACTATTGCTCACCAAGATTACCACATCTTCTGCATTGATCATTCCCAAATCACCATGCATCGCCTCCGCCACATTAACGAAAATAGACGACGTACCGGTAGAAGCAAACGATGCGGCCATCTTATGACCGATAATACCCGTCTTACCGATACCCATGATCACAACCTTGCCCTTGCAGGCATAGAGCACCTCTACCACCTCGTCAAAACTGTGGTCAATCGATTCCTGCAAGCGTTGGAGTTCTACTATCTCCTCCTGAAAAATCTGTTTTGCTCGTTCTGCGTATGTCATAATCCTAACAATTGCTTATTCAGTTTGTCTATTGCTAAAGCTTGTTCTAATATCGTTTCTATATCGCTCAATCGCACCTGATTAGCTGCATCAGAGATGGCCTTATCTGGATCAGGATGAACCTCCAGGAACAATCCATCGATACCTACAGCCAAGGCTGCACGCATCAAATGTGGCACCATCTCACGATTACCGCCTGTCACACCGGCTTGACTACTAGGCTGTTGCACAGCATGAGTCGCATCAAACACCACAGGGCAACCATACTCGCGCATCTTTACCAATGAGGTCATATCGACCACGATATTGCCATAGCCAAAACTTGAACCACGCTCTGTCAACCATACCACTGCTTTATCATCAGAGGCACCTTTGATCTTTGCTATCGCACCACGCATATCCCATGGAGCCATAAACTGACCTTTCTTCACATTGACGATCTTGCCTGTTTTAGCCGCAGCCTCCAACAAGTCCGTTTGACGTGCCAAGAAGGCAGGTATCTGAAGCACATCAGCCACCTCGGCCACTTTGGCACATTGCCAAGACTCATGCACATCAGTTAGGATAGGAAGTCCATACGTCTGCTTTACCTCCTTCAATATCTCCAATCCTTTCTCCATACCTACGCCACGCATAGATGGACTAGTACGATTAGCTTTATCGAACGACGACTTAAAGTACAACTGAATGCCCAAACGCTCGCACACCTCTTTCAGAGTGGCTGCCGTCTGCATCACAATCTCACGACTCTCTATGGCACATGGCCCTGCAATCAAAAACATATCCTTAAACTTTCAACTCTCAACTTTCAACATTCAACTCTCAACATTCAACTCTCTACCATAAACCCTTACCCAATCCACACTTAAAGAGCCCTTGCCAGCCTTCATGCTAGCAGACAAATAACTGCGCATTAATATATGCATAGGTTCGCCCTTCATGGTATTCTTGCCGCGAGACACTTCTTGGTCATTTACATAACTTACCACCTCATTCTCATTCCACACCAATGTGTAGATGAAGTAGCCCTTCGCTACGGACGCTGCATGCATGATTGGCAGCACGTGTTGCATCTTAGGTGCTGTAAGACATATCGCATGTCTAACATCTCCAGAACATGCCACCTTCACTTGCACCACACCAGCTGCGTGATTCACACCCTCTGTGCTATGCCACACATCACTGGTATACGCAAAATCATGCTTCAGCATTCCCTTGGTTGGATGCCATGCCGCAGCATTGCATGCCTCTTTCTTTGTGCTTATTGTCATCGCACTACCACCTACCTTGGTGTTAGCTCCTTTCACATAAGCCTGTTGCTCATTCACGTGCGAATGGTTAGCTTGCAAGCCTGCTGGATAAACCCAACCAGTCTCCCACTTAGCACTCATCGCGCTACCATCAAACTCATCTTTCCATACTAGTTTATAGCTCTCCAACTCAGCCACCTCGGCCTCTGTATGTTGCTCAAAGAACAACACATCCTTATGCTTCTTCAATTCTTCAAAACGCTTCTCTTGAGCACCCTCTGCGGTCGTCCACCAACGTTTCTCGTTCTTCCAGAAAGCGTGCTCTTTTTGAAACTCTGGTGTCTGCACTTGCGCTAGCAATTCCAAATATGCTGCCACATCAGCCTTCGCTTTCCAAGACTCCTTGTGGAACATACGATACAGCAACACCGATCCTTTTGACTTCAGACTCTTGTATTGCGCCATTGTCTTACCCTCTGACGTATCTGCATACTTGGTAGTTGTCAATAGTTTCTTCTTTGCTTGAAATTCAGCAGAAGATACTACTACTTGCAACTCCTTATACTCTGCCAACACAGCACCCTTCTCCACCTCACGGTAGCGAACGATCATTGCTTGTTGATCCAACAACCATTGCTCAAAAACTTTGGTCTTTTGCATATTCCTTATTTAATTCTTGATTATGATTTTACTTTTTTGATCTTCTCCTGCAGTTCGTCCATGGTATCTACAAACTGTGGAGCATATTGCTCTATTGGGGGTAAGAACCCTAGTTCACGCATGTGGTGTGCTTGTTGCTTCAAGCCCTCATAGAAACCTTTATAGTTTAGTACAAAGATGGGTTTGCGATGTTCATCCACCGTGCCGCTAGCCACTACGTCCATCATCTCGTCCATAGTGCCATAACTACCCGGCAGACACACGAAACAGTCAGCTATCTCGCGCATCATCTGCTTGCGTTGGCTCATATTGTCCACCACATGCATTTCGTCGCAATTATCAGCCATACGTTTAGCTTGAATGATTCGCTGCGGTATCACGCCTTCTACTCGCGCACCCGCTGCTTTAGCTGCATTGCTCACGCGAGTCATCAAGCCACCTGTAGCACCACCATACACCAAAGTGTATCCTGACTCAGCAATCCACTTGCCAAGCGTATCTCCCAGCGCCAAATACTCGCTGGGGATACGATCTTTCGCACTACAATAAACCGCTACTTTCATCCCTAAACCCTAAACTCTAAACTAAATTACGCATCAATCTTAGCGTAAGTAGCGTTCTTCTCGATAAACTCACGACGTGGAGCCACATCATCACCCATCAACATAGCAATAGTGCGATCTGCCTCTACAGCGTCCTCAATAGTCACTTTCTTCAACAAGCGGCGAGCTGGGTCCATAGTGGTCTCCCACAATTGCTCATCACTCATCTCACCAAGACCTTTGTAGCGTTGAGTCTTGATCAAACGCTCGTCACCATTAGCATGCTTCATGATGAACTCATGACGTTGTTGATCATTCCAGCAATACTCCTTGTAGTTACCCTTGCTGCACAAGTACAATGGAGCCATCGCGATATACAAGTGACCTTGCTCAATCACAGCCTTCAAGTGACGGAAGAACAATGTCATGATCAATGTCGCGATATGCGCACCGTCCACGTCAGCATCGGCCATGATGATTACTTTATGATAACGGATCTTACTCAAGTTCAATGCCTTAGGATCATCCTCTGTACCAAAAGTGATACCCAATGCAGTGAAGATGTTTCTTACCTCCTCGCTCTCGAATACCTTGTGTTCCATCGCTTTCTCTACGTTCAAGATCTTACCACGCAATGGCAAAATAGCTTGAATCTTACGATCACGACCAGTCTTAGCGGTACCACCCGCAGAATCTCCCTCCACAAGGAACAACTCGCACTCAGCTGGATCTTTGCTCTCGCAGTCTGCCAATTTACCTGGCAAACCACCGCCGCCCAATGGAGACTTTCTGAGCACGCTTTGACGAGCGTTACGAGCTGCAATACGAGCTTGAGCAGCCAAGATCACTTTCTCTACGATCTTCTTAGCATCATCTGGGTGCTCCTCTAGGTAGTTGCTCAATGCCTCGCTCACAGCAGATGATACCATACCTGCCACCTCTGAGTTACCCAACTTGGTTTTAGTCTGACCCTCGAATTGTGGCTCAGCCACCTTCACGCTGATGATAGCGGTCAAACCTTCGCGGAAGTCGTTAGCATCGATATTTGCATTACCATCTTTGTCTTTCAGTTTTGCTTTCTCAAGCATCTTGCTCTCGTCAGCATACTTCTTCATCACGCGGGTCAACGCTGCACGGAAACCTGCTACGTGTGTACCACCCTCGATGGTATTAATATTGTTTACATATGAATATACGTTCTCGCTAAAATCAGTATTGTACAAGATTGCCACCTCTACTGGAGTACCATACTTCTCAGTATTCAAGTGGATCACATCTGAGATCAGCGGAGTACGGTTGTCGTCGATATAACGAACGAACTCACTCAAACCCTCCTCTGAATAGAAGATCTCGCCCTTGTAGCTACCATCCTCATTCTTCTCACGTTTGTCGGTCAAACTAATGCGTACACCAGCGTTCAAGTACGCCAACTCACGCATACGGTTAGCCAAGATCTCGTACTTATATACGGTCTCAGTAAAGATGCTACCATCAGGCCAGAATTGTACACGAGTACCGGTACCCTCACCCTCGCCATAAGTGCCAATCACACTCACAGGAGCCAACGGTTTACCTGTTGCATAA
Source organism: Paludibacteraceae bacterium (assembly GCA_017391525.1). GTDB lineage: Bacteria > Bacteroidota > Bacteroidia > Bacteroidales > Paludibacteraceae > Colicola. The sequence continues at coordinate 29,518 of JAFOYE010000009.1, read as the reverse complement.
TCTTGTGCGTGAATCTTACCATCACGACGAACCTCTACATGCAATTTGGTTGACAACGCGTTCACACAGCTCACACCCACACCGTGGAGACCGCCAGAGACCTTGTAGCTGTCTTTGTTGAACTTACCACCAGCGTGCAACACGGTCATAACCACCTCCAATGCACTCTTCTTCTCTTTTGGGTGCATATCAACTGGGATACCACGACCGTTATCTTGTACAGTAATTGAGTTATCCTCGTTGATTGTCACTTCAATCATACTACAGAAACCAGCCAAGGCCTCATCTATAGAGTTATCCACCACCTCGTATACCAAGTGGTGCAAACCTTTCAGCGAGATATCGCCGATGTACATCGCAGGACGTTTACGAACTGCTTCTAGACCCTCGAGCACTTGAATACTCGAACCATCATACTTCTCTTGTTGTTCAATTGCTTGATTCAATTCTTCCATATATTTGATTTTTTATTTATTTTCTGTTTCTGTCGCTAGTCTTACTAGCACTACTAGAGGTACTAGCTCTGCCAGCCACACTAGTTCTGCCAGCCCAACTAGTTATACTAGTTATACTCACGCAAAAAGCATGCAAAGATACAACTTTTTCTTCACATACGCAATACCTTTTACGAAAAAATCAAGAAATGCGCTTAAAACGCAAATAAACGGCCTTTTCGGCCAAGTTAAGGTTTACTTTTTCTCACCAAAAAACACAAAGTGCCTTAAATCAAAGATTTTTCAACCCTTCAAAACCCCTAAAACTTTAGAACAGCCCGCAAGGGCGATTAGAACTTTAGAACTCTTTTAACTCTCACTATAGTGAGAACAAATACTCCATCGCCTCATCCAACTCTTCTCTTGTCACGGTCTGATCCACCACGCCGTCACCTATAGCACGCAGCAGCGAGAAGTTGATCTCTCCTGCCACTCTATTCTTCTTATCTTTCATCATCCACTCCACCAGTCGCTCTCTATCCTTGCAGTTGCATTCAGGACGACCGTAATACGCCAGCATCACGCTACTCATCTGACGCAGCACTTCCTTATCCAATCCCATCTTCACCACGCTCAGATAGAGCTCTGCCACCATACCCCACAGCACACAATAACCATGCTTCACATCCTTGCCTTCAGCGTGATAAGCCTCCTCTATTGCGTGACCTACAGTATGTCCAAAATTCAACAATTTTCGCAGCCCTTTTTCCTTCGGATCGGCCTCCACTATTCGCTCTTTCACGGCTATGTTTTCGGCCAACAACTCACCTGACATAACACACTCATTATCATCCACTTCCAACGCCAACAACTCTGTCCAATGCGCCTCATCTTTCAGCAATCCGTGCTTCAACATTTCCGCATAACCGCTCAACCATTCTTGCACCGGCAAACTCTCCAATAACGGCAAGTAAACCAAGGTATCTTCAGGCATAGCAAAACTGCCTATCATATTCTTCACGCCTAGATAGTTAAAACCGGTTTTTCCGCCCGACGATGCATCCACCATAGCCAGCAAACTGGTAGGGATATTCACATAGCGAATACCGCGTTTATAGGTCGCCGCAGCAAAACCGCCCAAATCGGTCACCATACCGCCTCCCACGTTCAGCAGCAAGGCCTCACGAGTAGCCTGATGATTATACAAGGCATTCCATATCTGTTCCACCGCAGCAAGAGTCTTGTGACTCTCACCTGCAGGTATCACTATGGTTTCGTATGCTACTTCTCCCAATGCCTCTGCCACCACTGGCATACATTTTGTGGAGGTGTTTTCATCCACTACAACAAACAACTGCCCCTTTGGCGTTTTATCCAAAAACGGTATCAATGCGCTACGTAAATCTGAAACTATTATAGCATCCATCGTCATTAATCGAGATAAAAATTTTAAAAAGTTTGCAAAGTTACGATTTTTTTTGTAACTTTGCGCCCAAAATCACAAAAATTATGAAAAAAAGTGTATTATTACTCATTGCAGTAGTGTTTTGCACACTCTCTGCATCCGCTAAAGGTCTTACTTACCTTTCAACAGAAGACTTTAAGGAGAAAGTTTGTTACTTTGACGATTCATCAAAACCTAGATGGAAGTATTTGGGTGACAAACCATGTATCATTGACTTCTCTACCACATGGTGTGGATGGTGCAAGAAGTTGCATCCTATCCTCGAGCAAGTAGCTGAGCAATACAAGGGCCAAATCTACGTATATACCCTTGATGCAGAAGAAGAACCTGAGCTAGCGGCTCTGTTTGGCGTGAACAGTTATCCTACAGTTGTTCTCTGCCCAATGAAAGGTCTTCCTCAAATCGTCTCTGGCTACAACCCACTTGACGTTTGGCAAGAGGCTATTGCAGAGGTCTTTGGCATCAGGAGATAACCTCTATAACTCTTATTATAAATGCCCACTAGGGCCACTAACACCGCAGCACTGCTGCGTTTATGTTCATGCAAGTAGAACTCGTACTACTCGTACTATCTCTCCTCTTCTTTGCCAGTATCTTCACCGATAAGATTGGCTACAAGTTCGGTATCCCTGCACTTTTCCTTTTCTTGGCAGTCGGTATGCTCTTCGGACCTGACGGTATTGGCAAACTCTTCAACGAAGAAGAAGTGGGATATATGCTCAACGTAGGTTCCGCACAAGCCATCGGAACCATTGCTTTGTGTATCATCCTCTTCTCTGGTGGATTGGACACCAAACTCTCCGACATACGACCTGTCATTGCTCCTGGCCTCACACTAGCCACCGTGGGAGTGCTACTCACAATGCTCATCACGGGAGTATGCATTTACTATGTTTTTGGAGCTTTCGAAGCTTTTGCTACTCTCTCTTTCCCTGTAGCACTACTCATGGCTTCCACCATGTCTTCCACTGACTCCGCCTCCGTGTTCTCCATACTACGAACCAACGGTATTGGACTCAAACATAACCTACGACCACTCCTTGAACTTGAGTCTGGTGCCAACGACCCTATGGCATACGTCCTCACCACCACACTCATCGGAGTAGTCACTGCCACACAAGGCGACGTCACCGGACTAACTGTCATACAAGACATTGTCGTACAATTAGTTATGGGTGCCGTCATGGGTTTCATTTTTGGTAAAGTCATCGTCAGTCTCATGCGTAAATCCAAACTCAGCAACGAGTCACTCTACCCTATCATGGTGCTTACCGCATGTATCTTCATCTTCTCCGCCACCTATTATCTCAAGGGTAACACTTACCTAGCGGTGTATATCGGCGGTTTAGTGATTGGTAACAGCAAGTTCACACGTAAAAAACAAACGCGTAACTTCTTCGACGGACTCACTTGGCTCAGCCAGCTCATCATCTTCCTCGTCCTTGGACTCATGGTCAAGCCACACGAGCTTTTCCAAACAGAGGTTCTACTTACTGGTATCATCATCAGTCTAGTCATGATCTTCTTCTCTAGACCTATATCCGTCCTAATTTGTATGATTCCGTTCAAGAAATACAACGGACAAGATAAACTCATGCTCAGTTGGGTCGGACTCAAGGGTGCTGTACCTATTATCTTTGCCATCATGTGCAAAGCTCACGAGGTGCCACATGCAGATCTCATCTTCAATGTAGTCTTCCTCTGCACACTCATCTCGCTCATCGTACAGGGTACATCACTTTCGTTCATGGCCAAGAAGCTCCGCCTGACCAAACCACCTGTAGTACAAAAGAAACTTCAATATTTCGACATCGACTTACCTGAGGAAGTCGAATCGGTTGCCACCGAACTGGTTGTCACCGAGAAAATGTTGTCCAAGGGTAATTGCCTCAAGGATTTCACTTTCGTCAAAAAATCGCTGGTCATCATGGTTCGCCGAGGCGAAGATTTCTTTGTGCCTACGGGTACATCAGAGTTGGAGATAGGTGATCAGTTGTTGCTCATTTCCAACAAGGCAGCGGAAGCCTCTGAGTTACAGGTAGAGCAATCTGTAGCAGAGGAGAACGACCATTGGGGTATGTTCCTCATCAACCATCCTCTTCAGTTCGCCAAACAAAAATGGCAACAACTCGTACATCCTAAGAAATGATAAAAGGTTCTAACGGTTCCAACGGTTCTAATAGTTCCAACAGTTCTAACAGTTCCAACAGTTCTAACAGTTCCAAAGACCAATAGAAAGATATGAAAGCAACTTGTTTTGAAGATTTGAAGATTTGGAAAGAAGCTCGCGAATTATCTAAGGAGATTTATGTTATTTCACGGTTGCCAGAATTTAGTAAAGATTATCGGTTTGTTGGGCAAATAACTTCAGCAGCAGGTTCTATTATGGATAATATCGCAGAGGGATTTGAACGGGATGGAAATAAAGAGTTTTTGCAATTTTTGTCAATTGCAAAAGGTTCTTGTGGAGAAGTCCGAAGTCAAATCTATAGAGCATATGACATTGGTTATATTGACCAAAACACTTTCGACTCAATCTTAAATCAATCAAAAAAATTGAGCGGTAGTATATATTTCTTTATGCAATCATTAAAAAATGCAGAAATAAAAGGCACAAAGTTTAAACCCCTTGAAACTTTGAAACCCTGAAACATTGAAACTTTGAAACATCAAAACATAATGAAAACCATTTTCCTCACCGGTGCCACAGGCACCATGGGCTACGCGGGTATGACCGAGATTCTCCGCTACCCAGAGAAATATCACTTGCGTATCTTGGCTCGCCCAAGCAAGAAAAACAAAGAGAAACTTGCGCCTCTCGCTGACAAAGTAGAAGTCATCTGGGGCGATCTCACCAACTACGATGATATCCTCCGTGGTGTCACAGGAGCGGATATCGTCCTCCACGTCGGAGGTATGGTCTCTCCACAGGCGGACTACCGCCCTAAGGCTACCCTGCGCACCAATATCTCTGCGGCTACCAATATCCGCGACGCTGTCCTCGCTCAACCAGAGGACAAACAACCTAAGGTGGTGTATATCGGTAGTGTAGCTCAAATGGGTGACCGCCGCGAGCCTCTCCACTGGGGACGCGCTGGCGACCCAATCTGCGTGTCTGCTTACGACCACTATGGTCTGACCAAAGCGCAGGCAGAGCGCATCATCACCAACTCCCCTATCAAGCAATGGGTAGCCCTTCGTCAGTCGGGTATCCTTTACCCAGCTATCCTCAAGAACTACGACCCAATCATGTTCCACGTTCCTATCCGTGGCGTGCTCGAGTGGGCGACTGTAGAGGACAGCGGACGCCTCCTCGAACGTGTTTGCCGCGACGAGGTACCAGAGGAGTTCTGGAAGAATTACTACAATATCGGTTCGGGCCAAGAGTACCGCATCTCCAACTACGAGTTTGAGTGCCTCCTCTTGGATGCCATCGGCTGTCCACGCCCAGAGAAGATCTTCAACGCCAACTGGTTCACTACCCGCAATTTCCACGGTATGTGGTATATCGATGGCGATCGCTTGGAGAAATACCTCCACTTCCGCGCCAATGTACCAGTCAAGGAGTACTTCAAAGAGATGGCCAAGTCGCCTACTGTACCTGCGGGTATCCGTTTTGCGGCTAAGACCAAGATTGCCAAGCTCTTCCCACGCTGCGTGAAACTCGGCATGTACGCTATGGCTATGTCCAAGGAGCACGGTACACAATGGTGGATCAAGCACAACAAAACCGAGCGTATCAGCGCGTATTATGGTACATTGGAGGCATACAAGGCTATTCCAAAATGGAAAGACTGGGATCTCTCACATAATAGCGACGAGTATACCCTCCTTGACCATGGTTATGACGAGCAAAAGCCTAAAGTACTCTTCACCCTTGAGGACATGCAAAAAGCCGCAGCTTTCCGTGGCGGTAAGTGCCTCGGCTATGCCGAAGAAAATACTACAGCGAGCCCTGTGAGCGATCTACAGGCCGAAGGCCGATCTACAGCGTCAGCGATCAACAGCGAGTCAAGCGAGCGATCTTCAATTTGGGATACTCCGCTTGAATGGATGTGCGCAGAGGGTCACAAGTTCACGGCAAGTCCACGCCTTGTGTTGCTAGGTGGCCACTGGTGTGAGGAGTGCATGCCTTATCCATATAAGGATGAGCCTAACGCTCGTCCATGGCAATGGGATAAGGTAGCTAAGAAGAACCCATTCTTCGCTCAACTCTGGGCACCACTCCACGATGCAAACGAAGACAACGTCTATGGACCAGAAGTCTTTGACGGCTGGGAGTGACAGCCGAAGGCTGCAGTTGAAAGGTCCCAACGGTTCTAACGGTTCCAACAGTTAGAACAGCGAAGCGCTTAGAACATTAGAACAGCGGCTCTGCCGCGCTTAGAACAACCCTTTAGGGTGCTTAGAACAGCCGAAGGCGTTTAGAACTTTAGAACAGCACCGCCAGGTGCGATTAGAACTTTAGAACAGCTGCTCCGCTGCGCTTGGAACTTTTAGAACCCTTAGAACTCCTAAAACCCTAAAATAAAACCCGCATCCGTGCGGGTTTTATTTTTCTAAAATTTGTTAAATTTCAATGCCCTATTTTTACCCTGTCATTTGTGTACCCTTACGCTACCCTTACCGAAGGGATAAGCAAGGGATACAGATGCATTTGTGCAGCAATAAACTATAATTTTAGTCACCTCATGCGTAGCGCTAGGGGCCTACGTATTGCCTATAGTATGCCTCTTACATGCCACTTACTTCCATAGGGACTTCATAGGGACTTCATAAGGACTTCATAAGGACTTCATAAGGACTTCATAGGGACTTCATAGGAATTTCATAGGAATTTCACTGAAGGATCAGTGTAGGATAACCAAGGGATATATAAAGGATAGTTAAGGGATATTAGGGCAAAGCGATAAAGTCCAAGCCTCTACACCTTACACCACAGCTATCGCATAAATGCAATGTCTTAAATCAAAGATTTTGCTTTTCCAATTAAAAAAATCACACTTTTTTGTTTATTTTCTTGCTTAATATGAAAAATTTGACTAATTTTGCATGCTATTTTGTAGCGTAGCTACATATTAGTTATCAATTTCACCGCAATTATTGCGTTTTGGTAAAATATTGAATGTTAGGCTTATATAAAACGAATATATTAACTTCAAAAATACTTTTATATGAAAAAATCAATCTTCTTATTTTTTGCAGCCATCCTGTGTGTCACAAGTGCATGGGCGGGACCTTCTTTCAAGGGCGGTTATGTTTATTTCCATAACAAAGGCGGTTGGTCGAAATCCTCTAAGCAGTTGTGTATAGGTAAAAGTAGTTATACTGAAACACGTAGCATGACTGTTGTGAATAATACGCAACTTTGGTATAATTCTTTACCAACCTCAGGGTGGACAGATGCTACATACATGGCTGTGATTAATAATGATGACAGTTGGGGATCTGGTAATTGGGGAACTTCTAATCTAAAAAATGCTGCTCACCGAACTAAATCTGTGAATTTGGGTAATTGGGAATTTAAATCTGGTCATTATCAAATGCTTACTCCTGCTTCAGGCAGTAATGATGCAACTCTATCTTTAGGTTGGGTAGGTGATAACATTAGTGCTATGAATAAAACTATTACCGTTAAGGCAAAAGTTTCTACAGACAAGGGTGCTACCTATGCGGAAAAAACTTCCCCGGGAACATTGACAGCTAGTTCCTTTAAATTTACTAACTATAAAACTTGTACCACAACTACATCTCTCAGTTCTGGAAAAATTACTTGCGGTTATACTGCAAACACTACTTTGACCGCACAAACTGATGTAGAAGGATATGTTTTTGCTGGTTGGTATGATGATAATGGTACACGTCAAACAGCGGATGCTACTTTAACGATTAATCCTACAGCCGATGCGACATACTATGCTTATTATACTGCGGAACCAAAACATAATGTGGAGATTACGTGGGTGTGTGGAGCAACAAAGCTACAAGATAGTCAAACTGTCCCTGTAGGCGAAGGGACTGCATATCCAGTTGAAGCACCAAAGTTCAAAGATTATACTTTCTCAGGCTGGACATTAGGCACAGGTGTTACATCTGTGGATAAAACGGCGAACCCTATCAGCATTACAACTTTGTCTGCTGGTGAATATACACTTACCGCTAACTATACTTACATCGAGCCTGTTATCAAGACCATCTATTGCAAGATGGAGCATAACTGGTGGACACAAGGTGATGCTGCTATTAGTGCATATGCCTCTGGCACTGAGGGAGAAATGAAAAGTGGCTTAGGCACTCTCATGACATTAGCTCCATGGGAAAGTAATGTTTGGAAATTAGATATTGACATCGCACGCTATCAAAAAGTACAATTCATTCGTGTGAGCAAAGATGGTAAAAACGATTACAATGCTCGTACTGAAGTGTTAGATATTCCTGAAGACACCAAAGACCTATATACCATTACACAATCAACTGACATGTGGTACAATGGTTCATACACATGCTCTGGTGAATGGTCTACTTACACACCTGCCGTAGCACCTGACCGCTACCTCACTGGTAATGCTGCTGGATTTGGTATGACTATTGATGGCGAAGGCAACGAACAGTGGTCACCAAATACAATTAAAATGACATGGAACGATGCTACTCAGAAATTTACACACACTGTTTCTGGACTTGAAGCAAATAAATACTATAAGTTCCGCATTACTGATGGAACATGGGCTGGTAAATGGGGTTATAGTAATTTAAAATCTGCTATTGAAAATGTATTTGAAGCAGAGGATAATAACATTAGTTTCGTTCTTGCTGCTGATGGTGACCTTACTATCACATTCGATGGAACATATATCGAACTTACAACCACTAGTTCATTCGCAGCACCTGTTTATACCATTGTTGGTGATGCTGCTGTTACAGGATGCCACTGGGATGTAAATAGCGTGGAAAACCAAATGGTACAAGACGCAACAGACAAAAACCAATTTACACTTGTAAAAATAGTGACAGCCGTAGCAGGAGAATATGACTACAAAGCTATTAGAAACCATTCCTACGATTGGGAAGTTGCTTCTGGCACGAAACTTGAGATTGAAAAAGATGGTACAGGTACAATCACCTACACACTTGATGTTTCTACAAAAAAACTCACTGCAGTTGTTTCTGATTGGGTAGAGGGATCTGTTGCACAAGAGGTAACTTTAGTTGGCATTGGTGAGGATAAAGAATTCACAGAAGCAGCAGATCACAAAACAACTTCTGTTGCAGTTGAATTAGAGGCTAATAGTGTATATCATTTCAACATCGTTGCAAATTCAATATATTACAAGAATGCTGGCATCATGTGGCGTGGTAATTGCACCGATTGGACATTTACCTCTGAGGGTGATAAAGCACATATTATCACCGACCTCGCAGGTACATACACCTTCACATGGACATATGATGGAAACAAACTTTCTGTTAAATACCCTGACGGCACCAATGTTCCCGTACCTGTATTCTTAGCAGGCGGTATGAATAGTTGGGATAGATTGGCTACACGTTTGATTCCTGCTGCGGACGGCAAAACGGCATCTGCAACCGTTGAACTTGAGCGCAATGTTTATAATGACTTTAGAATGGTTGTAGGAACTGAAGATTGGACAAACACAGGAGAAATGAAACGTAATAACAGCGCAGGTTGGACGTTTGTTAAAGTGACAGAGGATAACAAAGACGTAAACGCGGGTATTGTACCAGATGCTACAGGTGAATATATCTTTACTTGGTCATATGCTGATAACAAACTCTCTGTTACTTATCCAGAAGAAACTTGTACAGACTGCTCAAGTTGGTATTTGTGCGGTTCATTCAATGAGTGGGGACTTGCTAATGAGTTTACTAAAGTTGATGATAAAACCGTTACTACCACTGTCACATTAGAGGAAGGAGAATACAAGTTTAAAGTGCAAGACATGACCAATCCTAGAGACGGCAAATGGTGGGGTAACCAAGGAACAATGCAACGCAATAGCGATGGCTTAACAACAGGTTGGACATTCGAACAGAAATCTGGTGATGACTACAACTGTACTATCGTTGCAGACATTGCAGGTGACTATATTTTCACATGGAATACCGATACTAAGAAACTCTCTGTTAAATATCCAACAATTACCATCACCCTCACAACTGGCAACAACGACGCTGTAATTGCAGCTAACATTGGCAATACCGTAGATGTTGTTATCGAGCGTAGCTTCACCGCTAACGATGGTTACTACACTCTCTGCGTGCCATTCAACATGCCTGCTTCTGTCATCGGTAAAGCATACTCACTGGGTACTGTTACCGAGCACGTAGCTGGTGAAGGTATCAACATTAACCTTAAAGAGGAGAATGAACTCTCCGCAGGTATGCCATATCTCGTCCTTCCTAAAGAGAATATGGACAAACTCGTCGTTGAGAACGTTACTATCCTACCAGATGGTGCTGCAGGTCAAGGCGTAGAAGGAAGCCAAGAATTGAACGTGCAAATATTCTTCCAAGGTTACTACAGCGCAAGTGGTCAAACCAATGGTTCAACCGAATACTACGTAGGTAATGAGGGTTATTTGTACAACGGAGTTGTAGATATACGTGGCTTGTGTGGTCTCTTCACTATCACTGATAAAAATGGTGATCCTCTTAAGGTTCGTGCGCGCGTGGTGACACGTGAGGATGCAGCTACTGGTCTCGACAACATCACCAACGGTGAGAACACCACTATCAAGGTGATTGAGAACGGTCAACTCATCATCATTCGCAACGGCGAGAAGTTCAACGCACAAGGCGTGCGCTTCTAAAAGCGAGTTCAAAAGTTCTAAGGGTTCTAAAAGTTCCAAACATTTAGAGCCTTTAGAACACAATCAATAAAAACAGTTAGAACTTTAGAACAGCCCTTTAGGGCTATAGAACAGCAGCGAAGCTGCGATTAGAACATTTAAGACTTATGAAAAAAGTATATATCGCGCCTCAAACTGAGGCAATTGAAGTAATTGCAAATACTGTACTCATGGCCAGCCCAGGAGGTCCAGGCAGTTTCGACATGATGTACGGCAGTGGCGATGGTGGCGGCATGCGCTAATCACCAAATCGATTTATTAGCCTTCGGGCTTATCATACACCACAACCGCTCACTCAGGGCGGTTGTGGTGTTGTTAGTCCACTCTTTCAGAAAAAATAAGCCCAATAGTTGCATATTTCACAAAAAAACATTACCTTTGCAGCGAAAATCTGTAGCATGCTACAAAAATATTAAATAAAACTATGTTTTATGAGTGCAACCGATTACTTAAATAATGCACAAGAGTGGTTAGCTCAGCAATCTCAAAGAACGATTGATTACCAATGGGAGATTCAGCATCACAACCAAATGCACAAAGCCTACAAAACCTCACTAGTATAACAAACATTCTACTACACACCATTAGATATTCCATCTCACAACCGCTCACTCAGGGCGGTTGTGGTGTGTTTATCCCTTCGAGAAAGGTTCAGAGTAATATCGGAGTGGTAACGGGGAAGTCTAATGATCCGTTGGTCCTATTGCAAGGGTATTGCAAGGGTATTGGGTATTGCACCAAACCAATCGCATCGACTTAACACTTAACACTTGACATTTGCAGCACCCCTTACGCAGATGTTGCGCAGATGTTTGGTTTACGTTTTATACCTCGCCTCTAAACTCTAAACAGTAGTGAGTGTAATGAGCGTCCTTTAAACTGCACTCTATGGCGCACTTTGAACATTTTGAACGAAGACTTTGAACATTTTGTTTGTTTACTTTGAACATTTTGCAATTATCACACAAAAATTTAACCATTCTATAAAAAAAACGTAAAAAGTTTAAGATTTTGTTTGATAATTCAACTTTTTATTGTATCTTTGCTGAAAATTTGAAACACATCCATGGATATATTATCAAAATTACATAGCAAAACCCTATTTTCTCCACAAGATGTGGCGCAAATTACAGGCAATATGCGTAGTGCACAAACACTACTCTTGCGTTACCAAGACAAAGGACTGATTTCTAAAATTCGACGTGGATTATACTGTGTGAATAATATAGCCACACATCTCCCAGAAGCGAACAAATTTCAAATTGGTTGCGCCATTACACCTTCGTCATACATTGCTTATCATGCAGCAATGGAATATCACGGTCTAGCTCACCAAATATACTTTAATGTAAGTATTGGAGGAAAGCAAGCATTTAATCACTTTGATTTTGACGGAAACCACTTTCATTTTCATCGTATAGCCACACACATCTATGTTGATACTCCTATAGCTGATTCTCATGTTCGAGTTACAAATATAGAACGAACAATTGTTGATTGCATTGATCGTATTGATCTATGTGGTGGCTGGGAAGAACTAATTAACTGCCTTCATAGCGTACAGTATATTCGTGAAGAAATAGTAATAGCCATTTTGGAGGCATACAACAAAATTGCACTATACAAAAAGCTTGGATTTTTATTTGAGCAACTACAACTTCCTAAAGCAGCAGCTATCACTGCAATATGCCAACCATATGCTAAAGAAAGTGTCACCTATATGACATCTGATGGAGATAGTGACACCTTTAATGCAACATGGCGAATCTATTTCCCTCATAATCTACTAACTATCAACCAACAAAACACAGATGAACTCGTATAATAAAAACGATGTTGCTCGACTAGCAAACGAAACACATTTTTTGCGTGATAATTTAGAGAAGGTACTGCGACTGGTAGATGTACTACAGTTTATTGCTCAAAACAACAGACTGAATGATTGTTTAGTGTTAAAAGGGGGCACTGCCATTAACCTTACTGTTTTCAATATGCCACGTCTGTCTGTGGATATTGACTTGGACTTTCATAAAGATTGTACACGAGACGAAATGTTGCAGTATAGGTCAAATATCAATGCAGAGATTTTGGCATATATGACTAGTCAGGGGTACAACCTGAGCCCTAACACTAAGAATCCACACTCATTGGATTCATGGGTTTTCTTTTATCAAAATGCTGGTGGTAATCGTGATAATATCAAGATAGAAATCAACTATTCGATGCGACATCATATTTTTATGCCACAGTATCGAATAACCAATATCAACTTCTTACACAACACTACAATTAATACCCTAGAACCGATTGAACTATTTGGAAGCAAAATAAAAGCATTGATCGAAAGACATACTTGTAGAGATTTATACGACGTATACAATCTGTTGCATAGCGAACTTATGCAAACAATAGATATGGACTTACTGCGCAAGATTGTGCTATTTTATTTAGCAGTCGGAGGGAATGAAATGCCACATACAACATATGATTTGAGCGGTATTCAGCAAATCAAATTTTCACAAATACGTGCCACATTACTACCTATGCTTAAAAAAGGTGATTCGTTCGACTTTGAGACTGCAAAAGATGAAGTAGTAGAATTCTTACAAAGGCTTTTGCAATTTACCAATGAAGAGCAAGCATTTGTAGAGTCGTTTGTGGCAAAAAAATATAGTCCAGAATTGTTATTTTCAGACGAATCTATCATTAGCCGTATACAAACTCATCCTATGGCACTCTGGAAAGTAAGATAAAGTAAGAGACACCCAACTATATTCTAATAAAATTAAACACCACCCATGTATTTCGACGAACTACCACTAGCAGATGAGGTGCTTGATGCCCTCTGGGACATGCACTTTGACGAGTGCACTCCCGTACAAGAACATACCATACCCGTCATTCTAGAAGGACGCGACGTGATATCCTGTGCCCAAACCGGCACGGGCAAAACTGCCGCCTTCATCCTTCCACTACTAACCAACCTGCTCTACGACAACCACGATCCCAACAAACTCAACGCCATCATCATGGCGCCTACTCGTGAGCTCGCACAGCAGATCGACCAACAGATGGAGGGATTTGGCTTCTATGTACCATTCTCATCAGTAGCCATCTACGGCGGCAACGACAGCGGAGCATGGGGTACCCAGTCCACTGGACTACAAAAAGGTGCTGACATCGTCATCGCCACTCCAGGACGACTACTGTCCCTGATGAATATCTACAACATCGATTTCTCAGGCGTCAAATACTTCATCCTTGACGAGGCCGACCGCATGCTGGACATGGGTTTCTACGACGACATCATGGCCGTAGTCAACCGACTACCCAAAGACCGTCAGACCATCATGTTCTCTGCCACCATGCCAACCAACATCCGCAAGATGGCCAAAGCCATCATGAACAACCCAACTGAAGTGCAGATAGCCGTATCACGACCACCCGAGAGCATCCGACAACAAGCCGTAGATATCTACGAGGCGCAGAAAACTGCGTTTGTTGTTCAGAAGTTCAGAAGTTCAGGGGAGCAGGAGTTGAAGAAGGTGATTGTCTTTGTAGGCAAGAAGCAAGGAGTCAAGGAACTCACGCGTGCGCTACGCGCGAACAATATAGACGCGCGCGCCATGCACTCTGACCTCGAGCAGAAAGAGCGCGACGAAGTCATGCTCGACTTCCGCAACAACAAAGTGGACGTACTCGTAGCCACAGACATCGTCTCACGAGGCATTGATGTGGACGATATACCACTAGTCATCAACTACGATGTACCACGCGATGCCGAAGACTATGTACACCGCATCGGCCGCACAGCCCGTGCGGAGAACAAAGGCGAAGCTATCACCCTGGTCTCACCAGAGGATAAACACTTCTTCAACAAAATAGAGAGATTCTTACAGAAATCTATTGAGCGCCTTGAGCTGCCATCTTCGCTTGGAGCTGCTCCTGATAGTAGCGTATGTTCACTTGTTGCTGACGAGCCCAAGCGGTCTTCAAAGCACCGAAAAGGCGGCAAGCCTCATTGGCATAATCGCAAGCCAAAGCATAATCGCCCAAAAGCTCATAAGCAATAGCTATATTAGCCGTAGCCACCGCTGCGGCTTTTTTATCCTCTTTAACTTTCAACTTTCGACTTTCAACATTCGACTCAACTCCTGAACCTCTGAACTCCTGAACTCCTGAACCTATCACTAATCGCCAATAGCCAATAGCCTCCTGCCAACGTTGATAACGAAACGCCTCCAAGCCCTTCTGTACATACACATTATCATCGCTGTACATATACCTACGAACAGGCTCCCAAGAAGGCAACAAACTACCACCTACCTTATCACCCAACACACTCGCTAAATACAGCAACGCATCCTGACGATTAGGCAACATATTCAGCGCTTGTGCACGAGTATACTTCACATCACTCTCCCACACCAAAGTATCTGCCTGCATAAAAGTCTCTGTACGTCTATTAGCATCCCTATAATACACACTCCAATGAGATTGAGCAAAACCCTGTATATAAGCAAAATATCCACCCTCCTCTGCCGCAAAACTCTCTAGCACATCATATATCACCAACTGATTCAACACCACTAGTGCATCCACCTCATAGCGACTCAACAAATTACGTGCAGCACTAGTACCTAACACTTCACGACTATAGTAATTTTGAGAACGATTTTGCGAAACATCCAACAACTCCACTACATCCATCTCACCACTCTCATCCAATGTCTGGGTCAATGCAAACATACTATGCAATAATGCACGATCCAAATCCACCTCTATACCACTTTTAGTACTTCCATCTACCACCGTAGAATGACCAAAAGCCCTAGGCTGAACCACTGCATTATTCACCACCATCACACGACGAATATCACGCAGAGCATCACGCTCTGCATCTCTACGATCATTAATGCTGAAATACCAATCCTGAGCTACCATTGGCATCGCCAACAGTAGTAAACAAAATATTATGTAATGTTTCAAAAGTTTCATTGCCTTAGGGCGGTTCTAAAGTTCTAAGCGCACCTATCGGTGCTGTTCTAATGTTCTAAGTTTCTAAGCGCACCTGCGGTGCTGTTTTAAAGTTCTAAGGTTCTAAGCGCACCTGCGGTGCTGTTCTAAAGTTCTAATTATTGGAACAACGAAGTGGTTAGAACAGTGACTTAGTCACGATAGAACTTTTTTAACTCTCTAACTATAGTTTGCGTATCCTCCACTCCTTTGGATACAAGTTATTGCAACGATTACCTACGTTCTTCACAAAGCCCAATGGCACACCCTCATAAGTCACCAACACCATACCCTGAGCTACATCTGGTAATACAATAGCTTCAGTACGCAAATATGCCAATGCCTGTTCAAGACTCAATTCTGTACACACGAAAGCCTGCTTATTGATATCCTTCAACATCGCCAATGAATGTTGAGGAGCAACGCCCTTACCGCGCAACTCACCAATACCAAAACCTGTACTTATACAAATAAACTGAGTGGATATATAATCTATCAAATCCTTATACTTAGATGGATAAGCCGACATAAAACGCTCCTGCTGACGAATCACCCATCTGTCTGGATGCTTCAGCCAACTACGCATCTCTGCCTCACCATCCACCTTTGCCTTAGGGGCTGCATTCTTCTGTTTAGGCATACGGAAACTTGCGCCTGGTGCACCATTCTTACGCAATGCACACATATACAAGCCCTCACCCTTCACCTTATGTGGATAGAAATGATAACCTACCCTACCTTCTACTATTCCCCAACTAGTATCATGCGCCACAGGCAATACCTCTGCACCCAACTCCTCTACAATCCACTGAACATTCTTCTCATTCTCCTCCTGATTAAAGGTACAGGTCGAATATATCAACACTCCTCCTGGCTTCAGCGCATCCCATACCTCGTCTAATATCTCACATTGGCGAGCTACACACTCACTAACGTTCTTCAGACTCCACTCCTCTACAGCACCCGCATCCTTACGGAACATACCCTCGCCCGAACATGGAGCATCTACCAAGATACAATCAAACAGATTCTCCAACTTATTGCCAAAATCCTTGGCGTAGTTGTGCGTCACAATAGTATTGCCATTGCCCCATTTTTGGATGTTCTCCGATAAGATAAACACCCTCTGGCGCACTACTTCATTACTCACCAGCAGTCCCTCATCACCCAGATATTGACTTATCAACGTGGACTTGCCACCAGGCGCTGCGCACATATCCAGCACGATGCTATCCTTCTTGACGTATTGGTTCAACACCTCGCCAAGAAACATACTACTAGCCTCTTGGACGTAGTAACAACCTGCATGAAACAACGGATCTAAGGTAAACTGTGGTCGTTTACTCAAATAATAGCCATCCTCATGCCATGGCACCTCTTCGGTGTCAGCATCAAAAGTCAGGCAGTCTATCTTGTCATTCAGACGGATAGACACCACTGGTTCTGTCTCCAGTGCTTGACACAACTTTTGCGCCTCCTTTGGAGACATCTGGTTGTGTAATGATTCTATGAAGTCTATTGGTAACATCTCATCTAGTCGCAGCTTTGCTGCTGAAAAAAAGTTCTAACCGTTCTAAGCACCCTAAAGGGCTATTCTAAAGTTCCAACCGTTAGAACAACGAAGTGGTTAGAACAGTGACGCAGTCACGATAGAACACTTTAACTATGCTATGCGCTATCGCGCAAGGCGCATAGCGCGAGCCACCTCACGTTTGTCATCTGCTGCACGTAGCGCTTGTCGCTTGTCGTAAGTGTGCTTACCTTGACATAAAGCTATCTCCATCTTTGCCAATCCCCTCTCGTTGATAAACAATCTTAGCGGAATAATCGTTTTACCCGTATCTTTGACCTGTTTCTCAAGTTTTCTAAGTTCCTTCTTCTGCAACAGTAGTTTTCTATCACGCTTGGCCTCATGGTTAGTATAACTTCCAAAGCGATATTCGGCTATATGCATCTGCTTCACCCACAACTCACGACCCACAAATTGACAGTATGTATCAACCAACGAAGCCTTACTCTCACGAATAGACTTAATCTCTGTACCATATAACTGAATACCAGCTATATAGCGATCCATGATCTCATAGTCAAATGAGGCACGACGATTCTTGATATTTACATCACTTTTTAGACGCATTCTTGCAGTTTGCTAAAAGAAATGCAAAGGTACAACAAAAAAAGAAAATTACAAACTATTATTGCTATTTTTTTGCTCATATACACCATTTTTTTGCCTTTTTCTAAAAAATACCATAAAAAAACAACTGCCCGGCTTATTAGCCAGGCAGCATGTTCATATCCTAGATGTATAGATTAGTAAGATGTACGCTCTACTGCTGCGTAGTTGATCTTCAAGGCGTGAACCTTACGAAGCTCTTCCTTCACATCAGTAATAACCTTCATCTGAGTGTTCTTGTCAGCTTTGATAGAAACAGTCATTTGTTTTTTATCATTCTCTGACATTGCACCCCATTCGTTACTAATGTATGGTCCCACCTCTGACACCTCTGCAAATGCATCATCCAATTGGATACGTGTCTCTGATCCGAATTTCTCACGGTACTCAGACATAGGTGAACCAATATATACATAACGTGCTAAAGATTTCTTCTCAATCTTTGTTAACTCTGTTGCTTCTGGATTCTGAATCTGAACCTTATATGAAACCTCTTTCATAGAGGTTACTGACATAAAGAAGAAGAGCAACATGAAGATGATATCTGGCAATGAACTGGTGTTCAAAGCAGGCATCTCTCTTTTTTCATTTCTACGAATTTTTGCCATAATTACTTTCCTCAATAACGTTTTGGTTCAGCTTCTGAAAGCTTAACAGGATAAATAGCTTCAATATTCTTTTGCTCTGCTTCTTCAAGCTCTACAAAAGACTTGCCATAATATTTGTTCGCACACTCATTACGCAACTCGTTATATGCAGCTACCAATTCATTTTGAACCTCCAAATATGCTTGGTATGATGTTTCACCATCTGTCTGCAACGAAATCACGTGTTTATTCTTGAAAGGCTGTTTTCCGAATGGCTCTGGAAGGATTGTATCGGCTACAACTGGCATATTTTCACCGGTTATTGCTGGATCTACAAACTCCTTTGCCTTTGCACGCAACTCACGTACATCAAGAGGTTCACCTTCAACAAGTAGTTTATTCTCCCAGTTAATCTTTACCTCCATGATATCGCGCTCGTTGACCTCAGAATCATCGAGCTCTTTATCCTCTTCCATAGGAGGTGGCAAACGGCGAGCCAAACCCTTGTTGACATCCATTGAGGTAGTCACCAAGAAGAAAATGAGCAGCAAGAAAGAGATATCGGCCATGGAACTGGCATTAATCTCAGGAATTTTCTTTGCCATAATTACTAGTGATTACTTTTTAATTTTAGAATATACCGCACCGAAGACCAATGTTACAACAGTAGCACCAGTCAAGATGTATGTAAGGTACATAATTGCATCAGTCAAACGGGCCATAAAGCCTACGTTCTCGTCACCCTCGTAGCCGAGGATCTCTACCTTAGCATCACTACCAAAATGCCAGCATAGGTAGCAAAGACCTACTGCTGCAACTACTACTCCTAGAGTTTTGAGAGCACCTTTAACGTCAGTCTTGAAAGATGCACCATACTTAACGAGTACGAATCCGAAAGTTACCAAAATAACCAACGCAACAAGCGCATAAGTCAAGTACAAGAGTACGTCAGAATAGGTAGGGATAGGCAAGATATCACCTGCTACCTCATGACCTTCTGCCAAGTCACCTCCGAAGAAGAACAAGCCTACTACTCCGATACCAGCAAGTATCAAAAGCCAGAGGACGATTTTAGGAATTAATTTATACGTATTATTCATAATAATCAATATTTTGCAAGTTTAACAATTAAAGTTCGCAGTCTGCAAAATAGATTATTTCTTTTGTGCTGCGTCGTATTCAACTACAAGGTCAAGAAGACTAATAGAGCTATCCTCCATCTCGTTAACGAGACCCTCGATAAGGCTAAGAATATAGTTGTAGAATACTTGAAGAATAATAGCGATAATCAAACCAAGGAGAGTTGTCAAAAGCGCCACCTTGATACCACCAGCAACGACAGTTGCAGAGATATCACCTACTTGTTGGATCTTATCGAACGCTTGGATCATACCGATAATAGTACCCAAGAATCCCAATGATGGAGCGATAGAGATGAAGAGAGAAATCCAAGAAAGGTTCTTCTCGAGCAAACCGAGTTGAACACCACCGTAGCTAGAAACAGTTTTCTCTACTACCTCGATACCCTCGCTATAACGGCTCAAACCTTGATAGAAGATACTTGCTACAGGACCACGGGTGTTACGGCATACCTCCAAAGCAGCCTCAATACCACCTTCCTTCAAAGCAGCCTCAACCTTAGCCAAGAGAGCTTTTGTATTAGTTTTGCTCAAGCTCAAATAGATAATACGCTCGATACAAAGTGCCAAACCGAATACCAAACAGATCAAAGTTGCTGCCATGAAGCCAGCACCACCTTCAATAAACTTTTCTTTCAATGTTTGGTGAAGAGCCTTAAGACCTGTCTCTTCTGCTGGAGCTTCCTCTGCAGGAGCTGCTTCTGGAGTTTCTACTGGAGCTACAACCTCAGTAGAATCTGATGTTGTTGTGTCATTAACTTGCTCTTGAGAATCAGCCGCTGCAGTTTCTGCCTTAGCAGCCATAACAGTAACACTACCTACAGTAAGCATTACTAGCACCATAAGGGTTGCAAAAATTTTTTTCATACGATTTGTTTTTAGTATTAAATTGTTTATATTATTTTGTTCGTTGTTTTCAACTTTGTCTTATCAACCAGCGAAGAAAGGGGGATGTCTTATCTCGGCTTTAACCTCGAACGATTGTCTCTGCGTAATCCCAACAAGCTGCCGCTGGAGGGGATTCGAGGACACCGACCTCGCTGCGCTCGCCCACCTCGAACACCCCACAGTCTGCCGACGGCATCCTGTGCAAATCCTTTTACCCTCAATCTCACTTGAGCAAGCTCAGATTCGATTGTTCGTAAAAGTCTTTTGCGGAGAGAGGGGGATTCGAACCCCCGAAACCCTTTTGGAGTTTACACGCTTTCCAGGCGTGCCTCTTCAACCACTCGAGCATCTCTCCTTCGTCATTGGAGGCAAACACCTCACACTAAAGACCACTCCTTCGTTTGTCAGTATATTGAACTTACAATTCGGCACAATGCACCTAACGACCCGCAAAGGTACAAAAAATAATTTATATATGCACTATAATTTGTGATTTTTTTATTATTTTTCACAAATTTATACCAAAAAGCGCTTTTGCATTAGCAGTTGTCTGCTCTATAACATGTTCTATAGAGCATCCATACACCTGAGCCAAACGCTCCGCTACATACACCATCCAACGACTTTCATTGCGTTTTCCTCGATAAGGCACAGGAGCCATATATGGAGCATCCGTCTCTAAAACCAAAGACTCTAGCGATATACCCACCAAGTGTTCTGCCAACTTGCAATTCTTAAAAGTCAACACACCACCAATACCCAAATAATACCCCATCTCAACAACCTGCTTGGCAACTTCATGACTACCACTAAAACAGTGCATTACACCCTTAACAGACGGAAATTCACGCAAGATTTTTAGCGTGTCCTCTGTCGCATCTCGACTATGTATCATCACAGGCAAATCATACTCCTCCGCCCAACGCAGCTGTTCACGCAATGCCTCGTGTTGCTCTTGACGAAAAGTAGTATCCCAATGATAATCCAAACCTATCTCACCGATAGCAACCAACCTGAGGTTGGAGGTTGAAAGGGTTTTAGGAGTTTCAGAAGTTTCTGAGGTTGAAACAAGATGTTTATCCAATGCTGATTTGATTATAGCAAGCTGCTCACGCCAGTCCTCTTTCACATTCTCAGGATGCAATCCCAAAGCTGGAAATAGATAATCTGGATAACGTTCACACACATCCAACACATCCTGAGTTGTAGCTGCTTCTACACCCGGAACAAGAATCGCTTGGACACCATCAGCACGCTGTGACTGAAGAAAAGCATCTAAGCCTTCCGCATACTGCGGATCATCAATATGACAATGAGTATCAATCATTTAGTTGAAAGTTGAAAGTTGAATGTTTAATGTTGAAAGGCAGAGTGGCTTCGCGTGAGTATGCTGCTATCGCCGTAGCTTAGGAAACGAAAATCATGCGACAAAGCATAGTCATATATCGTATGCCAATCTCCTCCCACAAAAGCACTTACCAACAACAGCAAAGTTGATTTGGGTTGATGGAAGTTAGTTATCAATTTATCCACCACACGGAATTGATACCCTGGTTTAATCATAATCTGCGTTTCCGCATGTAATACATCTTGCCCTGTGCTGTCCAAATATTCCACAATAGCTTGCAATGCATCACGCGTACTCAAAGTATACTCTTGTGTGTAAGGCGCAAATTGCGCTACGGATAGTTGCACCGGAACATTCGCCTGCGAATAATCGTTCGAGCCTTCAGGCGAGATAAGAACTCCTAAACTCCTAAACTTCTGAACTTCTGAACCTAAAAAATACAGACTCTCCAATGTACGCATACTAGTTGTGCCTACGGCCACTATATCCCCTACGTGGTCACGCAGCGCAACAATAGTATCTCTTGTCACCGCTATTACCTCCGTATGCATCGTGTGCTCATTAGCATTAGCCACTTTCACAGGTTGAAAAGTGCCTGCACCCACATGCAATGTCACCTCTGCTGTTTGTACACCTTTTGCACGCAAACCATCTAATACTTCATCCGTAAAATGCAAACCTGCTGTAGGTGCTGCCACAGATCCTTTGATACGCGAATAGACAGTTTGATAAGTCGTCTTGTCACTATCTTCTGTCTTTCGATTCAAATATGGGGGAATAGGCAATTCGCCAACGGAGTCTAATATTTCAGCAAACGAAATATTTAGATCGACTACATCTGTAGATCGGGCAGAGCCCTGTAGATCGCTAGCGCTGTAGATGGAAGTCCATGAAAAATGCACAGCAAAAGTATTACCCGTTTGTTGACCTTTCTCTGCATAGAGTGTAACTACTTGACCTGAAGGCAAGGTAGTCTCAAGTGTCAATGGACCTACTTTCCACTTTTTAGCATTGCCAATCATACATTTCCATGTACAACCCGCTACGCTACTCAATGCTAATTGATGGTCGTTGGGTTGAAGCGGTTCAAGACAAAAAATCTCAATGCGAGCACCTTGTAAACCATCTTCTTGCTGTTTATAAAACTCCAACCGCGCTTGAATAACACGGGTATTGTTGTATATCAATAACGAATCAGAAGACAAGTACTCACCTATATGATGAAACACATCTTCCGATACTTGTCCATCACGATAAACAAGGAGCTTACTCGTATCGCGCTTCGCCAACGGATACTTAGCTATACGTTCATCTGGAAGAGGATAATTATATTCTTCTATAAGGATTTCTTCCATGTCTTTCTATCGCCTTTGAACAATTCGTACTTATTAAACAAGCACTCCAAGTCACCATTCACTAAATGTATTTTCTTAGCAGGACGCAATCCTATACACTTCAAAGCATCCTCATTGCTAGAAATAACCCAAGCCGTTGCACCACTAAACTGATGCTTGAGAGCTGTACCCATATCTTGGTAGAGACGCAACACATCTTTATCTTGAGAGAGACGTTCACCATATGGTGGATTGATCATCACCAAAGCGCCATCTACATTACAA
Organism: Paludibacteraceae bacterium; assembly: GCA_017391525.1. GTDB lineage: Bacteria > Bacteroidota > Bacteroidia > Bacteroidales > Paludibacteraceae > Colicola. Next base: position 5,976 of record JAFOYE010000009.1, on the reverse strand, counting down.
CCACCGAGTTTACCATCTTCTGCTTTCAACTCCTGTACACGAACTTGTCGCACTTCGATGTCACGTTGCAAACCTGCTGATTGAATATTCTTTTGGGCAGCTTGCGCCGCATAGAATCCGGCATCTGAACCATAGATCTTATGCTTAAAATCACGCTCACGACTATCATCGTTATAGACTTCTTCCCACAAATCCGCATCAAAATTAGCCCATTTCTCAAAGGCAAAACCTTGTCGATAGACTCCTGGTGCGATATTGCGAGCTATCAAAGCCGCCTCAATAAGCAATGTTCCAGAACCACACATAGGATCATAGAAATCACTTTGCCCATTCCATCCCGCAAGCAACAACATACCAGCAGCCAAAGCCTCATTAATAGGAGCTTGAGTATTAGCGACACGATAACCACGTTTATGAAGACTCTCACCTGAACTATCCAACGAAAGAGTTACACGGTCACCCGAAATATGAACATTAAGATACAAATCTGCCCCCTCCAATTTCACACTTGGTCGGACACCCCCATGCTCCATCCAATAATCTACTATTGCATCCTTAACGCGATAAGTAACAAATTGAGAATGACGAAAATAATCAGAATAGACTGTAGCATCAATCTGGAATGTAGTCTTCACCGTCATATATTGAGTCCAATCCAAAGCCTTCACTTGCTCATAAATATCATCCGCTTTTTTGGCTTTGAAAGATGCTATTGGAACTAAGACTCTAGAAGCAGTACGCAAACACATATTAGCAGTATAGAGCATACGCATGTCGCCTGTAAAGGATACAGCACGACGTTCAACCTGCACATTATTTGCACCTAATTGCACTAACTCACTCGCAAGAACCTGTTCGAGGCCCTTGAAAGTCTTTGCCAACATTTGAAATTCCTTATTCTTCATTACTTATTAACCTATTTCGCTCTAACGACTAACTCGAAAATATAAGATTACACCTAATCCTAAGAATACAAAGTTCGGCAGCCAAACACTCATAAATGGAGACATTATACCCGTCACGGCAAATGTATCCGAAACCGTAGAGAACAGAATATACAATGCTATAAGAGTAATACCTATACCGAGGTTCTTACCCATACCTCCTCTTGATTTCTTCGAACTCAAAGTAACTCCCAATAACGTCATAATAAAAGCTCCGATTGGACTGGCCCAACGCTTCCACCACTCTATCTCAAATGCCATCAAATTACCTACCTTACGCTCACGCTGCTTCTCTATATATGCTTCCAACTCAGGATTAGTCATCATCTTCGCATATTCTGCAGTGTAAAACAATTCTTCGGGGACTATAGGTATAATCGTATCAAGAGTAGTGCCACGATCCAATGTCTCATACATATCATTAAAATCACGACGCACATAATTGAACAAACGCCAATTATATGCAGAATCATACTGCACACGCTCAGCTGTTATTCGACACTCCAATCGCTTACCATCAAAATAATCTAAGGATGCACGATAACCAGAATTGGTTTGCTTATGGAAGTTCTCTATATTCAAAATAGTTCCTGGTGCAACTTCTATCTGCACATTATGCGCATTATCTCTAGTGAAACGCATGATATACTGGTCCTGAAAAGTCAACATTGCTTTTGAAGCCGGCGGTATAATGTATCCAGTCAAAGCGAAAGACATTCCAAACAACAATGTTGCACAAAACAGGTATGGCCACATTAAACGATGATAACTCACACCACTAGCCATCATAGCAATAATCTCACTATTGCCAGCTAGTTTCGAAGTAAAGAAAATCACAGAAATGAATATGAACAACGGCGTGAACATATTCATATAATAAGGAACGAAATTTAGATAATAATCAAAGATAATCGCTTTGGTAGGAGCCTGATTCTCAAAGAACTCATCAACCTTTTCCGTCACATCAAATATAATAGCAATACTCATAATCAGCACAATCGAAAAAAAGAATGTGCCTAAGAATTTGCCTACAATATATCTGTCAAGTCGTTTCAAATAGTTTGACGTTTTAGGGGTTTTAGAAGTTTTAAACGTTTATAACAGCGAAGCGATAAAACGATTAAAACTCTTTAAACTACCGCTTAGCGGATTACATGCGCTGCATGAGTCGAGGCATAATCTCGTCCTTCCAGGACTTGAAGTCACCTGCTAGGATGTGCTTACGTGCTTCACCTACCAACCAAAGATAAAATGCAAGATTATGGATACTAAGTATCTCAAGGCCTAACATCTCTTGTGCATGGATAAGGTGTCTAACATATGCACGTGTATAGTGATGATCCACAAAACTAGTACCACAAGGATCCAATTCTGTAAAATCGTTTTCCCACTTCTTATTACGCAGATTCATTACACCATTTTGTGTAAAGATCATACCATTACGTCCATTACGAGTAGGCATTACGCAGTCAAACATATCCACTCCACGTTCAATAGCTTCCAATATGTTCCATGGTGTACCTACACCCATGAGATAACGAGGTTTGTTTTGTGGTAGAATATCATTCACCACCTCAATCATAGCATACATATCTTCAGCAGGTTCGCCTACAGCTAGTCCGCCAATAGCATATCCGTCACGGTCCAAATCACGCAAACGTTTAGCCGCTTCTTGACGAAGGTCTGGATATACACAACCTTGTACGATTGGAAAGAGATGTTGCTTATAATCATACACGTCTGGAGTAGAATCAAAGCGCTCAATACAACGATCCAACCAACGATGTGTACGTTCCATAGATTTTTTAGCATACTGATAATCAGCAGTACCTGGACAACACTCGTCAAAAGCCATCATAATATCTGCACCTATCTCACGCTGTATATCCATCACGTTCTCAGGAGTAAACATTAGTTTACGTCCATCTATATGAGACGAGAATTGCACTCCCTCTTCTGTCATTTTGCGAATATCAGTAAGAGAAAACACCTGAAAACCACCTGAATCAGTCAAAATAGGACGCTTCCATCCCTCAAAACGATGCAAACCTCCAGCTTGATGTAAAATCTCAGTACCTGGACGTAAATATAGGTGATATGTATTACCTAAGATGATTTGCGCATTGATATCATCCTCCAAATGACAACGCTGTACACCTTTGACAGTACCCACTGTACCAACAGGCATAAAAATAGGCGTTTGTATATCTCCGTGATCAGTATGCACTACGCCCGCGCGTGCGCACGTGCACGTGTCTGTATGTATAAGGTCAAAGAATGCCATTAAGCAATGTGATTATTTTCTGGGAATACAATAGAAGGTTTGAAATCCTTTACTTCATCTTCTGTCATCAAGGCATACGCCATAATGATAACAGTATCACCTACATGCACTAGATGTGCCGCAGCGCCATTAATACAGATACAACCGCTTCCTCGCTTACCTGGAATAACGTATGTTTCGATACGAGCACCATTCGTATTATCTACAATTTGGACCTTTTCGCCTGCATAAATGTTAGCTGCATTCATAAGGTCTTCATCAATGGTGATACTACCAATATAATCTAGATTGGCCTCCGTTACCGTGACGCGATGTATTTTAGATTTCAGTATTTGTAATAACATTTCAGTATAAATGCAATTTTTTCGCTGCAAAATTACTATAAAAATTCCACATACGCAAAAAAACTTCAAAATTATTTGCACAATTCAAAAAAAAGCAGTACTTTTGCAGCCGATTTCGAAGGAGAGATGGCAGAGTGGTCGATTGCGGCGGTCTTGAAAACCGTTGAGCTGAGAGGCTCCGGGGGTTCGAATCCCTCTCTCTCCGCAAGCCAAAATGAAGAACGAGTCCGATAGGGCTCGTTTTTTGTATATAGGCACATGGACATCAACTTGTTGAATGGAAATGTGCATAGATACAAAAAAGAGAGTTGCTCTGCAACTTCTTCATTTTGGCTTGCCCAGGATGCTTCTGGCAAGACAGGGCGTTCGAGGTGGCTGAGCGCAGCGAGGTCGGTGTCCTCGAATCCCCCGCTAGTAATCTAGTTAGACTAGCCGCACTAGGAGCACTAGTTATCCTAATATAACTAGCGGCACTAGCAATCTACCAAAAACGACTACCCAATATTGAGCAGTCGTTTTGTTAGGATATAGGACGCCGCGAAGCGGCTATGGGACGCCCTATGGGCTATAGGACGCTTCGCTATAGGCGAAAATTAAATCCAACGAACGTAGCAGAAGTCCATACGGTGTGGCAACAAGTCGTTCTTAGGATACATACGCAAGCCGAACTTCATACCGCCAGCGTAGTCCAAACGATAGTCTACCTCAAAGAACAAATGACTTCCCTCTGCCTTCACAAGGTTGAGTTGTTTAACCTCATAAAGTTTGTCGTGGTTGTGAGTAGAAGTGCGGATAGCTACGAGCTCTACACCGATACCCTTGTCGTTAAGACCCTTGGTATCCAACTCTACTGCCACCTTGCACTTACCACCTACGTTAGCAGGCAACTCGGTTGGCTCAAAGATAGAGCTTACTACCTCGATCTCATCCCAGTGAGCTACCATATTTTGCTTCCAAGCTACGATATCCTTAGCGATTTTGTAGTTGTCTGCACCGAGCAGAGCGTGACGCTTAGCGAGTTTATTATAGAACTTCTCAAAGTAGTCATCCATCATACGCTTGGTAGTGAAGCGTGGGGTGATCTTGGTTACAGAGTTCTTGATAGTTTGAATCCATGCTGGAGAGTAACCCTTGCTGTTCTTAGCGTAGTACATAGGAATGATCTCGTTCTCAAGCATTTGGTAGATAGTAGCCGCATCCAATTGATCTTGGTGAGCTTGGTTCTCATAGGTGCGCTTGTCGGTCAATGCCCAACCAGCACCCTCTACGTAACCCTCTTTCCACCAACCATCGAGGACAGAGAAGTTCAATACACCGTTCATTTGTGCCTTCTCACCAGATGTACCAGATGCCTCGAGAGGACGAGTAGGAGTGTTCAACCAGATATCCACACCTGAGATCAAACGCTTAGCGAGGCGCATGTCGTAGTTCTCAAGGAAGATAATCTTACCCAAGAATTGTGGCATACGGCTGATCTCGATGATACGCTTGATGAGTCCTTGACCACCACCATCAGCAGGGTGAGCCTTACCGGTGAAGAGGAATTGTACAGGACGGTTAGGGTTGTTAACAAGTTTGTCAAGACGCTCCAAGTCGGTGAAGAGCAAGTGAGCACGTTTGTATGTTGCGAAGCGACGACCGAAACCGATGATGAGGTTATCAGCGTTCATCTCATTCAATGCGCGAACGATACGAGCAGGATCACCTTGAGATTTCATCCAGTTGTCACGGAATTGCTCCTTCAAGTAATCGATGAGTTTTTTCTTCAAGCTCATACGAGTAGCCCAGATTTTCTCCTCTGGCATATCGTTGTATGGAGCCCACATTGCGAGGTTAGATTGATCTTTGATCCACTCTTTTGGGAAGATCTCTTTGTAGATAGCTTTCCACTCGCTAGCAGCCCATGTAGGCATGTGTACACCATTGGTCACATAATCCACGTGCAACTCCTCCTCGAAGTAACCAGGCCATACAGGAGCGAACATCTTCTTGCTCACTTCGCCGTGCAACCAGCTCACACCGTTAGCCTCTTGGCAAGTATTGAGTGCGAAGACAGACATTGAGAATTTCTCGGTGTTGTCAGCTGGGTTTTGACGACCCATACCGATGAGGTCAGCCCACTCGATGCCCAAACGTGCTGGGAACATGTTCATATACTTGTAGAACAATCCCTCCTCGAAGTAGTCGTGACCAGCAGGTACTGGAGTGTGGCAAGTGTAAAGGCCGCTTGCGCGAACTACCTCCAATGCTTGTTGGAAGTTGAGACCCTCTTTCTCAACGAGGTCGAGCATACGTTGCAAGCCCAGTCAGACAATTGCTGACACTATGGGCATCGGCGGTATTATGCGCGCTCTTCGTACAATTCCTGTAATGAAAGCCTTTGCTGACGATATGGAAGAGGTTT
>JAFOYE010000008.1 GCA_017391525.1 Paludibacteraceae bacterium | reverse complement strand
CACCCACCCAGGTGTTGTTAAGCCATACAGCGAGTTCAAGGCTTCTGTTTATATCTTGAAGAAAGAGGAAGGTGGTCGTCACACTCCATTCCACAACCACTATCGTCCACAATTCTACATCCGTACAATGGACGTAACTGGCGAGATTACTTTGCCAGAGGGTACAGAGATGGTAATGCCAGGTGACAACTTGGAGATTCAAGTTAAGTTGATCTACCCAGTTGCTTGCTCTGAGGGTCTTCGTTTCGCTATCCGCGAGGGTGGTCGTACCGTAGGTTCTGGTCAGATTACCAAATTGATCGACTAATAATATAAGTTGATTATAAAAGTGGTTGCCGAGGTTTCGGCCTTGGCAATCCATTTACGGAAGTCCTCTAATGGTAAGAGAGCGGTCTCCAAAACCGTCAATGTGGGTTCGATTCCTGCCTTCCGTGCTGTTACATTAAAATAGCTTCCATCTGACTTCAACACAAGTTGAGGCCAGATGTTTGGCGCAAGAATAAGTATTAACAGATAAAAACTACTAATATGAAGTTTGTAGAAAACCTAAAAGAGTCTTATGTGGAGTTGGTTCACAAAGTGAGCTGGCCTACACGTAAGGAGTTGTCCAAGAGTGCTGTGCTAGTGTTGATAGCTTCCATAATACTAGCGCTTATTGTTTTGCTCATGGATAAGACTTTTGAGTCAGTGATGAGTTTTGTTTACGGCTTGTTTTCATAATTAAGTTATTGGATATGGCTGAGAACAATTACAAGTGGTATGTGCTGAAAGCAATCAGCGGTAAGGAGAACAAAGTGAAAGAGTATATTGAAGGCGCTTTGGTTACCTCTACCTTGTTTAAGGAGTATGTATCACAAGTCTTGATTCCTACTGAGAAGGTGATGGTGTTGCGTGGAAACAAACGTGTCGTAAAAGAGCGTAATATGCTTCCAGGTTATGTGTTGGTTGAGTGTAACTTGACTGACGAGTGCTATCCTTTGTTGCGTAACATTCCTAATGTATTAGGTTTTGTGACAGAGAGCAAATCTTCTGTGAAGGCTAAACCAGTTTCTCAAGAAGAAGTAAACCGTTTGGTTGGAACTTTGGATGAGACAAGTGTTGATCTTGTAATGGATGAGATCTTCTTGGTAGGTGAGCATGTTAAGGTGACTGACGGTCCATTTAGTGGATTCGAAGGTGTGGTTAACGAAGTTGCTCAAGACAAACGCAAACTCAAAGTGGTTGTTACAATCTTCGATCGTCAAACTCCATTGGAATTGGGTTACGATCAAGTAGCAAAGGAGTAGGAGGCACTGTTACGGGCCGTTGACTACTCGGTAGTTTAATAATAACAAAACTATTAACAAAGTAAAACAAATTTTTAATTATGGCTAAAGAAATTGCTGGATTTATCAAGCTCCAGATCAAGGGTGGCGCTGCTAACCCATCACCTCCAGTAGGCCCTGCGTTGGGTTCTAAGGGTGTGAACATTATGGAGTTTTGTAAACAATTCAATGCCAGAACGCAAGAACAAGCAGGTAAGGTTTTGCCTGTAGTTATCACAGTTTACGTTGACAAAACATTCGATTTTATCGTTAAGACTCCACCTGTAGCAGTACAGTTGAAGGAGGCTGCTAAGATCAAGTCTGGTTCTAACCAACCAAACCGTAACAAGGTAGCATCAATCACTGAGGAGCAATGTGTGGCAATTGCAACCGATAAAATGGCTGATTTGAACTGCTTTACCGTAGAAAGCGCCGTTAAGATGGTGAAGGGTACAGCACGTAGTATGGGTATTACCGTTAAATAATTAAACTTCAATCATTATTATGGCAAAATTGACAAAAAATCAAAAGCTTGCTGCTGAGAAGATTGAGGCAGGTAAGCTCTATACAGTAGCTGAGGCTGCTGCTCTCGTGAAAGAGATTACAACTACAAAGTTCGATGCTAGCGTAGATATCGATGTTCGTCTTGGTGTTGATCCACGTAAAGCAAACCAAATGGTTCGTGGCGTGGTAAGTTTGCCAAACGGTACAGGTAAAGAAGTTCGCGTACTCGCATTGTGTACTCCCGACCAAGAAGCTGCTGCTAAAGAGGCAGGTGCTGATTATGTAGGTTTGGATGAGTATATCGAGAAGATCAAAGGCGGTTGGACAGACATCGACGTAATCATCACTCAACCACAAATTATGGGTAAGATTGGTGCTCTCGGTCGCGTTCTTGGTCCACGTGGTTTGATGCCTAACCCAAAATCAGGTACAGTAACTATGGATGTTGCTAAGGCTGTTAAAGAGGTTAAGCAAGGTAAGATCGACTTCAAGGTAGACAAGTTTGGTATTGTACACACCTCAATTGGTAAAGTAAGCTTTACTCCAGAGGCTATTGCACAAAACGCAAACGAGTTTATCCAAACTCTCATCAAGTTGAAACCTGCAGCAAGCAAAGGTACTTATATCAAGAGCATTTATCTTTCTAGCACAATGAGTCAAGGTATTAAGGTTGACCCAAAATCAGCTGAGTAATTTATTAATTAAAGAGAATTATGAAGAAGGAAGATAAAAACGCGATTATTGCCCAACTCGGAGAGCAACTCGAGCAATATACACATTTCTATATTACCAATATCGAAGGCTTGAACGCTGAGCAAACAAGTGCATTGCGCCGCGAGTGCTTCAAGAAAGAGGTTAAATTGGTGGTGGCAAAGAATACATTGCTCCAAAAGGCTCTTGAGGCTAAGGGTATCGACGAGGCGATTTTCGCAGCGTTGAAGGGTAACACAGCTTTGATGCTCTCTAACACTGGTAATGCTCCTGCAAAATTGATCAAGGAGTTTACAAAGAAAGAGAAGAACAAAGAAGAGGCTAAACCACAATTGAAGGCTGCTTACGTAGAGGAAACAGTTTACGTAGGTGCTCAAAATTTGGAATTCCTCTCTACTATTAAGTCTAAGAACGAGCTCATTGCAGATCTTGTTGCATTGTTGCAATCACCTGCGAAGAATGTCGTTTCTGCACTCCAATCAGGAGGTTCTACCATCCACGGTGTTCTTAAAACACTGGGAGAGCGCGCTGAGTAATCAGCAAACAATCACCAAAGTCATCGGGTGGTATCGGGATGGTAACGGAAAAGACAGGTTACTGGCCGGGTAAGGATGGCAACAAACAAATTAACATTAAAAAAATAACACTTTAAAATTATACAACAATGGCAGATTTGAAAGCTTTTGCTGAACAATTGGTAAACCTTACAGTTAAGGAAGTTAATGAACTCGCTCAAATTTTGAAAGAGGAGTATGGTATTGAACCAGCAGCTGCTGCAGTAGCAGTAGCAGCACCTGCAGCAGGTGGCGACGCTCCTGCAGCTGAGGAGAAAACATCTTTTGATGTAGTTTTGAAATCAGCTGGTGCTAACAAGCTCCAAGTAGTTAAGGCTGTTAAAGAGCAAACAGGTCTTGGTTTGAAAGAGGCTAAAGACATCGTTGATGCTGCTCCAGCTAACGTTAAGGAGGGTGTAGACAAAGCTACTGCTGAGGCTCTCAAGAAAGCTCTTGAGGAGGTAGGTGCAGAGGTAGAGTTGAAGTAATACCCATACGCCTAATATTGGTAGGTTTAGACCCTGAAATGGGGTCTAAACCTTTTTCTCTGAATAATAGACAATGTTTAAAAAAGGTTAATTTCTGATAAATATTCAGCGGTTTTTGTTAATAAAGTGTAAAATTCAAAGCCAACTATTTAGATTTAAATAACTCATTATCAGTAAATTATAATCTTAGAAACATATTAAAACCATAAAATTAAATGGCAAAACAAAAACAAGACCAGCGAATCAATTTTTCGGCAATGCAAAAGCAGATGCCTTATCCTGATTTTCTGGAGATTCAGTTGAAGTCCTTCCATGACTTCTTCCAAATGGATTCTACTCCTGAGGTACGTCATACGGAAGGTTTGTTTAAAGTTTTCTCGGAGAACTTCCCTATTCAGGACACGAGAAATAACTTTACCTTGGAGTTCTTGGATTATCATATTGATCCTCCTCGCTACACTATTGAGGAGTGTCTTCTCCGTGGACTCACTTACTGTGTGCCTTTGAAGGCAAAATTGTTCTTGACCTGTACTGATCCAGAGCACGAAGATTTCGAGCCAGTGCTTCAAGAGGTGTTCTTGGGTAATATCCCGTATATGACTCCAAAGGGTACTTTCGTTATCAATGGTGCTGAGCGTGTGATTGTAAGTCAATTACACCGTTCACCAGGTGTGTTCTTCGGTACTTCAATGCACTCTAATGGAACCAAGTTGTATTCAGCTCGTATCATCCCATTCCGTGGTTCATGGATTGAGTTTGCGACTGATATTAACCGTGTAATGTACGCTTACATTGATCGTAAGAAGAAATTACCAGTTACCACCTTGTTGCGTGCTATTGGATTCGAGAGCGATAAAGATATTTTGGATTGCTTTGACTTGGCTGAAGAGGTTAAGTGTACTAGCGAGAACCTTGAGGCAATGGTTGGTCGTACCTTGGCCGGTAACGTGCTAAAGGCATGGACTGAGGATTTTGTAGATGAGGATACCGGTGAGGTTGTAACTATTGAGCGTAACGAGGTAATCATCGAGCGTGAGACAGTTTTGACCGAGGATTTGTGCGAGTTGATTCAAGAATCATCTATCAAGACCGTATTGTTGCACAAGGAAGAGGCAAAAGAGTCAGATTATTCTATCATTTTCAATACATTGCAAAAAGACCCTTCTCACTCAGAGAAAGAGGCTGTGTTGTACATTTATCGTCAGTTGCGTAATGCAGAGCCTGCTGATGATGCAACAGCTCGTGAGGTTATCCAAAACCTCTTCTTCTCAGAGAAACGTTATGATTTGGGTGAGGTAGGTCGCTATCGTATCAACCGCAAGTTGAATATGGATATTCCAATGGAGACCCGTACTTTGACTAAGGAGGATATGATTGAGATTATCAAGTACTTGGTTGAGCTCATCAACTCTAATGCAGAGGTGGATGATATTGATCACTTGAGTAACCGTCGTGTTCGTACCGTAGGCGAGCAATTGTACAACCAATTTGGTATTGGTTTGGCTCGTATGGCTCGTACTATCCGTGAGCGTATGAACGTTCGTGACACTGAGGTGTTTACTCCAACTGACTTGATCAATGCAAAGGCTATCTCTAGCGTAATTAACTCATATTTTGGAACCAACGCTTTGTCTCAGTTCATGGATCAACAAAACCCATTGGCTGAGATCACACACAAGCGTCGTATGTCAGCTCTTGGTCCTGGTGGTTTGAGCCGTGATCGTGCTGGTTTCGAGGTTCGTGACGTTCACTATACTCACTATGGTCGTTTGTGTCCAATTGAGACTCCTGAAGGTCCAAACATCGGTTTGATTTCTTCTTTGTGTATTTACGCTAAGATTAACAATCTCGGTTTCATTGAGACTCCATACCGCAAGGTAGAGAATGGTGTGGTTAACTTGAATAACGATGAGATTGCATACTATACTGCAGAGGATGAGGAGCAAGCAATTGTAGCACAAGGTAATGCTCCATTGGATAAGAATGGTAAGTTTATCCGTACTAAAGTTAAGTCTCGTTTTGAGGCTGATTTCCCAGTGGTTGCTCCAGGTGAGGTGAACTTGATGGACGTATCTCCATCACAGATTGCTTCTATTGCAGCTGCATTGATTCCATTCTTGGAGCACGACGATGCTAACCGTGCGTTGATGGGATCAAACATGATGCGCCAGGCAGTTCCATTGTTGCGTAGTGAAGCTCCTATCGTAGGTACAGGTATTGAGGGTCAATTAATTCAAGATTCTCGTACTCAAGTTGTTGCTGAGGGTAATGGTGTTATCAGCTACGTTGATGCAGACAAGATCATCGTTAAGTATGATCGTACCAAAGAGGAGGATTTCATTTCCTTTGACTCAGCTGAGGTAGAGTATGCATTGCCTAAGTTCCAACGTACTAACCAAAATACCACCATCGACCTTCGTCCTATCGTTCGCAAAGGCGAGAAGGTAGTTAAGGGTCAAATCTTGACTGAGGGTTATGCTACTGAGCAAGGTGAGTTGGCTTTGGGTAAGAACTTGAAGGTTGCTTACATTCCTTGGAAGGGTTACAACTACGAGGATGCTATCGTACTCAGCGAGCGTATTGTTCGTGAGGATATGTTTACATCTGTTCACGTAGTAGAGCAACTCTTGGAGGTTCGTGAGACCAAACGTGGTGTAGAAGAGTTTACTTCAGATATTCCTAACGTAAGCGAGGAGGCAACCAAGGATTTGGATGAGAACGGTATTATTCGTATCGGTGCTCACGTTAATCCAGGTGATATCCTTGTAGGTAAGATTACTCCTAAGGGTGAGTCTGATCCTTCACCAGAGGAGAAACTTTTGAAGGCTATCTTCGGTGACAAGGCTGGTGATGTGAAGGATGCTTCATTGAAAGCTACTCCATCATTGAGCGGTGTGGTTATTGGTAAGAGCCTCTACAAGAAGGCAAACAAGGACCGCAGACAAAAATTAGAGGATCGTGAGACCATGGCTAAGTTGGATGTACAACTCAAGGTTAAGGCAGAGGCTCTCAAGACAACATTGGTAGAGAAATTGGTAGTTCTTCTCAAGAACCATGTTTCTGCAGGTGTGAAAGACTACTTGAACACCGAGGTTATTGCTAAGGGTCTAGAGTTTACCGCAGAGCGTTTGCAACAAATTGACTATATGTCAGTGATGTTGGCTAACTGGACTGAGGATGAGCATGTTAACGATTTGGTAAGCCGTTGTGTGGTTAACTACATCGCTAAACATAAAGAGATGGACGCTCAACTCAAGCGTGAGAAGTTCAACCTCACTATCGGTGATGAGTTGCCAAACGGTATCATGGAGATGGCTAAAGTCTATATCGCTAAACGTCGTAAAATCCGCGTAGGTGATAAGATGGCGGGTCGCCACGGTAACAAGGGTATCGTATCTAAGATTGTTCGCGTAGAGGATATGCCATTCTTGGCTGATGGTACTCCAGTGGATATCGTGTTGAACCCACTAGGTGTGCCTTCTCGTATGAACATCGGTCAGATCTTCGAGGCTGTCCTTGGTTGGGCAGGTAAAGAGTTGGGCGTTAAGTTCGCTACTCCTATCTTCGATGGTTGTACCTTGGATTCACTTAACGAGTGGACAGATAAGGCAGGTCTCCCACGTGCGGGTAAGACACAATTGTACGATGGTGGAACTGGTGAACCATTTGACCAAATGGCTACTGTGGGTGTAACTTACTTCATGAAGCTCGGTCACATGGTTGATGACAAGATGCACGCTCGTTCAATCGGTCCTTACAGTCTCATTACACAACAACCATTGGGTGGTAAAGCACAATTCGGTGGTCAACGTTTCGGTGAGATGGAGGTTTGGGCACTTGAGGCACACGGTGCAGCAACTATCTTGCAAGAGATCCTTACTGTTAAGTCAGATGATGTTACTGGTCGCGCTCGTACTTATGAGGCAATCGTTAAGGGTGAACCAATGCCTACACCAGGTTTGCCAGAATCACTCAACGTATTGTTGCATGAGTTGCAAGGTTTGGCTCTTTCAATCACAATGGAATAAAATTCAAGAATTATGGCTTTTAAACAAGATAATAAGAAAAACGGTTTCTCCCGCATCTCTATTGGACTCGCTTCTCCAGATGAGATTATGCGCCTTAGCTCGGGAGAGGTTCTCAAACCAGAGACCATCAACTATCGTACCTACAAGCCTGAGCGCGATGGTTTGTTCTGCGAGCACATCTTCGGTCCAGTTAAGGACTACGAGTGCCATTGCGGTAAGTACAAACGTATTCGTTACAAAGGTATCGTCTGCGAGCGTTGCGGTGTAGAGGTTACTGAGAAGAAAGTTCGTCGTGAGCGCATGGGCCACATCAAGTTGGTGGTTCCTGTAACACATATCTGGTACTTGCGTTCGTTGCCATCTAAGATGGCTGCGTTGCTCGGCGTACCAACCAAGAAATTGGAGTCTGTAGTGTACTACGAGAGATATATCGTATTGCAAGCAGGTGTACTCAAAGGACAAGAGATTGACGATGAGATAGTTGACGATAAGATGCTCCTCGATGAGGATCAATACATGGAGTTGACCTCTCGTCTTCCACAAGACAACCACCTTCTTGATGATACTGACCCAGACAAGTTCATCGCTAAGATGGGAGCTGAGGCTGTAGAGGAGTTGTTGATGGGTCTTGACCTCGATTCTCTCAGCTATGAGCTGCGTGACCGTGCTAATGCTGATACTTCTATGCAACGCAAGGCTGAGGCTCTCAAGCGTTTGCAAGTAGTAGAGAACTTCCGTGCTAGCAAGGGCAAAAACCGTCCTGAGTGGATGATCTTGCGTGTCATCCCTGTGACTCCTCCAGAGTTGCGTCCACTCGTTCCACTAGATGGTGGTCGTTTCGCGACATCTGATCTCAACGACCTCTATCGTCGCGTGATTATCCGTAACAACCGTCTCAAACGTCTCGTTGAGATCAAGGCTCCAGATGTGATCTTGCGCAACGAGAAGCGTATGTTGCAAGAGGCTGTGGATTCACTCTTCGATAATAGCAAAAAGACTACCGCTATCAAGTCTGACGCTAACCGCCCACTCAAGTCACTCTCTGACTCATTGAAGGGTAAACAAGGTCGTTTCCGTCAAAACTTGCTCGGTAAGCGTGTTGACTATTCTGCACGTTCCGTTATCGTCGTAGGTCCAGAGTTGAAGATGCACGAGTGCGGTTTGCCAAAAGATATGGCAGCTGAGCTCTACAAACCATTTATCATCCGCAAACTCATCGAGCGTGGAATCGTTAAGACTGTTAAGTCCGCAAAGAAGATCATCGACCGCAAAGAGCCAGTTGTTTTCGATATCCTCGAGAACGTAATGAAGGGTCACCCAGTTCTTTTGAACCGTGCTCCTACTTTGCACCGTCACGGTATCTTGGCTTTCCAACCACGTATGATCGAGGGTAAAGCTATCCAATTGCACCCACTGTCTTGTGCCGGATTCAACGCCGACTTCGACGGTGACCAAATGGCGGTACACTTGCCATTGAGCCACGAGGCAATCTTGGAGGCACAACTCCTCATGCTCGGTTCGCACAATATTCTTGACCCAGCTAACGGTAACCCTATTACTGTGCCATCACAAGATATGGTCTTGGGTCTTTACTATATTACTAAACCACGTACAGGCGTGAAGGGTGAAGGTCTTACTTTCTACTCTGCAGAGGAATGCGAGATCGCGCTCAACGAGGGTAAAGTAGATATCCACGCTAATGTTAAGGTACGTATCCTTGACAAGCGCACCAATACAACTTCTATCGTAGAAACTACTCCTGGTCGTGTATTGGTTAACCACTTCGTTCCAGATGAGGTTGGTTACCAAAACGTTACTTTGGGTAAGAAAGCAGTGAAGAACATCATTACTGACGTCATCAAGACTTGTGGTGTGGCTCAAACAGCTCTCTTCTTGGATAACATCAAGGACCTCGGTTACAAGATGGCGTTCAAGGGTGGTCTTAGCTTCAACCTCAACGATATTCTTATCCCAGAGGAGAAGAACGAACTCGTGGCTAAGGGTAACGCAACCGTTGAAGAGGTGACCGAACTCTATATGGAAGGTCTCATGACTGACAACGAGCGTTATAACAAGGTCGTTGCTGCTTGGGGTGATGTGGATAAACAAGTGACTAGCGTCCTCATGAAGCATATGAAAGAGGCTGACCAAGGTTTCAACTCTGTGTTCATGATGATGGATTCTGGTGCCCGTGGTTCACAACAACAGATCAAACAGCTCGCAGGTATGCGTGGTTTGATGGCAAAACCTCAAAAAGCCGGTGTTACTGACAGCCGTCAAACAATTGAGAACCCAATTCTTTCTAACTTTAAGGAAGGTCTTAGCGTGCTTGAGTACTTTATCTCTACCCACGGTGCGCGTAAGGGTCTTGCCGATACCGCGTTGAAGACTGCCGATGCAGGTTACTTGACTCGTCGTCTTGTAGACGTTTCTCATGACGTGGTTATCAACGAGGAGGATTGCGGTACATTGCGTGGTTTGACAGCTCGTGCCGTTAAGCAAAATGACGTTGTAGTAGCTACTCTCACCCAACGTATCTTGGGTCGTGTGAGCGTTCACGATATTTATGATCTCGAAGGTAACCTCATTGTAGCTTCTGGCGAAGAGATTCGCGAGGCAGCTTGCGAGGCTATTGAGGCAGCTGGTATTGAGGCTGTTGAGATCCGTTCAGTACTCACTTGTGAGTCTAAGCGTGGTGTATGTGCTAAGTGCTACGGCCGCAACTTGGCTACTCGTAAGATGGTTCAAAAGGGTGAGGCTGTTGGTGTGATTGCTGCACAAGCCATCGGTGAGCCTGGTACACAGTTGACATTGCGTACCTTCCACTCTGGTGGTGTCGCTGGTAACGCAGCAACTCAAAATACCTACGCTATCCCTGCTAAGGGTCGCATCGAGATCGATGACTTGCGTACTATCACTACTGAGGCTGGCGAGGTTATCGTAGTAAGCCGTCTTAACGAGATGCGTCTCGTAGATGAGGCTACAGGTGTAATCTTGACTACATTCAATATCCCTTACGCTTCTAAACTATTCGTTACTCCAGGTGAGTCTTACGAGAAGGGTAAAGTAATCTGTGAGTGGGATCCATATAAGGCTGCATTGATTATTGAGCAAGCTGGTCGTCTCCAATACGAAGATGTGATTGAGGGTGTAACAGCTAAGACAGAGGTTGATGATCAAACAGGTAAGAAAGAGGTTACTATCATCGAAACCAAAGATAAGACCAAGATGCCAGTTGCTCATATCTTGGATGCAGAGGGCAATATCTTGCGTACTTACAACCTCCCAGTTAAGGCATTGCTCGTAAACGAGGATGGTGCTGAGGTTAAGGTTGGTGATTCACTCTTTACCCAAACTCGCTCATTCGGTACTGCAGGCGATATTACCGGTGGTCTTCCACGTGTAACCGAACTCTTTGAGGCACGTAACCCATCTAACCCAGCTATCGTAGCTGAGATTGATGGTGAGGTTAGCTTCGGTCGTGTTAAACGTGGTAACCGCGAGCTTACTATCACCTCTAAGTTGGGTGAGGTTAAGTCTTACCTCATACCACTTGGTAAACAAATCCTCGTACAAGAGGGCGATTATGTTCGCGCTGGTGTAGCTCTCTCTGACGGTGCTATCACTCCAGACGATATCTTGGCTATCCAAGGTCCTACCGCGGTTCAAGATTACATCGTTAACGAGGCACAATCTGTTTACCGTATGCAAGGTGTGGAGATCAACGATAAGCACTTCGAGATCATCGTTCGCCAAATGATGCGTAAGGTAGAGATCCAAGACGCTGGTGATACACGTTATCTTGAGAAACAAATCGTTGATAAGATTGACTTCCTTGAGGAGAACGATCGTATCTGGGGTAAGAAAGTTGTAACCGACGCTGGTGACAGCGAGACTCTCAAGAAGGGTCAAATCGTTACAGCTCGTCGCCTCCACGATGAGAACTCTAGCCTACGTCGTAAAGATAAGAAGCTCGTTGTAGCTCGTGAGGCAATGTGTGCAACTGCTAGCCAAGTGCTCCAAGGTATCACACGTGCTGCTCTTGCTACCAAGTCATTCATGTCTGCTGCTTCCTTCCAAGAGACCACCAAGGTACTCAACGAGGCTGCTATCCAAGGTAAGGTTGACTACCTTGAGGGCATGAAGGAGAACGTGATCTGCGGTAACAAGATCCCTGCAGGTACTGGTCTCCGCGATTGGCAACATATTGTGGTTCACAATGCTGAAGAGTATGCTGCTATCCAAGCAGCTCGCGCTGCTGCAGTGGCTGAGGCTCAACTCCGTCAAGAGGAACTCAACGAACTCTAAGAATCCTATCATAGATTCCATAACAAACAAGAGACTTCCATTCGGGAGTCTCTTGTTGTTTTATCTTAGTTCAGGAGTTCAGAAGTTTAGGAGTTTAGGAGTGATATCCGAACAGCAGCTCTGCTGCGTCTGAACCTCTAACCTCTCGCCTCTCGCCTATAGCCTATAGCGGCTTTGCCGCGTCCTATAGCTCGAAGGGCGTCCTACATAGGATCAACATCAGGCAGAATAATGGTGCCTTTGCATTTCTCTTGTTGCTGCACAAAGATGATATGCTCTTTGAGCAACGCTTTTGCCCTAGCGATATTAGCGGTTGACTCTATACGCATGCGTATTTGACGCACCCATTGATTGCTAATTTTAGTCACAGAGGGAATGATTACCCCTGACACTCGCTTGCCAAAACTCTGCTGCAAGCGTTGTTGCAATAGCGTTGCTGCGGCATCCAAACGACCAAGATCACGATGGCGTAGTGTCAACATGATTACTCGTTGGTAAGGTGGATATTTAAATAACTCTCGCTCTGCTATTTGTTGCTTGTATAATCCTTCGTAATCATGTGCCTTGAGATACTCAAATACAGGATTCTTTAGATTGAAGGTCTGAATCATCACCTCTCCTTGACTGCCTGTTCTGCCGGCGCGTCCGCTGACTTGTTCCAGCATTTGGAAGGCTTGTTCGTAGCTGCGGAAATCCGGCATATTCAATAGCGAGTCTGCTTGCAATACTGCCACTAGGCTCACATCATTAAAGTGCAAACCTTTGGTCACCATCTGCGTACCAATCAGAATATCTACACGATGAGCAGCAAAATCATCTATAATCTGTTGATAACTATCTTTCTTGCGTGTAGAGTCTAGATCCATACGCGCTACACGTGCCTCAGGGAATAGTCCCTTGATCTCTTCCTCCAAACGCTCGGTACCAAAACCTTGTGTACGCATTTCTCCTCCACATTTGGGGCATTGGCTAGGTATGCGTGTGCTATGTCCGCAGTAGTGACAAACGAGTGCGTTGGTGGCTTTGTGATAGGTCATCGTCACATCGCAGTTCGGGCACTTAGGTGCTTCGCCACACTTAGCACATTGCAGGACGGGTGCATATCCTCTACGATTTTGGAAGAGGATCACTTGTTTACCTTTTGCCAATTCCTCGCGTATTCGATCCACCAATGGGTCTGCAAAATGCCCGTACATCTCTTTGCGATGGTATTGGCGTTGCAGATCAATCATTGTAATTTGAGGCAATTGCAATCCCTGAAAACGCTCTTTCATCTTCACCAAACCATATTTTCCACTCAATGCATTGTGATAACTCTCAATGGAAGGTGTCGCTGTTCCCAATAGCACTTTCGCTCCGTACCAATGGGCCATCATGATGGCTGCAGAACGCGCATGATAGCGAGGAGCAGGATCTTGCTGCTTGTAACTAGGCTCATGCTCTTCATCCACAATAATCAGTCCCAAATCGCTGAATGGCAGGAAGATGGCCGACCGCGCACCCAATATGAGCCTACCCCTTGTTTTTGGGGTATCTACCTGTTCAGCGTAGTTCAATGCTTCGCGTTCAAAGTTGTTCAGTATTGTTTTTTTCTCGGAAGACAATTTTGAACTATGTTGAACCATTGTTGAACTATATTGAACTTGATTATAAATCTCCACTCGTTCTGCATTTGAAAAGCGGGAATGATACACCACCAATTGCTCTCCGAAGACGGCACGCAAGCGGTCGGTGAGTTGGGTGGTGAGGGCAATCTCTGGTACTAGGTAGAGCACTTGCTTTCCTTGTTTGAGGACTTGATCAATGAGATGAATATAGACCTCTGTTTTTCCGCTAGAGGTTACTCCATGCAAGAGTGTGACAGGAGTCTTTTCCCACGCTTGTTGAATAGCCGCTAGTGCTTTGGATTGTTGTTGGTCTAGTGTATGAGGCGCTTGTGTTTCGCCTGTGTATTGTTGTAGTCTTGACATAGGGCGTTGCTCTTCGAGGAAAACACCTTTGTCAATCAATATTCTCAAGATAGCACCGCTCACGCCAGTTTGCTCTAAGAGCAAGCGTCTCTCTAGCTGATAATTTTGCGCCAAACGGAGGAAGTCCCGCACCAATTGTTCTTGTTTTTTGGCACGTTTTAATTCTCCGATCAACTGTTGTTGGGCTTCTTTGGCTAGGTAAGCAGGAGATAGTTGTATGTATTGGGTAGTGGCTGCAGAGTAGTTGTCGTCGATGATTTCGGAGGGTAGGGCAGCCGCCATTACCTCGCCCAAGGTGCACATGTAATAGCTTGACAACCATTCCCATAGCTTTAGCTGCTCAGTCGTGATGATAGGTGTCTCATCCACTATTTGTAACACGTCGCGCACTTTCACACTTGCAGGCAGTTCGCCCTCGTGTTGGCGGTAGATGATACCTATGATACTTTTCTTGCCAAGAGGCACCAATACCCGACAGCCAGTTATTGGCGATTGGCGATTGGCGATAGGCAATAAGGCTTCAGGGATATTGTAGGTATACACATCCGCAATGGCCAACGGAAGAATAATATCGTAGAGTGATTGGTTCATCATTTGCTGCAAAGGTACGACAAAAAATACACATGTGCAAGTAAACGAACACTTTTTTATAAGAAAACAATAGATTTGCAATCGTGTTGTAGCTTATCTTTCGATTAAATAGTCGAAGAACTCTGTCTTCCTGCTATAAACTACGGTTGATATACGATAGATATACGTTAGATATACGATAGATACACGTTAGATACCTATAGGAGTGCCGAGGAAAAATAGCCCATAAACCCTAAACAGTAGGCGCCTTGCGCCGTTCTCTAAACTGCGACATAGTCGCCGCCTTTACACCTTACACTAGAAAAATCGCACTAAAATGCGATTTTTCTTGCACATCCGCAAATTTTATTGTACCTTTGTGGCCGTAATTAGCCCACGCTTGGGAAAGATAGTGAAATAGTAACTATTAGTTGTTAATTATTAACTATCTTCAGGTGGGTAATTGCAGACATAATAAAGGCGTCAATAACGCTATGTGTTTGGCATTTCGGAATCTGGTAAATTCACAAGTATCCAACGCATTGCAGCATTTTGATGTCCTCGGGATATGTATATCTATCTCCGTACGCACTATGAGAGTGTGTATGTGTGGTACATATCGGCGTGGGCTTCTGTGTTGCTTGTTCGGATACAAAGGCAATACCAGAGCCTCGAAATGCGGAACAGCAACAGTGCAGTCCCGCTTTTTTTGTTATAACTAATTCTTTGTGGCAATTACGAGTTACTTGAAAAAAGTAGATTATATAAAATGAATAAACATCAAAATAACGAGTATGAAATATATTATCAACACAAAAGGAGAAGTAATTTTCCAAGCAGAGAATGCGGGAAACTTTGAGGATGGATTATGTCCTGTGCAAGTAAATGGGAAGTGCGGATTTATCAATACAACAGGACTTGTGGTTATTCCATGTGTATATGAAACAGTTGGTCAATTCAAAAATGAATGCGCTATAGTCAAACAAGGGGGTAAATATGGATTGATTAATAAATATGGCAATTTACTTATTCCTTGTGAAAAATCCAATGGCGATGATGTTCCTCTTCCACATGAAGGAGTGATCTGTATTAATATTGGTACATCAGAAAAAAAAGTTTTCAAATGTGTTGATACCAATGGTAATCATCTATTTACAGAAGCTGCATTAGTCCCTTTTGAGTTTAGTGAGGGAGTTGCAACAATATGGTCAAAATATGATAAAGGTACGGGGTTAATTAATAAAAGTGGTGAATATATTATACCAGAAGGAATATATAATCATATTTCAGAATTTCATTATGGAGTAGCAGAAGTAAGTAGCGAAACTACAGGAAAACGTGGTTTTATTAATCACCAAGGTGAAGTAGTTGTGCCTATTAAGTTCGACTATTTTTCTGGTGACCCATTTCCGGTTATGGGTGCCATCTTATCGGGAAAATATGGTTATATAGATGTTAGAACTGGAAAAGAAATTGTCCCTATCCAGTTTGACTTAAAAGGAGGACGTTGTCCAGACATTAGATATTTATCTACTGACGATATGGTTGTTATACATATTGAAGATGAAGTGTATATTTATAATATCAAAACATACCGTTTATTTAAATCATCTAGATATAAAGAGATTTATCGGTACAGCGAAGGACTTTGCTGTGTCAGAGATAAGGTTTCTGAAAAAATAGGCTTCATCAACACAGAAGGAAAATTAGTTATACCTTGCATTTTTAATAAGCCATCTTATACTTACGAATTTCATGGTAATATTTGTGCTATGGGAAATGACGTGATAGATAAACAAGGTAATATACTCCGTAAAATACCCAAAGGTAATAAAATAAGACATAAGTATGGAAAATACCACATTGAATATGGGGGCGATTACCCTCCTTATGAAAATTTATTAGATGAGAACGGAAATATCATATACTCAGGGGTTGAGATAAATACATATGGAGACTTCCCAATTGCAGTACGACGAAATAGTGATGGTAAATGGGGATTTATAGATAAATGTGGCAAGTTAGTTATTCCATATCAATTTAACGAATCATATAGTTTTTATGATGGATTTGCTATCTTGGACGAACCTATAACAAAAGTTCTACATAACTCTAATAAAGGATGTTATATAGCAACTGCAATTTATGGTTCTTATGATTGCCCTGAAGTGTGGACATTGCGTAGATACCGCGACAATGTATTAGATCACACGTGGTACGGAAGACTCTTTATACGGATCTATTATTCTATAAGTCCAACTTTAGTTAGATGGTTTGGTACTACACATTGGTTCCGTGAATTGTTTTATAAACCATTGAACAATTGGGTGGCAAAGTTAAACAAAAAAGGATTCAAAAACACTCCATATAGGGATAAAGATTAATTCATTTCCAACATTAAAAACCGACGGGCCGATGGGATATAACTGGCATCATAGATTATGGCTGAAAGAAGAAGTACGTATCTTTTTGAAAAAGAACAAGATTATTTGGATGCAAAAGATCATCTTGAAAGAGCAATGCCCTATGACTGCAATTACACAGACAAAATAGAATGTCGTGGTTATTGGGGTAGTTGTTCTAGATTTGATTGGTCAGAATGTTATAGAATGCAAATTTGGAGTGAATGTTCTGATCCGATAAAAGCAGCGGATATTATTCGCGAACATAGAGGACGCTATTACGACGAATAATTTGCAGTTATGGCTACTCTAGAAGAACTTAAAGAAAAAAGAAAAAAATCCCTTATTGTTGTTTGTACATTGGGATTATCTACTCTATTTGTTCCTAAATGGCATCCAGTATGGATGACCAATATTTTTGAAGGAGTATCTTTTGCAAAAGGGGAAATGAGTTGGTTCTTCAAATTGCTCTCGTTCACTTTTTTTGGACTATTGGTAGTAACAATATCATTTATCGTAGAATTTGTTAAGTTGATATATTACTCAATAGTAATTTCAAAATATTCCTAATTCACCTATACTTATTTATAGTATTCCAACATAAATAACTCGCTCAACTATTTTAGTTGGGTGAGTTATTTTGCATGAAATAAAATAACCTGAATTATGAATTAGTTCGAGTAATATGTAATTTCTTAGGATAAGAATACAGTCCAACAATATTGCCATTTTCTTGCCGATATCGGCAAAAAGTAGTATCTTTGCAGCAAATTTTATAAAAAACTTGCCGATAAAAATAAGCGAGGGATGACCCTCGCTTATTTCTTGTTTATTGTATGCATTAGAATCTTGTCTATGCTTCTTTCCTATGCTGATTAGTTGTTGGCTTTTTCGGCTTCGAGGGCTTTCTCGTAGCAAGCGCGGCAGAGAGGTTCGTAGCTCTCGGTCTCGCCGAGAAGGACACGCTTGTCGCTGCTGACAGTACGGTGGCTGACATATGCTAAGTCACCACAATGCACGCAGATAGCGTGGGTCTTATATACATCGTCAGCAATCGCCATCAAGGCTGGCATTGGGCCAAATGGTACGCCCTTGAAGTCCATATCTAAGCCCGCACAGATGACACGGATACCACGGCGAGCGAGTTCGTTGGCTACTTCCACGATTCCCATATCAAAGAATTGTGCCTCGTCGATGCCTACTACATCTACATCATTGGCCATGAGGAGGATGTTTTGGCTACTATCCACGGGTGTGGATTGGATGGCGTTGCGGTCGTGGCTGACTACTTCGGCTTCGCTATAGCGCACATCAATAGCAGGTTTGAAGATCTCTACTTTGAGTTTGGCAAACTGCGCGCGTTTCATACGGCGGATGAGTTCTTCGGTCTTACCCGAGAACATACTTCCACAAACTACTTCTATACTGCCCTTGCGGAACTTAGGGCCCTTTGTATCTAATTCGTTGAACATATCTTAATTGTAATATTAATATCTCCTGTTCGCCTCGCGGCTCACGAAATCTTATAAATCCTATATTTGCTCGTTGTACTCCGTAATAAATTGCCACCGCTCTTCGTTTTGGGAACATCCAAAACTCATCACTGAATCTTAAATCAAAAGTGCAATCTTTTACCTATAACCTATAGCCGCTTGCGGCGTCCTATAGGCGAAGCCGTCCTATAGCCTCAAAGAGGCGTCCTGCCATCTATGATGGCTTGATGTCTTGTACCATCATTTGGATGGTAGTTCTATTGTTAAATGTATTTTCGTCTAATTCGTAGCAGATATCCACAGGGTTGCCGTTTTGAATATGCTTGGCTATATCAGCTCGTCCGAAAGCTATACCTGTGATGGCATATGTGCGATCGGTGACATCTAGGCGAAGGTGCTCGCCTGTTTTACCTACTACGCGGGTGTCACGGTGATTGATGAGGTTGCGAGTGGCAAACAATGGGCGTGGGTTACCTGGACCAAATGGTTCTAGATAACGAATCACATTGTAGAAGGCTGGTGTGATATCTGCTAATTCTAGTTCTGCCTCCACGAGTAGAGTAGGTTGCAACTGATCTTCGCGGATATGGGTTGCAACATAGTGCTCAAAGCGCTCGCAGAATGTTGGCAAGTTATCGATATGCATACTCAATCCTGCAGCGTACTTGTGTCCGCCGAAGTTAGTGAGCAGATCCAAACATGAATCGATAGCGGCATAGATGTCAAAACCTCCTACCGAACGAGCCGATCCTGAGATGATACCATCCTCTCCTGCGGTGAGCACGATAGTTGGGCGGTAGTATGTCTCTGTTAATCGTGATGCCACAATACCCACCACACCTTTATGCCAATGTGGGGCATATACGACAGTCGAACGGTGTTGAGCGAAAGTGGCATCTTCCTCTAGCATTGCCAATGCCTCTTTGGTAGTCTCGGTGTCACAATCGCGGCGTTCTTCGTTGTGTTGGTTGACTTCTTCTGCTTGTTGACGAGCGAATGTAGCATCGTCTGTCAGTAGCAGTTCTACGGCTGCACGACCCGATTTCATGCGTCCACAAGCATTGATTCGAGGACCTAGTTTATATACCAATTCGTTGATGGTCAGTTTCTTTGCTTCTATTCCAGCTACATCTATTACTGCAGAGATACCTGCAAAAGGTGCTTGGTTTATTTGCTTGATTCCATAATGCGCCAAAATGCGGTTTTCACCGGTGATAGGTACGATATCTGAAGCGATGGACATTGCTAAAAGCTGCAATAGTGGCACAAGGTTATCAAATGGTAAATCGTATTGTTGGGTATATGCTTGTGCGAGTTTAAAGCCTACACCGCAACCAGATAAGTCTTTGTATGGATAAGGGCAGTCGTCGCGTTTCATATTAAGAACCGCTACGGTTGCAGGCAACTCATCGCCTGGGGTGTGGTGGTCGCAGACGATAACATCAATACCTTTACTCTTGGCATACGCCACTTTTTCTACCGCCTTGATTCCACAATCAAGCGTAATAATTAGGGAGCATCCTTGCTCCGCTGCGTAGTCAATCCCTTGAGCAGATACGCCATAACCTTCGTTGTAACGATCTGGAATATAGTAGTCTAAGCGAGAGGTTAAAGATGAGAGGAATCGGTACATAACCGCTACTGCGGTGGTGCCGTCCACGTCATAGTCACCGTAAATGAGAATCTTCTCGTCTTGGGTAAGGGCTTGGTGCAAACGCTCCACAGCTTTGTCCATATCCCTCATGAGGAATGGATCGTGCAGTTTATCTAGCGATGGACGAATAAACTGACGAGCCTCTTCGGCTGATTGTATATTACGAACTACCAACATACGAGCTGCTGCGGAACTGATGTTCAATTCGCGTTCCAACTGCTGTTGAAGAGTTTCCTCTTGAGCAGTCAATCGTCGTATGTTCCAATTGTAATTCAAAATTCTAATTTCTTAATTCTTATTTCGCCTAACGGCTCAAACGATTATTTCAAAATTATCTCGGTCTTTCCACAATGGCAACACCTCGCGGAAGTGGTGGAGGGCTGGGATATCAAAGTCCACAATGCGTGTGCCCTCTTCGTTGTCCGCAAAACCTGCCATATCCTCCAATCGTGTGTTATATGCTACGGAGTGACCGTTGTAGTGTAAGCCCATACCGTCGTCGCCTACACAGTTGACTGCTGCTATATAACATTGGTTCTCAGTAGCTCGTGCGGCAATGAGTGCGTCCCAATATTGTATGCGGATGTCAGGCCAGTTGGCTACTACGAGAAGGATATCATAGTCGTATCCGCTGCGGTTACGCGCCCAAACAGGAAAACGCAAGTCGTAGCAAACGAGCAATTGGATTTTGACTCCTTTATATTCAAAGGTGTTGCGCTCACTAGCTTGCTCAAAGAATTTGTTCTCGCCGCCGTGGGCATACAAGTGGCGTTTGTCTTGTATCTGCACCTCGCCATGTGGCACCACCATAAAACCGCGGTTGACCAATTTGGTCTGGCTATTGGACGGCGTTCCGCCTATAGGACGCCCCGAAGGGCTATTGGTTATAGGCAAGCAAATAAACGATCCTACGATAGCTATCTCATACTGGTCAGCCAAACGTTGGAGGGTTGTCACTATCTCCCCGTCCATATTTTCTGCTAGTTCGGGATGATCAGTGCAGAAACCTGTGGCGAACATCTCTGGCAGTACTGCGACATCGGCTTTACCAGCCAATGCCGCAATACGTTCTTCTGTTAGGCGGAGGTTGGTAGCCTTATCCGCCCATGCTATGGGATATTGTAAGAGTGCTATTCGCATAATTGGGTAATGGACGCTTTGCTAATGGGTAATGGACGCTTCGCTAATGGATAGCCTGCGGTTCTTTAAGCCTGTTATTATTTTAGCTAATGTATGAATCTTTTTATACATTAAATCATATTCATCGCTTGATATATAATTTAAATCTTTTGCGATTTCAAATTGACAATCTGTTTCCATTAATGAACCAAACGCAATATCTAAAAAATGGCATTGCTCTTTAATGGCAGATCTAGATAATCCTTCCGCGATATTGGAGGGAACAGAAATTGCCGCTCTTCGAATTTGATTACAAAGAACAAACTTTTCTTCATCAGGAAATCGTTTAGTTGCATCATATACCATTCTGACAAGTTCCTTTGCCATGATATAAGCATCTAGTTTCTTGTACGAATTGTCCATTATCCCTTTTCCATTATCCATTAGGCGGTCCGCCGTCCCTTATCCCTTAGCAGCATTGCTGCGTCCATTATTAGTAGGTTTGCCGATAGCTTCGCGCATAGTGGTATCCGCTTGGATATTTTGCATACGGTAGTAATCCATAATGCCGAGGTTACCATTGCGGAATGCTTCTGCCATAGCTTGTGGTACAAGGGCTTCTGCCTCAATCACTTTAGCTTTAGCCTCTTGTGCTTTAGCCTTCATCTCTTGCTCGGTTGCAATAGCCATTGCACGACGCTCTTCTGCTTTAGCTTGCGCGATGTTCTTATCCGCCTCTGCTTGATCCATTTGTAGTTGCGCACCGATGTTTTTACCTACATCGATATCCGCAATATCAATACTGAGAATCTCAAACGCAGTGCCTGCGTCAAGACCCTTAGAGAGCACTAGTTTAGAGATGCTATCTGGGTTCTCAAGCACCATCTTGTGGCTATCAGAAGAACCGATAGAACTAACGATACCCTCGCCTACACGAGCTAAGATCGTATCCTCGCCTGCACCACCGACTAGTTGGCGAATGTTCGCACGAACAGTTACACGAGCTTTAGCGATAAGCTGAATACCATCTTTTGCTACTGCAGTTACAGGAGGAGTGTCAATCACGCGAGGATTAACGGACATTTGTACAGCCTCAAACACATCACGACCTGCGAGGTCAATCGCAGTTGCCATTTGGAAACTCAATTGCATATTTGCTTTGCTTGCGCTTACCAATGCGTGTACTACGCGTTCGATATGACCACCTGCCAAAAAGTGTGCTTCTAGTGCGTCACGCTTCACATCGGTTAATCCTGCTTTATGTGCTTCGATAAGGCAGTTGACAATACGTCCTGGTGGTACTTTACGAATACGCATCAAGAATAATTGTACCAATGAAACTCGTACACCACTTACTACAGAATTGATCCATAGCATAAATGGTACGTAATAAAAGAAGGATATAACAATAATAGCAGCAATGGCTATTATTACAATTTCAAAAAATGCTAATTCTATTTGCATGATTTTTATATTAAAGAGTTATTTTTTCATATCTTCCATTCTTTTGCCTGCTGATGGCATCTCTACAGAGCCCTCCACCTTAGTTTCCAAAGCCATTTTGTCTACAACTTTGCTCTTGGCAAAAACTACTATAGCTATTATGGTGAGTAATATACTCGCACCCAAGGTTACGTGACCTGCCCATGGCCAAAGAAGATTGAGTTTCCAATATGCAATAGCTACTGATCCTGCTAAACTGAGGAAACCAAACACGCCTGCCACTCCAAAACCAGGCAATACAAACATCTCTGCAAATAATAGAGCAACGCCTAAAAGCAAGAGGATAATGGTAAAAGTAAGGTACATAGTACTATCGTTTTTTGATTAACGCTGCAAAGATACGAAAAATAATACAATGACACAAATAAAAAAAGAAAAAAAATTTTATTCCATCTTGAGTTGTCTATATAATAAGGTGTAGAGTGAAAAAATGTTACTTTATAAGTAACGAAAAAAATACGAAAAATAAATTTGCAAGGTTCAAAAAAATGTAGTACCTTTGCGGCCGTTTTGCACGAACTTAAGGTGAATTTTTGAATTTTTAAATTCTTAAATTTTTGAATTTTTCAAATGCTTGAATTGCTTAAATACGAATGAGTAAGAATTTAGTTATAGTTGAGTCTCCAGCCAAAGCCAAAACCATAGAAAAATTTCTAGGTAAAGACTTTCGTGTATTATCTTCACAAGGACATATTCGTGATATCGAAGCTATTGGAAAAAATAGCATGGGTATTGATTTTCAAAATGGCTATGCTCCTAATTATGTGATAGATTCGCAGAAGGAGAACTTGGTTCAAGCGCTTGCTGTAGCAGCACAAAAGGCCGACAAGGTTTGGCTCGCAAGTGATGAGGACCGTGAGGGAGAAGCCATTGCATGGCATCTGCAACAGGTGTTGGATTTGCAGCCAGAAAAAACGCATCGAATCGTTTTCCACGAGATTACTAAAACTGCTATCCAAGAAGCCATTCAAAACCCAAGAGGTATAGATTATAATCTTGTCAACGCCCAACAAGCTCGTCGTGTCATGGATCGTATTGTGGGTTTTGAACTCTCTCCTGTTTTGTGGAAGAAGGTTACGACCGGTTTAAGTGCGGGGCGTGTCCAGTCTGTAGTGGTACGTCTAGTGGTAGAACGAGAACGAGAAATAGAGAAGTTCGAGGTTTCGTCCAATTATAGACTTACAGCGGAGTTTGTGGGCAAAAGTGTAACGGGTGAAGATGTGATTTTTAAGACTGAACTCAATCATCGCTTTGCTAGCAAGGAGGAAGCATATGCATTCTTGCAACAATGTCAAAACCAGACATTTAGCGTTTCTTCTGTGACTCATAAACCAGGTCATCGTTCGCCTGCTCCTCCATTCACAACTTCTTCCCTCCAACAAGAAGCAGTACGCAAGCTTCATTTCTCGGTTTCTAAGACTATGCGCCTAGCCCAATCGCTTTACGAAGCAGGACATATCACCTATATGCGTACGGATTCTGTTAACCTATCTTCTTTAGCAATCAATACAGCCAAAACTGAGATTATTAGCGAGTTTGGCGAGAACTATCATAAAGCACGACAATATAAGACTACAGCCAAAGGAGCACAAGAGGCACACGAAGCTATTCGTCCTACTTATATGAATGTGGAGAAAGCTGGAGCCAACAATGATGAACGTCGCTTATACGACTTGATTCGTAAACGTGCTATTGCTTCGCAAATGGCTGATGCAGAAACTGATACAACTCGTGTGGAAGTAGCAATGAGTGACTCACCATATCTATGGGTAGCTAACTACTCTGTGATTACTTTTGATGGTTTTATGCGCGTCTATACTCAGAGTTCAGACGACGAACTTTCTGCTCAACTCTCAACTCTCAACTCTCAACTCTCAATAGGCGTTTGCACCCTATCTATAGCCACCGCGCAAGAATCATTTACCAAACCTCCATTGCGCTATGACGAAGGTTCGTTGGTGGAGAAAATGAAGGACCTTGGTATCGGTCGTCCATCTACCTATGCTACTGTAATTGAGACGATTCAGTCTCGTGGATACGTAGAACGTGGTAATGTGGAGGGTACTTCTAGAGAATATAATGTATTGACTCTAAGCAAGAATAAAATCAAAGATACAACCAAAACTGATAACGTTGGTGCAGAGACTAGTCGATTGTTACCCACAGACCTCGGCCGTATCACCAACGACTTCTTAGTGGATCAGTTTCCTGCGATCCTAAGTTACGATTTTACAGCTCGTGAAGAAGAGAATTTTGATGCTATTGCAGCAGGCGAGGCAGAATGGGTAAAGACGGTGGATAATTTCTATCACACTTTCCATCCATTGATTCAACAAGTTCCTTCTGGTAAGATGGCAGCTCGTGAGTTGGGTGTTGATCCTGCTTCTGGTGAACCTATTTTTGCACGTATCAGTAAGAATGGTCCATGTGTTCAATTAGGTAACAGCGATACAGAGAAACCTCGCTTTGTTTCTATGCCTAAGGGCATGAGTTTGTTTACGATAACATTAGAAGACGCACTTTCGCTTTTCCAAAATGCATTACCTCTCACCCTCGGTGAATACCAAGGTCAAGAGGTGGTGATAGGTGAGGGTAAGTACGGACCATACATCCGCTATAACGGAGCATTTACTAGTCTTCCTAAAGGTACAGATCCTTATTCTGTGACTTTGGAACACGCCATTCAGTTGCTAACGCAAAAACAGCAACAAGAATTGCCAATTCACACTTTTGGAGATATACTTGTTCTCAATGGACGTTATGGTGCATACATCAAAACTCCTCAAGGCAACTATAAACTCCCACGTGGAGTGGAGGCAGATAGCTTGACAGAGCAGATCTGTCAGGAGATTATCGCCAAGAGCGAACCTACTAATGCTACTAAGCGAAAATTTAAAAAGTGATAGGCATGACGGAGTTCTTTCCTATAGTCACACCTTCGGGAGAAGTGGTGGGAAAAGCTTCTCGTCAAGACTGTCATAACGGTTCACATATCTTGCATCCAGTAGTCCATCTGCATGTGTTTTCTTCTCGAGGAGAATTATATTTGCAGCGTCGAGCTCTTCACAAAGGACTTTTGCCCGGTTATTGGGATACTGCCGTGGGGGGACATGTGAGTTATGGGGAGACTATTATGCAAGCTCTAGCACGTGAAGTGCAAGAGGAAATAGGGATCACAGATTATGTACCTGTTCATCTTGAAACCTATCGATATGATAGTTCCCGAGAGAGTGAAATGGTGCATGTTTATAAGGCTATTTACGATGGTCCGTTCTTCTGGAATGATGGTGAAGTGATGGATGGACGTTTCTGGTCAAAAGAAGAACTGCGTGATGCCATGGAAAAAGGAATCCTTACACCCAATCTAGAAATGGAACTGCAACGTTTCGGTATTATTTGATAATCAATCAGTAAATAGTATAATTTATGAATTCCAAATCATTTTCATTGACTATCGCGGTCTTGGTGCTTCTAACTACGTTACTTCCTAGTTGTAAGTTCTTTTCCAAACAAGAGGGAGAAACAACCAAAACAGAAACACCTGCTACGGTTGAACAAGAACCTACTACGAGTGAAACCGAAGAAGCAGAGCAAGAACCTCAGGTTGTAGAGCAAGAACCTGTAAGTCCTATTAAATCTTACAACTCAGAGGATTTGAAATTCCGTGATTTGTACGGTTCGGTTCATACAATGGCATTGTATGAGCAAGATTGTGACGCAAATGGTAATCCTATTTCTGCTGCGTGGCAACCAGGTGTAACTGAGGTTTTTGATCAAGCAGGTTGGATTGTGACAAACAAGGTTAACATCAATCGCGATGAGAGTGGTCACATTTTGTCTTACGAGTTAGATGAATCTGAGTTTGGAGATTTATGGTACCAAGAAAACTATGTCTATGGAGAGAATGGTCTGGTTACTAAACTCGATCTCTACAAATATTTCTTTTCTGCCACCCGATATTGTGTGTATGATGAAGACGGCCATTTGAGTAGGGTTGTATCTGAACAATCGGCAGAGGGTGAGGTATGGAATGTTGTGATGGATTACAAAATCTTAGAAACGGATAACAATGGCAACTGGACTAAAAGATTAGTGCATCATACTACGGTTTCTCAAGAGGAAACCAAACATAACCTAGAATTACGCGATATAGTGTACTACTAATAATCCAATATTCTAAATAGGGAGCAGTCGCTTCCTATTTTTTTGTTACATACGCAAATAAATGAAATTTATTTCCTTTTAAAATTTGCATATTTCTTTTTTTTTCAGTACCTTTGCACCCGATTTTGATTTTGGCGCATTATGCCACCTTTGGAACAGCCCATAGGGCTTTTGGAACTTTAGAACTTTAGAACATTTTAACTAGTTATATTTTATGATCAATTCACAAGACGTTAAGAACGGTGTTTGCATCCGCATGGATGGCCGTTTGTATTTTGTAATCGACTTCCTGCACGTTAAGCCAGGTAAGGGTAACACCATTATGCGTGTTAAGTTCAAAGATGTAGTAGATGGTCGCGTATTGGAGCGCCGTTTCAACATCGGTGAGAAACTCGAGGATGTTCGCGTTGAGCGCCGTCCATATCAATACCTCTACAAAGAGGGTGAGGACTATATCTTCATGAACCAAGAGACTTTTGAGCAAGTTCCTATTACTCACGACCTTATCACTGGCGTTGACTTCTTGAAAGAAGGTTTTGTTTGCGAAGTTGTTTCTGACGCTTCTACCGACACTATCCTCTTCGCTGAGTTGCCTACTAAGGTAGAGTTGGCTATCACTTATACCGAGCCAGGTCTCAAGGGCGATACTGCTACTAACACCCTCAAACCTGCTACTCTCGAGACAGGTGCTGAGATTCGCGTACCTCTCTTCTGCAACGAAGGTGAGATTATCCGTGTAGATACTCGCGATGGTAGCTACTGCGAGCGCGTTCGCTAAAAGTGGTTCAACATGGTTCAATATAGAACAATGATGAACAACTTTGAACGCGAAGCAATGAACAATATTGAACAAAATTAAAAAGTTTCAAAGGTTTCAATCATTTAGTACTGGAACCCTTGAAACTTTTTTCGCTAACATCACACCCTTAGAACTTTAGAACAGCACCATAGGTGCGCTTAG
Source organism: Paludibacteraceae bacterium (assembly GCA_017391525.1). Classification (GTDB taxonomy): domain Bacteria; phylum Bacteroidota; class Bacteroidia; order Bacteroidales; family Paludibacteraceae; genus Colicola. Next base: position 15,769 of record JAFOYE010000008.1, on the reverse strand, counting down.
AACTTTTAGAACTCCCATGCTTGCCTCCCACCCCAAAATAGACCTCCCTATCCTCCACCTCGTGGGTGAAGAAGCCGATCGTCTCGGCTTGGAGTGCTATGTCATTGGCGGTTATGTGCGCGATATTTTCCTACATCGCGACAGCACCGACATTGATGTGGTGGTTGTAGGCAGTGGCATTGACCTCGCACAAGCTGTGGCCAAACGTCTCGGAAAGGGTGCGCACCTCAGTGTGTTCAAGACTTACGGTACCGCCCAAGTCAAGCGTGGCAAAATAGAACTGGAGTTCGTGGGTGCCCGCCGCGAGAGTTACCAACACGACTCCCGCAATCCAATCGTAGAGGACGGCACTCTAGAGGATGATCAAAATCGTCGTGACTTCACCATCAACGCCATGGCTGTCTGCCTGAATAAAGACCGCTACGGCGAACTGCTCGACCCCTTTGGTGGCATTGCCGACATGAACGAGTGCACCATCCGCACACCCCTTGACCCCGATATTACCTATTCGGATGACCCGCTGCGCATGATGCGTGCCATCCGCTTTGCTACCCAACTCGGCTTCTATCTAGATAGAGAAACCTTCGATTCCATTGAGAGAAATCGCGAACGCATCAAGATTATCACCAAGGAGCGTATCGTGGAGGAACTAAACAAGATCATGCTCTCGCGCAAACCTTCTGTGGGATGGATCTTGCTCGATAAAACAGGACTTCTTCCGCTTATTTTCCCCGAACTCAGCGCACTCAAAGGTGTTGAGACCAAAGACGGTAAAGGTCACAAAGATGTGTTCTTCCATACCCTGCAAGTGCTAGATAACCTCGCACAAAAGTCCGACAACCTATGGCTTCGTTGGGCAGCGCTTTTGCACGATATAGGCAAACCTAAGTCCAAAGCTTGGGACGACCAAGCAGGTTGGACTTTCCGCAATCATAACTACTTGGGCGCCAAGATGATCCCTCGTATCTTCAAAACTATGAAGATGCCGCAGAATGAGAAGATGCAGTATGTCATCAAGATGGTGGATCTGCATATGCGCCCTATCAACCTTATCGAAGATACGGTCACTGATTCTGCTGTTCGCCGCTTGTTGTTTGAGGCGGGCGACGATATCGATGACCTGATGTTGCTTTGCGATGCCGACATCACTTCTAAGAACGAAGAGAAAGTGCGTCGCTTCCACAAGAACTACGAACTGGTACGGCAGAAGATGATCGAACTGGAGGAGAAAGACCGTATCCGCAATTTCCAACCGCCTGTGCGTGGCGAAGAGATCATGCAGTTGCTTAATCTCGAACCTTGTGCCCGTGTGGGCGAACTCAAAAACGCAATCAAAGACGCCATACTCGATGGCATTATCCCCAACGAGTACGAGGCTGCCAAAGCATATTTACTAAAAATCGCTAACGAATAATTATCCCTTGAGCGCGGCAGGGTGTTGATTGCCGCGCAAGTTGTTGATATTGTCGTAAAAATAATTGTCTGCTAACTCAGCTATTTACTGAAGATTCAGCGCACGAGCGGAGAGGGTGATAGCGAAGGTAGCGAGGAGCGGTGGCAATAAAATCAGAGGCGAGGATTAAAAGATTTATTAGATTTCTCGAGCCGTAGGCGAGTAGGAGATATTTAGTTCAAGTAGGAGGTTTAGAATTATAATATATGAAAAAGTATGATTTTCTCATCATCGGTGGTGGTGTAGCGGGCATGAGCTTCGCACTCAAAGTGGCTCGCACACAGAAGTATCATATTGCACTCTGTTGCAAGACGACCCTCGAAGAAACCAACACCAGCCGTGCACAAGGCGGTATCGCCAGTGTGACTAACATGCTCGTAGATGACTTCGAAAAGCACATCCACGACACCATGGTGGCTGGCGACTGGCTCAGCGACCCTGCTGCGGTAGAGCAAGTAGTGCGCCAAGCCCCTAAGCAGATCGAGGAACTCGTCAACTGGGGCGTGAACTTTGACAAGAAAGACGACGGCACCTTTGATCTCCATCGCGAAGGCGGACACTCCGAGTTTCGTATTCTCCACCATGCCGACGACACAGGCGCAGAGATCCAACGTGGACTCATGGCTGCGGTACGCAACAACCCCTATATCGATGTACTTGAAAATCACTTCGCCGTAGAGATCATCACCCAGCACCACCTTGGCGTGCGTGTCACCCGTCGCACACCCGATATCGAGTGCTATGGCGCATATATCCTCAACCCCGAGACGGGCAAGATCGACACCTACCTCAGCCGCATTACCCTTATGGCTACAGGCGGCACAGGCGCAGTCTATGCTACCACTACCAACCCTAATGTCGCTACGGGCGACGGCATTGCGATGGTCTATCGCGCTAAGGGACTGGTCAAGGACATGGAGTTCGTGCAGTTTCACCCAACAGCCCTCTATAACCCAACCGAGACACACCCAGCATACCTCATCACCGAGGCGATGCGTGGTTACGGTGGTATCCTCCGCCTACCTAATGGCGAGGAGTTTATGCAGAAGTACGATCCACGCCTCTCTCTTGCACCACGAGATATTGTGGCACGCGCCATCGACAACGAGATGAAGATCCACGGTCTGGACCATGTCTGCCTCGATGTCACACACAAAGACCCCGAGGAGACCAAGCACCATTTCCCAAATATCTACGCCAAGTGCCTCAGCATTGGCATTGATATCACCAAGGAGTATATCCCTGTCACCCCTTGTGCGCACTATATGTGTGGCGGTATCAAGGTGGACTTGGATGCCCAATCCTCTATCCGCCGTCTGTATGCGGTGGGTGAGTGCAGTTGCACAGGCTTGCATGGTGGCAATCGCTTGGCTTCTAACTCCCTTATTGAGGCAGTTGTTTATGCCGATGCGGCAGCCAAACACTCGCTCAGCATGATCGAAACCTACGATTTCAACGAGAATATCCCTGATTGGAACGACGAAGGCACCATGACCAACGAGGAGTATGTCCTCATCTCACAAGATATGCGTGAGGTGGGTCAAGTGATGTCCACCTATGTGGGTATTGTCCGCAGCGACTTGCGCTTGCGCCGAGCCTGGGAGCGTCTAGACTTGTTGTATGAAGAGACCGAAGACCTCTTCAAACGTGTGAAGGCCACCAAGGACATCTGCGAACTGCGCAATATGATTAATGTGGGTTATTTGATTACCCGCCAAGCCCTTGAGCGCAAAGAATCTCGTGGCTTGCACTATACTATTGACTACCCCAAGAGTCCCGACACCAACACCAACGAGGTGTGGTAAACTTCCCCTTTACACTCTACACCCTACACAGAGCACTTCACCCGAAGTGCTCTTTTTTGTTCCCTGCCTTTAAACTCTAAACAGTAGCGCCTTGGCGCGTCCACTAAACAGTAGGTACTTTGCGCCGTTCGCCCCGCTATCAATTACGGTAGATATACGGTTGATATACGGTACATATACGGTAGATAAACGGTATATTAGTATAGGTACACCGTAGGAATATCGTGTGTATCATATATTTACACTAATTTTACAAAATTATACAAATACACCTCTAAATATTTGTTGATATCATATATTTTTCGTACCTTTGCACCATCTTAATTCAAAATTACCATGGCACGCACTACTCTCTCACATCCTTTCGACTCCATGTCTGGCAAACTCGCTTCCACAGACAAGATTGTCATGCGCACTCGCAATGGCCGTACTCACGCTTATACTATCAAGCACCCGTATAAAGGTCCCGTTGCTCCCGAACGCCAACGCACTATCACAGCCTTTGCAGATGCCGTCAACCAGACCACAGTCATCTTGAATACTCCCGAACTTCGTACCGAATGGGAAGAGAAATTCGCTGCCTACCGCAAGAAAGCCGACCGATACCCTAACTCATATCCAAAACCATACACCACCCTCCGTGGCTTCATTATCGGCTCCCTCATTCACTCTACTAAATAAAAAATACTATATTTATTTGCAAGTCTCATCAAAAAAATGTACCTATGCAAAGCAAATCATCTCGCTTGGAAATAACCATGAAACAAGAAGAACAAACCCAGTCAACAAATAATCGTAGTATAGAAATGTGCCGTCGCACAGTAACTACCGAATCATTTATTGCTGAAGCCAAAGCAATTTATGGGGATCGTTATGACTACTCCAAAGTAGAGTATAAAAATAGAGAACATCGTGTCACTGTTATATGCCCTATACATGGCGAGTTTGATGTTTACGCACGCGAGCATCTTGATGGTAAAGGTTGCTCTAAATGTGAAAAATCCGATAAGTTTTTGGCGAAGTTACATGAGAAATTTGCTGATAAATTTGATCTAGAGCAATTTGTATATCAGAGTTCTACCGAGCCTGTTACTTTGATATGTCCAGAACATGGCGCTTTCACAAGATTACCAAACCAAATACTCAACTCTACTTTTGGTTGCCCTGAATGTGCCAACAAAGTAAAGGCAGATGCTCACGCTCAGGCAGTTGCACGCAAAGAAAATGAAAAACGCCAAAAAGAAGAAGTTGCCAATTTGCAAAGACAAGAGTTATTCACGCAATTAGATGAAAGAATCACACACTTAAAGCGTGATATAGATATATGGGTCAAAAAACAAAACCCAGCGACCATAAAAAGACAAACGACCGAGTTTTGCCCATGGATAGCATACAAGAGATTAGTTGATGCACGTATTGATGATGTAAGGTATGCTTCAAACGATAGAGAATTATACAGAAAACCTTTCTTTGTTGAGCCATGTCAAGCCGTTAATTACCCTCATTATGAAGATGGCGATTTGCTTTATCGTTTTCCTGGCGAGGCACCACACCCTTTATTTGAAGAATTATTTAATGCTCATCAATACAAATGCAAAGATTCTTTTGCAGAAGAATTGGAACATAGATACTGCAAGATTTTATTCTTAGACGGAGATTTGGTCATCATATTTAAATGTGGACAACACCTTGCAGAAAAACTACAAATTCAACGACCTCAAGTTACATCCATTGCACCAAATTCATTACCGACTACATTTGTCGCAGTAGATTTTGAAACACTATATTCTCAACGCGTATCTGCATGCTCTGTTGGCTTAGTGAAGTATGTGGATGGCGTTATTGTTGATAGGTACTATTCGTTAATACGACCACCGTTTGATTATGAAGGCAAGTGTGGCTTCCCACTTACCAGCATACATGGTATATCAAAAGATGATCTTTATGACCAAAGAACGATGCAACAAATCCTTCCTGAGTTAGAAACATTCATTGGTGATCTTCCTTTAGTCGCACATAATGCACCCGTCGAGAGAGGATGTTTTAGAGATACTTTAGCTTTCTATAATCTGAAAAGCAATATCAAATACGAAACCATTATTGATACCCTCAAGATTTCTAAAGAAGTTGAACAGCTGTTAGGTATTTATGAAACAGGTGAGGGAACGCACACTATAGATGCTGTTTGCAGGCGTTTTGCCCTTAAAGACAAAAAGCACCACTTTGCTTTAGATGATGCTGAAATGGCGGGCAACTTAATTTTTGCTTTCAAACATGCGCTTGAAACGGGCAAAATAGAACCCATTGAAATTCCTGAAAAAATAGATACTCCTAAAGAAACTAATGTCGAGAATTGCATTGAAGAAAAACAAGATGATAACACTCCAAACGAAGGCGGATTATTTTCCTTCCTTAAACGACTATTTAATTGAAAATAACCACTGCGTTCCTCAATATCACTTTAAAATAAGTGTTGATTAGATGAAATTAATAATCATTTGCTAATTTATATTACTATGAAACATTTTATTACTTTTAGTTTATTACTCATCTCTACTTTGGCATTTGCACAATGGAAGGAAGTGTCTTTGCCAGCAGATGAACTTCTTGGTCGTCTTGAAAATACGACAGTCCATCAGTATCATGGAAAGCAATTTGTTTTTAGTTTTAAGGAAAACGATAAAGAACATTTTGCTATTTCAACGAATCAAGTGCTTGATATTAAATTAGATAATTATTGGTTTGGATGCATCGTACGTGTAGGATTATATGACAGTAGTAATAAGTTAATTGAAAGTTTTGATATGTTTTTAGCAACCACCAATAGCAATTATACAGAGATTGCAACAGTAGCAGGGGGTAAGATGAGTGTACCTGTAGGGCAACACAAGAAAGCGAAGAAAATCATTTCTCATCTGCATTCTGTTGGTGCATATGTTCGCTTTATAATACCTACTTATTCCAACGGAAAATTAGATGCACGAGTATATGCCTTTGAATAACATCTAACCCTCCAAAAAATCTTACGTACTATGAATTTTGTCGCTTTTGATATTGAAACTGCTACCGCCAAGCGCTCTTCTATCTGCCAAATAGGTATCACCGAAGTAATTAATGGAGTATTACAAGAACCTAAAAGTTGGCTTATCCAACCCGAGAGTAATCTATACGACTCAATGAATATTTGGATTCATGGCATTACTCCTGAAGATACTAAAGATTCTCCATCTTTTCCTGAGGTATGGAATGAAGTATATCAATACCTAAAGGGAAAGATAGTTGTCGCACACAACACTTCTTTTGATATGTACGCTTTAAGGGATGCATTCAATAACTACAATATGGAGTATCCTACTTTTGATTATTTCTGCACACTACGCATCGCACGATATATTATCAAAGGATGTTATAGTTATTCATTAAATGTCGTGTTGGACTATATGAACATTGAATTTGAAGGGCATCACAGAGCAGATTGCGATTCCTTAGGTTGTGCAAAATTACTTCTTAAGTGTCTTGAGATAGATGGTTCCACGCTTGATGATTTAGAAGAAAAATATGCTTTTCATAGAGGTAAATTTGACAAAGACCTCTTTATTCCGCATCTTGCATTAGACAAATACGATCCTGATAGTTCATATAAACGATTTATCAAAAATATTCAAGTAGATGATTCTACAGCCGACCCAAGCAATTACTTTTATGGAAAAACCGTATGCTTTACGGGTACCTGTCAATATGGCGTGAGAAAAGAACTATTGCTTAAAGTAGCACAAGTTGGAGGCATACCTACTGATAGTGTTACAGCTAAGACTGATATTCTTGTTGTCGGACAGCAAGATTATAGAGTAGTCGGTGAAGATGGAATGAGCAATAAACAAGAAAAAGCATATAAAATGCTAAAAGCGGGTAAAGATATTGAAATTCTTAGCGAAACAGAATTCTTAACACGAATTTAACTATCCCACTCATTACCAAAATAATGCAACCCGTCAAAAGGTTGCATTGTTTATGCCTTCTCCACTTTGGTCACATTCACGACCAACAACCTATTCAAAAAAGCATTACCTTTGCCGGGTAAAAATGCGGATAACCGCAAAAATGCCCCACAAAGTATGAAAATCGAGCGGAAAAGATACCTACAAGGACTCGTTAATTTCATATACTAAAATTGTTGTTGTGCGAGACGATATTCTCCCATGGACAAACAACAACGGAGTACAATACATCAATATTGAAGATTTCCTCTTAGATAAGATCAATCTATTATAATAAGCGAATGATTATAACACTTACTAATTCTAGTCACATGCTCTATGGATGTGGTCTAAATCACATAGTAATCACATAGTAATCACATAGTGACGGCAGCATATGAACCCGTAATTGATGGAATTACAAATTGCTCAATAAAAAAAGCGCGTGTGGGTTTGGACGAACCATTCCCACACGCGTATGTTTTACTTGTGTTCGCTATCCGAGGCTAGCGGAGCGCTTAGCGGGTAGCATGATAACACAGAGAATATTCCTCTTATTCGCAAAGCGAAAGAATAGAATTATTATTTCTTCTTCTTAAATAATCCTAAGAACATATCTAAGAAACTCTTAGGTTGCTCTTCTTCTACGTCAGCAGCCTCTCCATTGAGACCCATGATGCGTGTATCCACGATATCGCCAGCCTTTAATGGGCGCCAGTTGGTATAGACAGCTGGGGTGCCACAGATGGTGACATGAGTGATCACTTTATCTGCATAGTCGAAATAGAAGGTCTCATTGAGTAAGAAATCTGCGTTATATTTAGCTAAGGCAGTGGCGCGAGCCAATTCCTTCAGTTCTGACTCTTTAGCTGTCGCGTTATTTGTAGCAAATTTTAATTGTACGCGAGGACTAACGGCTTTGATATCTGCTGTGGTATTGTAGAGTACTGTTGGTTTGGTGCCTACATTGAGACGTTCCATTTCGCTGGTAGAGATAGTACGGTATTTCGCATATCTACCTGGGAAAGCGGTAAGTGTGAAAGTGCTTACTTTGCCATCTACGATGGTAGCGGTATATTGTGGTTCATAGAGCACATCAGCTTTCTCTTGGCGCAATAGTTTCTCTTTTGCATATGCCAATACTTTTTGCTCTGTTTGTCCTGCGAGACCGATGTCTGCAGGAGAGAGGGTAAGTGTTGTCTTTGGTCCATATTCCATCTCTGCTACGGTCATAGTATTAACCACCATTTGCCCAGACACTTTATCTTGCTTAGATTCTATTTGTTTCAAGAAAGGTGAGTCTGCTATAGACAGTGGGCGGAAAGAAGAAATATTAGCAGGATAACCAGTTACTGTCATAGAAGCCAATTTGCCTTCCGCATCTTTCTTATTGGTAAATGATGGAACTATTAATACATCAGCTTTTGCAGCCGCTACTGCTTTTGCCACTACAGCTTGCTTTCTTTGCTCGGCATTGAGACCTGCCAATTCAGTAGCGGTCATAGTAGCAGTGACTTTGGTTGACTGTACTTGCACATTAGCCAATGTAGGAATGTAACGAATACTGCGAGCCAAGTCTACGCTAGTAGAAGTGGCGACTGTCATTTTCGAGCTACCACCGCATGATGTGAGGATGAGCGCAACTGCCATAAAGACAAGCGATACTAATGCATACTTTTTCATAATGATAAAATTGAATGTTATTATTATGGTTAACTACTTTTTATTTTTGTGTGTTTTGCGTATAGGTACGCCGAGGTGTAATTGCGTAGAGAGATAGAATCCCTGTGGCACAATATCCATATTACCCTGAACAGGATGACGATACTCTGCTTTTATTTCAATAGGTACTGCAGGTGCTGGTGTTAACATCAGGCCAAGACCACCATATGCTCCCAAGAAATAGTTCAAACCGGGTATATCTTTATTGTACCTATAGTATAGGGGATTGATTTTACTCCATGCTGTGGTAAGGTCTATCTCCATACCACCATACAATTCAATTGCCAGCCAATCGGAACATGGGATATATAATTTGATGGCAGGCTTATAAGCAAACCACATGGTGCGTGCGTCTGCTTCTTTCAAACCACTTCCGTATCCAATCTTATTATATTCTCCACCACTCATGAGTTTGGTTAGATTGGTTCCGCCTTCTGTCCATCCAGGAGTGTTTACGCCTATTTCAAAGTTGAACAACTGCATACCAAATAATTTCGCACGCCATTCTAATATCTCAAAGTTTATAAAGTGACGCTTGCCTGCGAATTCTGTATGGGTGAGTCCATCCATGCGGTTTGGCGTTAGGAATACTGTTGAATATCCCACGCTGACAATAGATAAGAAGTTCGTTCCTGATTTCTTATAATAACGTTCACGGACTGTCTGTTTAGCAGGTACGGTATCTGTTGCTGCCTCTAAGTCTTGTACTGCTTTTGGCAGTTGCGCTGTAGGTTGTACTTGTTGTTCTGTTTGCGCAGGCATTCCTTGTGCATTCTGCAATGCTTCAATTTTTTCTCTTTCCTCTGTTGCTTTTTTCGCTGCTTCTTCTGCTTTCGCTGCAGCCTCTAAAGCACGTGCTTCTGCAGCTACGGCTGTTGCGACGCGCTCTTCTAAATTCTGTTCCTCTGTCGTTGGTTGAGTAGGCTTAACTTGTTCTGTTTGCGCTGCTGCTTTCTCTTTCGCTAGACGTGCCTCCTCCGCGCGTCGAGCTTCTTCTGCTAGACGGGCTTCCTCCGCACGACGAGCTTCCTCTGCTAGACGTGCCTCTTCTGCGCGTCGAGCTTCCTCTGCTAGATGTGCCTCCTCTGCGCGTCGAGCTTCTTCTGCTAGACGTGCTTCTTCTGCGCGTCGAGCTTCCTCGGCCAGACGTGCCTCCTCCGCACGACGAGCTTCTTCTGCTAGACGTGCTTCTTCTGCGCGTCGAGCTTCCTCTGCTAGACGTGCCTCCTCTGCGCGTCGAGCTTCCTCTGCCAGACGTGCCTCCTCTGCGCGTCGAGCTTCTTCAGCCAGACGTGCCTCCTCTGCGCGTCGAGCTTCTTCAGCCAGACGTGCCTCCTCTGCGCGTCGAGCTTCCTCTGCTAGACGTGCCTCTTCTGCGCGTCGAGCTTCTTCTGCTAAACGTGCCTCCTCCGCACGACGCGCTTCCTCGGCTGCTTTAGCAGCAGATGCGTCTTCGTCTTCAAAAGTAAGAGTGAGTACTTCTTCCTCTAAGTGTGTAACACTACTATTAAAAGACGAAGGTTCAGTGGTTGTCGTAGTGGTTGTTGTTTCTTCTTGTGGGAAAGAAAAAGATGACTCTTGTGATGGCTGAGTTACTTCATTGCCATTTTCCTCTACAAGGATAAGAATTGGTTCTTGAGCCATGCTGGTTAACGACATACATGTCATCACCATGAAGGTCAATAAGGTGAGGATTTTTGCTTTCATATTGTTAGTTGTTTGGTTTATCTGCATTATTTTTCAATATTTTAGCCCCCAAAGATACTACTTTTATTTCATATAGGCAAGTCTCTTTGTTGATTTTCTTTGTAATTAATTGAATTACAGTGATTTATTTTTGTGGTCAAATAACGCTATGATGTGATTTACACTATTTTTACAAAATTATAGAAATACAACTCTAAATATTTGCCGATATCATATATTTGTTGTACCTTTGCATTACGAAACGAAATAGTAACTAATAAAGAATCACTGAATGTATGTTTGCCATTAATCATTGCACAGTCACTCCTGTGCGCCAAGAGCCATCCGAAGGAGCTGAGCAACTCACCCAGTTGCTTTTTGGTGAGGTATGCGAAGTCCTCGACTGTCTCCCTCGCTGGACCAAGATCCGTAGTACACTTGACGGACAAGAGGGATGGGTCGATTTTAAGATGGTTACTCTCACTTCTGAACCTTCTGAACAACTCGCATTGCGAGTGCTGAACGCTCCAGTCGTCGCCACTCCTATGGCAGCTGCGACCCCTATGGACGGCGGAGCCGACTTGTTGCTCACGCTCGGCACACGCTTGCCTAACTACTCCCACGGCACTTTCGAAGTCCTTGGTAAACAATATCTTATAGATCCCGCTTGTGTCAATAACGCAGCACAACTTCTGAACAGCGACATGAGTCGCGCTGAACTTCTGAACAATGTTTGCGCCATTGCGCAAACATTACTCAACGCCCCCTATCTCTGGGGCGGCAAGAACGCGATGGGAATGGATTGCTCAGGTTTTACGCAAGTCGTGTATGCGGCTATGGGAGTCAATCTCCTCCGCAACGCCCGTGAACAGATGACCCAAGGTGAACTTGTTCCATCTCTGGCAGAGGCTCAACCAGGTGACTTGGCCTTCTTCGACCACGCTGACCGTGATCCACAAGCAACCAACATCTCCCACGTGGGCCTACTCTTAAGCCCTACGGAGATCATCCATTGTTCTGGTTGTGTGCATATTGATACCATCGACGAGCAGGGTATTCATCTCTCCGATGGTTCTCTAACTCACCACTTGGTGCAAATCAAACGCTATCTATAATACAAAGCGCGAGCATTTCTGCTCGCGCTTCTTTATCTCAAAACATCTTAAAGATCAACTCATCTTCCTTTATACATATCCTCGTAGTACTTCTCGTACTCGCCCGAGGTGATGTTGTCCATCCAGTCTTGGTTCTCAAGGTACCAACGAACGGTTTTCTCTATACCTTCCTCAAACTGCAAGGATGGCTCCCAACCGAGTTCAGCTTGCAACTTGCGTGAGTCGATAGCATAACGCATATCGTGACCAGCACGGTCGGTTACGTAGGTGATGAGGTTCATATCTTCACCCTCTTCACGTCCGAGTAGGCGGTCTACAGTATTGATAACCACACGGATGATATCGATATTCTTCCATTCATTGAAACCACCGATATTGTAGGTCTCAGCCACAGTACCTTGATGGAAGATCAAATCAATTGCGCGTGCGTGATCCTCTACATACAACCAGTCGCGCACATTCTCGCCTTTGCCATAGACGGGCAATGGTTTGCGGTGGCGAATATTGTTGATAAAGAGTGGTATCAATTTCTCAGGGAATTGGTAAGGACCATAGTTGTTTGAGCAGTTAGTCACGATGGTTGGCATGCCATAGGTGTCATGGAACGCTCGCACAAAGTGATCGCTACTAGCTTTAGAAGCAGAGTAGGGGCTGTGAGGGTTGTACTTAGTAGTCTCCACAAAGAAATCCTCTCCATATGCCTCGTGGTGCTCAGAAGAAGCTTGAGTGGAGAATGGAGGCTCAATGCCCTCTGGATGGGTCATCTCCAATGCACCGTACACCTCGTCGGTAGAGATGTGGTAGAAGCGTTTGCCCTCGTACTTCTCTGGTTGTGCTTCCCAATAGAGTTTGGCTGCTTGCAAGAGTGAGAGTGTACCCATCACATTGGTACGAGCAAAGGTAAATGGATCTTTGATAGAGCGATCCACATGGCTTTCTGCAGCAAGGTGGATGATACCCGTCACATGCTCCTCTTGCATGAGAGCGTATATCGTATCAAAGTCGCAGATATCTGCTTTTACAAAGCGATAGTTAGGCTTCTCCTCAACATCCTTGAGGTTGGCCAAGTTGCCTGCATAAGTCAACTTATCCACATTGATAATGCGGTACTCAGGGTACTTATTGACAAAAAGTCGTACTACATGGCTGCCAATAAATCCTGCGCCACCAGTAATGATAATAGATTTCATATCCATATAAGTTTCAAATATTTCTGTATTCTTTCAATTTACAAAACAAAACGCACTTGTTTGAAGTGGTATTTCTTCTCTTCCCCATTCGTCAATCTAACTACCCACTCTCCTTGCCGGGTGATATCTACCCACTCTGCTTGAAATGATGCTTCTATATTCTCACTTCCTTGTACTATATTAGTAGGAGTTAAACTAACCTCTCGTTCTACATATGTATGCCATCCAGTGCGTCTGTAGAGATGTTTAATATATTCTTCTCGTATAGCCTCTGTAGTTTCTTGTTCCCATTTTTGGATGGCATCTATGAAGTATGTGAGGATCTTTTCGGTATTGTAATCTTTGTTTGTTATCTGTTTTAATGATAGAGGGTTAGGAGCATTGCTTTTCCAATCTGTTTGGTTGACATTGACGCCTATTCCAGCTATCGTGTAGGCAATATTTCTTCCTGACAGAGTGTTCTCTATTAGTATACCTACTACCTTCTTATCTCTATAGTATATATCGTTAGGCCATTTGATTTTTATCTCTTCACCTCTAATCTCATCGCCTTCTCGCCTCATCGCCTCCACGATAGCCTCTCTTACTGCCACAGCCACTAGCATCGACAATCTCCATTGCTCGGTAGCACCCACATCGGAGTAACGAAGTAGAGTGGAGAATAGCAAATTTTTGCCTCGCTCGCTCTCCCAACTATTCCCCGCTTGTCCACGTCCAGCTGTTTGAAAGTCGGTTCGGATGGTATATAAATGTGGTTGATTATCAGTGTATTGCTCGCGCAATAAACTAGATGTACTATGTGTTTCTTGTATAAACATCAAGCAAATATTTTTCTATTGCATTTTGCATCGTACGAGATGAACAGTTGGCGCTATTAATCATGACTGCAAATATCCATACTCTTCCATCTGGTAGGAAAATATATCCAGCATAATTCTTTGTACCTCCAATGGTGCCGCTCTTAGCATACACCCTTCCGTGTAAAGAGGTGTTCTTTAAAAAGGATTTTAGTGTACCACTTTTTCCGCTACAAGGCAATGATGCTATGAATGCATCCTTGTTAGGAGAGTCGTACATATATTGCAAAAGTTGTATATACATCTTTGGAGAAATGGCATCTTGAGGGGCTAGTCCACATCCGTCCATAATCCGAGCACTGCTAAGATCAACTCCTCTTTCTTTCCAGTATGTACGAATGAAATTCGTGGATTGATTGATGGTGCAGGATCCTTCTTGCCTTGTCCCTAAGATTCTATATAACATCTCTGCATACAAATTGTCTGATTTGTGATTTGTATGGCGAATGATCTCGGAAAGAGGTGCACTCTTGTGTTGGAATAATAGGGTTCTTGTAGTCTTTGTTGTGTCTTGCTCTGTGATGAATGTAATATCTCCATTAACGCTTATTCCATTTGTTATCAGTGTGTTAGCAAGGTCTGTTACTAGCAGTAATGCTGGGTTAGGTAGATCTCCTTTGATGGTAAATGTAGAGCGATTAGCAGGAATTTTGCCTGCAATATATCTATAGTTGCTATATGGCATACCATACACATACGCGCCATCGTAGGAGATGTTTTCACAGCGAGTATAGCTATCAAACTGCATCTCAGGGATGGTTGGATCTGTTCGTAGTACCTTGGCGAGGCTACCTACTGCACCACTTTCTAGGGTGATCTTCATCGTGTTATCCTTGTAGGATAAGGATTGTATGCCAGGGGCATAGTAGTTGCCTATGTCTTGCCATATCCATGCAGGATTGGTAGCTTCGGCGTCAAAATAACTGACGTCGGCTACTATTGATCCATTGATGTTGTGTATACCTGCGTTGTATATTTGTTCAGCCCAATGTTGAAGAAGGAGGGAGTCGCCTACATATTGAGATCCCAATGTGGGATCACCTTTACCTTCTATATACAAATTGCCATGTAGTGTATTATCTTCTATATAACCGGAGTAGGTAATAGGTGTTGTTATTTGGTAGTCGCTTCCCAAATGATCTGCTATAGTTGCAGTAGTTAGTAATTTAATTGTGGATGCGGGTGGTATCACACAGTTGGCTCTATATGCGTCAATAGTGTCGCCAGTCTGATAGTCGTATACCAATGTCGCAACATTGGCATCCTGTAATTCAGGGGTAGAAGAAAGTATGGATAATATAAGTAATAATTTAAACATGTTGCAAAGGTACTACAAAAAATGCACATATGCAAGCAAAAGCGCAGAAAGTTTATATTCTATAGCTTTACTTTGTGCGCATTCGCGCGCGCGTACCTTATAATATTATTAGTGTATCGACGAAAAGGTAAGATCTATTATGGTATAATTCTCTACTATATTTTCTAGTTGTGCGCATGAATACTGATATTTTTATCTAATATGAAAAATGCGATTATTGATTATCAGTTACTTACGGAGAAAGTTATGTTTTATAGCAAAAAATATGCTAAAATATTTGGTGGTTTGACAAAAAAGCAGTACCTTTGCACCCGATTTCGCGCTCAACGCAAGCGAGCGGTTAAATGAGGCGAATGACACTGAAAAACGTAATGCTGAAAATCAGCCACTTACAAAGAAAGTGAAAAATTTTTGCAAAAAAGTTGCTTAAAAATTTGGTCAGTCCAAAAAAAAGCAGTACCTTTGCAGCCGGTTTCGCGATAAACGAAAAGTGAAGCGCAAATCAACAGTGATCTTTGAGAGATTGAAGCAATAATGTAGTACAAGAGAGTAGGAAACTACTCAATTGGGAAACTGAAAAACGTGTAATACGAAAAATTTATTATACGGTTCCCGTTAAAAAAGTACACAATAGATTGAGGTTATT
>JAFOYE010000036.1 GCA_017391525.1 Paludibacteraceae bacterium | reverse complement strand
GAAGGATAGTGATGGTTGTTCTCATAGTAACTACGATGGAGTAAATTGCTCTGCAAAGGTAGTGAAAAAATCGCATATGCGCAAGGGCTATGCGATTTTTTTTTGTAGAGTGTAGTGTGTAAAGGCAGGAGATGTTTGCCAGATCATTAGCAAAAGGAAATAAGAGAAAAAAAAGGTAAAATATGACTTTTTATCAAAAAAATACGTTTCGCGCTTGCGTATGTGCGAAAAAAGTAGTACCTTTGTCGCGAAAATGTGCGTTTCGCGCTAATGGCAGGCGAATATGCACAGAAAAACTGCTGAAAAACATGTTTTGAAGCTAAAAATCAAGAATTGATAACAAAGATTGATTATGAAAAAATTGAATATCGCTTTGGTTGCTCATGATGCCAGAAAACAAGAATTGGTGAAATGGTGTACCTTTAATTCGTGTATTCTCAAACATCATAATTTATTTGCAACAGGTACAACTGGTAGTCTCCTTGCTGCTATTCCTGTAGATTCAGAAAACACCGAGTATCCCCTCAAAGATATTACCCTGCTGAAGTCTGGACCACTGGGTGGAGATCAACAAATAGGTGCAATGATTGCCGAAGGGAAATTGGATGCACTAATATTCTTTTGCGATAACCTCATTACGCAAGGACACCAACAAGATGTGGGAGCACTAACGCGTTTAGCATCATTGTACAACATTGCTTTTGCTACCAACCGCACGACCGCAGATATGATTATTACCTCTTCTCTCTTTGGTAGCGAAGAATACGACCGCGTAATTCCTCAGTCCATCAAATCATATGAAAATAGAAAATTAACATTAAAATAAACATAATACTAACTTTTCTAAAATCATGGCAGAAGAAAAATTGAACATGTTAGCCGAGTTTCCAGCCATCTCAAGCAAAGCTTGGAAGGAGAAAATCGTAGCTGACCTCAAAGGCGCTGACTTCGATAAGAAGCTCGTTTGGCGCACTTCAGAAGGCTTCAACGTACAGCCTTACTACCGTCAAGAAGACCTTAAGGGTCTCAAGACTACCGTATCTGCACCAGGTCAATTCCCTTACGTGCGCGGTACTAAAACCACCAACGAGTGGGCTATCCGTCAAAACATTTGCGCTACCAAGAACGCACGCAAAGCGAATGCTAAAGCGCTTGACATCTTGAACAAAGGCGTAACCTCTCTCGGTTTTTGCTTGAACGCAGAGAAACTATCTTATCGCTACATCAAGACTCTCCTCGAGGGTATCAAACTTGACGCTGTAGCTATCAACTTCAACGTATGCGCTTGCAAAGCTCCTGAGCTTGCTAATATCCTCGTTCGCCTCGTAGGTCGTAGCGGTTACGACTTTAAGGCTGTAACTGGTAGCATCAACGTTGACCCTATCAAGAACATGCTCCTCAAGGGCAAACCTCTCACCAAAGAGCAAGTAGCTGAGAAGATCGTAGCTACCGTTAAGGCTGCTAAGACCCTCGTTAACTTCCGCGTGGTTGGTGTTAACTCTGTTGCCCTCAACAACTCTGGTGCATATTGCGCACAAGAATTGGCTTACGCTCTTGCTTGGGGTGCTGAGTACATGACTATGATGACTGAGGCTGGTTTGCCAAACTACTTGGCAGCTCGCTCTATCCGTTTCAACATGGGTATCGGTGGCAACTACTTCATGGAGCTCGCTAAGTTCCGTGCTGCTCGCCTCCTTTGGGCTAAGATCGTAGAGGCATACAAAGCTCCTGTGTTCACTGCTGCTCTCAAAGAGGCTGCTAAGATGAATGTAAGCGCTGAGACAAGCCGCTTCAACATGACTATCTTCGACGCATACGTAAACATGCTCCGTACACAAACTGAGACCATGTCTGCTGCACTCGCTGGTGTAGATGAGATCGTGGTTACTCCATTCGACGCTACCTACGAGGAGCCAACCGAGTTCGCAGAGCGTATCGCTCGCAACCAACAACTCCTCCTCAAGGAAGAGTCTCACTTCGATAAAGTAGTAGACCCAGCTGCTGGTTCATACTATATCGAGAACCTCACCAACTCTATCGCAGAGGAGGCTTGGAAGCAATTCCTCGCTATCCAAGAAGAGGGTGGTATGTACGAGCTCGTTGCTGCGGGTAAGGTGCAAGAGGTTATGGCTGCTACCCTAAAGGCTCGTCTTTCTGACGTAGCTAAACGCAAAGAGGTTATCCTTGGTTCTAACCAATTCCCTAACTTCACCGAGAAGGCTGGTAAGAAGATCAAAGAGGTAGCTTGCGGTTGTGCTTGTCAACATTCAACTCTCAACTCTCAACTCTCAACTCTTCCTGTGGCTCGTGCTGCTGAGGAGTTCGAGGCTTTGCGTCTTGAGACCGAAGGTGCTAAGAAGCAACCTGTAGCATTCATGCTTACTATTGGTAACTTGGCTATGCGTATCGCACGTGCACAATTCTCTTGCAACTTCTTCGCTTGCGCTGGTTACAAGGTGATTGACAACAATGGCTTCAAGTCAGTAGCTGAGGGTATCAAGGCTGCTCGCAAGGCTAAGGCGGACATTATTGTTCTCTGCTCTAGCGACGACGAGTATGCTACATATGCTCCACAAGCATGGCTCCAACTCGAGGATGCTAAAGAGGTATTCGTGGTAGCTGGTGCTCCTGCTTGCACAGAAGACTTGCAAAAACTCGGTATCACCAACTTCATCAACGTACGAAGCAATGTACTCGAGACCTTGAAAAAGTTTAACGAACAACTCCTTAATAAGTAAACAGCTTACTAAACAGGGATTATTTTTCACAACAAAAATTATAGAAAATTAAACCAAAAATTATCAAAAATTTTCATTCCTTGTTGGTGAAAGAAATATTATAACGAAGATTGATTAACATTATTCAAAATTAAATGGACAACACTCAAACATATGACGCTTTGCTTTACAAGATTGTAGGTGCTGCGATGGCTGTGCATTCAGAGTTGAAATATGGACTCTTGGAGCCTGTATATCAAGAAGCATTATGCATGGAATTGGAGCAGCGTGGTATGGAGTTTTGTGCAGAAGAAAACATACCAATATATTACAAAGGTGTTTTGATGAAGAAACAATATCGTATGGACATAGTCTGTGGTGATATTATTGTAGAATTGAAATCAGTTGAAGAATTACTCCCAGAGCATCGTTCGCAACTATTTAACTACCTACGATTGACTCAAAAACCAGTTGGCATGTTAATTAATTTTGGACAACCAAGTCTTCATTTTGAAAAATATTATTTCGACGCCGAAAGTAATGAAGTAGTACTCTATAGTTACTACAAAGAAGAAATGATAAATAATTTTTGATAATTTTCGGTCAAAATTTTGAGTAATTTTTGTTAAAAAGATAATACCTGGTTCTTGGCTCAAAAAAATGAAAGTTATGAAACCAAATTTTAAAGATATTGATATCAAGAAAGTAGCTGCTTCGCATGTAGAAGGAGCTAACGAGGCTAACTGGAAGACCCCTGAGCTCATCGACGTTAAGCCTGTATATACAAAAGAAGACCTCCAAGGTATGGAGCACCTTAACTACGCTTCTGGTATTCCTCCATTCCTCCGTGGCCCTTATAGCGCGATGTACCCATTGCGTCCTTGGACCATCCGCCAATACGCAGGTTTCTCTACCGCTGAGGAGTCTAACGCTTTCTATCGCCGTAACTTGGCTTCTGGTCAAAAAGGTCTTTCTGTAGCATTCGACCTTCCTACACACCGTGGTTACAACGCAGACAACATGCGCGTGGTTGGTGACGTAGGTAAAGCAGGTGTATCTATCTGCTCACTCGAGGATATGAAAGTATTGTTCGCTGGTATTCCATTGAACAAGATGTCTGTGTCTATGACTATGAACGGTGCCGTTCTTCCTATCTTGGCGTTCTACATCAACGCTGGTTTGGAGCAAGGCGCTAAGCTCGAGGAGATGGCTGGTACAATCCAAAACGACATCCTCAAGGAGTTCATGGTGCGTAACACCTATATCTATCCTCCTAAGTTCTCAATGAAGATTATCGCAGATATCTTCGAGTATACTTCACAAAACATGCCTAAGTTCAACTCTATCTCTATCTCTGGTTACCACATGCAAGAGGCAGGTGCTACCGCAGATATCGAGTTGGCTTACACCTTGGCTGACGGTATGGAGTACCTCCGCGCTGGTGTGAACGCAGGTATGGATGTTGATACCTTCGCCCCACGCTTGTCATTCTTCTGGGCTATCGGTATGAACCACTTCATGGAGATTGCTAAGATGCGTGCTGGTCGTATGTTGTGGGCTAAGATCGTGAAGTCATTTGGTGCTAAGAATCCAAAATCTATGGCTCTCCGTACCCACAGCCAGACATCTGGTTGGTCACTCACCGAGCAAGATCCATTCAACAACGTAGGTCGTACCTGTATCGAGGCTATGGGTGCTGCTTTGGGTCACACCCAATCATTGCACACCAACGCATTGGACGAGGCTATCGCGTTGCCAACTGACTTCTCTGCTCGTATCGCTCGTAACACTCAGATCTATATCCAAGAGGAGACTAAGGTATGTAAAGCTATCGACCCATGGGCAGGTTCTTACTACGTAGAGCAACTCACTCAAGAGCTCGCTGAGAAAGCTTGGGCACACATCCAAGAGATCGAGAAATTGGGTGGTATGGCTGCTGCTATCGAGACCGGTATTCCAAAAATGCGTATCGAAGAGGCTGCTGCACGCACACAAGCTCGCATCGACTCTGGCGAGCAAAAGATCATCGGCGTGAACGAGCACCGTCTCTCTCACGAGGATCCAATCGATATCCTTGAGATCGACAACACCGCAGTACGCGAGGAGCAAGTAGCTCGTCTTCAAGAGCTTCGTGCTAAACGCGATGAGGCTGCTGTTCAAGCTGCGCTCGCAGAGATTACTGCTACTGTACAAGAGTGGGCAGATGGTAAACCATGCTCTAACAACTTGCTCGCACTCGCTGTTAAGGCTGCTGGTCTTCGTGCTTCATTGGGCGAGATCTCTGACGCTTGCGAGAAAGTGGTTGGACGTTATTCAGCAACTATTAGAACTATTTCAGGCGTGTACGCTTCAGGAACTAAGAATGACGAGTTCTTCGTTAAGGCACAAGAACTCACAGCAGAATTTGCTAAGAAAGAGGGTCGTCAACCTCGTATCATGATTGCTAAGATGGGTCAAGACGGTCACGACCGTGGTGCTAAGGTAGTAGCTACTGGCTACGCTGACTGCGGTTTCGACGTAGATATGGGTCCATTGTTCCAAACTCCAGCAGAGGCTGCTAAGCAAGCTGTTGAGAACGATGTTCACGTACTCGGTGTATCTTCACTCGCTGCTGGTCACAAGACTTTGGTTCCTCAAGTTATCGAGGAGCTCAAGAAACTTGGCCGCGAGGATATCATGGTGATAGCTGGTGGTGTTATCCCAGCACAAGACTATGAGTACCTCTATAAGGCAGGTGTAGCTGCTATTTTCGGTCCTGGTTCTCCAGTGGCTAAGTCAGCTTGCACTATCATGGAGCTCTTGATGGCTGAGTAATTCAGTGATCCACTATAAACACTTCAATCGCCATGGGTTATCCCTGTGGCGATTGTTGTTTATTTCCCATAAAAACCGACTGATTACCGAGAGATGACCGAGAGGAGAGCGAGAGTTCTTTTGCGCGATTTTTTTGCATAAATCTTTGCATAATACAAAAAAATGTTGTAACTTTGTAGGCGAAACAAGCACAAACACCATGAATACTAACGAAAGCAATCTTATTATTTACAATACCGTAGATGGGCGTGCAAGCGTAGTGCTGTATGCTCGTGATGGTAGTGTATGGATGAACCAAAATCAATTGGCTGAACTTTTTGACACCTCTAAGCAATCTATTAGTTATCATATACTGAATGTATTGAAAGATAATGAATTAGATGAAAATTCAGTTGTCAAAAATTATTTGACTACTGCCGCAGATGGGAAGCAATATGATGTCACTTTCTATTCCTTAGATATGATTTTGGCGATTGGTTTTCGTGTTCGTAGCAAGCGCGGAACTCAATTCCGTATTTGGGCAAATCAGCATCTAAAGGAGTATCTGATTAAGGGCTTCACAATGGATGATGAGCGACTGAAGAATCCTAATGGTCGTCCCGATTATTTCGATGAACTATTAGAGCGTATACGCGAAATTCGGGCTTCAGAGAAACGCTTTTATCAAAAAGTGCGCGATTTGCTATCGCTTAGCAGCGATTATGATAGTACCGATAAGGCTACCCAAATGTTCTTTGCCGAAACGCAAAATAAACTACTCTATGCAGTTACGGGTCAAACTGCTGCTGAGATCATTGTTAATCGTGCCGATGCTTCTCAGCCTAACATGGCTCTTACTTCTTGGAAAGGCAGCGTGGTGCGCAAGCAGGATATCTTCACTGCCAAGAATTATCTCTCTCAAGATGAGGTAGATACGTTAAATCGACTAACTGTGCTTTTCTTAGATACTGCAGAGTTACGTGTGAAAGAACGTAAAGACTTGAACCTGCGTTATTGGCGTGAGACGGTAGATGGATTGCTTAATTTTCAAAATAAGATTGTATTGCAAGGAGCAGGAAGTGTGAGTGTTAAGCAGATGGAGGCGCATGTAGAGTCTATTTATGAACAATTCAATGCTAGACGTAAAGCGCTTGCAGTTGCAGAAGCAGACGCGCAAGAATTATTTGAAGAATCTGCCAACGATGACTTGATTGAATTGCAAAACACTCTGCAAGAGAATAAATAACTAGGGGATATGCAGAGGGATTGAAATGACTTATATAAAAAATCCCACGGAGTACGCGGGATTGAGAAATCTACGGCTTATAGCCTTGTTGTGTAAAGTCACACAAAATGTATCTTTCGGCTGCAAAGGTACAACAAATTAATGAAACTGCAAAATTTTTAACCAATAAAAATACAAAACTATGGAAACAAATCAACTACTAGCCAAAGCCATCAACCTAGCCATGCAAGCGCATGCGGGACAAACAGATAAAGCTGGCATGCCATACATCGGGCATGTCATGCGCGTCATGCAAGCTGGACGCACCATCGACGAGAAAATCGCAGGCGTACTACACGACATCGTGGAAGATACACCATGGACCTTCGAAGCACTACTGGCAGAAGGATTCCCCGCACACATCGTAGATGCCCTGCGATGTGTCACCAAAATAAGCGAAGAGGAACCATACGAGGAGTTTATCCAACGCGTGAAAAGCAACCCGCTGGCCGTAGCCGTCAAAATCAACGATCTGACCGATAACATGGATATTCGCCGACTGGCAACGATTACCGAAGCGGATGTGCAACGCCTGCGCAAATACCTGAAGGCGTATCGGGAGTTGGTGTAAGGTGTAAAGTGTAAGGTGTAAAGGCGGGGAGGAGCAGCAGAGCTGCAGATCGCCGCAAGGCTGTAGAGCGGGCAAAGCCCTGTAGGACGCTGCGCTGGAGTTAAAGGCGAGGAGGGGAACAACAAAGAAATTATTAACCAATAAAATAGAAAGATTATGAAGAAGATTTTGTTTTTGAGCATTGTATTGCTATCGCTTGTAGCATGCTCTAAAGGAGAAAGCAAGGCGGAAGAACAAACGGAAGAACAAACGGAAAAAAGGGATTCTATTATCACCTATACCACTTCGAATGGTAATATAGTTGATATTTATAACAAGAATTTTCTTGAAGCTACCATTAGCAATATCTATGGTCATGAAGGAGGCAAAATCGTTTTAGACGGACCCATAACGGGAATTGGATCTGGTGTGTTCGATGGTCGCGAATATTTGACTTCTATTACTATTCCTAATGGTGTGAAAGAGATTGGAAATTGGGCGTTCAAGGATTGCGAATCGTTGACTTCCGTGACTATTCCTAATAGCGTGACGAGTATAGGATTTGGGGCGTTCTCTGGTACAGCGTTATACAAAAATCCTGCTAATTGGGAAAACGGGGCATTGTATATTGACAATTGTTTGATAAAGGTAGATGAAGGTTTTGCAGGTCATTTCCGCATCAAAGAAAATACTCGAGTAATAGCAGACTATGCGTTCGATGGTTGCTCCGCATTGACTTCTGTGAGTATTCCTAATAGCGTAAAGAGTATTGGAAAATGGGCGTTCAATGGTTGCACCTCGTTGACTTCCGTGACTATTCCTAATAGTGTGACGAGTATCGGAGAGAGGGCGTTCGGGGGTTGCGAATCGTTGACTTCCGTGACTATCCCTAATAGCGTAACGAGTATTGGAGAGGCGGCGTTCGGGGGTACAGCGTTATCCAAAAATCCTGCTTATTGGAAAAACGGGGCATTGTATATTGACAATTGTTTGATAGAGGTAATTACAGGTCTTGGAGGGCATTTCCGTATCAAAGAAAATACTCGAGTAATAGCAGACTATGCGTTCGATGGTTGCGGATATTTGACTTCTGTGAGTATTCCTAATAGTGTGACGAGTATTGGAGAGTATGCGTTCTCTCGTTGCTCCGCATTAACTTCCGTGAGGATTCCTAATAGCGTAAAAGAGATTGGAAATAGGGCGTTCGAGGATTGCAAATCTTTGACTTCCGTGACAATCCCTAATAGCGTAACGAGTATTGGAAATAGTGCGTTCTGGTGTTGCTCCTCCCTGACTTCTGTGAAGATTCCCAATAGCGTAAAAGAGATTGGATATGAGGCGTTCGCGTGTTGCGAATCGTTGACATCCGTAACTATCCCTAATAGCGTAAAGAGTATTGGAAGTAGTGCGTTCAAGGATTGCAAATCTTTGACTTCCGTGACTATTCCTAAAAGCGTAACGAGTATTGGATATTGGGCGTTCTATCGTTGCACCTCGCTGACTTCCGTGACTATTTCTAATGGTGTGAAAGAGATAGGAGAGGAGGCGTTCTATGGTTGCTCCTCGCTGACTTCTGTGAAGATTCCTAATAGTGTGACGAGTATTGGAAATTATGCGTTCGCTCGTTGCTCCTCGTTGACTTCCGTGAACATTCCTAATAGTGTGACGAGTATTGGAGAAGGGGCGTTCTATCTTTGCCCAATAAAACGTTGAGAAAGATAGACGGGAGGCGCCGGAGTTGAGAGTTGAAAGTAGAGAGTTGAATGTTGAAAGTTGTAGGGTGTAAGGTGTAGGCGCAAGCACTTTGTGGCAATTTTTGAAAACTAATATATTAACAAAATAATTAAAAACATTATGCAAAACAAAAGACTAGTTGTTATCTTGGCGGTCTGCCTTGCTTTGGTGGGCGCGTTCTACTTGTCATACTCATTTGTGACAAGACATCACGAGAACAAAGCGGAGGAGTATGCACAAGGTGATCAAGCGAATAAACAACACTATTTAGATTCTCTCGAGGGAGGTATGAGCGTAACTATGGAAGTGTCTGTACAAGATATTCTCAATGAGTTGAGTGGCAAGAATCAATCTCCTGCTTATGTAAATGCTATTGCGGCAGCAGAGAATGCTAATGCAGATGATTATTTGGCAGTATTCTTTAAATCTTTGAAAGATGCAAAGGTTCCATATGCTTATATTTTCTCTTCTGTGGCTTTGAATGATAAAGTGAAATTGGATTCTTCAAACGAGGATGTAGAGGAAATTGTTCGTGCAGAGGTTGAGAGCGCAATTGATAAGTCATTTATCGTGCTTCGTACTCGTATTGACCGCTTTGGTGTCGTACAACCAAGTTTTCAAAAATTGTCACAAACTGGACGTATCCTCATTGAGTTGCCAGGTGTTAAGGAGCCAGAGCGTGTACGTAAATTGCTCCAAGGTTCTGGTAACTTGGAATTCTGGGAGACTTATGAATTAGCTGAGATTTTTCCTGTGTTGGCACAAATCAATGAGGCAACTACTGTTTATGAGGAGAATGATTCAGCTGATGTAGTTGAAGAGGTAAATGTTGCAAGTTCTCTCTTTGCTAGGTTGCAGCCATCTCTTTATCAGACTGGTCAACCACATGGTGGTCCTGTGGTAGGTACCGTACACTATACTGATACTGCTAAGGTGATGTCTATATTGAATTCAAATGTTGCAAAATCTCTTTTGCCACGTGATTTGAAATTGGCTTGGACAGTTAAGGCTATTGATGCAGCAGAATCTCAATATCAACTTATTGCATTAAAGTCACGCGCAGATGGTACGCCAGCATTGGAGGGTGACGTGATTACTAAAGCTCATGCTGACTTTGGTCCAAGATCTACCTATGCGAATGTTTCAATGAAAATGAACTCAGAGGGAGCACATCGTTGGCGACGCATTACACGTGAAAATATCGGTAGATCAATCGCTATTGTGTTGGATGGTTATGTATATAGCTTCCCAACCGTTCAAAATGAGATCGCAGGTGGTCATTCACAAATTCCTGGAAACTTCACTGTAGATGAGGCTAAGGACTTGGCTATTATTTTGAACTCAGGTAAGATGCCAGCTTCTGCTCGTATTGTGGATGAGGTTGTTGTTGGTCCTTCCTGGTAGAATTTGATAAAATATTTGCGTAATTCAAAGATTATTTAACGACAATTTACGTCAATTTTGATTGTCAATTATCGACAATTCGAGGAAACATCTTTGTCTGCCCAAAAGAATGCAGCCTGCATTGGTGGGCAAGACAAAGATGTTTTCAGTTTAGAGGACGCGCCGGAGGCGCGAGAGGAGAGAGTTGAAAGTTGAATGTTGAAAGTTGAGAGTTGAGAGTGTAAGGTGTATAGGTGGGCTATGGGCGATAACCTCCTAAAACTTTCCATCCAAAAATTTGCATATCCGAAAATTTTGTTGTACCTTCGAACATCTGCCTTGGTAGTAACTACCAATTCCCTCGTAGCTACGTTCGCTCAATGCGGTAAATGCTCCAGTACGCTCGCAATATTATTCAAAAATCGGTTACACCTCATTATCCTAGATTTAGCATCTCACATTCAAGCAAGCTTGATTGAGTGCGAAATCTAGGATGAGTTAGATAAATCTATCAATTTTGAAAATAATGCTCGCTATACTTGTGCATTTGCATTTTTTGTCGTACCTTTGCGACAGATAATATAAAACAACACGCAATATGACCCTACAAGAATACATCGAACGCGAGATTCTGCCACGCTATGCCGATTTTGACAAAGGACATCAGCGTGATCATGCGGAGAGTGTGATACAAGAAAGCCTTATCTTAGCCCAGGAACATGGGGCTGACAAAGATATGTCATATACCATTGCTGCCTTTCATGATTTGGGATTAGCCATTGATCGCCCACTACATCATATTCATTCGGGCGAAATACTGATGGCAGACCCTGTATTACCACAGTTCTTCACAACTGAGCAATTGCACATCATGCGTGATGCGGTGGAGGATCATCGAGCTAGTAGCAAAAATGCTCCACGCACCATCTATGGAGCCATCGTGGCAGAAGCAGACCGACATATTGATCCTGAAACCATTCTCAAACGCGCATTGCAGTTTGGTATGAAGCAACATCCAGAAGCGGACTTCGAATGGCACTTCGAGCGAGCATACCAACATATGCTCGAGAAATACGCCGAAGGCGGATATATGCGACTATGGCTACACTCAAAACGAAACGTAGAAGGACTAACAGCCTTGCGAGCCATCATTGGCGACAAAGAGCACATGAAAAACATCTGTGCAACCATCTTTAGCACACTTCTATAAATGGCTCTCTCAAATATCATTCATTTAATTTGCATATTTCAAAAAAAAGTAGTACCTTTGCACGTTTTTTATTTATTTTCAAATAAATAAGGTAAGATATGAAATCTATTCGCGAAATATTCCGCATTGGATACGGACCTAGTTCTAGTCATACGATGGGTCCTCGCAAAGCTGCTGAACTTTTCCTTGCAGCGCACCCTAATGCTGCTCGTTATCAAGCACACCTCTATGGTAGTCTTTCTGCTACGGGCAAAGGTCACTTGACCGATGCTGCTATCATTGATGTCATCCCATCCGTGGAAATCGTATGGCATGAAGACTTCCTTCCTTTCCATCCTAATGGTATGCGTTTCTGCGCATGGGACAGTCAAGACAATCTCCTTGACGATTGGACCGTCTATTCCGTAGGCGGTGGCGCTCTCGCCGAAGAGAACCAAGAACCAGGAACCAAGAATAAAGACTCTCTACTCTCAACTCTCAACTCTCAACTCTCAACTGATATTTATCCCCTCACTCGTCTTTCTGAGATCAAAGACTATTGCGAGAAGATGGGTTGGGACTACTGGGAGTATGTAGAGCATTATGAGGGAAAGGAGATTTGGGATTATCTTCGCGAGGTATGGCAAGTGATGCGTGAAGCTGTGGAACGTGGATTGGATCATGAGGGAGTATTGCCAGGACCCTTGCATTTGCGTCGTAAAGCGGCAAGCTATTATATAAAAGTAGCAGCCTATAGAGATAACCTCCGTACCCGTGGTTTGGTGTTCTCCTATGCCTTGGCTGTGAGTGAAGAGAATGCTTCGGGCGGTAAGATTGTTACGGCTCCTACTTGTGGTTCTTGCGGTGTCTTGCCAGCAGTTTTGTATCATACATGGCGTTCACGTGATTTTAGTGAGACACGTATATTGCATGCGTTGGCTACAGCGGGCTTGATAGGTAATGTGGTGAAAGAGAACGCGTCTATTTCGGGTGCAGAGGTAGGTTGTCAAGGTGAGGTAGGTGTGGCGTGTGCGATGGCTTCAGCGGCTGTGAATCAGCTCTTTGGCGGCACATTGGCACAGATTGAGTATGCCGCAGAGATGGGACTTGAGCACCACTTGGGTATGACATGTGATCCTGTATGTGGACTCGTGCAGATTCCTTGTATTGAGCGTAACGCATTTGCGGCTGCGCGTGCCTTGGATAGTAATACCTATGCGGCATTCTCAGACGGTTCGCATCGTGTATCCTTTGATAAGGTAGTGGAGGTGATGAAAGAGACTGGTCATGATCTACCATCACTCTACAAAGAGACTTCGCAAGGAGGATTGGCGAAGGATTATAAATCATAGACCGCGACTCTGTCGCTGAGTGACCGTTTCACTGTTAGACCATTCGCTTTGCTCATTGTTAGAAGTTAGACTCTAGAAATCTAACAGCGTAGCGTTCTAACAACGCAGTGGTCTCTCAGGCGTAGCCGGTCTGACTTGTGAAAGTTGAATGTTGAATGTTGAATGTTGAGAAGTTAGACCGTTCGCTTCGTTCGCTGTTAGAAGTTAGATGCTAGAAATCTCTCAGCCCGCAGGGCGGTCTAACAACGTAGTGGTCTAACAGCCATAGGCGGTCTAACAATGAAGTGGTCATATAGAATATGAAAGTAATGAAATTTGGTGGCACCTCTGTAGGGACGCCACAACGTATGAAAGATGTAGTCAAACTCATCACCGATGGTGAGCAAAACCTCGTTGTCCTTTCTGCTATGTCAGGTACAACCAATAGTCTCATCGAAATTTCGGACTACCTCTATAAACAAAACCTCGAAGGTGCTCTCACTTGTATCAATAAATTGCAAGATAAATACCTAGGTCATATAGCCGAATTGTATTCGACCGATGAGTATAAGGAGTTGACAACTAAGGTGGTAGGCGAAATTTTTGATACCATCCGTTCTTGCGCTAAGACCGATTTTACGTCGCTCGAGGAGCGCATCATCGTAGCCCAAGGTGAGATGCTCTCTACCAATATGGTTACCAATTACTTGCTTGAGCAAGGACACAACGTACAACTCTTGCCTGCGTTGGAATTTATGCGTACCAATGCGGATAAGGAGCCAGATCTCAAGTATATCAAAGAGCATGCGGAGGCTATCTTAGCGGCTAATGCAGGCAAAGAACTCTATATCACTCAGGGTTTTATCTGTCTCAACGTGGATGGCGAGGTGGATAACCTTCAACGAGGTGGTAGCGACTATACCGCTTCGTTGCTAGGTGCTGCTGTTGGTGCGTCAGAGATTCAAATCTGGACTGATATTGATGGTATGCACAACAATGACCCTCGTTTTGTGGAGAACACCACTCCTGTGAGTCACTTGCATTTCGTAGAGGCGGCTGAGTTAGCATATTTTGGTGCTAAGATCTTGCACCCAACTTGCATACAACCAGCGCAATACGCCAATATCCCAGTGCGTTTGCTCAACACCATGGACCCTACTGCTCCCGGTACTACTATTAGCAATATCACCGAGCATCGTAAAATCAAAGCGGTGGCAGCGAAAGATAATATTATTGCTATTAATATCACTTCTACCCGAATGCTTTTGGCATATGGTTTCTTGCGCCGTGTGTTTGAGGTGTTTGAGAAATACAAAACCAGTATTGACATGATCTGCACCTCAGAGGTCGGAGTGTCCATGTCTATTGATGATCGCACCAACTTGATACCTATCATGAACGAACTCAAGAAGTTCGGTGTCGTAGAGGTGGATGATAATATGTGTATCATCTGTGTGGTGGGTGATTTGGACTGGCGCAATGTTGGCTTTGAGTCTATTGCCGCACAAGCTTTGAAAGATATCCCTGTACGTATGATATCGTATGGAGGAAGCAACCACAATATCTCCTTCTTGATTTCTGCATCCGATAAGCAACGTGCTTTGCAATCGTTGAGTGATTATTTGTTTAATTGATTGGCTGCAAAGCAGCGTTTTTTTAGTTGAAAGTCGAAAGTCAAAAGTTGAAAGTAATTGAAACCAGCAAAGCTGTATCCTCTAACTCTCAATATTCAACTTTAAACATTAGACGTTAGACATTAGACATAAAATAATATGTTCCCACGTACTCCCTTTTACTACTACGATACTTGCTTGCTTCAACAAACACTAGATGTTATTAAGCAAGAGGTTGCACAATATCCTCATTTTCATGTGCATTATGCCCTCAAAGCGAATGCCAATCCTAAACTCCTACGCTTGATTCAGCAAGCAGGCTTGGGTGTGGACTGCGTGAGTGGGGGCGAAGTGCAAGTGGGCATAGATAATGGTTTTGATGCCTCTAAGATTGTGTATGCGGGAGTAGGTAAGAGCGATGAGGAGATACTTTTGGCACTCAAGCACAATATCTTCTGCTTTAATGTGGAGAGTATTCCCGAACTAGAGGTCATCAACGAATTAGCACAGCAGGTGGGCAAGGTGGCTAATGTGTGCTTGCGTATCAATCCCGATGTAGAGGCGCATACGCATGCCAATATCGTGACTGGCAAAGCGGAGAATAAGTTTGGTATTGCTTTGGGCGATATGTTGCATGTGATTGAATTAGCCCAATCCCTCAGCCATATCCAATTTCTAGGCTTGCATTTCCATATCGGTAGTCAGATTACCGATATGCAAGACTATCTTGACCTCTGTGAGCGCGTAAACGATATCCAAGATCATCTCAATGAGGAAGGTATCTATCCAGAAGTGATCAATGTAGGTGGCGGATTGGGGATAGATTATCACGATCCAGATAAACATCCAATCCCAGACTTCAAAACCTATTTCGAGATTTTTGCTGAGCATCTCCATTTGCGCGAAGGACAGTCTGTTCATTTCGAGTTAGGTCGCTCTGTGGTGGCACAATGTGGCACGCTTGTGGCACGTGTTTTATATGTAAAACAAGCCGCTACCAAGCAGTTTGTGATTATTGATGCAGGTATGACAGAATTGATTCGTCCAGCGTTGTATCAAGCGCACCATCAGGTGCAGAATATTAGTTGTCAATCAACTGATTATCAGGTGTATGATGTGGTTGGTCCTATCTGCGAATCGAGTGATGTATTTGATAAAGACGTTTTACTACCGCCTACCAAAAGAGGAGATGTTATAGCCATTCGCAGTGCAGGAGCCTATGGAGAGACCATGGCTTCTACCTACAACTGCCGCCCTCTCCCAGCGAGTTATACTTCTGAGGATTTCCCCTTGCCTTTAACCTAATGACTTTCAACATTAGACTTTCAACATTAGACTTTCAACATTAAACTTTCAACATTAAACTAATAATGTCCACTCTCTTCCTACACACCCCAACTAATAAACGCTTGGTATGGTACTTGGCTGCAGAGGAGTATGTAGCTAAGCATATAGATCGTCTATTACCTTCAGAGGAGCACGATGGTATCCTCTTCGTATGGATTGTTGACCCTACTGTCATCATTGGTCGCCATCAGGTGTTGCAAAATGAAGTGAATATTGCTTTCTGTCAAGAGCATAACATTGCTGTCTATCGTCGCAAGAGTGGAGGAGGATGTGTTTATGCAGATGCTGGTAATCTGATGGTGAGTTATATTGCTCGCTCTACACATAGCGAGCAGGTTTTTCAAGCCTATCTTGATCGTATGTCCGACTTCTTGCGTCATATAGGATATGATGCAGTCAAGTCCACGCACAACGATATTATGATCGGTATGCACAAGGTTTCTGGCAATGCATGTTTTGCTTTGCCTACCGCCACGATTGTGCATGGTACTTTGTTATATAATGTGGATTATGCAGTCTTGCAACAGGCTATCACACCATCTCAAGAAAAACTCGCCAAGCATGGCGTAGAATCTGTGCGTCAGCGTGTGATCAATATCCACGATATTGAAGGTACAAGCATAGCATCTACTACTGATTTAGCTCACGCCGTTCAGCAATATTGGTCTAACGAGTTATTGTCTCTATCTGAAGACGATATGCATCAGATTGATGCCATCGAGCAGGAGTATCTAGACCCTGCGTTTATTCTATCTCGCTAAGTTCTTATCTTGTTATTCAACAAGATCGATTATTTCTAGCCAACGCATCTCTGCTTCGTCTAGTTCTTCTTGCACTTCTTGGTAGCGTTTAGACGCTTGTGCTATCTCATCAGCCGAAATGCTGCCACCTGATAGTAGCGCCTCTAATTGGGTTTTCTCTTCTTCCAATTGTGGCATACGTACTTCTAGTTCTTCCAGTTCTTTTTTCTCCTTGAAGCTGAGGCGGCGTTTCTGCTCGGTTTTGACTTTTTCAGATTTAACTACTTGTGCGATAGGTCTTGGTTCTTGGCTCTTGGTTCCTTGTTCCAAACGATATTGTGTGTAATTTCCAGGAAAATCTTGCACTTTGCCCTTGCCATGGAACACGAACAAGTGGTCCACCACTTTGTCCATAAAGTAACGGTCGTGACTAATTACAATGAGGCATCCGCGGAAGTTCTTGAGGTATTGCTCTAGCACATTTAGGGTAGGGATATCTAGGTCGTTGGTAGGCTCGTCTAGAATGAGGAAGTTAGGACTACGCATCAGCACGGTGCATAGGTGCAATCGCTGACGCTCACCACCCGATAGTTTGCCCACGTAATCGTATTGTTGGTTAGGGCTAAATAGGAACATCTGCAGAAACTGACTAGCAGTCATTTTCTCTCCTCCTCCTAGATCTACTACTTCGGCGATGTCGCGTACCACGTCTATCACTTTCTTACCTTCGTCAAACTGCAGCCCAGTCTGAGCGTAATAACCGAAGCGCACGGTTGTACCTATATCCCATGTTCCGCTGTCGGCAGGTACTTCGCCTAGCAATAGCTTGATAAAGGTGGATTTGCCGGTACCATTATTACCGATGATACCTAGCTTCTCATAGCGTGAGAAAACATAGTTAAAGTCTTTGAGAATGACCTTGTTTTCACCTGTAGATGGCGATATATAGGTCTTGCATACATTCTTGGCTTCAAAGATCTTGTTGCCTATATAGCCCGACTTGACAGATAGCTTGATGTCAGCCTCTTGGTGTTGCTGTTTGGCTTTCTTCTCTATCTCGTAGAAGTTGTCTATGCGGTATTGTGCTTTGTGGGCACGTGCTTGAGGCATGCGTCGCATCCAATCCAGTTCGGTGCGATAGAGGTTGCGGTATTTCTCTATCTCAGCGTTCTGTGCATCAATACGTTCGGCACGCTTCTCTACGTAGTAGGCATAATTGCCGTGATAGGTATAGAGGGTATTTTGGTCTAGTTCGAAGATATCGGTACATACTCGATCTAGGAAGTAGCGGTCGTGCGTTACCATCAGGATGGTCAGTGCTTTCTCGCCGCGTGAGGTGCGATTGTTGAGGTATTCCTCTAGCCAAACTACGGTCTCTAGGTCCAGATGGTTGGTTGGCTCATCGAGCAGGAGGATATCTGGCTCATCGGCTAGTACTTGCTCTAGTAGGAGTTTCTTTTGCTGGCCACCACTCAGTTTACTGAATTGTTCAAGGCTCATCGCCTCATCGCCTAATAGCTTTATCGCCTCTTCGCCTTGTAGCTTTTGCGGTAGGTACTTTACCTTTAGGTCTTTGCGCCACGTTATTTTACCCTCATCATAGTCGGTTTTGCCCATTAGGATATCCATCAGCGTACTCTTGCCGATTCCGTTACGAGCAATGAGGGCAATGCGTTGCCCTTTGTTGACAGCAAAACTGATATTGCTGAACAATACCTTTGAACCAACCGATTTGGTGAGGTTCTCTACCAATAAATATGGGGTAACTATCGCCATCCGTTTAACCGCCATTAACCGCTGCTTACTTCACATTATCTTCAGGCAATGTTAATGTGTATAGGATTGCTTCAGCTTGTCTAAGTGGATTGCGCTTCTTTTGTCCTGGAGCAAAGAGGAATGTTTCTGTTGTGACTATACGTGAGTTGGTCTTATCCAATCTGGTGTGACTAACATAAGGACCTCCCATCGCTTCGCCTTCTTTTAGTTTCCATAATCCTCTGATCTCGTATGCTGTAGCATCATCTTGCACATTGATTGTACGCATTTGTGGAGGCATGATGTTATATTCTGTTCCCATATATGAACCTTTTACACTTCCAGTCACCAATTGACTCAAGACAGCATCTCGTCTAGCATTCAAAAAGTCCAATGTAAGGGTATCTCCA
Organism: Paludibacteraceae bacterium; assembly: GCA_017391525.1. GTDB lineage: Bacteria > Bacteroidota > Bacteroidia > Bacteroidales > Paludibacteraceae > Colicola. The sequence continues at coordinate 6,149 of JAFOYE010000036.1, read as the reverse complement.
TCCACATGTGGATAACTATATACAATGACGTCACGACGTGTTGGTCCCTTGTTGTTGCAGCACCAAAGTACTTGTACTTTTTCTATCTTTTTATCAGATTGAACATCAACTGTCGTATCTTTTACTAAAGTATAGTCACTTGGAATGAGCATTTCGTACTGTTGCCTAGCTAAAACGTTTTTAGCATCATTGTTGGAACCTCCTTTATAGAATTTGCATTGACGTTGTATTTCTTGGTTGACAAACCAATCTCTAATCCATTCTCCATTTTTCAACCAATATGTTACAAATTCTTTTTGAGAAGGTGCCTGAATTCGACAAACAGCTTGTGGTTTGGACCAATTATCGGTTGACACCTTTGCTTGAGTTTGGGTATATTTGTTAGGATTAATGTCTACAATCAGGATGTTTCGGGTAGGTTTAACAACATCATCAAACATAGACATAGTAACATGTGTTAACTTAAAGTATTCTTCTATTTGTGGCATACATGGCATTTCTGCTCCCATAACAGCCTCAACCAATCCATATGTGGTAGTGATCTCTTCATTATATCCAGACACTTCGTTAACAAGTGATTTAGTAGCTACTTCCTCCTTTTCGGCTTCTGTAAGAGCACCATTATTCATTACTACAAGACATTCATATATAGTTCCTGTAGCTGATACTAAAGTACGTTCAGAACTACTACAACTTATCATGGTCGTCAATATAGCAATGAATATTGCACAGATAAATGTTGATTTGAATTTTTGCATGTTGTTAATTTTTATAATTATTCTGCAAAGGTACAATTTTTTTATGATATTTCCAAATCTTGGCTATAATATATGTGAAATGCTACTATAATATTACGCATTCGTCTTTTTGAGCAATATGAACACTTTGGAAACCAGCTTCTTGTAGGTGGGTCTGCATTCCTAAAAGTGCATCTGTGTCACCATGTACAACGAATGTCTTGCGTATCTGTTTCACGTCTTGACTAGCACTGAAGTAGTGAATCATCTCCCGATAGTCACCATGTCCCGAAAATCCTTCGATCTTGGTTACTTGCGCACGAATACGGTGGTCATAACCAAATATACTCACAAATCTTAGATTAGGATCTTGTATGCGTGCTCCTAGTGAACTAGGGGTACAATATCCCACGATAAGAATCGTTGTAGTAGGATCATCTATATGGTTCGACACGTGGTGTTTGATACGTCCTGCTTCTAGCATGCCTGAAGAGGAAATTATGATACATGGTTCTTGGCTGCGATTGAGTGCTTTAGATTCTTTGACGTCGGTGATATAACGTAGCGAATTGAAACCAAATGGATCGTTGTCATACCGCATGGTATCTCGCACTTGTTCGTTGAGCGTGTCAGCATAACGACGGAATATCTGCGTAGCATTGGCAGATAGCGGAGAGTCCACATATACAGGTACTCGCTCTAGTCGGCCGTCGTTGTAGAGCTCATTGAGTACATACACTATCTCTTGCGTTCTACCTACGGAGAAAGAAGGAATAAGTAGTTTACCTCTTTTGTACATACATGTCTCTTCCACGATACCCTGCAGATGTTCCTCGCTGAGATGCACATCATCGTGCAGTCGATTGCCATAGGTGCTTTCACAGATGAGGTAGTCACATTGAGGAAAAACTTGAGGCGAACTCAATATATGACTATATGCTCGTCCCACGTCACCAGTATAAGCAATGCGCTTAAGCTCGCCTTTCTCCTTGATGTTGAGACTGATGATAGCTGAACCTAGCATATGTCCGGAGTTGGTGAAGCAAAACTCCACTTCTTCGTCTAGACGATAGGGCTTGTCGTATTCTAGGGTGTAAAAATGCTTCATTACGTTGCGAGCATGGTTGGTATCAAATAGAGGTTGAATCTTAGGTTTGTGTTGGCGATCCATCTTCTTGTTGTACCAACGCACGTCTTGTTCTTGAATAAAAGCTGTATCCTGCAACATTAGCTCACATAGATCTCGAGTGGCAGGAGTGCAGAATATCTTACCTCTAAACCCTAGTTTGTAGATATATGGAATAAGTCCAGTATGATCGATATGAGCGTGAGAGAGTAGGACATAGTGTATATCCTTGGGATCAAAACCAAGGTTGCGGTTTGCCGCATCGGTTTCCATTCCCTTTCCTTGATACATTCCGCAATCAAGTAGGATAGTTTTACCAGAATTAGTAGTGATTAAATGTTTACTGCCAGTAACTTCACCTGCAGCACCTAAGAATTGAATTGTCATGGTAATTAGAGAAATATAGTGTTATTAAATAGGCGACAAAAATTATGCCAACCTCTCCTTATTTTATCTTTCCTTATATCTTTTAGGGGTTCATAACTATGTATACCGAAAAAGAAATCGTGCTTAACGCAGGTTAAACACGATCTCTTTAATATAAGATAAATCATTATTTCTTCACAGGGTCGCACGTCAGGTCGATACCTAACTTGCGGAAGATCTTGCGATCTACTTCTGATAACATGACCGTAGAATGCACTTGACAACCAGCTAATTGTGGTAATGCGTTCAAGGTCTTGCGGCAATTCTCATCGTGCAAAGATAGTACAGACAATGCCACAAGTACCTCGTCTGTATGTAGGCGTGGGTTGCGACCACGTAGGTAATTGATCTTCGTATGTTGGATAGGCTCAATCATCTCTTGTGGGATAAGCTTCACATCGTGGTCTATACCTGCCAAATACTTGGTTGCATTGAGCAAAAGAGCTGCACTAGAGCCTAGCAAGTCACTAGCTTCGGCAGTGATGATAGTACCGTCGTGTAACTCGATGGCACCGACTGCCATACAGTTGTTGCGTTCTTTGCGCTCCTTTGCAGCTACTGTACAACGGCGATCTTCGGTAGAGATACCAACCTGCTTGAATAATCGGCCGATACGATTGACAACAGCCTCGCTGATATCGCCATTAGCGAAATCATTCAATGCGTGGTAGTAGCGACGGATAATCTCCTGCTTGCTAGCTTGGCAACATGCCTCATCATCGTCGATGCTACAACCCACCATGTTCACACCCATATCGGTTGGAGACTTGTATGGGTTATGTCCGTATATACCTGTAAACAAGGCATCTAGAACAGGGAAAATCTCTACGTCACGATTGTAATTGACTGCAATCTTACCATATGCCTCCAAATGGAATGGGTCAATCATGTTGACATCGTTGAGGTCGGCTGTAGCTGCCTCGTATGCCATATTAACAGGATGCTTGAGTGGGAGGTTCCACACAGGGAAAGTCTCGAATTTGGCATATCCTGCTTGATTGCCACGTTGGTGCTCGTTGTAGAGTTGAGAGAGACATACTGCCATCTTGCCGCTACCAGGACCAGGAGCAGTTACTACCACCAATGGACGGGTGGTTTCAATATAATCGTTTTTGCCAAATCCGTCAGCGGAGTCAATGAGTGCTACGTTGTGAGGATAGCCTTCGATAGTATAGTGGAAGTAGGTCTTGATACCTAGACGCTCAAGGCGTTGGCTGTAGTTCTGAGCCGACGCTTGACCGCTATAGTGGGTGATAACCACCGAGTTAACGAGGAAACCTTGGTTCATGAACTCCTCACGAAGGCGCAATACATCCACATCGTAGGTGATGCCCAAGTCTTGGCGCACTTTGTTCTTCTCGATGTCGGCAGCAGAGATGACGATGACAATCTCCATGGTATCACGCAGTTGGGTGAGCATGGTGAGTTTGCTATCTGGCTGAAAACCAGGTAGTACGCGACTAGCATGATAATCATCAAAGAGTTTACCACCAAGCTCAAGGTAAAGTTTATTACCAAACTGCTCAATACGCTCTTTGATATGCTCCGACTGTATGCGGATGTATTTCTCGTTGTTAAAAGGAGTCATGTTGTATCGTTCAGCGCGGCTTTGCCGCTGTTCAGGATAGTTCAGAAGTTCAGTATTGTTATTCCTTTGGGTTGGCGCCGTCGAAGCAGAAGGTGCAAACTTTGCTCTTTGGCAAGCCGATGGCGGCAACAAGGTCTTCTATGCGGGTGTACTTGAGTGACTTGAGTGCGAACTTATCACGCAATGCGCGCATTAAACGTTGATACTCTTGAGAATCCGTAGTAGCATATGCCTTGATGCGCTCAGGATCATTAGCAGCCTCAATGCCTTCAAATTCGGCTATATAACGGCGAGTGATTAACTCAAGATCAGACTTGGATGTCGTGAAATTGGTAAACGGACAACCATAGAAAATAGGTGGACACGCAATACGCATATGTACCTCTTTGGCTCCCGCCTCCAATAAGCAACGTGTATTATCACGCAGCTGTGTTCCACGCACAATAGAGTCGTCACAGAAAAGTACACTCTTACCACGGAGAATAGAGTAGTTGTGGATGAGTTTCATCTTTGCTACTAAATCTCGTTGAGACTGCTGTGAAGGGGTAAATGAACGTGGCCAAGTAGGGGTATACTTGGTGATTGCGCGTTGGTAAGGCACACCTGAAGTGTGGGAATAACCAATAGCCATACCAATGCCTGAATCAGGAATACCGCAAACGCAATCCGCTTTCACATCGTCGTTCTTACCCATTGCATGACCACAAGCATAGCGCACTTGCTCTACATTGCGACCTTCGTAATCAGATGTAGGGAATCCGTAATATACCCAAAGGAAAGAGCATATTTGCATCTTGTCATTTGGCTTGCGTAGTTGCTCTACATGGTCTGCATATACGCGTACAATCTCGCCAGGGCCAAGGAATTGTTCTGTATGAAAACCTAGATTGAAGAAAGACGAAGTCTCGCTTGCGATAGCATATGCATCCTCGCGCTTACCAAGCACGATAGGGGTGCGTCCCCAAGAGTCACGAGCTGCAATGATGCCGTCTTCGGTGAGGATGAGGATTGAGCACGAACCCTTGATGTGGCGATATACATTCTCAATTCCATCTACGAAGTCTTTGCCTTGCACAATGAGCAAACCTACTAATTCTGTGGGGTTTACGCGCCCGCTACTAAACTCAGAGAGGTGCACTTTTTGCTCGAGCAAGTGAGCTACCAAATCGTCTTGGTTGTTGATCTTACCGATGGTGCTGATAGCAAAGCGTCCGAGGTGGGAATTGATGAGTAGTGGCTGTGCATCGGTATCGGAGATGATACCAATACCCGCGTTGCCACTAAACTCGTCCAACTCGTGTTCGAACTTCGTACGGAAGTGCGAGTTGGAGATATTGTGAATGCTTCGCTTGAAGCCGTTCTCCTTGTCGAATGTCGCCATACCCGCACGGCGTGTACCTAGGTGGGAATGGTAGTCGGTGCCGTAGAAGACATCGGTGACGCAGCTTGCTGTTGAAATAGTCCCGAAGAACCCTGCCATACTTATTTTGTTAGGTAGTTAGTCAAATTCTTTTCAATGCGTGCAGCAATATCCTCTGTCTCTGCATCTAGGACGAGTTTTTCGCCGGTGATACCTTCGTAGAGCTCGATATAGCGAGCAGTGATGCCAGCTACTACTTCGTCGGTCATCTCAGGTACTTGTTGACCCTCTTTGCCTTGGAAACCGTTGTCCATCAACCACTCACGAACGAACTCTTTAGAGAGTTGCTTTTGTGGCAAACCTGCCTCAAAGCGCTCTTCGTAGCCCTCAGCATAGAAGTAACGACTGGAGTCTGGGGTGTGTACCTCGTCCATGAGGAGGATTTGGTCGCCGTGCTTACCAAACTCGTATTTGGTGTCCACGAGGATGAGACCTTGCTTAGCAGCGATCTCTTGTCCACGGTTGAAGAGAGCGAGGGTGTATTTCTCCAATTGCTCGTACTCTGCCTCTGGGATAAGTCCTTGAGCGATAATCTCTTCGCGAGAGATATCCTCGTCGTGTGCTCCGATCTCCGCCTTGGTAGTAGGAGTGATGATTGGGGTAGGGAACTTCTCGTTCTCGCGCATGCCCTCTGGCAGTTGTACGCCGCAGATCTCGCGCACGCCGCTCTTATAAGCACGCCATGCAGAGCCGCAGAGGTAACCACGAACGATCATCTCTACAGGGTAGCCTTCGCAACGAACACCTACGGTTACCATAGGATCAGGAGTGGCTTGCTTCCAGTTAGGAACGATGTCCGCTGTTGCATCGAGGAACTTCGCCGCGATTTGGTTGAGGATTTGGCCCTTGAAT
>JAFOYE010000035.1 GCA_017391525.1 Paludibacteraceae bacterium | reverse complement strand
GCCACAAAGCTTTTGTCAAGCGTCAAAGCTTACTTATGCTTATGACGATTCTTGCGCAAACGTTTTTTACGTTTGTGGGTAGACATTTTATGTCTTTTGTGCTTTTTACCGTTTGGCATAATTGTAATTTATTTAGTGATTATTTTAAAAGTTCTGCGAAGCTATCAGCTGGTTTGAAAGCTGGAATCTTGTGCTCAGGCACAACGATAGATTCGTTCTTTGTAATGTTACGGGCGATCTTTTGTGCACGAGTCTTAGTGCCGAAACTACCGAAGCCACGGAGGTATACTGCCTCACCCTCTGCTACGGTTTTCTTGATGTTCTCCATTGCAGACTCAACTACGTTCATGATAGTAGTTTTGTCGTATCCGGTTTGGATTGCAATAGCATTAACGAGTTCTGCTTTTGTCATAATAATTTTATATTTAATCAGTTATACATTTTTCATATTTGAGCAATCAATTGATTGCATTTTGACGTGGGTTCTATTCCGCAAAAAACGAAATCGGCTGCAAAGGTACTATAAATAAATGAATTATGCAAATATTTTGGTAAAAAAATATAAACTTTTTGCATTTTTATACTCACCTTATTTTATGCTTATCCTCTTGGAGTGGTAACGGTGTGATAACGGAAAGGTATAGTTGATTCTTAACTATAGGTTAACTATGGATTAACAAACCCTTGCGCAAAGGTAGCGCAAGGGTTGCTAAAAGTTAGTATATTATTCATCAATATTCAGGCGGGTATTGTTTGATCACTGGGATATTTTCTTTTTCGCATACAATACAAATGAACTCGTCGATGGGCATTGATAGATAAAAACCTAGATTAGTATGCGTCCACTCGGCATCGATAGTGCCAAGTACGTAATATCCATCGTATGACTTTTCAAAGGTATAATAGGTGATCGCATTAGGACGAATGACCACTGCTCCATATGCTGCTAATGGGACATTAAATGGCTCAGGGAAGTCGTATATAATCATGTTCAAACTATCACTCTGCTTGGTATAAACTTGCAAACTATCCCAAGCAAAATGTTCGTGAATATCTGGGTAATTGGTTTGAATATAGGTATTCCATATTTCTAGGTCATTTAATGGATATAATTCTTTGGTTTGTTCTTGTTCTTGATAAGCTTTAACCATAAGAGGAATCCAACGATATTCTATTTGATAATAAGCCTGTTGTCTTGGATCATTATTCTGTGCAAGAACATGAATGGTAGTTGCGAATAAGAGTAAAAATAAATAACACTTTTTCATGATACGGGGATTTTCTTGTTAATTAGACCGCAAAGTTAATAAAAATAAATGACCCGCACAAAAAAAAAGAAAAAAATCGCCACTTATATGCCTAATAGCGATAAAAGTGGCGATTTGGCTATATATTGACTGAATTAATATCCCTCAATATACTCAATTGTTTCTTGGGCGATAAAGTCCAGTGGCTCGTATTGGCATGTTACTTCATCAAAATCAATGTCGGATAGATAGATGCAACGGATTTTAGAGTTGTTCATGGTGCGATAGTACAAACGGCCATTCATAATATCTGTAACGATTGTAACTTGTGTTGCGCTGTGCATATCCGGTATTTGTGTCGTATCGCTAAATTGCAAACCAATAGGTATATCAAAATGGTTCATAAGATGAAATGCATGAATAACCGTTTGTCTGGAATCAGAGAAGATGGGGGCTGTCGTTTGCAAGAAAGCAGCACGGACGAATCTAGATGGAGATGACATATCGCCTGGTAAACCCAGCATACCCGTTCCACCGCTAAAAGAACTTAATGCTTTTTCGCCCAAGTTATGAGTAGATATGGTTCCAGGCTTAAGGTTGATATAGTTATTCAAATTGCTAAGATGCCAATCTAAGGAAGGCGAATTGGTCAGTACGCCAAGAGGATTCTCGTGGATATTGATTTGTTCGTTTATGATTTCAATAACTATCTGACGACCAGATGGTTCGGTAACGCGCCAATGAACGGTAGAGGCGCGAGGATCAACACCTACAACACGGATGCCATCTATCTGTTCGACCAATTCATCTATCGAAGAAAAAGATGCAAGCATCCATGATACAAATTGCATGTCGCTGATGGTTATATCTTTTTGGTTGGGGTCGAAAGGCATATATTTGCCGTAATCGGGGAAATAAAACAGACCAGCAGCTAATCCCGCTTCGTTGATACCTTCCATCACATATGCCTTATCTTCTACTGCAATACCTACATAGCCAAATTTAGATGAATAGCGCATGCCTTTGGTTGTATTATCTGGTAGGAAGGATTTGTGTTGGTGTTCACGTGGGACAATCACATACATTAGATTAAGTGGTCTAGCAGCCCACTCTATTGTACGAGCTGTAATAGGTTGATTAGCTGTAGTGTGAAGGGTGATACCTGTACAAGCTTTAGCCTCTGAAGCGAGGGATGCTAACGCTAAGGTTAGAGCCAAGAGAAGAATCTTTTTCATAGTTGTAATGGATTTAAGGTGAATTGTTTGATAGGGATGATACAAATAGTATGCCAATCTTGGTGTAGGGTGTAGAGTGTAAAGGCGAGGAAGCAAAAAATATTCGCATTTTTTGCGCATATACATTTTTTTTTGTACCTTCGAACATCTGCCTTGGCTTTTATACTTCCCAAACCCCCACCCATTTAAAAGCCAATTCCCTCGTAGCTACGTTCGCGTCATGCAGCCCATACTACAGTTTGCTCGCAATATCTACAAAAACGGTTAAAACCTCTTTCATATCCCATTGCCATCCCTTATGTATGCAAGCTTCCTAGGGATGACAATGGGTCTATGAGATAGATTTGGGATCTATCTTTCTGTAGATATTACTCGCTTAACTTGCGTATGTGCATTTTTTGTTGTACCTTTGCATCGAAAATGAACAAAGACCTATTATATAAGGAATTAGAGGAATGGTACGAGGTAAACCATCGTATCCTGCCTTGGCGTGAGACGGACGATCCGTATAAGATTTGGATTTCGGAGATTATCCTGCAACAAACTCGTGTGGCGCAAGGTATGGAGTATTATCATCGCCTTGTTACACGATTTCCTGATATTCAATCGCTTGCGGATGCCGATGAAGATGAGGTGCTACTCTATTGGCAGGGCTTGGGGTATTATTCACGGGCGAGGAACTTGCATAAGGCGGCGCAGTTGATGAAAAATCATGAGATTTTTCATCAGGCGATGAGGCGATTAGGCGATAAGGCGAGAGGCGAGGAGATATTCTCTGCGCTCAAGAGTATGCCGGGTGTAGGCGATTATACGGCGGGAGCGATTGCTTCATTTGCTTTTGATCTGCCCTACCCTGCGCTGGACGGCAATGTGTATCGTGTATTGTCGCGATTATATGACTGCGAAATTGCGTTTGACACTACCGAGGGCAAGAAGCATTTTAGGAAGTTAGCAGAGGATCTACTCGATAGAGAGCGCCCACGATTGTTCAATTCGGCGATTATGGAGTTGGGTGCTTTGCATTGCGTGCCAACGGCACCTGATTGCCCTACTTGTCCGCTCAATACTTGGTGTAAGGCATTGGCTAATAATACAGTAGAACTTTTGCCAGTTCGCAAGCCCCGTCCGAAAGTGCGCGATAGATATTTGGAATATACTATCTACATCACACCTGAAAAGACAACTTTGATCCACCAACGCAAAGGCAACGATATTTGGAAACACCTCTGGGAATTTGTGTGCGCAGAGCGCACCGGCGAAGAGGCGATAAGGCGAAAGGCGAAAGGCGAGAAAATATTGGAGCTAACGCACGTGCTATCGCACCAGAAGTTGCATGCGAGGTTTGTAATAAAAAACGTGTCAGAACTTCCTGAGATTCCTGACACGGTGGTGGTACATTTGTCCGATTTGGATAATTATGCTTTTTCAAGATTGACGCTGAAGGCGATAGAAACCCTAGCGCAAAGGTAGCGGATTTTAAGAATGGTTTACCTATACCAAAAGTATACTAAGGGTATACAAAAACAAGCGCGGGCAGAAATGTCCGCGCTTAAACTTAATTCTGAATTCAAACTTTATAAATTACCTATTTTCTGCCCCATTATATTATAGGTATTGCCATCTTGAAGAATGTACACTTGACCGTTGCGGAGGAGTTTTTGAGCTGGGTTGGCAGGGTTGACATATACCTCTGGGGCTGATGTTGGTGTATTTGCCTCGTAAATAGCTTGAATGGTAATTGTATCAGTTAGAGGTTCAGCTACTGGTTGCCAATAGAGGAATGTAAAGCCCTCTATCTCTGGGGCAGCAGGGAACGGGATTGTGAGTACTTGGCTTAGTATCTCGCTATCGTTATCCTCACTATTGGTGAAGATGATGGTCATATCGCGGTTCTCAACAAACTCAGCGGTAAGGGTAATATCTTCTGTGACTGTAAGTGTACGAGGGTTGTCGGTATTACCGTCAGACCAACGCAAGAAGGAATATCCATCATATGGAGTAGCGGTGATAGTGATGGTAGTATTATCGGTGTACATGCCTCCGCCAGCCACTTCGCCCAATTGGTTGTTGTTGGCGAATAGTGTTACCAACCAATTTTCCGAAACGATGTTTAGGAACTGTCCCCAATAAGTATGGCGAACGTATGCGTTATATGCAGAACGAGGAATTAATAACTTGCAAGTGGATGTGTTTGCACCAAGATTACTTGCATCAGGAGGAGTTGTGCCGAGACAAGTGATGGAGGTGAGGGAGGAGCAATTATGGAAAGCCGCTTCTCCAATGTATGTTACGCTATTGGGGATAGTGATAGAGGTGAGGGAAGAGCAATCAGAGAAAGCCCAATTCCAAATACTCTTTACGCTATTAGGGATAGTGATGGAGGTGAGGGAGGAGCAACTAGAGAAAGCCTCCCATCCAATGCTCGTTACGCTGTTGGGAATAGTCACAGAGGTCAATGCGGAGCACCCATTGAACGTCGCCCATCCAATACTCGTTACGCTATTAGGAATAGTTACGGAAGTCAAAGAAGAGCAACCTGAGAAAGCCTTATCTCCAATACTCGTTACGCTATTACCGATAGTGACAGAGGTGAGGGAGGAGCAATTTTCGAAAAATCCATAAGTCCCTACAAATTCAACAACATCACTAGGTAGAGATGTTATGTTGTTAGATAATACAACAGATTTCAATTTACTACACCCATAGAACATTACTGCGCCAACTGTGGTTACGCTGTTAGGGATGGTGATGGAGGTGAGGGAGGAGCAATCACGGAAAGCATACGCTCCAATCTCTGTCACGCTGTTAGGGATAGTGATGGAGGTGAGGGAGCATCTACAGAAAGCATAATGTCCAATGCTCGTAAGATTAGTAGGTAGGATTATTCGCTCTAATCTTGCTTTGCCATGGAAATTTACTCCAGATGTATTGGTAATTCCCGATAAGTCCACATCTACTAGTGAAGTCATTTTTTCGCGCATACAGGTAAAATCTGCATCGTTGAGCGTACCTGTAAGGGTTAGTTTAGCCACCAACACTGGACGTGTTCCTGCATCGAAAATCAAATCTTCCAATGAACCAGGAGTTGCTACATGGAGGGTAAGTGTGGTTTCGTTGTTAATTGATGTTTCACCTGCAAAACAATTTGCATAACAACCGAGTAGTAAAAATAAATAATAAAAGATTTTTTTCATAACTTTGAGAATTTATTTAACAACAACTTAAGTATACCTAAAATAACATTTGTACCAATGAAGCTGTTGTGCCGATTAGAGTAAAGCATAGACCTATTACCGCCAAACGGAATGGAGCACGAATGCCACTATCTGAGTTCTTCCAATAATAGCAGAACCAACTTGCAGGTATAATTTTTACAGTTGGAGGAGTTATTTCTACTTCTTTTGGATTAAATCCTAATTCACAAAGCGAGCGATAACCTAAGCCAACATTAGCACCTTCCATATCTGACTAACCGCAGTATTTGCGGTAAATGGTGATTCCAGTTGTGGGATTGGTAATGGAAAGATAGCCTTCTATCCCGCGTGTAGATGATTTGTACATCTTAGTTTTGTAAATGTTATTAAACTCCGAACTATGCATAAAAGCATACTTCTCACATTCAGCACATTGTGCTCCTAACGGCAGATTTTCTACAAAATACATAATACTGCTTTATTATATGGCTTAACAATATTCAGATACACAAAAAGCGCAGACCTCCGTTGATTATTCACCAATAGAGGTCTTAGCATTACCCACACAGTCAAATAAAACAACAGGAAACCTACGCTGATATGACAACACACTACGCCTCGAATACAAGCGTAGTATGGATATAGTCATACCCATAGGCATTTACTGTTAACTTTGATCTTGACTGTGTTTGAAAGTTGCTAAGTTTCTATTGGTCAAACGCAAAGCGTCAATAAACGCTATTCTTATCTCGCCACAAAGTGGCTCAAACGATAATTTCAATATGTCCGAAAACTACCCAAGAAAGACCCATTGCGAAACGCTTTTCGCAGGACATATTTCTCTCCAGCGTAGGATTCGGTTGCAAAGGTACGAAAAAAAACGCATATGCACAAGTGCTATGCGATTTTTTTTGTTTAGTGGACGGCGCATTGCGCCTACTGTTTAAGGTTTAGAGGTGAGAATACCCGAATAGTATTCGGGGAAATTAACAAAGAAAGCAAGATCTCTAAGATAATACTAGTACACAAGTAAGCAGAGATAACATCAGCAGTCTGCCTTCGTTCTCTCGGTGATCTTACGGCAAAGATACGGCGAAGTTCCAATGAGGTTCCGATGAAGTCCCTATGAAGTTCCTATGAAGTCCCTATGAAGTCCCTATGAAGTCCCTATGCAGATAGGTGGCAACTAAGGGGGATATAAAGGGAAAATCGCCGTCTATGAGATACATAAACGGCGATTTAGTGTTTAGTGGACGGCGCAATGCGCCTACTGTTTAGCGTTTCGTGGACGCGGCAAAGCCGCTACTGTTTAGGGGGTAGCGGGTTATTTTTGGAACTTGCCGACGAGTTTGATGGCAAGGAATACCAACCAGTCTGGGGTGTGCTTGAGCAATGGTGTGCATAGGTGATTGATTACACCTGGCATATCCGCTTTCTTGCCACGGAACATCTTCTTGAGGGCACGCTTAACGAGTTTCTCTGGTGGGATAGCCACGGTCAAGTTCACCGCCAAACGGCGCAAGTGAGGCGCTAAGCCAAAGAGTTCGGTATCTACCGCTCCTGGAGTCATCACGGTGATATTCACACCCTTAGGTTTGAACTCGTACCAGAGTGATTTGGAGAAATTATAGATAAATGCCTTCGTTGCATTGTAGGTTTGGATACCAGGCATTGCCATCCATGCGGACATAGACGACATATTGAGAATATAGCCCTTTTTACGAGGTTTGCGGCAGAGTTTTTGCGCCTGTTCTTCTGCTGTGAGTTGGCGGTTGATCATCTCCTCGCCAAAGAGACGAGTGAGTTTCGCCACCGTGATCATATGCAGGTTGAGCATGAGCTCAATGCGCTTCATAGAGGTTTCGCAATAAGGATTGAAGAAGAACACACCCGCGTTGTTGATGAGGATATCCACGACGAGGTTGTTGTCCTTGCAGTATTGGAGCAAGTTCTCCGCTGCGTCTTGCTTGGAGAGATCGGCGTAGAGCGGAATGGTCTTAACTCCATATTGTGCAGCAAGGTCTTCTGCTACTTGTTTTAATTCAACTTCTTGGTTGCTAACGAGCAACAAATCTGTGTGATAATCACGTGCTAATTGAGTCGCATACTGCAAGCCAATACCCGATGAGGCTCCTGTTACTAAAGCTAACATATATTTTTTAGTTGAAAGTTTAAAGTGTAAAGTTTAAAGGCAGGGCGGCTATGCCGCAGTACCTCGCCTATAACCTATAGCGTAGCGTCCTATAGCCTCAAAGAGGCGTCCTATAACCTACTTTTCTGGATACCACATTTGTTCGTACTTGAGGGCTTCTTTCTTGAGGTACTTAGGTATGTCCTTATCGCACTCGTGGCACTTCATATCGAGGGTGTACATACGCGCTACGCAGTAGTTAGAGCGTTTGCACTCAGAGTGATATTGCTCCTCTTTCATTTTGTTCACGAAATCAGTGTCGCGCACAAGTGCGTGTCCAATCTGAACAAAGTCGAAACCAGCTGCCAATGCAGTCTCAGCATTCTCGCGACCCATTACGCCACCAACATAAATCAATGGCATCTTAAGCGCTGCGCGGAATTGCTTAGCTGTATCGAGGAAGAAGAGCTCTTTGAAAGGCACGGTAGGAATCATAACATGTCCTACGAAACGCAATGCGAGGCGCAACCACCAGAATGACCATGGGTTCATATAGTGCGCCAAAGTTTTGATAGGCATAGCACCACCCATTACAGTGAAAGGTGCCTTGCTTACAAAACCTGCTGTGAGTACTAACGCATGAACACCGTGTTTCTCTATCTCTTGTGCGATGCGGATGCACTCCTCGACTTTCAAGCCAGACTTAAAGCCGTCGTACATATTGGTTTTCACCACGACCGCCATATCGTCGCCTGCGTGCTCCATCACTTCAGCCATCACTTCGTTCATGAAACGCATACGGTTTTCGAGTGATCCTCCGTACTCATCACGACGGCGGTTGGTATATGGCGACAGGAATTGAGATATCAAATATCCGTGTCCTGCGTGAATCTCTACGCAGTCAAAGCCACACTCGCGGCAGAAATCTACAGCATGACCAAAAGCCTTAACTATCTCCTTAATTTCCTCTTTTTTGAGTTTGCGATGGAGAGTTGGTGAGTAGAGGTTAAAACCAGAAGAAGCACCTACTGGCAAACATTTGCATGTATAAAAGTGAGTCATATTACCGCAGTGACCAAGTTGTATACTAGCCTTAGCACCTTCTGCATGGATACCATCGGTAAGTTTCTTCAAATCCTCTTTGATTTCGTCGTGGATATAGAGTTGACCATCAAATGACACACCAGAACGTGTTACAGAGCAATAAGCTACTGTTGTCATAGCTGCACCACCACGTGCTACAGCAGTATGATAGTTATAGAGATCTTGACTTGGTTTGTTGCCGTATGCCATGTTCTCAAAAGCGGCAGAACGGATAGCGCGGTTGCGCAAAGTGATAGGACCGAGCTTATGCTCAGTAAAAAGAAGATTATTGTTCATTGTTCAAAATTGTTCAATGTGGTTCAAAATTGTTCAATGTGGTTCAATGTTGTGCAAAGTTGAACTATGCTAAACCATACTGAACAGCCCTTATGGCTTATTGAACTATTAGTATATAAACGGAATAATTCGTTTGAGTCGTTTTTTGTCGAATTCGCTAGCGAATTCCTTCTCGTAGCGATGGTAGATAGAGTTCGCACGAGGAACGAGGTTGCAGCATGAGAACCAGAAGAAGCTCAAACCAGCCCATGACCAAGTGAGGATAGCAAAGCCTAGCCACTCGGTGATCTCACCAAGATAGTTGGCGCTAGTCACATACTTGTACATACCTTTCTTAGGCAAGTAGTGATTGGTATCACCAGGCTTGCGTAAGTGGCGAATCACGTGGTCAGAGTGCATATTAATAATCCAACCAACAAAGAAAATTGAAACTCCTAATATGAAACGCCAATCGGTAAGCCAATCAGCGGTGTAGATATCAGGAGTAAATCTAGGTGCTAAATGGAAGAGCCAGTAGCCTTGTATGTAGCCATTGATAAGGTTCCAAATAACTGATAGTCCCATGATTACTAATGGCATCTTGCTATTACCTTTCAAGAGGAATGGGAAGATAAACGAGCGTTGGAAATAGTGGAATTGGAAAATTAAAAAGAATATCAAATAAGGTAATTCAAATTTTACCTCAGATTGTGCCCAAAGATATAGCATTACTATAAAAACTGGCATCTCCATCAAGCACCAACCTACTTTGTTGTTGATAGCAGGTCCCCATTTTTCGGTACGCATTTTACCATAACCGGCATCTACAAAGTATAATGCAACGAATACTACTAATCCTATAAGGGCTAGAATAAAAAGGAAGTTATAAAACGAACTTAGTGTAGAAATTTCCATAAGCAATTTAATGTTGAGCGATTTGGCATTATACCCACGCAAAATAGTCTACAAAGGTACAAGTTTTTTTTGAGATGACCAAATATATATTAATAAAAGTTACTTTTTTATTTGTTTTTGACTTATAAAAATTCCAATTACAATAACTATGATACCTATCCACTTGGATATTGGTAGCTGTTCTGAGAATATTGTGAACATCAAAATCGCAGTAAAGACAGGTCTTACGTTGTTAAAAATATTGGCACGTGTTACACCTATATAACGTACTGTAAAACAAAACAATATGAAAGCGGCTACAGATGCGAATAGTGCAAGATATATAATTGATAATATTGGATTCGCAGCATCTTGAATACTTAAAACATCCGTATTGATGAATGGTGTTGGATTAAATAACTGTTCTCCACCCCATAGCAGGTAAAAAAGGATGAGTGAGATACTCTGAACATAGAAAACAATCGTAAGTGATGAGTATTGTGTAGGTATACGTCGTAGCACAACGGAGTAACCGACAGAGCAACTGACTGTCAATATTGCGAGCAGAATACCCCAGGGATTACCAATCGAGAAAGAGTTCGCGCTAGTGAGTAGGAGCAGTAACATACCGGCTGTAGAGATGAGTATACCTATTATATTGTATCGTGTGACTTGTTCGCGCAATAGCAAGAAGGCAAAGATTGGTGCTAGAATAGGTTGAGTGGATAGCAAAGCTTCTGCTATGGTTGGCGAAGTGAAACTTTGATAAGTATAAGTCTCTAGAATAAAATACAGGAAGGGTTGTAATATACCACCTACTAAGAACAATGGAAGGTGTTGTCGTTCAACGCGTTGTAGTCCTAAGATTTCATTACGTCGGAAGATGACTCCAATAATGAACATCAAGATAACGGCCAAAGTAAAGCGAAGAACGATCAAGGTCAGTGGTGGGAATACGACAAGGGCATGTTTAACAGCAATGCCTGCGCCAGCCCAAATGAGCATAGCGCAGACAATAGCAATATATGGGATGAGCTTTTTCAATGAACAAAATTCAGTCAAGAAGTGCAACTATTTGTTTTGTCTAGCAATTTTACGTGTTTCGCGTCTTTCTTGTCTTTCTTTATTGCGTATAGCGCGACGTTGTTGCCTATCCTTGATCCTATCATCAATGTTATTTGCCCACTCTATGATTTTATCTGACAGTGTTGTCTCGCGTTCTATTTGATCAAATTTGCGTCGACGTGAATCGTCTTGCATGAGGAGATTGAATTTGAATTGTCCATCACGGAAACCATCTCTCAAACATGCAGCTTTGAAGCGTGCATAGGCATTATTCAGTAGTATGTGTGCTTGTGGCTCGTGTAAACGGAAGGATGCGCGTTTAGATTCGTATTCATTATTGATTTCTTGCAACTTACGATCTACTACTTTAGCAAATTCATCTGCTGTTTTTTGGTCTATTTTTTCATTTTCAAATTCAAAATAGAAATGATATTTAGAGTCATGAATATCTGCAAATCCTACAAAGAACTTAGTCTTAATCTCCAATTCCTCTTCAGCCTTATGTACTGCGTCAATGAACTGAGGCTCATAGAGTTTCTCTCCAGTCATAGATACGATACCGTTAACTTTAGATATCATATGTACAGTAGGAGTTTTATAGAATGTGCCACCTACTTCTACCAAGTCATTCATGTTGTATCGGAAGAGTCCGGAATAAGTAGTGACATAAGCACAATAGCGTTTGCCTTGTTCCAATTCATGAATTTGTTTGAAGTGCTTGTGTGGACTATCCAATTCGCTTTCTTCTACAAACTCATAGTAGTGGAAGTGTGGGAATAGCACTGACTCGTTGGTGTCATCCAATGAGAATCCAAATCGACATTCTGTAGCAATATATCCAAGTTCTTGATACATTGTCTTATCCCAATTGAATTGGTCGAGATATTTTTCCATGTATATCTTTGTATTGCCACATTTCCATGTAGATAGAAGTTGCAACCATGGCCAGAAATGTTTCGGTTCTAATTTGCCATGTTCTTTAAACAATTCGCGTAACTCTTGTGCACGCTCTGGTTGAGGTGACATATATGGTACGAGTTGTTCGCGAATATAGTCTGATATATCAAAGTTCCAACTGAGTGTTCCTTTTTCAATATCTTCAATCATCTCCTCCGTATTTTCGTTCATTGCACGTAAGAGTTCTAGGATTGTAGAAGGATTGGCTGTTGCCCACAATGTGACATCGCGGTATTGTAGAGCAAGTCGCATCAAAGTATAATTGCGTGCGGCATAGTCATCAATAGACATCACGCATGCAGGTGCGGTATAGTGCTTCTTAATGATAGATGGCACGTCACGTACTAATACACCGCTAACTGATCCGAAAATGGTACCATCTGGTGCATATCCCTCAAGTTCTTTGCCTACAGTAGTAAAAAGATGTCCGCCAAAGATACGATTGCGGTGACAAATGAAGTTCCAGATCCATACATGGGTCATTTTACCATAGACATCTTTGAGATATTTGTGTGTCATTGGTACCCACTTAGGTTCTGCTGTTGTACCAGAGGTAGTCGCATACATATCAGGTTTACCAGGAAATAGGATATTCTCCTCACCATTCTTATGACGTTCTACATATGGACGCAAGGTTTCAAAACTATCATTTACAGGCACATACTGACGATATAGTCGGAATAGGTCATCAGCATTAGTAGCAGAGAGAATGCGATCAAAATGATGCTCTTTTCCGTAAACTGTATTGCGTGAAATAGTCAATATATCTCTCAGAGTACGTTCTGCAGCGTGCTTAGGATGTCTGCTCCAAAAATTGAGTTTCAATCGTTGAGAACCACCCACAAGCCATAATGCTGTGTTGATGAGCCAAGGATATGGCAACGCTTTTCCTTGGTTATCAAGATATGTTTTCTTCTTTTTCATGATAGGTATTATTAGTGTCTATCTCAACAACTTTTTGGTTGATAGCTGTTAGCGTTTGTGGAGCATTTTTGGCTTTCTTCTTTTCTTTGTAGAATGGTAGCAAAACAAAGTAATTGATAATTCCAGTCAGAACGATAGCTATAAATCCAGCCCAAGAGGCAGGTATTTCAAGATAGGTGTAAAGGTTGAACTGTAGTATTTGTATAAAATAGTCTAAAGTTCGTCCGAATAAGAAACCTAGTGCATTTTTCAAACTTGGTTTCTTTTTGAATGTAAAGAAGCAAGTAACAAAGTAGTTACTAATCATCTCTGTCACATACGCAGTAGTAAATGCAACAGATTCCATGAAGGTGTCGCCGGGATATTTGAGTCCGAAGATATATAATAATAGGTAATACACCGCATATTGGAATATAGCTCCTGCCGTACCAGCAATTACGAAGCGTACGGCAGAGCGATATTTCTCAGGGATGCAAGCTATTAAATTCTTCATCAGCGACTTTGGATTCACGAATTATTATTCCTTTACAGCAGCAAGCATTTCTTCCATAGCAGCAGCTAGGCCTTCTACATTGCGGCCACCCGCAGTAGCCATCCATGCTTGACCGCCACCACCACCTTGGATATTCTTAGCAGCAGATTTGATGATTTGTCCAGCGTTCTTGCCTGCATCTACCAAAGCTTGTGACAATACTACGCTGATCATAGGCTTGCCTTCTTGTTGGGTAGCGCCCACTAGAGCATACTTGCCCTCTGGGAATTTTGTCTTGAGGATTGCAGGTACTTGACGAAGCACATTGTGGTCAGCCTCGCCCTCAAGGCGGATAAGGTTAATACCATTATACTCTACAGCTTTGGCAAGGAGTTCATCGCAATAACGAGCAATCTTCTCTGCCATAAAGCCTTCGATTTGCTTTTTGAGATCAGCGTTCTCCTCGATTGCTTTGCGGATCGCACCTGCAAGATCTGGAGCGTTGTTGAACATACCACGCAAACTATTCAAAGTGTCTACTTGCTTGTAATATAGTTCGTCCGCTTTCTCTGCGGTAACAGCCTCGATACGACGAATACCAGCTGCTACGCTAGTTTCCATCACTATGCGAAGTGCACCAATCTTACCTGTAGATGCCACGTGGCAACCACCACAAAGCTCAACAGATGGACCGAACTTAATCACGCGCACGTCATCGCCATATTTCTCGCCAAACAATGCCATAGCTCCCATCGCTTTAGCCTCCTCTATTGGAGTATGACGACTCTCTTCAAGTGCCAAGTCTTGACGAATAATCTTGTTGGCCAAGATCTCAGCCTCGCGTAATTGCTCTGGGGTCACTTTTTGGAAGTGTGAGAAGTCAAAGCGCAAGCTATCAGCAGTCACATAACTACCCTTTTGTTCCACGTGCTCTCCTAGTACTTGGCGCAATGCATAGTGAATGATGTGTGTAGCAGAGTGGTTGCAAGCAATAGCTTGACGACGATCTGTATCCACAGTAGCTACTAGTATACCTTCGATACCCTCTGGCAACTCAGCGCAGAGGTGTACAGGTAGGTTGTTCTCCTTCTTGGTGTCCAATACACGAACATTGCCTAATGTACCAGTATCGCCAATCTCACCACCCATCTCTGCATAGAATGGAGTTTTGGTCAGTACCACTTGATAGAAGTCTTTACCCTTTTGATTTACCTTACGATAACGCAAAAGCTTGGTCTCGCAACTGAGAATGTCATATCCTACGAATTCTGTATCGCCTTCGCTGAGTTCTACCCAGTCACCTAACTCTTGTTTGTTGGCTTGACGACCCATTTCTTTTTGACGCTCAAGGGCTTTGTTGTACTCCTCCTCGTTTGTGGTAAAACCGTTCTCGCTCAAGATCAGTTGGGTCAAGTCGAGTGGGAAACCATAAGTATCTTTCAAGGTAAACACATCTACACCAGAGATCTCTTTACCTTTAGCCTCTTTCATGAGTTTGTCGAGCAGACTGATACCTTTGTCCAATGTACGGAGGAATCCGTCCTCCTCGCTCTTGATTACAGGAGTGATTTGTCCTTCTTGTTTTACGAGTTCTGGATATGCTACACCCATATCAGCGATGAGTTGTGGTACAAGTTTGTACATGAATGCCTCGCGTTGACCAAGGAATGTGTATCCATAGCGTACCGCACGACGTAAGATACGACGGATCACGTATCCAGCTTTCTCGTTGCTAGGCAATTGTCCATCAGCAATAGCAAAAGCAATAGTACGGATATGATCAGCAATAACGCGCATAGCTACATCTACTTTCTCCTCTTTGCCATACTCTACTCCGCAGATCTCGCCAATCTTCTTAAGCATTGGTTGGAACACGTCAGTGTCGTAGTTGGATTGTTTGCCTTGCATGGTGCGTACAAGACGCTCAAAGCCCATACCGGTATCAATCACCTTGTTAGGTAGACCATCCAATGAACCATCTGCTTTGCGGTTATATTGCATGAACACGAGGTTCCAAATCTCAATTACTTGTGGGTGATCTTTGTTCACAAGCTCACGACCAGAAAGAGCAGCTTTCTCTTCTTCGCTACGGCTATCTACGTGGATCTCAGAGCAAGGACCGCAAGGACCTGTATCGCCCATCTCCCAGAAGTTATCGTGCTTGTTACCATCCAAGATATGATCAGCAGGCAAGTGCTTAGCCCAGATGCTAGCAGCCTCGTCATCACGTGCGATACCCTCTTCTGGTGAACCCTCAAAAACGGTCACGTAGAGATTCTTTGGGTCAAGTTTGAGCACATCTACTAGGTACTCCCATGCCATATCGATAGCACCTTCTTTGAAATAATCGCCAAAAGACCAGTTACCGAGCATCTCGAACATAGTATGGTGGTAGGTATCGTGTCCTACTTCTTCGAGGTCGTTATGCTTACCGCTCACGCGCAAACATTTTTGTGAGTCGGCTACACGTGGATATTGAATAGGGTCGTTGCCTAGGATGATACCCTTCCATGGGTTCATACCGGCATTGGTAAACATCAGTGTTGGGTCATCTTTGATGACCATTGGTGCCGAAGGTACGATCTTGTGTCCCTTCTTCTCAAAATAATCCAAAAAGGATTGTCTAATCTCTTTACTTGTCATATCAATCTTGTGGTATAAATTTCTCTACTTTGTATTCTTTCTTCACTTCTTTCACCTCTACTACTAGTTGGTTAGCCAGCAGTTTCTCGTTGTTATCACGAACTTTGAGGATATCTATCGCTGTGTAGATAGCATGTGCCATACTTTGTGCATCAGCCTCGTTTTTGCCTGCAATACCGTAAGCAGTACCATGGTCTGGCGATGTACGGATTACAGGTAGACCTGCTGTATAGTTCACGCCGCTCATATCTAGCGCCTTGAATGGAGCTAAGCCTTGGTCGTGATACATAGCCAATACTGCATCAAAATGGTTGTATTGACCTGCACCAAAGAAGCCATCTGCAGAGTATGGACCAAACGCCCAGATGCCTTGCTCCTGTGCCTTAGCAATAGCTGGACGGATGATGTGAGTCTCCTCTTCGCCAATTAGACCGTTGTCGCCTGCGTGTGGGTTCAATGCCAAGACAGCGATACGTGGTTTGCGGCAAGAGAAATCCTTTTTGAGGGTCTCGTTGAGCACATCTAGTTTGCTCAATATGCGTTCCTCTGTGATGTTCTCTGCTACTTTTGCTATAGGTGTATGGTTGCACACGAGTGCCACGCGCATACGGTCGCTAAGCATCATCATCAAGCTATCCTTGCCTTCACCAAACTGCTTGGTGAGGTACTCGGTATGACCTGAATAGTGGAACTTATCACATTGGATATTGTCCTTATTGATAGGTGCGGTTACGATAGCGTGAACGAGTCCTTGTTTGAGGTCCTGACACGCACGTTGAAGACTCTTGAAGGATGCTTGTCCGGCTTCAGGAGTAGACACACCTAATTGTACAGGGGTATCATCGTTGTAGCAAGTGAGGAGGTTGAGACGTCCATCTTTGGCTTGCTTTGGATCGTTGATGATATTCCATTGGATGTTATGGTATTGTTCGTCCATGGTCTGTATATGTTGCTTTGCTACTTTGGCATTGCCATATACGATAGGGCGACAAATCTCACAAATATGTGGGTCAGCGATGCATTTCACGATAATCTCGTATCCTACACCGTTGATATCACCTGCTGTTATTGCTATTGTTGGTTTCATATACTTGCCTCTAAACTCTAAACTTTAAACTCTAAACTCTAAACACTAATCTATCTGCGTAACCTTATCGTATTGCAGTTTCTCGAAGTCAAATGGTTTGCGCTCTTCGTTCTTGTAACCCAGAGATATCACGCAAAGTACAGTGTAGTTCTCTGGGAGGTTGGTCAACTTACGCACCAAATCCTCAGCGCCTTCTCTTTGATATACGTGACACCAGCATGCGCCTAGTCCTTGATCAGCTGCTGCGAGCCAAATGTTTTGCGCTGCAATAGCTGCATCGCATTGCCATGTGTCAATCACGCTTGTGTCTGCTGCTACTACGATACCTGCCATAGCGGTGTCGAACATTCCGCTACCATAGGTGCGGCAACCGGCTAGTTGACGAAGTATCTCTTCGTTCTTGATTACCACAAAGTGCCATGGGTTCATACGCTTGCCCGCTGGTGACATGAGCGCACAACGAACAATGTAGTCCAATTTCTCTTGTTCTACAGCTTGATTAGTGTATTTTCTATAAGAACGCCTTAGTTGGCAAAGTGATTGAAAATCTTGCATATATAAATGTTGTTATTAATTTATTAATAAGAATGCTCCAAATTAGCGCACAAAGGTAGTAAAAAAAATGCACATACGCAAAAAAAATCGCAGAAACTTGCTCATTTCTGCGATTTTCTTTGACTCTAGCAAAACTAGTATACTAGTCAGACTAGATAAACCAGTTGTATTTTTCGGGGTATACTACCCTACTATGATCTCCGAATTGATCTTCTTGATAAGTCCTTTTAGTACATCCCCTGGACCAAACTCATAGAACTCCGTAGCGCCATCGGCTATCATTTGTTCGACGCTTTGAGTCCAACGAACAGGCGAAGTGAGTTGCTGCAACAATTGCTTGCGAATGACTTCCTTGTCTGTCTCTCCCTTTGCGCTTATATTCTGATATACAGGGCATTGTGGCGTTCCAAAAGTTGTAGCTAAAATAGCCTTCTCCAAACGCTCTGCGGCTGGTTGCATCAATGGTGAATGGAATGCTCCACCTACTGGTAACTTCAGCGCACGCTTAGCTCCGCCCTCTTTCAATGCTTTGCATGCTAGGTCTACACCAGTCAACGAACCCGAGATGACCACTTGTCCTGGGCAATTGAAGTTAGCTGCTACCACTATGTCGTCGATGCTGTCGCAAATCTCTGCTACTCGCTCGTCCGCCATTGCTAGCACAGCAGCCATAGTTCCTGGTTGCATCTCACATGCCTCTTGCATGGCAAGCGCACGTTCGCTAACCAAGCGCAATGCATCTTCCCAACCTAGTACACCTGCTGCCACCAAAGCTGAGAACTCACCCAAACTGTGACCTGCCACCATATCTGGCTTGTAGGTAGTCATTAGTTGGGCAGAGATAACCGAATGCAGAAAGATGGCAGGTTGTGTCACACGTGTCTGTTTGAGGTCTTCGTCCGAACCTTCAAACATGATATCTGTCAAACGAAAACCCAAAATCTCATTGGCACGGTTCATTCTTTCTCGTGCTTGTTGATGATTGTCGTATAAATCTTTGCCCATACCTGAGTATTGGGCTCCTTGTCCTGGAAAAACAAATGCTTTCATCATGTGCTTTCAAATTTTCTGCAAAGGTACTACTTTTTTCTTGGTTGTGCAAATATTTTTATATCAGTCTTAAGAATCCTATTCCAAATCGCTTCACAGCCGCACGTTCGAGGTCTTCTCGTACAGAAGGGTCGGCAATGCTAATCAAGGCCTTAGCACGTTCTGCTAATGGCAGATTACGTAGATAGACAATACCATGCTCTGTGGCAATATATTGTGCTTGAAAACGTGTGGTTACTACACCTGCACCAGGAGCCAAATTAGCCACAATCTTACTTTGACCCTTGCTTGTCATACTAGGCAAAGCGATAAAACATTTACCACCCTCCGATAGCGAAGCACCGTACATAAAGTCATGCTGTCCACCCACGCCAGAGATGATGGTTTCGCCTATTGAGTCGGCACAAATCTGTCCAGTCAAGTCCACCTCGATAGCCGAATTGATGGCCATTGCTTTGGGGTTCTGACGAATGTTTTGTGGGTCGTTGGTAAAGGCTACATCGCGAATAACAAAATCTTCGTTATTATGCATGTATTCGTACAAATGCTTCGATCCAAGTACCAGACTACCAAGCGATTTGCCAGGGTAAATCTTCTTGAGCGAGTTGTCTATGATACCCTTTTGAATCAGTGGCAAAACGCCATCCGTGATGGCCTCGGTATGTAGACCTAGGTGCTGGTGATTACCGAGTGCATTGATAACTGCATTAGGTATACCACCCACGCCAATCTGCAAGGTAGCGCCATCAGGAATCTCGTTAGCAATGAAATTACCGATGCGTGTTTCCACTTCGGTTGGAACAGGTGTTGGCACCTCTTGCAATGGCTCATCACCACGACACATAGCAGCAATCTGACTCACGTGAATAACCGGATCACCAAACGTGCGAGGCATATACTTGTTTACCTGCGCTATCACAGTCTTAGCACATTCAGCTCCTGAGAAAGCGATGTCGGCACTAATACCAAACGAGCAATAGCCATTCTCGTCAGGTTCGCTGACATTCAGAAATGCTACATCTACAGGCACTTGTCCGCTACGGAAAAGGAAAGGAACTTCACCCAAGAAACATGGGATCGTGTCCGCTACACCCTCTTTCATAGCACGGCGCAGGTTGTTTGGCACAAATATATTAAGCGCTCGGAATGAGTCCATCAACTCGCGTTTAGCGTATGGAGCTTCTTCTGGATGCACGCCAAAACCGGAGATGACTTTCACATCACGCAGCTCGTTGGCACGCTCTGTCAGAGCACGCAATAATACCATA
Source organism: Paludibacteraceae bacterium (assembly GCA_017391525.1). Classification (GTDB taxonomy): domain Bacteria; phylum Bacteroidota; class Bacteroidia; order Bacteroidales; family Paludibacteraceae; genus Colicola. Next base: position 19,019 of record JAFOYE010000035.1, on the reverse strand, counting down.
GGTATTGATGTAGAACCTTGAACAACAATAGTGTCGCCTGATTTCACGAGGCCTACGGCCTCTATGGGAGATACGAATTTCATATTAATCGTTTACTGATCACAATAATCTCTATTAAACAACGCTAGACGCTTGTCGAGTTCTTCTAGTTGGTCGTCCTTGATACAACTTACGCAAGCACGCATACCCTCACGCTTAGCTCCTGTACTGGCCAAGGAGATTGCAGAGATGCCATAATAGATGATCTTATTGACCATCTTCTCGCCCGTCCAGTCCTTGTATCCAAAGGTAAAGAAGAAGCCATCGCCAACCTCCTCATCGTCAGCATCCTTGTCGTAGACGATATGGAAACCATTGCGAAGCATAATCTCTTTGACAAGTTTCGCTCTTCGCGCATACTCACGAGTGGTCGTGACAAAATCTATCTTGCCTTGGCAAGCTGCTTTGAACATTGCCGTCATAGCAAACTGCACACTATGTGTAACACCCGATGACAAGCTATATAAGACATTATAAATAAAGTTACGCAGGAATTCACCATCGTTCTGATAACGCTCTGCCAAAGATGCAAATCTACGATGTGCCAAGTATGGGTTGATAGCTATGATAGCAGCACGTTGACCCGCATAAGAGAACATCTTTGAGCAAGAGATCATATGCAAGCAGTTGTTAGTATACTTGCCTACAGTTGGTTGGTATGGTGGCTCATAAGGCATACCACGTTCGCTATCGCGGAAGTCCATATTCAAGTACGCTAAGTCCTCGATAACCAATACGTTATACAAGGATGCCAAACGACCTATGATCTCCAATTCGCGCTCTGTAAGACACATCCACGAAGGGTTATTTGGATTAGAAAACAGCATGGCTGCTATACGACCCGACTTAAAGTGACGCTCAAGCTCTTCAGCCAAAGCTTCGCCACGGAAATCCGCTACATCAAAAGCATCTACACGCACGCCGATAACCTTGCATTGTTGTTTTTGCACAGGGAAACAAGGGTCAAGGAAGAGGATCGTATCGCGCTTCTCATCCAATTGTGATACTAGCATATTGATAGCAAAAGCGGCTTGCATACTACCTACTGTAGGCACGATACACTCGGTTGGGATATCTAGATTCATGAACGCACGCACAAACTCGCTACCCCAGTGTTTGACCTCTGTGATTCCTGTTATAAGTGGATACTTAGCGCCATAGCCCGCTTTCAAGGCTTTGTGCTCAGCAGCAATACCAATCTGCTCGGCTGGCAAGCCTGGTTCGCCGAGCTCCATGTGGATAAACTCCACACCAGTAGCACGTTCGATATCCTTGACTACGCCAACGAGCTGGCGAATGGATGAAGCACCTAGTTCTTTGGCATTTCGCAGACCAAAATCGATACATGTTTGATCTACGAGTTGTTTATTCAACGGAAAACTCATATTCTTGTGTTTAGTGAACGGCACAGGGTGCCTACTGTTTAGTGTTTAGAAGCGTTGTAGCCTGCTTCTATAGCAGCTATATTGCTATTGACTACGGATTCACCTTTGCGTGCGAAGATACGACTCACACCATCAATGATCTTGTCGTGGTCGATACCCAACATCGGAATAGCTGCACCCAAAAGCACCATATTTGCCGCTTGAGCAGGCGCACCTGCTTCCTTGGCTAATGTCTCTACGTCTACCAATACATGATGATCTAGCGCCTTAATATGCGATAGAACCTCCTCTAATTCTGGGTAGTTAGGGATATTGACAAATGGTTTGGACGAAGTTACGATCCATCCTTCAGGTTTGAGGTATGGCAAATAACGGAGCGCCTCCATTGGTTCGAGCGAGATGATGATATCTGCCCCACCCTTTGGAATAAGATCCGAATAGATAGGTTCTGAAGATAAACGTAGATTAGATTGCACATCGCCTCCTCGTTGACTCATACCGTGTACTTCGGCTTGTTTCAGATAAAGACCTTCGTTGAGGGCTGCATCGCCTATGACGGTGGCAATAGAGAGGATACCTTGACCTCCTACGCCAGCTAGTATAATATCGCGTTTCATGGATTCTTTGTCTTTAAACATTAAACTATAAACTTTCAACTATTTCTTAGCCTTCAAATGGCGTTTGAGGGTTTGGATACATTCGCGGCGAGCGATGATAACCGATGTACCGTTATATGCGATCTCCTCGCGCAAGATCTGCTTGATCTCCTCCATATGCTTAGGCAATGGCACTACCACGCGCAAGTGCTCTGGCTCTACGCCTAAACCTTCGCAGATAGCTTCCAAACGACCTGTACCTGCTGAATCTTGACCTCCGGTCATACCTGTGGTCAAGTTGTCGGAGATGAGTACCACCACATTAGACTTGCAGTTCACACAGTCCAACAAACCAGTCATACCCGAGTGCGTAAAAGTAGAGTCACCAATTACCGCAATAGCAGGATGTTGACCTGCATCAGCAGCACCCTTTGCCATCGTGATACTTGCACCCATCTCCACACAAGCGTGGATAGCGTTGAATGGCGCCAATGCACCCAGGGTATAACAACCGATATCGCCAAAGATGCGCGCATCTTCGTGCTCGGCTGCTACTTCGTTGAGAGCGGCATACATATCTCTGTGACCACAACCTTGGCACAATGCTGGTGGACGTGGAGCTACTAACTCATCAGGTTCGCGTGTAGGCAATTTGTCTAGACCCAAAGCCTCGCGTACGCAGTCAGGAGAGAGCTCGCCCATACGTGGCAACTCGCCTGTCAAACGACCTTTAACTGCTACAGAAGATGGTACCATACCACGAATCAACTCTTCTACAACTGGTTGACCTTCTTCCATCACGAGGATCTCCTCTGCTCCGTCAGCCACCATCTGATCAACTAGCGCTTTTGGCAAAGGATATTGGGTCACTTTGAGCACACTCGCCTCATCTACTTTCAACTGTTGACTTTCATCTTTCAACTCCATAAGGTAGTTATATGCAATACCTGTCGTCAGGATAGCTCGCTTAGGGTTACTACCTTTGGTATAGGTATTATATAGCGATTCTTCACTTGTTTGTAGAAAATCTGCTTGTGCTTCTACTAGTTCGGCGTAGTTCTTACGTGCGAAGGCAGGCAGAAGGATAAAATGCCTCACATCCTCTGGTGCAGAGGCTGTATTTTGCTCACGAGGAGTATCGATGAGCTCCACTACGGCACGCGAGTGTGCCATACGAGTGGTGACACGCATTAGGATAGGTGTCTTGAGCGCCTCGGACAAGTCAAAGGCATAATGCATCATATCGTAAGCCTCTTGTTGGTTGCTAGGTTCGAGGCATGGGATCATGGCGAACTTAGCATAGAAACGTGAGTCCTGTTCGTTCTGTGAGGAGTGCATCGATGGGTCGTCAGCAGCTAGGACCACTAGTCCGCCGTTAACACCTGTGATAGCGGCATTCATAAAGGCATCTGCACATACGTTCATACCCACATGTTTCATGCATACGAGTGCACGTTTTCCCATGTAAGACATACCCAATGCAGCTTCCATGGCGGTCTTCTCGTTGGTAGCCCATTGGCAGAAGATCTTTGCCTCTGAACTCTCAACTTTCAACTTTCGACTCTCACTCAATTGTATGTATTCTGTAATCTCAGTAGATGGTGTGCCTGGATAAGCATATACACCGCTCAGTCCGGCATCAATCGCGCCTTGCGCAATGGCTTCATCGCCTAAAAGGAGTTTTTTCATGATTCTATGTCTTTTTAGGTTGTATTTACTTGCGTGCAAAATTACAAAAAAAATCGCACATATGCAAATGCACTGTGCGATTTATGTTGTATAACATACGGGTAGAGCCCCTTAGATGGAAGATCGGGCTGATGCCCTTGTAGATCACTTCGTTTGAAGATCGGCCTTCAGCCTGTAGATCGCCTTCGGCTGGAAGATCACTTCGTTTGAAGATCGGGCAGAGCCCTTGAAGATCGGCACGGCGTGCCTTGAAGTTCTTCGAGTGAGCGTAAGCGAACGATCTTCGAGTGTAGCGTTAGCGAAACGATCTTCGAGTGAGCGTAAGTGAACGATCTACAGCGAGTAAAACGAGCGCTCTACAGCGAAGCGCTCTAACTCTTACTTAATCCCCAATTTCTTACGGATAGCGGTTGGAATAGCATCTTTGTGTACGAGTACGTCGTTGGTTTTATATTGCATATAAGCCTCTGACACGTACCAGATACCTTTGTATTCGCTCTTTTGGGTACCCCATGAGTTCTTGACCATATAGTAACGTTTGCCGTTTTGGTCTTTGGCTGTACCAAAAATTTGCATACCATGGTCGTCGGTATTCTCCCAACTGTCGTATGCTGCTTGGCGCATCTCTTGGGTGATAGTTTTCTCAGGGAGAGGTTTCTTGGTCAACTCTTCGCGTTTGTCTGTTGCAGACAAGCCCAACCAACGAGCCATATCACTACCTGTCAAGTCTACGGCTTCTTCCTCGTTAGGTACCACACCTAGTCCTGTGCGAGTAAAGCAAATCTCGCTTACGTCTGCACCCCATGCCAAGGTATAACCTTTAGCCAATGCGTTATCGATGATAGCCATCATCTCCTCCATTGGTACGTTGTACATCTGGTCCATACGCCAGTTGTCTGGTACCTCAAGCGCAAAAGTGGTATAATATGGGTGATGGGTATAGCTGGTGATGCTTACATAGTCGTCTGCATTCAAACCTAGCATCTCAGCAAAACTCTTTGGAGTGTACTTCTTTCCCTTGTAAGTAAAAGTCTCTGGGCAAGCACCTAGATAAGTGTCATAAACGGCAGTCAAAGCTTGTTTCCATACGGGTGTAAGCTTCTTCAATCCGCTATTTACTACCGCATCTACCACGCCACCAGCTACTGCGTCGAGTTCTGTGTGTACAGGAAGGGTATCTGCAGGGGTGCTGCCATACTTGATACCTGGCATAACCTCTTGTGGTACAAGACCATAGTTCTTCAAACAGTAGATTACGTCATAGGCTGATCCGCCTGGTGCGAATTGGGCTGTTCCGTACATTCTTACCACGTATTCGGCACGATCCAGCATGGTATGATGCACTACAAACATCTCGCTGAGATCCCACTCGCCTTTACCCATACGGATAAGCTCGCTCTCAAGGAATCCGATGGTAGAATAGCTCCAGCATGTTCCACTACGATTTTGGTTTTTTACGGGTGTGATAGCGATGCTATCCACGGTAGTAAACTGAAAGCCTTCAGTGCTATCGTTTGCTACAGGCGCCTCTTGGGCCATGCTACTGAGTGCAAAGGCACCCATGATAGCTGATAAGAGAATCTTTTTCATATCTTTGTTAATTTTGTTTGTCTAGTTAGACTAGTAGTACTAGTTGGACTAGTATCTAGAATCAATCTGGGAACTCCATCAAATATGCTTTGATAAACTCGTCGATGTCGCCATCCATTACCGCATTGACATTGCTTGTTTGGTAGTTAGTACGGTGGTCTTTTACACGACGGTCATCAAAGACATATGAGCGGATCTGGCTACCCCACTCGATTTTCTTCTTACCTGCTTCTACTTTTGCTTGTGCTTGACGGCGTTTCTCGAGTTCCAATTCATAGAGTTGACTGCGCAAATGACGCAAGGCATTCTCGCGGTTCTTTGGTTGGTCACGAGTCTCGGTATTCTCGATCACAATCTCGTCTGGTTGGTTGGTCAACGGGTTGATGAACTTATAGTGCAAACGTACACCAGACTCCACCTTGTTGACGTTCTGTCCACCAGCACCAGAAGAACGGAAAGTGTCCCAAGATATAGCAGAAGGATCTACTTGGATATCAATGGTATCGTCAATCAATGGCACTACAAACACAGAAGCAAAGGATGTCATACGCTTACCTTGCGCGTTATAAGGACTTACGCGCACGAGGCGATGCACACCATTCTCTGACTTGAGATAACCATATGCCATATCGCCTTCGATATTAAAGGTCACAGTCTTGATACCAGCCTCATCACCTTCTTGTAGGTTGGCTATGCTGACCTTATAGTCGTGCTTCTCGCAATAGCGTTGATATAGACGCATCAATTGCTCTGCCCAATCTTGCGCTTCGGTACCACCTGCACCAGCTACGATCTTGAGCACAGCAGGCATCTGATCTTCCTCATGCGAAAGCATATTCTTCATCTCGAGGTCCTCTACCTCTTTCATGGCGTGTGCATAAGCGGTATCCACTTCCTCTTCGGTTACAAGTTCCTCTTTGTAGTAATCAAATGCCAATTGCAACTCTTCGGTAGCGGCACGCACACCTTCGTAGCCCTCGATCCATTTCTTGATACCGCGCACCTTACGCATTTGAGCTTCGGCTGCTTTGGCATCCTCCCAGAATCCAGGGTCTTGTGTGCGAAGCTCTTCCTCCTCCAGTTGGATACGCTTTTCGTCAATAGCCAAATACTGTTTGAGCTTATCCGCACGTTGTTGTAGTTCTTTTAGTTGTTCGATTGTAATCATATGTTTATTTGTATTTAGTTCGCTCGTGTTACTTCGCTGTAGATCGTTTGTCAAAACTCACTCGAAGATCGCACCTCTGGTGCTTGAAGATCGTTTGCTAGTGCTGCACTCGAAGATCGTTCATTACATTCACTCGAAGTTCTACAAGGGCTCTGCCCGATCTTCAAACGAAGTGATCTTCAAGCCGAAGGCGATCTATAAACCTTTCGCCTTCTCGTAGTTCTTAACTTGATTGTCGTACATCTCGTAGAGTTTCTCGCGTAGGAAATCTTCATCTTTGTTAGGGATATTGATCTTGGCGAGTTGTCCTTCGATATACTGATCAAATTTCTCTCCGCGTTCGTACATCTCGTACGCAGCATGTATATGTTGGTCAATTAGGTTGCAGACGAATTGTATCTGCTCGTTCTTAGACATATTGAGCAGTTCTGGGTTCGCTGCTATGGCTTTATCAATTTCAGGATTGATAGAAGTGGTTAGTCTATATACCACTTTACCTTTTCGTCCTTTCATACCCACAGACATCGATTCGATATCATCTTCGCGTGATTTTTTCCAGTCTGGGTTATCTCGTTTAAGTTGCATCTCGCGAGCTTTGAGATAGTCGCAAGGGTCATATTCATAAGAGATAGAAACAGGGCAAATATTCAGTTCTTTGATGCTTTCGAGGAAGTTCTTCGAATCGATGGTCAACATCTTCAACACGCCAGGTTGAGTGACGTCATTTCCATCTTTAGCGCGTCCTTCTCGTTGTGCCAACCAGATTGATTTACCACGTTTGCGTTGGTAGTGGATATACTCGGATAGCAGTTTAGCGTTCTCAATCTGTTCGCGGAAATTGCCATCGCGTATTACCACAAAAGCACGTAGTATACGCACAACATGCTCGATCCACCATTTGCCAAAGAGGTTGTTACCTATTCCTATGTATGGGTGTGTGCGATAGCGAAAGCATAGTAGGTATGTCAACCATGCAGAGTCCATACATATATCTCTATGGTTTGTCATAAAGAATGCACCTTGGCGTATATCTTTTTCTATTTGTTCACGATCACCATGGTACTCCAATGTCATAGAGGTAGTTGTTCTGCGTTTCATTCGTCTTAGAATAGGAAGACTGATGAAAGCATCAACAAAGAATAATAGTGGTCCTATTCTATACGCTTGTATTTTCTTGAATTTATTCATATAGTATTGTTCATATTTCTTTTTTTATTCCGTCCGATAGCCTTTACGAGGCACTCTCCATGTACTCTGTGCCGTCCTACAGCACCTTGGTGCGCTCTACAGGGCGTCAGCCCGATCTTCAAACGAAGTGATCTCCAGGCACTCCGTGCCGCTCTAAACACCCTACCCCTTATGTGTCATTATGTCCAGTATCAAGTCGTCTGTCACTTGCATGCCGTCGTGTCCTATGCGTGTAAGGTTGTGTATGGTGCGATCAATATCGTCCTCCACAATACCTTCGGTAGAGTCTGCATAGGAGTGTTGCATCGCCAGATAAGCACTGAAGATAGCGGTTGATACGCCGCTGGTAACTTTCAATGCGCAACCCGGTTTAGCTCCGTCGCATATCATACCCGAGATATTAGCAATCATGTTTTTGATGGCGTAGGTGATCTCTTCGTATTTACCTCCCATGAGCAGGGTGATACCTGCAGCCGAACCTGTAGCGGCCACCACGCATCCGCAGAGGGCTGACAAGCGTCCCAACGATTGTTTGATGTATATCACAGTCAAGTTACTTAATGCCAATGCACGCAAGGTCAACTCTCTGTCGCAGTTGTTCTCCCTGGCGTATAGGTATACAGGTACCGAGCAAGATATGCCTTGGTTACCCGAACCGGAATTACTCATCACAGGCACCATCGCTCCTGACATACGTGCATCGCACGCTCCGCAGGTGTAACTAACGATCTTGGTGAATATCGTATCTCCAAACAACTGTTGCAGTTGTGGGGTTTGTTTTAGTGTGCTGCCATGCAGCAATCGTCCTAGCTTGTGGCCATACTCGTTGGCAAACGATGTCTCAGCCGCTTGCTTGTTCATCTCTGCACCCTCTAGCAGGAAGGTCACATCCTCTACATCCACTTCTTGGGCAAAATCATATACACGTCTCAATGTCAATACATCGCCGGTCTTAACCGCTTCACCCTTATTAACCGCCTCACCGACATTAACCGCTTCATCGACAAAATGGGTATGTCCATCTTGAATTGTCGCTTGAGCTGTCTTATCGCCACAACTTACTTCTGCGTGGATATATAGTATGCTAGGTGCCTCGTAGTTGATTTGTATATCCGCTGGCACACGTTGCATATACTCTTTGGCATAGGCTACGGCCTGAGGAGTAGCATCACGTAGTACCTCTAACATATACTCCGAACGACCAATAGTAGCGCCTAGCGCAATGGCTATTGGCAGACCTGTCATACCGGTATTAGGTATACCTACGGCTAGTGCATTCTTGTACACATTTTTGCTCAACAGCACTTTGATCTTATCAGGTTCTGCTCCTAGTTTTTCCTTGGCACGAGCCACACATAGTGCTACAGCTATGGGTTCGGTACAACCGATAGCAGGAACAACCTCACAACGGAGTAAATCTAGCAGTTCTTGGTTAGTCATAACGCTTAAAATGGAATTTGAGTCGTATGATAGTGTATAATATCAATAATCTATGTCTTATGTTCTTGGCATGTTGTTTCTTCTCACGTAGGGTGGCAAACAGCACCTCTTTGGCCACCAGATTGCGAATGGCGGTGGTAGAATGCGTATTAGCCAAGTAGTTGTAACCCATATAGGGCAACATCTTATAACTTGGTTTGCATCCCCAGAAATCAATCGAAAAAATCACATCCTCGTATATCATTCCTGAAGGAAAATGCAACTCGTGTTTGACAAACAACTCCCTGCGGTATAGTCGCATACATGGCGAAGTAAACTGATGAAAATGCTTTGGCAATTTCTCCAGCAGTATCTTGCCTTGAGCCGTCACGCGTCTGTAACCTATCTGCACGCAGTCTAACTCGCCTATCTCTTGGATGAGATATGTGTAGTAATCTGGATCGATATAATCGTCTGCATCCACAAACGATATCCACTCGCCTGTAGCATGTTGTAGTCCCACATTGCGTGCAGCCGACTGTCCTTGGTTGGATTGTGAGTACACCTCTATGCGCTTGTCTTGGGCAGCGTATTGCTGAGCAATAGCCAAACTATCATCCGTTGATCCATCGTTCACCAATATGATCTGCAACGCAGTATATGGTTGATGTATCAACGACTCAATGCATTTGCCTAGGTATGGCCCTGCATTGAATATTGGTACTATTACGCTGATTGTTTTCATTGGGTTATCGTTGGGCTAGTAGTGCTAGTAGAACTAGTGCGGCTAGTATTACTAGTCATAGTAACTGATTCAAACACCTTCACAAACTGCTCTGCTTGGTGTTGACGTGTAAACCACTCCTTGTTCTTCGCTCTCTGGTGGGTATATCCTTTCTGTTTCCACTCTTGGTATTTCTCCATCACAAAAGTCTTCACTTGCCCCACCTCTGTGGCAGCCAGTCCAGCCTCTGTCTGAGCTATTACTTGTGCCAGACACTCCTCGTCCGAACGCACACATAACACAGGTTTCTCCACACCCATATTCTCAAAGAACTTCGTTCCCATGATACCGTGTGTTCCTTCGGCTGTCGACTTGGTGGTCAGCACGAGCAGGATAGACGATTGATGCATCACATCCACTATCTGCGCACGAGGGATATAACCTTGCACATCCACCACTTCGCTTATTGCATACGCTTGTACCAACTCTCGCAACTGCTCTTTGCCCACTTCGTCTACATGAAACAACACGCGCAAGTCTTTTTGGGCTATTTTTCCTTCGGCTAGGAGCTCTTTGAGCGCCGCAAATAGCAACCTCGGATCGCGCAACTTAGTGGAGTACAGTTTGCCCAAATAACTAATCTGAAACACCTCGCTCTTCACATCTTTCGCTACGAATATCTGCTCGTCGTAGCCGTTGTAAATCAAGTGTGTATGCTCGTTGTATTGTGCCAACAATTGCGTATGCCATGGCGAAACACTAGTCACAGCCTTCGCGTGCTTCAGCACTCGATTACGCATGCGCAGTTGCTTGCGTTCGTATAGTTTGCCTATGCAGTAGTCCAAGCCTTTCCATGGAGTTAATCTACGAGTAAAATACGACTCCTTGCCCCATTGTTCAGCTATATCGCGCAAATCTACCACAAGTGGCAGATCATATCGCTTGGCCAATCTCTGTGCCGCCAACAATGGAAAATAGTAGTAACTCGAACAAAAGATCAAGTTATAACTCACCATATCTAGTTTCTTCATGGCATAGCGGTATAGGGCTTTGTCCTTGCCGTAACACAGTTTATCTGCCAGCAGATTGTGGTATGCTGGCATTTGGTATATCGTGCAAATATCTGTGTCAAAAGCTTGTTGCTCGCACTCCTCTGTCAGTATAGTACATTGCCAACCTTGGTCTTGTAGGTATTGGGCCAATGTCAGCACGCGTGGACTATACGCGGGCGGAGCTATCGCTTCGCACAATATTAGTATTCGCTTTGGCATAAAAGGTCAATTATCGTTTGGGCAGCTTTACCTGTTCCATATTCACTTATCTCAGTATCAGGCATAGCCCAATGTGCTACGGCCTGTAGTATTCTTTCTGTATCTGTTCCCACCAGGGTGTTCCATCCTGCTTCCACGGTCTCTGTCCACTCAGTCTCCCCACGCATCGTGATGCAAGGTGTACGATGGAAATACGCCTCTTTTTGTACTCCACCCGAGTCGGTCAAAATAGCTGCTGCATGCTTCTCCAGCACCAACATATCCATATAACTTACCGACTCTATGATGTGCAACCCATGGGCTTCTTTCACCAATCCGGTCAACATCTCCGAAGCCTCTATCACTTTGCGTGTACGCGGATGCAAAGGCAAGATGATAGGTCTGTCTATCTGCGCAAAAGCACGCAGGATATTAGCCAATTGCTCTGGCTTATCGGTTGTCTCTGCACGATGGATGGTAGCCAAGTAATATGCCTTAGAGGCTATCTGTAGGTCCTCTAACAGATGCGATTGTTGTTCGGCTTGCTGCGCAAAATACAAGGTCGCATCGTACATCACATCGCCTACATGGTAGACGCCTTGGGTCAACCCCTCTTTGGCCAGATTAGCCACAGCTGTGCTAGTCGGACAGAACAGATACATCGAACGCTTATCGGTCTCTATTCGGTTGTGTTCCTCCACCATAGCGTTGTTGTAGCTACGCAATCCCGCTTCTATATGTATCAATGGTATCTGACATGCTTCTGCGGCCAATGCACCCGCCAAGGTGCTATTGGTATCGCCGTATACCATGATATAGTCGGCTTGACCTTGGATGATTGGTATGATAGCGTCTCGCATCTCTTGTACGCTACCAGTGCAACCCAGGTGCCAACTAGGAGCCGGTATATCCATTTGTTCGAAGAATACCTGACTCATATTGTAATCATAGTGCTGCCCAGTATGCAGTATTCGCTCCTCGATCTGTATCGAAGAGGTAGCATTGTGTTGACGGATATAGTGACTCACTATCGCTGCCTTCACAAACTGTGGCCTTGCGCCTATGATGGTTATTATTTTCATTTTACTTTCAACTCGGTTATACCTTTGTCGGAACAGCAGTTTGCTGTGATCTTCAAGCCGAAGGCGATCTTCAAACGAAGTGATCTTCAAGCAGCTATGCTGCGATCTCAACATTCAACTCTCAACTTTCAACAACTCCAACACCTTTGGGTACAGCGACTTATGATATGTCTCGTTATTGATGATCGTATTATGCCACAAGAGCACCACTTCGCCTGCGTTTTGATGCACTTTCTCAAACAGTCGTTGGCACTCAAAGTATGCTTCATCTTCGCTTAGTCCCATATAGTGCTCGTGACTCAACGTGCAATCCATCACGGTCATCGGATGCAAGGTCAACTCGGTCAACTGCCAGGTCATCGGATTGATCCACCTCACAGCACGGGTCGTCTGCAAACGAAAACCTGCCTGATCGGCAAACATCATCGTAAAATCATCCTTCACGCCCATCTCCACTAACTGTTGCATCTTCTCTATCGAGCAGCTTAGGTAGTGGCTACGGTGTAACTGTAGGCTATTAGGCGATGAGGCGATTAGGCGATGAGGGGATGAGGCCAGGTCGTAGCAACTCGAATGCCATCCCAATTGTGCGCCGCTGTCTTCCAATTGTCGCTTCAACTCTGTAAAATCCGCTCCTTGCAGATCATATTGTGGATAATCCTTTCCTTTTCCAGGAGTATCTTTTACAAAGTAAACTACCTCTGCACCTTCCACTTTTTTGTCCTGTGCTATCAGCCACGAGAAGGTGTATGCAGGGTCGTTGTGTATATCTCGCCTAGCGGCTAGCACTTGTTTCATCTGTCCACGCATTAGGCCACCTATGGCGCCACGCAGATGACGATAATGGGCTATCGAATCCACATCGTGGGTGAGGTATATATGGCTAAACCCAGGCTCTGGCAGGGATAGATCCAGCATCTTGATCATCGCTCGCGAGTATTCGTCAATGAGCGGAATCATCAGTCGGTTTTTCTGACCTAGCATAGAGTGTTTGGCTAGGAATCGTCCATGCTCATCACGTTCGCTTACGAGTAATTCTTCTGCTCGTGAGATATAGAAGAAGGTATTGTATATCACATCGGTATGTACGATATAGGTCTTATCTTGTTTCTCTATGCGGAGTTCGAGGTCTTCTTCGGTAGGTAGAACGATCTGTTGTCCCATATGACCATTAGGCACTACCACTACGCGGTAGTTAGGCCACAGACTTTCATCAGCAGTATAACCTACCTGCTGAACACCTGGCTCGTTGCCATAGAGCAAAAACTGGATGATATATTCAATTACTTCTTTCATTCTTATCTATCTCCTAGCCCTCCGGGCAGGTGTAATCGTTAGAGGCTCTGCCGAGATAAGACATCTTATTAATCTCTTATTTTCTTATTTATCTCCTTGCCCTGTCGGGCAGAAATCTTATTAATCCTATTTTCTCACTTCGTTCGTCTGTGTACTCCGTAATTAATTACCACCATTTCCTCGCTCCCCACGCAATGCCAACGGAGCTCGTGCATTGAATCTGAGATGCTGAAGGAAACAACAACGTATGGCGTTTATTAACGATAATGGTTTCATTTGACATCATTAGATTCAGCGGTCACGTTTTGGATGTTCACAAAATGTGGAGCGGTGGCAATTGGTTTCGGAGAACCTTATACTCTTGCTTGCAAGATTACCTTGTAAGTAAGATTTATAAGATTTCTCGAGCGTAGCGAGTAGGAGCTACATTTGTTTCCTCGACTTATAAGAACTTTCAACTCATACATACCCACACGCCATAGAGCCGACAAAGGTACAACTTTTTTTTGACATACGCAAGCGCTCACGCGCATTTGCGCGATAATTATTGCTTTACTGGCTATTTTGACCAAATTATTAATTATTTTTGTCCGTTCGCATATTATTTTGTACCTTTGTGCCGCAAAGTTTAGTGTTTAGTGGACGCTGCGCTACTATTTAGGGTTTAGGGATGCAGCAGAGCTGCCGGTTTAGGGGACGCCCTTTAGGGTTTAGTGGACGCAGCGGAGCTGCTATGGTTTAGGGTTTATATTTTATTTAAAAGAAGAAATATGAATAGTTTTAGAAAATTGGATGCATATATCTATGCAAAAGACATAGTTAAACAGATATATACTTTAGTAAAGAAATTTCCAAAAGAAGAGCAATATGCATTGTGTGATCAATTACGTAGAGCAGTGATCTCATTACCATCCAATATAGCAGAAGGTTCTGGTAGAACTACTCCTAAAGATCAAGCACATTTTTATACAATAGCATACGGATCATTAATGGAAGTACTTGCTCAATTAGATATTGCTTGTGAATTAGAATATATAACTGAAACAGAGTTTGAAACTCTAGAATTATTAATCAACAAAGAAGCTAAGATACTCTCTGGTTTAGTAGCCAAACGCAATTCACTAAACACTAAACAGTAGCGAAGCGTCCATTAAACCGCGGCTCCGCCGCATAGAACTCTTAAAACTTTTATAACTTTAAAACTGCGCCTCTGGCGCCAAACCCGCGGCTTGCCGCACCAACAACATGAAGCGTATCTTTACCACTACCCTCTTGCTTTGCCTCATGAGCATAGCATACGCAGTTAGCCCTTCGGGCACACTGCCTGTGATGTATATCACTACGGAGAACAACACTCCCGTTACCAGCAAGGACACCTACCTCAATGCTACCTACTACCTCGATGCCAAAGGCATCGCTGGCTATGAGAATATCGGTAGCGCGTCTGCTCCATTGAACATGGAGATCAAAGGTCGAGGCAACTATTCCTGGACAGGCTTCAATAAAAAACCTTACCGAATCAAGCTTGCCGACAAGCAGCCTCTATTGGGTATGATCAAGAGCAAGCACTTCACCCTACTCGCTCACGCCGACGATGCCAAGGACAAGAAGGGCTATATGCGCAACGCTGCTGGCTTCGAGCTCAGCAAAATGCTCGGTATTGCTTGGACACCAGATGCCAAACCACTCGAACTAGTGATGAATGGCGACTATATCGGTCTGTATTTCTTGACCGAACATATCCGTGTAGACAAAGACCG
This sequence comes from Paludibacteraceae bacterium, assembly GCA_017391525.1. GTDB lineage: Bacteria > Bacteroidota > Bacteroidia > Bacteroidales > Paludibacteraceae > Colicola. The sequence continues at coordinate 3,833 of JAFOYE010000035.1, read as the reverse complement.
CGTTAATATCGTCGAACAAGAAGACGAAGAGACCGACGCACAGAAGATCTCTGGCGGCTGGCTCGTAGAGATCGACAACTACGACAGTGATCCACATATCACCATCAAAGAAGGCGGTAAGACCACCATGTGGGTCACCTATAAGACACCTGAGGTACTCTCTTCTCAGCAAGAGGCTTACCTCACTCAGCAGATCAAAATGTTGGACAACCTCATCTATGGCGACAAGAATTCCAACGAACTCTGGCAACACCTCGATATAGACGCCCTTGCACGCTTCTATATTGTGCAGGAGATCACCGACAACTACGAGTCTTTCCATGGCAGTTGCTATCTCTACAAGGACATGGGCGACGACCAGAAGTGGAAGTTTGGTCCGGTTTGGGATTTCGGTAGCGCCTTCAATCGCGACAAGTCGCAGTATATCTACCAAGGCGATGTATGGCACAACCACTGGATTCCTGAGATATGCAAGTTTCCTGCCTTCATGACCCGTGTCAAAGCTATTTGGCAGGAGTTCTACCCTACTCGTTTCAACGATATCTTTACTTTCACTGCCGACCAACTCACTTTGCTTAAGACTGCAGCTTCGGTTGATGCTCAACGCTGGCCAGACTACAACGGCAATGCCGACCTTACCAAGCGAATCAATCAGATCAACGATCGCCTGCGCAAGAATGCCGAATGGCTCAATGAGCAATGGGGCACCAATAGTGACAATAACAACGACGATAACAACGACGATAACAACAACGATGTTCCTACGGTAGACCCTACATGGACCATGCTTGTCTGGCAAGATGGCAAATCTGTGGAGTACACATTGGCACAGGTAGATAGCATCACTTTTGTTCAAAAAGAGCAACTCGTAGTCAAGGCCAAGGTGCCTGCTGCATGGGGAACCGATGTATATGTCTATATCTGGGATGCTAAGAATGATGCCCTCAACGGCGAGTTCCGTGCTATACGCCAAGGTGAGTGGTATGTGTATACTACCGACGAGAGATCGTTAAACATCATCTTCAAGAAAGGCAAAGGTTGGACGGGCCATCCTAACCAATCCGAGGATATCAAACTTACCCAAAGCGCATGCTTCGAACTCACACAAGAAGGTGATAACAAGGCCATCCCAACCCAAGTCAATTGCCCATAATGTGGCATGGTTATTGTACTAGTTTAACTAAAACCCTTAAAACATTTAAAACTTTTAAAACTCTTAAAACTCAAAGAACATATGATTTCAGAAAAACTTCAAGCGGCTATTAATGCCCAGATCAATGCCGAGATGTGGTCGGCGTATTTGTACCTAAGTATGTCTGCATATTGCCAAGACGCAGGTCTTCCTGGTATGGCTAACTGGTATGCTGTTCAGTTCAAAGAGGAGCAAGACCATGCTATGATCCTCTTCAACTATCTCCAAAGTCGTGGTGGACGCGTATTGTTGGAGCCTATTGCTGCTGTGGATACCGAGTGGGCTTCGCCTTTAGCTACCTTCGAGCACACTCTCGCTCACGAGGGTAAAGTGACATCCTTGATTAACAACCTTATGGCATTGGCTGTCGAGGAGAAGGATTTTGCTTTGCAAAGTCGCCTCAACTGGTTCGTTGACGAGCAAGTGGAGGAGGAAGAGAATGCTACCGACCTTGTTCACAAGTTGCGTTTGATTGGTGAAAATGGTTATGGATTGTACCAACTAGACCAAGAGCTTGCAGCCCGCGTTTACACACAAGCTAGCCCATTGACTGCAGCAGAGTAATTTAATATAGTTTAAAGTTTAATGTTGAATGTTTAAAGTCAGATGTTACAGCTAAGCTGGTTTTAATTACTTTCAACAATCAACTTTCAACATTCAACTCTCAATATTCAACTTTCAACTCAATAACTGTTAGAACAGCCCGCAAGGGCGCTTAGAACAAAACAACAACAATGAAAAAAAACATCCTACTCCTACTTGCCGTAGCCGGCCTAGTAGCTTGTGGTTCCAAGGAGAATCAAACACAATCAACTCCTGCACCTGCTCCTAAGGTTCCAGTTGCAGTAGTGGATTCAACACCTTGGTTAGAGTACCAAGCTCTCTTGGATTCTACTATTACTCTTCTAGAAGGTGCTTCTGATAGAGATCTTATCATCGATGAGTATATTGAGAAATCTTATGACTTGTTGATGGCTAATATCGACAATGTTGTTACAGACTCTATTATCCTCGACCTTTTCCATAACCTCACTCCAGAACAAAAAGCCCAAGTCTATGAAAAAGTAGTACCTGAGCGTTGGCAGAATGGCGAAGGTATGCAAACCTTGCATAGCAAGTACCAAGCAGAATTGCTCACAACTCCTGGCCAACCTTATATCGATGTACAAGCATTAGATGAGGAAGGTAACGTGGTTCGTTTGAGTGAACTGGTAGGCCAAGCGGATTACCTCTTGGTTGATTTCTGGGCATCTTGGTGTCCTCCTTGCCGTCAGTTGATTCCAGAGGTTAAGAACTGGTATGCCAAGTACCAACCTACTGGTCAATTGGAGGTAGTGGGTATCAGTATCGATTCCAATGAGAGTGACTGGCGCGAAGCATTAGATGAAGAGGATATGGCGTGGTTGCAATTGCACGATACCAACGAGGCTCCTAACAATCCACACGTGGCTTATGGCATCTCAGGTATCCCTACAACACTGCTCATCGATCGCGATGGTATGATTGTGCTTCGCAATCCTAGCGAAGAGGAGATTGTAGAAATTATGAATAATTGATTCGCAGTTGATAATCAATCATATAACAAAGGCGTTGAAGATTCCCTTCAACGCCTTGTTTTTTGGTACCTTTGTGCCTGTTCTATTGCACCTCTGGTGCTATTTCAATGCCTTTACACCCTACACTCTACACCCTACACATCGCCTTTCGCCTTATCGTCTCTCGGCGTGTTAAAGAAGTTCTAAAGTTCTAAGGGTTCTAAAAGTTCTAAGGGTTTCAATGTTTGAAACAGCGAAGCGGTGAAACAGCCCGCAGGGCAATAGAACAGCAGCTCTGCTGCGCTTAGAACAGCAGTTTTAGCTGTGTCTAAAACAGCCCGCAGGGCGTCCTATAGCGTCAGCAGTATCTCCACAATTCTCTCTGAGGTATGTCCATCCCAGAGGGCGGGAATAGCGCCTTGTTTCCATTCGCCGGCAAAGAGCTTATCCAATGCGGGCTTGATGGCCTCAGGTTTGGTACCAATCAGCATGTTCGTACCTACGGTACATGTCTCTGGTCTTTCGGTATTGTCGCGCAAGGTGATACATGGTACACCCATCACGGTAGTCTCTTCGGTTATACCTCCCGAGTCCGTTACCACAGCCTTAGCATGCTCTACCATATAGTTAAACTCCAGGTAGCCCATTGGCTCTACGATATGCAGATTAGGGAACAAGGTTTTCAGTTGCTGCTCATCGCCCCATAGGTTGTAGAATAGCTTAGCTGTACGTGGGTGGATTGGGAAGATGATAGGCAGTCCGTGCACATTGGTGATGATCTGCTCCATCAAGGCTTTCAGATGCGCTTGTTCATCCACATTAGCAGGACGGTGCATGGTCATAACGATATACTGTTTCTCTTCCAATCCTAGCGTATCATATACCTCAGGCTTGCGGAAACGGCTGCGATTAGCCAGCAACGTATCGATCATCACGTTGCCTACATACCAGACCTTTTGGGGCGTTCTTTGGAACGCATACTGCTCTTCGGGAAGAGCAGGTAGGCTATTGGCGATTGGCGATTGGCGATTGATTTCTTCGCCTATGGCCCATTGCCCATTGCCCATTGCCTGAGAGGCCTGTAGTTCTGCTCCAAGGAGGAGCAG
>JAFOYE010000034.1 GCA_017391525.1 Paludibacteraceae bacterium | reverse complement strand
CACGCCATAACGTTGGAGTTCTAAGGCAACTTCTTTGCCCAATTCGCCACTTCCCAGCAAGAGAGCTTTGGTGGCTACAGAGGTAAGGGGAGTTCCGAAATTCATGAAAATATAATGTTATATTGTTGTCCTTATTTCGGGGTGCAAAGGTAATATTTTTTTTTGAAATACACAAACTTTTTTTTAAATTGTTAACTCTATTTTTCAAACCTGCTTTTTTCTCCTATATTTTGCCCTTGTTTTTCGTGGTTTCATTTCCAATATTTAGTTTAGTTAACAAAATTTTCAATATTTTTTGCAAATGTGGAATAATTGTCGTATCTTTGCAGCAGAAAATCAAATATTGAACATATCATCATGAAAAAACTTCTTTTATTTTCATTTCTAGCCTTTTTCTCTATTTCTGTTTGTGCGCAATCTGCCAAGGAAATTTTTTATTACGATGAAGGCTTAGCCTATTATTATGGTCAAGACGGCAAACCTGAAGACAAGAAAAAAGCTTTCCAATGTTTTAAGAAAGTTGCTAAGACTTTACCTGAAGCGCAGTATTATGTAGCGCTCGGCTATTTGACAGGTGAGGGAACTAAGTTAGATCTCGCTAAAGGTGCTAAGTGGATGACTCGTGCTGCTGACAATGGTTTTCCTCGTGCGATACATCGACTGAGCGTATTGTATCGTAATGGTTGGGGTGTTCCTGAAGATGCAATGAAGTCCTATGAGTTTTGCCTTCGTGCAGCTGAACTTGAAGACCCTGTTGCACAATGCGAAATGGGCTTGTATTACGCAGACGGTGAAATAGTTGAACAAAATTATGTAGAGGCAGTCAAATGGTTCCGTCTATCTGCTTTGCAGGGAGATATGGATGCACAGTTCTATTTGGGCTATGTGTATTCAGAAGGAGACGGAGTTGAACAAGACTATACGGAAGCAGTTAAATGGTTCAACTATGCTGCTCTACAGGGAAATCTAGGAGCTCAGGCTTATTTAGGTATGTGCTATTATGAGGGACTAGGCGTAGAACAAGACTACGAAAAAGCTATCCAATATTTCAATTCATCCGCACAGGAAGACGATTTGGCTCAATTATATTTGGGCTTGTGCTATGCCAATGGTTATGGTGTGGAAGTAGATTATACCAAGGCTGTTGAGTTATTTGAGCAAGCTGCTAGTCAAGATAATGATCGTGCATATTACCAATTGGGTAGATGTTATGAATATGGTCTAGGTGTAGAAGTGGATTCTGTAGAGGCTGTTAAGAAATATTTCTATGCTGCAAATTATGGCAATGTAGATGCTCAGTATAAAATATCAGTCTATCTATATACTGGAAATCATCTCATTGAGCAGGATTATACAGAAGCATTTTTAGGTTTTAAAGCAGCTGCTGAGGCAGGTCATACGGAGGCTACTTTTAACCTAGGCAATTGTTACCTCTTGGGACATGGTGTTTTGACAAACTATGAGAAAGCATGCGAATGCTTCTCTATAGCAGCGGAAAAAGGACTGGTAGAAGCCCAATACAACCTAGGTTATTGCTATTTCTATGGTTATGGTGTAGAACAAGATTACAAGCAAGCGGTGCAATACTTCCTACATGCTGCTGAGTTTGAATATGCACCTGCTCAATTCTATTTGGGATTGTGCTATTATAATGCTTCGGGTGTAGAACAAGATTATAACAAAGCTTTTGAATATTTCTCTTTGTCATCGGATGAAATATCAAGTTCTTTGTACTACAAAGCTCTATGCTATGACAAAGGTCATGGAGTGGAGCAAGACTATCTACAAGCAGCGGAATACCTACATCAATTAGCGGAAGAAAACGATGCGGCTGCTCAACAACTTTTGGCTACATATTATCATTATGGCTATGCGGTAGAGCGTGACTACAACAAGGCTTATGAATTGTATCTCAGCGCTGCCAATCAAGGTAATATAGCTGCTCAATACGGTTTGGCTATTTGCTACTATTATGGTTTAGGTGTTGAGCGTGATAAGGCAGAGTTTGACAAGTGGATCAAATTGGCAGCACAAAATGGTCACCCTGAGTCTTCTACTCTTGTGGCGCAACTTGGATTGTAATACACTTTATTTATACTGCATAATAAATGCCCTAGAATTTGCTCTAGGGCATTTATTTTGTCTCATTATAAGACCTCTCTTATTGTAGTACACCAAGTCGGCTAAGTGCTTGTTGAGCCTCTTCACTACCATATTCAGCGGCTACTTGGTAGAATTGAATAGCTTTCTCTGTATCCTGCGATATCTCCTCTCCATTCTCGAATGATAAAGCTATGTTGTATGCCGTTTCAGCTACCATCCTCGTCGCTTCTACATGTCCTTGCGCGGCGGCTCTGCTTAGCCATTCTAAGCCTAATTGATAGTCTATTGCTACGCCTTGACCGATTATATAACATACTCCCAAATTGTATTGTGCTTGCATATGCCCTCTTTCTGCTGCTTCTTTGTACCATTTGGCAGCTTCTGTTGGGTTGGGAATCGTTCCTAAACCATGTAAGAAGCAATTTCCCAATTCTACTTGTGCATCAGGGATGTTCTTTGTCGCGGCTATAGTATACCATTTAATGGCCTCTCGATAATTTTGTTCAACACCAATACCTTCTTTGTAGCAGTAGCCTAGATTATATTGCGCAAATGTATGTTGTTGCTCGGCTGCTTTGCGAAACCAATATACCGCTTCTGAATTGCTTTGTGGTACACCTTGTCCTTCCAAATAAGAGTATCCTAAATTAAATTGTGCTGGAGCATGATCTTTATCTGCTGCTAATTTGAAGTATTCTGCTGCTTTCTCCATGTTTTGTTCTTGGCCGTTAGTGCCCTTCAAATAGTCCAATCCTATAGCGTACAATTCTTCTCCGGATTTAAACGCATTGCATGACACTAGAGTGCTAAGATAGAGTAGTAACAAAATTTTTTTCATCTCTCCTTATTTTATTAATTCCTCTATAATACCTGGAATTTCTTTGTTCTTAAATATACCAGCAAATTTTTCTGCTCCCATACCATATGCGAATATAGGAACCACAGTACCACTATGACCTTTAGTGCTGAAACTCAATGTCATACCCTCTGGTTGATTGATTGCATGTCCCTTATACGCAATGCTTGTTCCACCTGTTTCATGATCAGCTGTTACTACTAACAATGTGTTTGGATGTTCATTTACATACTTGATAAGTGCTTTCAATGTACGATTGAACTCTTGCATCTCTTCCACCATTCCTTCTCCATCATTATTGTGCCCATAGCCATCTATAATAGCGCTTTCGATCATAAGGAAAAAGCCATTAGGTGCGTTTTTAGAAAGCTGTTCGATAGCCTTTAAACTAGCTTTCTCCAAATAGTCATTTGGTTCGGAAAAACGAGTTGTGTCATTATCTGCACTAGTTGCGGCTAATTGTGCTGCTAAACATACTTCAGCGCCATCTGCAGCTCCTGCTGTTGTCGTACTTGGCTTGTTTCGGCGGTGCACATCACTCATCTGCAAGATACCAACAAACTTCTCAGATTGTGTGTTAATTACTTGCTTCCAATCTAAATATACATTATAGCCTTTCTCTATAAGAACAGCAGTCATGTCTATGCTGTCTGGACGATTGATGAAGGCTGTTAATCCAGCACCTATTGCTATGTCCACACCGCTTTCTGTGAATTGTTTGGCGATTGTGTAACTCTCCTTTCTAGATGTTACACCAGCATAGAAAGCCCCTGGGGTGGCTTCGGTGAGTGTGGTGTTAACCACAATACCAGTTTTCTTTCCCATCTTTTGGGCTTTTTTTAGGATACTTTCTAGTTGCACACTATCTGGTCCTACACCCAGGAAACCATTGCAAGTCCTTGTTCCTGTCGCCAATGCAGTTCCGCCTGCTGGTGAATCGGTTACGTAGTTGTTGGCTGAACAGGTCTCGTTCAATCCTATTACAGGCGCCATTTCAAAACCAGTAGCATCATCCTCTGAAAGAAGCAATGATGACACGGCTCCAAACCCCATTCCATCACCGATGAGGTAGATTACATTTTGTGGTTTTTGGCCATATGAAATGTTGTTCCATAGCAATGCTAATATTGCTATGCAGATTGTTCTGTATATGTGTTTGTTTCTCATAGTATAAAAAACGCTATCTTTTGCATATAACAACGATGGTGTTTATCAACCAGACAAAAATAGGGAAAGCTAATATGCAATATGCCACACCTAGCATTATTAACCACGCGGTTCCTCCAAATGCTAATTGCTCTTTCCATGTGTAAAAATTATTTATAATGATACCTGCAACGATAACAATATTCAGTAACAGAGGTGCAGCTACATTCATAACACGTAACCATTTGGCTGTTTTTTGAGTAAGCATTGTGATAATGCTAGTGATCCATAATATATGGACAATGCAAAACACAAAAACCAAATAATGCTCCAAGGTCTTGTCGTCGTTCCATTTGCCGGTGTACCAACCATAGGCTCCTACGGCTAATATTCCAACAATCGCGCATAGACTCAACCATGCAATACTTTTGCTTATCTTAGAGAAAGTGCGTTTTGGCTTTTTTTCATTTTCAATAGCAGTGCAACTTTCTTCACTCTTTAGAGTGATATCTGCATTCTCATGTAAAGTTTCCATATCCATTTTTATTTTAAAATAGGGGTGAATTTTGCGTTGAAATACATTTTGGGTATATTCGCCTGCAAAGTTACTATTTTTTTTTCTTATATGCAAATTTATTTTATTTTCTTCTGTTTTCTTCTTGGGTTTTACGGGTTCGTAACGGGTCTGTACCATGTCTTTTTACTATATTTAAAGCTTTTTGAAGATATTTTTTTTGTGAACTAAAAAAAACTTGTTTTTTCTTGCGCATTTGCAATATTTTTATTACCTTTGCGGCCTAAAATGGATGCACTCTAATTTGAATGCAAAATTAATCGTAGTTAACCAATAAAAATCTATACAAAAATTAACCATTATGGCTAAAAAAGAAATTCAATTCTCCCTCGTCTATCGTGACATGTGGCAGAGTAGTGGCAAGTATGTGCCACGCAAAGACCAGTTGGCTAAAATTGCACCTGTTATCATCGATATGGGTTGCTTTGATCGTGTTGAAACCAATGGTGGCGCTAGTGAGCAAGTGAACTTGCTTTACGGAGAAAATCCTAACCAAGCTGTACGTACGTTCACAAAGCCATTCAATGAGGTAGGAATAAAAACTCATATGCTCGATCGCGGTCTTAACGCTTTGCGTATGAACCCTGTGCCAGCAGATGTGCGCCAACTTATGTATAAGGTTAAACACGCACAAGGTGTAGATATCACCCGTATCTTCTGTGGCCTCAATGATCCTCGCAATATCATTCCTTCTATCAAATGGGCGAAAGAAGCAGGTATGACTGCACAAGCTACTATGTGTATCACATATTCTCAAGTGCACAATGCTGAATATTATATTAATCTTGCGGAAGAACTTATCGCTAACGGTGCACAAGAGATCTGTCTCAAGGATATGGCTGGTATTGGTCGTCCTGCTATGCTCGGCACCATCGTAGCGGCTATCAAAGAGAAACACCCAGATATCATTATTCAATACCATGGTCACTCTGGTCCAGGTTTCTCTGTGGCTAGCATGCTCGAAGTGGCTAAAGCAGGTGGCGACGTGCTTGACGTAGCTATGGAGCCACTCAGCTGGGGTATGGTTCACCCTGATGTGATTACCATTCAATCTATGCTCAAAGATGCTGGTTTCCTAGTAAAAGATATCAATATGAAGGCCTATATGGAAGCTCGTTCGCTCACCCAAGAGTTTATCGACGACTTCCTTGGCTATTGGATTGATCCTCGTAACTCTAAGATGACATCGCTTCTTGTTGGCTGTGGTCTTCCTGGTGGTATGATGGGCTCACTCATGGCAGACCTTAAGGGTATGCATGCGGCTATCAATGCCAACCTTACCAAGCGTGGTAAAGCAGCTCTCAGCGAGGACGAACTTCTGGTTGAACTCTTCGATGAAGTACAACGTATCTGGCCTATGCTCGGTACACCTTGCCTCGTGACTCCATTCTCACAATATGTTAAGAATGCTGCTCTTATGAATCTCTACAGCAAGTCTATGGAGGAGAAACCATTCACCCGTATGGACCCTGCCATGTGGGGTATGATTCTTGGTAAGTCAGGTAAACTACCTGGTACTCTTGCTCCTGAGATTGTTGAACTCGCTAAGGAGAAACAAATGGAGTTCTATACCGACGATCCACAAGCCCTCTATCCAGATGTATTGCCACAATTCATTGCCGAGATGGAGAAAAATGGCTGGGATCGTGGTCAAGACGATGAGGAGTTATTTGAGTTCGCAATGCACGAGAAACAATACCGCGAGTATAAGTCAGGTCAAGCGAAAGAGCAATTCAATAAGGATCTCTTTGAGCGTATGGAGAAAGCCGCTCAAACTGGCCAACCAGTTAAGTTCCTCACTGCTGCTGACAAACGCGCTATCCTTCATCCTAATGCTGAGCCACTCGAGGCAACTCTCTCTGGTAAAGTGATGTGGGAACTCGACTTCAACGAGGATAGCAAGGCTCCTGCTTTGGGTACCTTATATAAGGAAGGTGATGTGGTTTGTTATCTCCAAACACCTCACGGCATTGAACCAATCCGTGCTTACACCACTTGCCGTGTAGTTTCTGTAGAGAAAGAGCAGGGTACCACTGCTGTCAAGGGTGACGCCCTCTGCTGGGTGGAGAAGGCTGAGGCTTCAGCCTCATCGCCTGATAGCCCTGTAGCCTCATCGCCTAAAAAAGCCGATGCCGAGATCATCGCCGGCAACGATAGTAAATGGAAAATGACTAAAAACCACAAATAAACAATGAAGAAACACAATTTTAACGCAGGACCAAGTATCCTGCCTGCTGAAGTCATCAAGCAAACAGCTGATGCTATCATCGATTTTCAAGGTGAAGGTTTGAGCATCCTTGAGATCTCTCACCGCGCTAAGTACTTCCAACCAGTCCTTGACGAGGCTGAGGCGCTAATGAAAGAGCTCCTCGGTATTCCAGAGGGTTACCGCGTGATTTTCCTTGGTGGTGGTGCTAGCATGCAATTTTGCATGGTGCCTTTCAACTGCCTTGAGAAGAAAGCTGCTTACCTCAATACCGGTGTGTGGTCAAAAAAAGCGATCAAAGAGGCTAAGGCTTTTGGCGAAGTAGTAGAAGTAGCAACTTCTGCAGCAGATAACTTTACCCATATTCCTGTGGACTTTGAAGTTCCACAAGATGCTGATTACTTGCATATTACTACCAATAACACTATCTATGGTACTGAGATTAACGACGAGAAGTTGCAAGCGATCTATGAGAAAAAAGGCAATGTACCTCTCATCGCAGATATGTCTTCTGACATTTTCTCTCGTCCTATCGATGTTAGTCAATACGATATGATCTATGGTGGTGCACAAAAGAACCTTGCTCCTGCAGGTGTGACCTTTGTGATTGTCAAAGAGGCACTCCTCGGTAAGGTATCTCGTTATATCCCTACTATGCTCGACTACCGCACACACGTGGAGAATGGTTCTATGTTTAATACTCCTCCTGTATTGCCTATCTATACCGCACTCCTCACCCTCCGTTGGTTGAAGGCTAATGGCGGTCTCGAGGCTGCGCTCAAACGCAATATCGAGAAGGCTGAGGTGATCTACAAGGCTATTGACGAGAGCAAGATTTTCGAAGGTACAGCTAAAGTAGAAGACCGTTCTTTGATGAACATCTGCTTCGTGCTCAAACCTGAGTATGCTCACTTGCAAGACGACTTCTTTAAGTTCGCTACTGCTAAGGGTATGGTAGGTATCAAGGGTCACCGCTTGGTAGGTGGTTTCCGAGCTAGTACTTATAATGCGTTGCCACTTGAGAGTGCAGAGGCGCTCGTGGCTTGTATGAAGGAGTTCGAGGCTTCATTGTAAATATAGAATTTTACATAAGAATTTATCACCGGCAACGATTAACGCTGCCGGTGATAAAAATTTAATAAATAGCTTAAGGTTATAATGCATCGATTTACTTGCATTATTGTTTGTGTTTTAAATATTCTTTGTTCCTTTTGGCTAATTACAGAATATCTTTCTCCTTTGCAATCATTTGTTTTTGATTGTTTGTTCTACTTGAGCTTATTTTCTGGGCTAGGATTGGGAGTGTATACTATCATTAAATCCAAGAGTATCCTTATTTTGCTAAATAAAGCAGATTGTATTGGAGTGCAAGTTTATCGTTCTGCAGAGGTGGAAGTGTTTTGGCGTCGTCCGAAGTATCTTGACTTATATACCTTTCTACTTTGTAATGAATCAATGTCTAATACCCAATGGAACGAATATTTAGATTCATATAGTCATATACCATATTGTGATACTGTTGTTTTTAGATATGGTGGACCGGCTTTTGGTACGGATATTATTCCAAAAAAAGACAAAGAAGATTTTATGCTTAATCATGAGATAAAAAAAGATAACAAAAACAAACCGCAGGACATTCTCCTGCGGTTTGTTTTTATTGATAATCAAACTGATAAGTTCCAAATTCATACATATAGTTTAACTCACTATCATCTATTATTGATATAACATTAGGGTCTTGTTCTTCTTTTAGAATAACATTAGGGTCTTGTTTTTCTATAATGTACTCGTGATCTTTGTATGTTATTGTTTCTCCCGTTGGTTTGAAGAGTTGTTTTACCTGGACAAGGTTTTCATCAAGGTGCAACCATTTGTCTTTTAGTGGTATAATTCCGCAAGGAGCATTAGGTAAGAAGTGGTCGTCGTTGAGTAGAGTTAGATGTAATTGTACGCTATTTCCTTGTATTAGTGTATTATTTCTTATCGCCCTTGGATCTACATGACCCCATAAGGTACCCCATCTCCATCTATCATCTTCAAGTAATTGAAATACATTTATATGAATTACTTGTGCGCTGTCCCACCAGGTTCTTTGTGAGGCTACGGCATAACAGCTATCTAGGAATGCTATGAAATTAGTATCAACAATTTCATATACTGGTACTTGAACTTCCTTCCATATAATCTTGTCATTTGCAGATAGAAAACTAGTGCAAAGTATGCACACAACTAATACAAACTGTCTCATGGTATAATATCTAGTGTTGTTTTTTCCCTGCAAAGTTACAAACTTTTTTTTATATAGCAAAAAATATGTCAAAAAATACTTTTTATTTCTAAAATACTTCTTAAAAATTTGGAAATTCGAAAATTTATTAGTATCTTTGCATCCTAGTTTAGGAACCTTAATCCCTTCCCGTTCTCACCATAGGATTACCATAGGATTACCATAGGATTCCGCTACCTTTACGCAATTAATAAACTAACATTCTAACCTAAACAGTATGGCAAAAACCTTGTATTCTTTCCCTGTAGAGTCTGTTACCGGTAAACTCTCTTCTCAACACGATGGAGACACAGTCCTTGTACACCGTCGTAAATGTTTTGGCTCTACCCCGGACGGACAACCAATCTATGGTCCCAACGAGACCTACACGTATCACCTCGGACAAAAATGGGGCGATAACATTACCAACCATCGTCAGCTCTTCCGTCAGGCACAGCAGCAAGCCATCATCGAGATGCAAGATCCTGAACGACTATCGTATTGGCAACAACTATTTGTTGCACAACAATCACATCCTCAACCTGGCGAGAAACGCTATGTCAAACTTCAATGTTTCATTGCAGCTCAACTATTAAAAGCTCTCAAAACGCAAAAATCTTAACTAAAAACTTGCATATATTGCGAAAAAATTGTACCTTTGCGGCGAATATGGAACATGTATATCACATACCAGAGCAAAAAGAAAAAGAAACCTTTGTATATTATACAACATTAGTTAAAAAAATGAAAGTTTTAGTAGCAACCGAGAAACCATTTGCCAAAGTAGCAGTGGACGGAATCAAGCAAGTCGTAGAACAAGCTGGATACGAACTCGTTCTTCTCGAGAAGTATCATGGAAAACAAGAGTTATTGGACGCTGTAGCAGACGTTGATGCCATCATTATTCGTTCTGATATTGTGGATGCAGAAGTGCTAGATGCAGCCAAGAACCTCAAGATTGTAGTTCGTGCAGGTGCAGGTTATGATAATATTGACCTCGCTGCTGCTACTGCTCACAATGTAGTAGCTATGAACACTCCAGGTCAAAACTCTAATGCAGTTGCCGAACTAGCACTAGGTCTTATGGTCATGGCAGTTCGTAATATGTACAATGGTACTAGTGGTACAGAGCTCATGGGTAAGAAACTTGGTATTCATGCATATGGTAACGTAGGTCGCAATGTGGCACGCATCGCCAAAGGTTTTGGTATGCACATCTACGCCTACGACGCATACTGCCCAGATGAGGTGATGCTCAACGAAGGTGTTATCCCTGTGCACTCCGCAGAGGAACTCTATGCTACTTGCGATGTGATCAGTCTTCATATACCTGCTACACCAGAGACCAAAGGTAGTATTAATAAAGCTCTTCTTAGTCAAATGCCAGTAGGTGCTGTTTTGGTTAATACAGCTCGCAAGGAAGTGATCAACGAAGAGGAACTTATACAGTTCATGCAAGAGCGAAAAGATTTTCGTTATGTTACAGATATCATGCCTGCTGCTGATCAAAAGATGCACGAGTTGTTTGAGGGACGTTATTTCTCTACACCTAAGAAAATGGGTGCTCAAACAGCCGAGGCTAATATCAATGCAGGTATTGCTGCTGCTAAGCAAATTGTGGACTTCCTAGTTAATGGTAATACACGTTTTCAAGTTAATAAATGAGAAGAATACTTTTAGCAACAATATTGCTCCTTAGTACTGTTTCCTATGCCTTCCACGTTGAGGGCGTAGGAAATCGCACTTTTATAGATAATAAGGGTGACACACTTTATATCTTTGAGAGCAATCCAGAATTCAAGTCTAATATTGGAGCCATTGACTGGTATCGTTTGCCTGATACCATCACTCCTTTCAGTTCGGGTACCGACTACCTCTATCCTGAACACGGACAAGGTTATGCCATCAAGGTGAATGGCCAATGGGAGTACTTCTGGACCTTTGAGTATGATAGCCTACGACCACAGATAAGTGGGGTAGAACTCGCACAATCATGCACCGAAACACAACTCATACTCCATGGCACCCTGCCTGCCATAGAGTATAAGAACCCTAGCAATAGAAAACAGACAGTGGCACGCACTTGCCAAATAGACTATATGGATGCCGCATGGGGCGAGAACGATTGGGTGGACTCCGCCGTAGTCGTAGAGAAAGAGCTGGCAGCCACCATCGTACTAGACGCCAGTGCCCTTGCTACCCACTATGTCATCACCGACAAGCTAGCACAAGAGTTAGGAATAGAAGAGGCAATAACCACCGAGATATGCCAGCCTTGGGCAATCAAAGTACATCCACTAGCGGAAGTGACAACACGCGGTAAAGAGGGTGATCGCTCCAACGAGGTGGAACGCCCTACCGAACCTGACAACCTCGTGCGACGATCTGCACCACTGGATGTGGAGTTCCGATCCAACGGACTCAATGCTGAGTATTACCAATGGAACCTATACAAAGGCAGTGAAATAATCCTGCGTCGCAGCGAAGCACAACATAGATACACCTTTACAGAACCAGGAAACTATCGCGTGGTACTATACGCAAGCAATAGTTACAACTGTGAGATTGACTCCGTGGAGTTCGATGTCTCTGTCAGCGAATCAATGCTCACAGTTCCTAATGTCTTTACACCTAACGGCGACGGCACCAATGATGAGTTCCGTGTAGTATATCGCTCCATCAAAGAGTTTCATATTTGGGTGTACAACCGCTGGGGAAAATTGGTATACAAGTCTGACGACCCAGCTAAAGGTTGGGACGGCAATATCAACGGTCGCCCTGCAGCTGCAGGTGCGTACTATTATGTGATTCGCGCTCTGGGTACTGATGCTGAGACTGAATATATGTCTAAGCCAGCCTACACCAAGAAAATCAAAAAACAAGAACTACCTATTGGTGTTTACCAACTATCTGGCGATATCAACCTCTTAAGATAGTTTGGTACTTAGAATGTTAGTAGTTTATAATATGAAAACAACCCAATCTACATATTTACCTGAGTTGGCTAACCTTTCGCTTGCTAAAGCGGATGCTGCTTTGTCAGTTATGCCTGCTACGGGAGTTATCGACCAAATCAATTGGCCCGATCAATATCCCGCTGCACCTCAGACCACCTTCACTCTTGCTCATACCGACCATATGCTTTATGTGCGCTATGAGGTTAAGGGCGAAGTGCCACTCTCTACCAAGACCAACGACCTCGAACTAGTCAATGAGGATGCATGTGTGGAGATTTTTATTGGTGATAAGGATAATACTCACTACTGGAACTTCGAGTTCAATCCTGCAGGCGTATGCAATGCTTCCCATCGCAAGGAACGCAAGGTAGATGTCGTGCGCCTCAACCCAGAGCAACTCGCTTCTATCCAACGCTATGGACAACAACTCTGTGCAGCACATTGGACATTACTCATAGGTATCCCATTCTCACTCATAGACTTAGACCTCACCAAGGAGTCTAGTCGTAGAGCTAACCTCTATAAGTGTGGTGACAAGACAGCAATGAAGCACTATGCTTCGTGGAATCCGATCGAAGCAGAGGCGCCAGCATTCCACCTACCAGCGTTCTTTGGGGAAATACAATTTTGAACTAAAAAGATTATAATAGTATGAAGCGTTATTTATTTCTAATATTAATATGTTTGGAAGTTATATCTTATGTATCAGCACAAGATATAAATGAACTATTATCAACCTACGAAGTAGATTCTACAAGAAAAAGTCTAATAATACAGGAATATGAATCGATTGTTGATGCCAAAGTTTCTAAATCTAAACAACAAAAAATAGAAAAACAATTACGCAAAACTTTCTCCCAAGATCTAGAATCTATGATGGAAATAATTTTGGAGAAAGATAACGAATTTATTACTATGGCACATAACTTGCAGGAGGTTATGTCAAAGGCAGAATATTCATCAATATGGACGACTTTCAAACCGGAGGATAAGGATATATTCAAGAGTGATAGTATTGAATTATCTGTTATGCAAAATCTTTTTAATCTCAACAATCAACATGATTGTACTATTCCATATGTGAAAGTAGGAGCAGATATGGTTAGCATACATTTATTTGAATATATCTTCTTTCAAAAATCTACTTCAGGTGCATGGAAGGCATGCATGCTTGAATGTTTAAAGCATTATTTTAATAAGTTTTATTCGCAACTGACATATGTATATACGCAAGAAGATTTGTCTAAGATTAAATCTCGGACATTATCTCCATCAATAGATACTAATTTAGAGCAGTATGACATTCGTCCACGTATTTATAGGAATACCGGTAACCGATATTATGTTCAATTATGTTTTTGGAGTGATTTTGTTGGTTTGATTCGTTCTACATATAGAGTAGATATTAATGCTGAAGACAAAGCGGAAGTCCAACATATCTCTCATAATACGCTCTACAAATATCAAGCTAACAATATAATTTTTTAATTCTTTTGAACTTTAGAACATTTTAACAATATGAAAAAATCAATTCTCACTATGGCTGCACTAGCAGTAACCATGTTGGCAAGTGCCAACCCATTCTTCCACTACAAAGAGTGGAAGACTCCACATGGAACTTATCCATTCAATGACATCCGTCTTGAGCACTACATGCCTGCTTTTGAGGAAGGTATCAAACAAGGTCTTGCAGATATCGACGCTATCGTCAACAACCCTGCAGCACCTACTTTCCAAAACACCATCGAGGCATACGAGAAATCAGGCGAATTGCTCACTATGGTAGCAGGTTGCTTCTACAACCTCACCTCAGCTGAGACCAATGACGAACTCCAAGCTATCGCTATGGAACTCTCACCTAAGATGTCTGAGTACTCTTCTTCTATTCTTCTCAACGAGGGACTTTTCAAACGTATCAAAGCAGTATACGATCAAAAAGACAAACTCAAACTCAACCCAGCACAACAAAAACTCCTTGAGGATATCTACGAGTCGTTTGCTAACAATGGAGCTAACCTCAATGACGAGCAAAAACTCGTATACAAAGAGCTCAGCGCTAAGCTTTCACAACTAACTCTCGTCTTTGGTCAAAACGTACTCAAAGCTACCAACGCTTGGACCATGCTTATCACCAACGAGGCTGACCTAGCTGGTCTCAAAGACGATACCAAAACTATGCTCAAAGCAAATGCGGAGAAGAAAGGTCTCAACGGCTGGCTTCTTGACCTCAAGCCTACAACCTATATCCCTGTGATGGAGGACTGCCAAAATCGTGACATCCGTCGCGAGCTTTATACCGCATACAACACACGCGCTATAGGTGGCGAGTTTGACAATACACAAATCATCATCGACATCGTTAACACCCGTTTGGCGTTGGCTCAACTTTTCGAGAATGCTTGCTATGCTGATAAATCACTTGTCAAGACTTGCGCTGAGAACAAGGAGAATGTTCTCAACTTCCTCGATCAACTTCGCGAGAGTTATATGCCAGTAGCTGAGCAAGAAGTAGCTGAATTGCAAGAGTTTGCAAAAAACAAAGGCTTCTATGCTACTCTCCAACCATGGGATTGGAGCTTCTATTCTAAACAACTCAAGGAGGAGAAATATGCCATCTCTGACGACCTTATCCGTCCATATTTCCAAAAGGAGAAAGTGATTGAGGGCGTCTTTGGTTTTGCTAAACGTATGTATGGCATCACCTTCAAAGAGAACAAAAATATCCAAGTATACCACCCAGAGGTTATTCCTTACGAGGTGTTTGATAAAAACGGCAAATACCTAGCTGTCTTCTACCTTGATTTCCACCCACGTGATGGTAAACGCGGTGGCGCATGGATGAACAATTTCCAAGAGCAATACATGGATGGTAGGATCAACCACCGTCCACACGTAGTTAACGTGATGAACTTTACTCGTCCTGTAAATATCGAAGCCGAAGGCGAGAACTTTACAGGAAAAACCAAGCCTGCTCTCTTCTCTTACGACGAGGTAGAGACTTTCCTTCACGAGTTTGGTCACGCTCTCCACGGTATGCTCACCCAATGCCAATACGCTGCACAAAATGGTACCAATGTACCACGTGACTTCGTAGAACTTCCATCTCAATTCAACGAGAACTTCCTCAGCGAGAAGGAGTTCCTCGATACTTTTGCTAAGCACTACGAGACTGGCGAAGTTATTCCACAAGACCTCGTGGACAAGATCCAAGCGGCTGCTAACTACCATGTGGCTTACGCGTGCGTGCGCCAACTTTCATTTGGTTACCTTGATATGGCATGGCATACCCTCACAGAACCATTCGTCGTTCCTGAGTCATTGACTGCTACTGAGGCGGTTATCAAGTTTGGTGACAAGGCTATGGCTGGTGTACAAGTATTGCCACTCGTTGCGGGTACCCATATGCAATATGCTTTCACCCACATCTTCTCTGGTGGTTATGCAGCTGGCTATTATAGCTACAAGTGGTCTGAGCTCCTGGATGCAGATGCATTCTCTGTATTCCAAAAAGCAAAGGGTAAAAAAGGTACGATCTTCAATAAGAAAGCTGCTGATCGCTATCGCAAGAATATCCTAGAGAAGGGTGGTTCTGCCAAACCTATGGATCTCTACCGTGCTTTCCGTGGTGGCGAACCAACCATTGATGCTCTTCTCAAACGTGATGGTATCAAGAAGTAATCCACTAGCATAACTAGTTTTGCTAGTACAACTAGATAACAATTAACAACTAAGGATATGAAAAAGATTTTTAATTTAGCTTTTGTGCTATGTGCTATGCTTACCCTAGGTGTAGGTACTACCGTTGCACAGACATCAAGTCCCGTAGATAACTACGGATTCTTGAATGCTCCTGATGGTACGACATGGACCTATACTGCTGCTTTTGAGAAGAAGTATGGTGATTACACTATGGTAACTCTCACTGTCTATAATGACAGCAAAGAGCATGTGGGTACCATCGTCGATTCGTTGAAGTTAGACTCAACGATGATAGCCATCAACCAAGCGGAGATCAATCCATTGGTCACCAAACAGTTCTTCAATAGCGATGACAAGTACGAGTTGATGCTCTTCCTTCACGCACAAACCAAGAACTACGAGGGCAAACATTTCAACCATGTGTTCTCTATCAGCAATGGTGAGACTGTAACAGAGCCTATAGCTACGGTTGAGGGACGCCAAATCTATGCACAAAACACATCTGAGTTCAATGAGAACTACGTGATGATTTTTGCTCGTGATAGCGCTTCTACTTCCAAGAACTACACACTCTGCTACGATATTCGTCGCAAAGCTGCTTATGGTGATAAGGATGGTATTCGTCACACCTTCCGTGTGCCTTATGCCAATGTTGCTGCACTAACCGACTTGCAACCAATCTTTATGGTACAATCTGGCTACGACCAATACTATGTCTTGCAACAATATGAGAAACCATACTTTGATCCAAACACTCCATTGGATCAAGACCCTGTGGTGAACCCAGACAATAATCTTGTGATTACCTTTATCAACAAGATCTTCAAGACCGTTCATACCACCAAGATTCCTATCACCCAAGATCAGAATCAAAAACTGCTCTATACCTTCCCAATGCTCGGTGGACTAGAAGGAGCCAAAGATATTCTGCTCAACTACGACGGCACCAAACCAGCGTATATCATTACCATGGAGAAATATAACCTGGAGTCAGATGGTTCTATCACCTCCTTCTACCAATATGATGTGGATGGCAATAAGTTGAACACCATCGCCGAGAATACTCTGGGTCGTATCAAAATGAGCCCTATTGTAGGTCAAGAGGAACAATGGATGTTCATGAAGGAGGAGTATGACGGCGAGTTCTTCTTTGTCGATCTACCTTCATGCACTCCACGTGCTGAGATATCAGTTTACCTTGAAGACGGTCGCACCATCTCATCACAAATCGACCGCTATCCTAATGCCGATACATATGAGTATGTGGTGGCTATGTTGCAAGGTAACAACGAAGAGGATGGCACTATCAGCCAAGATATTGCATGGCTCAATGCAGATGGCAGTTTCAATCGCTATGAGAACATCAACCTAGGCAAGTATATCGAAGCTGCACAACTCAATATCACTGCCGATGCGCTCAATCCTTGGGTGATACACACCGATGACGCACGCGAATACATGGTATTGGTTAAACGCTACAATCCAAAGAACACCTCTGACAAGGAGACTGCTTTCCTCGTTTGCAATACCAAGGGTGAGATACTCCTAGACTATGGCAAAGATCCAGAGAAAGGCGAGTTGAATATGGTATATCTGATGGACAAAGGCGCTAACCCAAGTATCCTGTGTGTATACCAAAAGAATGGCGCATTGACCATGCACTATACTCCTCTTCCTTTGAACAAGGTTGAGTTGAAGGGTGAAGGTACCGCGCAAAATCCATATTTGCTGACCTGCTCCAACGATTTCAAACTGATCGATAATAACCCATCTGCATACTACGAGGTGGCCAATGATATCGATTTCTTGTCTGTTCCTTTTGAAGGTCCAAAACGCGCATTTACTGGTAAATTAGATGGTAAGGGTCATACCTTGAGCAATCTCTGCCTCATGGGTCGTGGTTTGCTCAACGAAGTCAAAGACTCTGCTAAGATCACCAATATCAATATCGATAAACCTATTTTGCTCCTCTCTGAAAAACATCTTGAGATGGCGGTTGGTGTATTGGCTAATAGCTTGCAAGGTGGTGTGGATACCGCAGGTGTAGCATCTTCTACATTGCTGAGCAATATCCATGTATATAGCCCTGTTATCAAAGCTGTTGGTTACAAAGAGATCGTTGGTGGTATCGTGGGCTATGTAGCCTTGAATACAGATGTTAATACATGCTCTGTGACGGATGCAGATATCTTGGCTCCTCAAGCTCAGGTGGGTGGTGTGATTGGTAAATCACAAACCTATAGCCAAATCCATGCCTGCCTCTTTACAGGTAATGCTGAGGGTAGGATAGTAGGTGGTATCACTAGCGAAGTAAGCGGTGGTGAACCTGTATATGACTGCCGCGTAGATGCTGACTTGTATAGTAGCAATACCATCGGTGGTATCGTAGGACATAGTGGTCGCTCTAAGATCTACAACAATATTGTTTACGGAACCCTCAATCTATCCGATACAACCAAGGTAGGTAAAGTAGGTGGTATCATCGGTCATGTGGATACCGATGCTACAGGTGCTTCTACCGATATCTTGGCTGAGAACTGCTTGGTGGCATTGACCTCAATCAATGTACCAGAGGGCAAGGATGTGATTGCTCACCGTGTGATAGGTTTCTCTAGCGGCGACGACTATGAGTACGATTGGGATAATGTAGATTGGTCTAAACCACAATCCGAGTGGCCACGCGCATATTTCGCACCAGAAAAGAACTTCAAGAACAACTATGTGATTTCTGACTTGGCTGCTATTGATCCTATGGTTCAGCTTACAGATAGTACCACCGAGGGTGCCACATTGTCTGCTATGGCATTCCTTCCAGAATGGTGTACAGAACATGGTTTCAACTTTGGCTCTGATGTAACTGCTCCATGGGTATGGAATGATGGACATTTGAATTTGTGGTTTGAGTCAGAATTGACTAGTGATATTGAAGATATTGTTCTGCCTAGTGGAATGACAATTGACGGAACCAATATTTTAGCTAATGGTATGATTGAAGTGTACAATATTCAAGGTACACTAATGCTTATAGGTAATGGCAGTGTTAATACAGTAGGTTTGCAATCAGGTGTATATATTATCAAATCAGCTACATCTACTGCTAAACTCTTGATACCATAATATATAACATATGATATCCAAAACAACCGCCGTGCAGGCGGTTGTTTTTTTGTATAATTTAAGCGACAGTTTTTTAGAATAAAATATAAAATCTTATTAAATACTTGGAAAAGTCAAAAAAAAGTTGTACCTTTGCAAGGTAAAAATATTATAAGACTATGAATAAAAACGTAAATGAGGTTTCTGATGGAAATAAAGTTGATAATGGTGCAACAATAGAAACAACTCCTCAAACTGAAATAAATAATTCTTCTGCTAAACCTGCTGTGACCAAGGTTACCATGACTGTCAAAGAGACATTCAATGCTGCTCGTCAGGCTAAAGAAGAAGGCAAATGGAAAATGGCACAGAAATATTATAATGTGCTAGCTATGCATAATCCTAAAAATTGGGAAGCTTATTTCTATTCTAACTATTGTGACAACTATCCGACAGATGTAGATGGTATTATCAATTATTCTGAGAAACTTTCTTCTGTCTTCGCACATACATTAATATTATTGCGTGATGCTTCTATCGATGACGCTTCTAAATTGAAGAATCTAGAGTCTCTCATCAAGGATGTAGAATTCATTTCTTCCAAAATGGTTTCTATTTCTGTCGCATCTATGAACAATTGTCAACAGTTAATAGCTGTTTTCAATATGTTAGACAAAATAGGTGATGTCATTGCAAAGCAGGGGGGGGCTTACTTGGAGTATGCATCCTATGTCTGGAATGCAATTATCTATCTGTTTGTTCAAAAATGTTGCAAGGGTATTGTAAATACCTCACATGAATATTATCTTCTACTCACAGATGCTAACAAAGCCTCTCAATATGGATCTTCTACAACTTTCTCATTTGAGAAAATTGTTAACAAGATGTATAAATTAGACTCCACCTATCTAGATCCATTTGGTTTTCTAGCAAATCAATCTCCTTTTAATTGCGAAGAGGATAATGAGGTTGATAGTGGAGATGATTTCGCGGTTGATAATGAGGAAGATATGATATTGGATGAGGAGTCGGCTGATGAAGTCAATTATACCCCTGAACAACCACAAAAAAACACTAAAAAGAAACGTAGTTTCTTAAATAAGCTTCCAATAGATAGACGAGTTATCATTAGCATTGTATCAGTTCTTTTAATAATTATCATTGCAATTGTGGCCATTAAGTTCATTGCTGCTGAAGAAGTAGATGAAGATACTCAACCTTATGTTCCTGCTCCTACTCCTCAATACACCTCTGCATACAACTCATCTTCTGAAGATGATGTCGATCAAGAGCTTGAAGAACCTTTTGAATTGGATGACGAGGAATTTGTTGATGAGAGTATAGGTTGGGAAGATCTTGAAGAGAATATAGATGACTCTATCATACAAGATTTGATGATTGAATCTATTGTTGAACAAGCTCCTCTCCCTGAAAATACCCATGTGAATGATATAGTCATGAGTAATGAAGACTTATGGGAAGAATTTAAGGTATATTACAATCTATACTATAATACAGCTCGAGGAGATCAAACGATGAATGATGTTTCTATCTTTGTTCAAAAGTGCTATCAAATCATGACAGATCCAGAATCCAAATATAAATGGCTAGGAGATTATATCAAATCAGTTGCTGCGCAACAAGGTTATACTCTCACTAATGATCCAAATGACATGGATAGATCTATGAATGCTTATTGGAAATGGCACTTGAGTAGTTTCTTTAATTGCAGACAACACACTAGTTGGCCTGGTACTACAGCGGACTTTACCAACGCTGGTAAACCAGAGAAATGGGCTGCATATTATAGGTAATACGTATTCTATTTCCTAATGATACAATAATCCCCGCAACTCTCACGAGTGCGGGGATTGCTTTTATCTAACGACTTCTAAAACCGTTAGAACGTTTAGAACCGTTAGAACAGCGAAGTGTTTAGAACGTTCTTCCTTGCATATCGTACTCAACACCATCGATACTGATCACTATTTGACCATCGCGCATGAGTTTCTCTACATGTGCTTTGTTGAAGATAACATCCTCTACTGCTGTATCTGGCAATGTGCAAGTAACCTTGAAGTTCTTACCATTATCTAATTGGCCACTAGCTACAAAACTACCATTCTTTTCAACTACCACGCTACCGCTCTTGATACGCCAGATATGGCACATAGCTTCCAAATCTACTGCCAAATGGTATGACAAGTGTGAACCTGCAAATGATTGTTCTACTAGATCTACACTACCGGCTGTAAAGGTATTCATCTCATTACCCTCTGCAAAGAGCATTGAGTCTGCTGGCAAGATGCTATCGGTTGTGTTAAACTCCAAGTATACCACCATCTTCATAGGACCGTACTGGTCAGAACGTGTAGAAGATTTAGCTACCAATTTTACTGCCAACTTATCTTCTCCTACCTTGTTCATCTCCACTGCATCAAAACTCAATTTAGTGGCATTAGTAGGCTCATTTGCCTCTGTGATAGCAAATGGCAAATACTCTGCGCCACCAGTTGTGCCAGCTACGAGTGGAGTCTCCTCCGCGTTGATCACAGGCTTCTTATTGAGTGGAGTAATATAAGCCACTACTTGGCAGTTCTCTGCCACCCATTTCTCTGGCACGCTATAAGTATAGGTCTTGCTATAAGCTTGATTCTCTACTTTCACGGTATCACCCAATTGGGTAGAGCAGAGCAAGTCACGCGCTACGCATGGGTGCAAGAACTCTCTGTAACCTTTTGCCTTCCATGACCAGTAATAGTCTGCTTGTTTACCAATCAAACCATTTTCCTTGATAAGTACGGTAAGCAAGTACTCTGTCACCTCGGTGTTCGCTACTTGTCCGCTAACGGTCACCTCTAATTGACGAGTTTCAGCATTGTAGTTGTGATTGATCACCACAGATGCCTCAGCCACGGTATCGCATTTGCTTGCAATAGCCTCTGCCATACCTGCTTCTGGCAAGTATCCAGGGTGGAATGCTATAGTTGCTCCCATCACTTTGGTACGGTTAATGGCCATTTGTGGAGCACCTTGAGCTCCGCAAGCAGAAGCAATCTTAGCACTCTCTGGAATGGTGTACTCGTCTTGGTTGTATCCATAGTGGTGGCTCACCCAAATACATGGGGTAGAGGTCTTTTGTTTATACTCTACGATGCTGTACATACCTTCTGGGCAATAGCCGCATTGATCACCCGTAAAGTGCTCAATGAGGTACTTACGAGGGAAAGACGTAGGCACCTCTTGTGCCGATGCTACAAGTGTTGCGCAGAGCAATCCAAGAACTAAATAAATCTTTTTCATACCTTATTTATTGATGTTTTTGTTTAAATCTATATATAGCTTCCACTCGGTTGTTTTGTTCAGCTTAGGCAATAAACTAGCGCCACCTGCGGTATAAGTGCCACGGACCGTTGTACCGCTGCAGGTCTTGCTGTTGAGGCTGATATTGCCTTGCGCATCCACTACCATCTCACCGCCTAGCATACGCCAAATATGCGTAGATGCTATTTGACCATTTGATAGATATTCTGAGTGAGCATATACGAGCAATGAACCACCGAAGGATGCCTTCTCATCAATGCGATAACCTGCTTGAATGCTACCCACAGAACCGTCCTCTTTGATAGGGTAGGTGCCTGCGCTGAGTGTAGCAGCGTCAGTATGTACATAAATGGTGGCCACAGGCTGAGCATCGCCATATGCGGTAGATACCTTAGTATTAGAGATCAACAATACCTCCAACAGATCCTCGCCTTCTACCTTGTTCACTTGTGCTTGATGGAAGGTGATGTTACTGTTAGGACCTTTCTGCTCGGTGATACCGTATGGGTTATACTCTTCGCCACCGGTAGTGCCCTCTACCAATACCACTTGCTCGGCATTGATCACAGGTTGGTTGCTTACTGGTGTTACATAAGCCACTACGCAGCAGTTCTCTGCTACCCATCCCGCAGGAATAGTGTAGCTGTAGGTCTTGCTGTAGGCTTGGTTGTTCATTGCGATGGTGTCACCCATTGCTGGAGTCAACATACCACGAACCACGCGTGTGTGCATGAACTCCTTCCACATATAGTCACCCCATGCATAGTAGTAGTCGGCTTGTTTGCCTACCAATCGGTTCTCCTTAACTAGAACACTCAAGAGGAACTTACCATCAGTAGCAAAACTAGACTCACCGCTCACGGTGATGTCCATCTTGCGGCTAGCTGCGTCATACGAATGTTTGATATTAACAGATACAGCAGCTTTGTTTTTATCTTTGATGGTAATCTCAGGCAAGTAACCTGGATGGAAGATCAAACCGGGCTCTTGTTGGCTACGGTTCATAGCCATGTTAGGGGCACCGCTTACACCTAAAGCACTAACTAATTCACGGCTCTCATTAATGGTAAATTCGTCTTGGTTATAACCTGCATGGTGGCTCACCCAGATGGTAGGAGTCTTAGCTGTTTCTAGATAATCTACAATGCTGTACATACCATAAGGACAGTAACCGCATTGGTCACCAGTGAAGTGCTCAATGAGGTGCTTGCGGTCGTAGATTAATGGCACATCGTTCACCTTAACGGTGCACTGTACTGATTTACATCCTGTAACAGATGCTGTGATGACTGCCTCGCCGGCACTCATACCACTCACATTACCTTTGCTATCTACGCTTGCTATAGCAGAGTTACTGCTCTTCCAACTTACGCGAGCGGTGGCTTTGTGCTCTGGTTTGGTCACATTGAGTTGGATGGTCTCAAACACATTGCATGTTACGCTCTCTTGGTCAATGGTTAATGTACCACTTTGCACATTCACCACACATTGTGCAGTTCCTATATCAGTAGTTAATGTGATAACAGCCTCACCTTCGCCCTTAGCGCTTACCACACCATCGGCATTGACAGTTGCCACCTTGGTGTTGCTACTTTCCCAGATTTTTACACCTACTACAGTCTCCTCTGGGGTGATTACTGCTGTCAATATATCTTTTTGACCAATGAACAAATGTACAGTATCTTGATCTATTGCTACTGTAGGTTCTTGATTAATTGGCTCACAAGCTATCATTCCGAATAATATCGTTACGATAGATAATGATAACAAACACTTTTTCATACCTTAAAAATAAAACAATTAATATTATTGTTGTTTGATATACTTCTTACCATTGATGATATATACACCTTTTGGCAGATCGTTGAAGTTTGTGGTTGGCATTTTTTGTCCCAAAATATTGTAGATCACACCTGTTGGTACGGATGTTACAATATTCTCTACGGGTGTATCTTCCTTGTAACTATACTTGATGGTCAATGTAATACTTGGATTCACACCATCGTTAAACTCATAGCTGATCACCTCAGTTCCTGCCTCCATTGGAGTATAGTGAGTAAACCAGCTACGTTGCATAGCCATCGTACCTACCACAAACTCGCACACTTGGTTCAATTCGCCATTGCCTGGTACGCAGTTACCTGCCGCGCAGAACTGATCAATCACACCTGTGTTTTGGCGTGTGATAGTTACTTTAATGTTTTGTGACTCGTCTGAGTACAATTGACCTCTCACCTCCATCAAGGCTTCTTCTAGGTCTTCGTCCCATTCGTACTCTGTCACGGTAATGGTGGTGTTTTCGGTAACATTGGTTACTACCTTCTCGTCACCTTCCCATTTCTCGTAATTCAAGTGCAATGCCGCTTGTATGCTTAATGCAGTGCAAAGCACAAAAATGGTTGTTAAAATCTTCTTCATATTCTTATATTTTTTAGTTGTTTTCTCTCAACTCTCAACTCTCAACACTCAACTCCCTACCTTCGTCTCCTTCGCTTGTATTACTTCGCCGTTCACACTCACTAGTGCCACGATATTGCAGTTCTCTTTCACTACGTTCTCTGGTAAGGTGTAGTGGTAGGTCAATTGCTCTTTTTGCTGAGCCTCTAATCGTACGGCATCTCCCCATAATGGTGATATGCTGGCACGCATGAGGTGGTTGTGTGCATAGTTCTTGTCGGTGCCCTCTGGTTTCTTTTGACTGCCGATCACATTATCCTCGGTCAGCCATACTTGTAGCGTAGCATCGATCATTTCACTACCCGCATTGGTGATATCTATTGTGATAGTTATATCCTTGCTATCTGTAGTACCTTTCACTTCTTGACCGATAATCACGGGCTTAGGAGTAGAGTAGGCTTGGCTTACCAGGGTAGCCCATTTGTCGTAGTCATTGAAATAACCCTTAGTGGCATCTTTGACCAGGTTCACATTACCCGTAGGGAATGGCGTGGTGTTCGTTCCGCCCATCATAATATATAGACTATCTGCCTCAGGACAGGTATAATTGAGTTGTGGCTTATTGTTGTGGCGGGTGTTAGGATTGCTTTCTGGGTGCATCACTACCACTACGAGGTTCTCGCCATATTGTTCCTTGAGGTGATGAGCCTCTTCTGCAGCAGTTGGACAGTTCACACACTGCCAACCTGAATATTCAATGAGCACTGATGTACGCTTGATGGCACTAGGATCAGTGGGGGTAAACACCTCTGTTATTTGCTCATTCTCTGGTATCACTTCGCAAGCTGAAAGCAGTCCTACTGCCAACACCATCGTCATATATTTCCAATTTATCTTCATATTCGTTTTATTTTATCTTCAGGGCTCTGCCCGCTCTTCAGCACTTTATGTGCGATCTACAGCGTAGCAATCTTCAGCGCAGCGATCTATTTTTTACCACGTAAAGTTATACGTTAGACTCACACCCTCTTGTTTAGGCACATATCTACATACACCGCCCGAGCAGTTGAATCCTTCGCGTGTTTTGGTGTAGCCTGCCATCACGCGGTGTGCACCATGGGTGTAGGTGGCTGCCACGGTGTAGTAGTGTTCGTTAGTAGCCTCGTGCGCGTAACCTATATTATACATCCATTGTCCGGATAATACCAATTGACGCCATAAGCTCAGTTCGTACAAAGCTGCCACCCATTGACCTTCGTCTTGCTTGGTGTACATATATTGCACTTCACCACGCATTTGTATATTCTTGTTCAGCGCATACTTAGCCTCTACAACTCCTATGCCAGCGTGAATCAAATCGCCATGACCTTCGATAGCTTGTTTGTTGTAGGTCTGGTACATTGCCATAGCGCCGATAGTCCATTGCTTGGTCAGTTTCTTGTTGAGTTCCAAGTTGACATCGGTATAGTAAGGTGCTTCGCTCATACCGAACCATGTGTCACTTGTACCACGGATATGCGATGCGTTCAACTTTAATGTCGTACCATACTTACCACCCATCTTCGTTCCACGTTTCCATGTATAGCGAATCTCTCCTTGGAAAGCCCACTCGCTAGCTGTAGCATGTGTACCATAAGGATAGAGCGAAGTGAGCATATAGGTATGTTGGTTCGCAAATGGAGTCATATGGTTGATGGTTCCTGCCATATTGTTCAAACCCCTATCCGAACGGAAAGACATGTTCTCCGAACGTTTCGCTTGGGCTATGATTGCCAAGCCCTTCTGCGAGTAACTCAATGACATCAATAGGGCTTGACCTGGGGCATAGCTGTACTTGTTGACTATGGTAGGATCGTTGGCCTTGTAAGCATACTCTACCATGGCATTCCAACCTTTCATCTGCAATTGTGCTCGCACACTACCAGCGCCTACCCACTCAGGCAGATTGTAGTAATAGTCGTACTTGCCTTCAGGTTTAACCACTGTATGGGATATGATGGAGTCTTCTTTCTGATACTTGCTCACATAACTTCCGCCGATAGTGAGGTTAGCGCCTGCTTCTTGCAACTGAGGAATCCACTCATGCAAGCCCAATTCTAGGTTGGCGCCCAGTACCGCATCTTGCTTGTAGTTCCAGCCCCATGCACCATCCTCGTAGCAGTTCCAGTAGCGACGTTGTTTACCGCCCAAAGCCTCAATATAAATACCCTTGTATGGAGTAGCTTCTATTTTTCCACCACGCAAGGCGTTGTCTACACCCAGCGCACGATCTTCGTACAATCGTAGCACCATACCGCTACCAAACTGGCCATACACATCACCTACCGTGATCTTACCCCAACTGAAGTTAGCTCCCACGTGCAAGTGACTAATACCGTGTCCGCCAAAGTTGGCGTCATAACCCAACATGGGCCATTCGGTAAGCTCGGCACGGGTCACTACCTCTAGACCTCTGAACTGCTCATCTGCTCTGTTCCTCTCCCAACGTACACCCAAATCCAGATAGGTGTTGCTCAGGTGCGTGATCTTCGCCCATTCAGGTTGTTGAGGCACTTCGCTCATGTCAGTAGGAAATAGGCCTTCGTGCTGAATGCCACCCACTACTACCACGGTGTCTTGTGCCCAAAGCAGGGTAGGGATGAATGCGAGAATAAGTATGTATTTCTTAATTTCCATCTTGTGTTATTTCTGTTTACCTTGGGTATCTACTCGGTATCTACCCGGTACGAAAGCGTGCCTATTTGTCCAGTGCCTCGCGGATATCCTCCTCGCCACCGTCTACATAACCAGCGTGGTTAAAAACGATCTTACCTTTGCCATTGATAACAAACACATGAGGTACGTTTTGTACGTTCATTGCACGTTTGAAGTCGCCGTTAGGATCCAATAGTACTTCGTACTCCCAACCAAAACCATCTACCAATGGTTTCACTTTGTTGGCGTCTTGTGCTTGGTCGATGCTTACGATATACATCTTCACACCTGTCTCGTCTTGCCAGTCAGCATATACCTCGTGGATCGCTTTCAACTCGCGCAAGCATGGTTTGCACCAAGTAGCCCAGAAGGAGATGATCACTGGCTTGCCTCCATTGTTAGTTAGACTAGCAGTTTGAACGGTCTTACCATTGATGTCTTTCAATTGTACGTTAGGTACTTGTGCGTGCAATGCTACGGCAGCTACTACCATCATTGCCATCATTAAAATCTTTTTCATATATTCTTGTCTTTAAACTTTAAACTCTAAACACTAAACTCTAAACTCTTTTCAACGACAGCTGTATCCTTCCCCTCGCTCTATCAATATCTATTACGCGAACGCGCACATGCTCGTGTAGGCTCACCACCTCATTGGGGTTACTAATGCGCCTATTGGCCATCTCGGATATATGTATCAGTCCGTCTTTGTGCACGCCTACATCGCAGAAGGCGCCAAAATTGCTGATATTAGTGATGATACCCGGCAGCACCATACCCACTTGCAGGTCGTCTATCGTATGCACACTCTCGTCAAAATGCCACTCCTCTATCTGCTCTCGTGGATCGCGACTAGGCTTCTCCAGCTCCTGCATGATGTCTTTTAGCGTAGGCATACCTACTTGCTCAGTCACATATTTCTTCAAATCAATCTTCTCGCGCAGACTCTTCTGGCTCATCAGATCGCTCACCTTGCAACCCATGTCCTTGGCCATACGCTCCACGATAGCATAACT
The DNA here is from genome assembly GCA_017391525.1 of Paludibacteraceae bacterium. GTDB lineage: Bacteria > Bacteroidota > Bacteroidia > Bacteroidales > Paludibacteraceae > Colicola. The sequence goes on along the minus strand of JAFOYE010000034.1, from coordinate 1,817 downwards.
CTCTGGGTGTACTGCCGAGTTGTCTAGCGGCATGTCTGAATTAGTCACGCGCAAGAATCCTGCCGCTTGTTCATAGGTCTTAGCACCCATCTTGGGCACTTTCAACAGCTCTTTACGACTCTTGAACGGACCATTCTCGCTTCTGTAGTTTACGATGTTCTGCGCCAGGGTAGGGCCTAAGCCCGATATATAAGTCAATATATGCTTGCTGGCGGTATTGACATCTACGCCCACGTGGTTCACTACGCTCTCCACAGTCTGCTGCAGACTCTCAGCTAGACGAGTCTGGTTGACATCGTGTTGGTATTGTCCTACGCCTATCGACTTAGGGTCTATCTTCACTAGCTCCGCCAGTGGGTCCATCAGTCGTCTGCCTATTGATACGGCACCACGTACCGTTACGTCCTCGTTCGGAAACTCCTCGCGGGCTATCTTACTAGCCGAATATACCGACGCTCCGCTCTCGCTCACCACAAACACCTGTACTCCTGAACCTCCTGAACCTCCTGCACTCCTGAACCCCTCTATCGCCACACGTACCATCTGTTCTGCCTCACGCGAAGCGGTGCCATTACCTATCGCTATGGCCTCTATCTGATACTGATGAACAAGTCGTTGTAGCGTCTCAATGGATTGCTTATTATTCAGCATCACTACGGTGTGATGCAACAGATCTCCTTGTGCGGATAGCACCACCACTTTGCATCCTGTACGGAAGCCTGGATCTACTGCCAATACACGCTTCTGTCCCAATGGCGACTCTAGCAGCAGCTGTCTGAGGTTATCGGCAAACACCCGTATGGCCTCCGTATCAGCTTTCTCCTTGCTAGCGGCAGCTGCCTCTGTTTCTATTGCGGGCTTCAATAGTCTCTTGTAGCTATCCTCCATGGCCAGCTCCACTTGATAGGCCGCATCGCTGTTGTTCTTTAGGAACAGTCGTGCCAACTTATCCAGAGCTTTCTCGCTGTCTGGCGAGATATCCACGCGGATATATCCTTCGGCCTCTGCACGACGTATAGCCAGCAGTCTGTGCGAACTAATACGGCGTAGCGGCTCGTTGATAGCAAAATAGTCTTTATATTTCTGCGCCTCTGCTTCCTCAGCCTTGCCCTTAATCACCTTGGTCGTGATCATCGCGCTATAGCTAAACTCTCGACGCATGCCGTTTCTGGCTTGCTCATCCTGACTGATCCACTCCGCTATGATATCTCGTGCCCCTTGCAAGGCCTCTTCGGCTTTCTTCGCCTCTTCGCCTTTCGCCTTTAGCCTCTCGCCTAATCGCCTCATAGCCTCATCGCCTTCGCGCTTTTGACTAAAAATGGCCTCAGCCAAAGGCTCGTATCCTTGTTCTCTAGCCACATCGGCACGAGTCTTACGGTGGGGCTTGTAGGGTAGGTAGATGTCCTCCAACTCCGTGGCATCCCAACACTGCTCAATGCGCGTGCGCAAGTCGTCCGTCAACTTACCTTGCTCCTCGATGGTCTTCAGGATCGTGGCTTTTCTGTCATCTATCTCCAAACAACGATGATACTCCTCCGCTATAGCGGCTATCTGCACCTCGTCCAGACTGCCCGTTTTCTCCTTGCGATAACGCGCAATAAACGGTATCGTAGCATTCTCATTGAGCAATGCCACGGTCGCTGCCACTTGTTTGACAGCGATATTTAGTTTAGATGATATTAATCCAAAATATTCCACGGTGCAAAAGTAGTAAAAATTTTGCATATATGCAAGGATTTTTTTCAAAAAGTTTACTTTTAAGTAAATTTACTTGCATATGTCCGAAAAAAATCATACCTTTGCACCAAATTGCATGT
>JAFOYE010000033.1 GCA_017391525.1 Paludibacteraceae bacterium | reverse complement strand
GCTATGCCTGTGCAAGCAGATAGATCACTCAAAGAAGCGTAGTTATTAGTGTCATTATTAGGCGACATGATTTTGTAGTTCTCGGCAGACAAACGGTGTTCTCGAATGGCTATAACATCCAAACTATCAGGTCGTAAATGGCGATACTGCAGGCGAAGAGGTTCCGCTGTTGCATAGTCAAAGTTTTTATATCGTTTTTGATAATTACCCACAAAAAGTGGAGATGCTTTATAATCATATTCTGGACAATAAACCTGTACTTTAGCATCTGCTTTGATATTGAGATTCAGTTCTTCCACCTTACCATTTCCCCAAGCTGCTGCGGGTGAGTAATCGTAGATAAATGTATTCATTGTGTAGTTATGATCTTCTTTATTATCACTGGACTGATCATGGTATTGATGACTTTCATGGTAATTTTGGAATTCTCGTTCCAAACTATTTTGACCTACAGAATGAGTATGGCGTAATGTATATTCTACACGCAATGTAACAGTAGCATGTGGGCGAATGGAAAAAGAAGTATAGTACCAACGTCGATATAATGGTTCTTCCAAAATCAATGAGTCGGTATATTTGCCAGTCCACTCATGCTCTGCCAATATCCTTGCATACTCATCTTCAATTATAGAATCTGGTATAACTCGCCAATCTGGATAGCCAAACTTTTTATGCCAGTCGCCACTAGTATATCTGGGGCGAAGTAGTGTATCACCGCTCATCTGGGCAGGAAGGTGTTTTTTGTTGAGATAAAAAGAGAAGTCTGTTACATAGTCATCAGACCATCCTTTTTGATATATAGATTCGCTCCACCAATCTCCAGTCCAATGTGCCTCTCCTTCTCCTTCCCAATCTACAGGAAAACCATAGTGGATATTCTTAAACCTTTTGTTGGATGTATTGTGTAAGACATATTCCACTCGTATACGCGAGCAGCCATCCATCAATTCGATATTCAAGTCTTCGCGTTCAATTTGAATCTCTGGGATACCGCGAGGTACGGGCGCTTTGCTGAGTGTCAAAGCGCAATATTCTGCAACTGGATCTCCGTTTGCAAATACTATTACGGATAATAGCAAAAATGATAATACACAGAATATGCGTCTCATAGCTAATCAATAGATGCTTTTTTGTTGTTAAACTTCTTGTTGTGTTTTTGTAAAATAATCTTCGAGGGTTATTGTATTATTCCTCCTAATTTACAAGATAGAACCACTAAAATAACTATCCAAAAGAATAATACAAATATTGTACCCATAGAGCAAATATTTAAAATAATTTTGCAAAGTTAAGGAAATCTTTTAAGATGTGCAAGAAAAATCGTATTTTAAGGCGATTTTTCTGGTGTAGGGTGTAGAGTGTAAGGTGCAAAGGCAAGGAAACTGTTTAGTGGACGCGCCTTTGGCGCTACTGTTTAAGGTTTAGGAGAGAATACCCGAATATGATTCGGGAATAATAACAAAGAATTGCCACCTTGACAGCTAAATGTAAAAATTCACGCCTGCGCGTACGTGTGTATTTTAGGAAACAGGTGGCAAGCCGGCAAGGTGGCAATAAAAAAGTGTTGGAAAATTTGGAAATGTGAGAAAATTTTTGTACCTTTGCAGCATATTGGAGCCAAGAACAAAGAGCCGAGAATCAAGATAGATTAGAATTTGTAACTTACTTAAAATTAATTAACTATGATTGTACATGTAGCATCTTTTTTAGAAAGTATCGGTGGGAGTATCGATGAGGAACATTGGTTGCGCCCTATCCCAGGACGGACTGGGTATGCTGCATATTGCAGGAAACCACAATACACCAAGAAACAGAAAAAAGAAATGGCAGAACGCCCAACCGTGAAGGCGTTTACCTCCCTATGCAAAGAGGCTTCGGCTATCATGCGTGATGAGGCACAAAAAGCCGAATGGACGGCTAAACATCTCGCCGCAAAACGAGAAGCCAGCAAACATCAACGCATGCCACAAGCAAATGGAAAACCAGCAGTGCCCGAAAGATTGTGGGATTATATTCGACACGAATTGAGTAAGCCGCAATAAAGATTGGGCGATGTGTCCTAGTTCTCTCGGTGATCTTTCGGTAAAGATACGGCGAAGTTCCTATGAAGTTCCTATGAAGTCCCTATGAAGTTCCTATGCGGACAGGTGGCAGATAAGGGGGATACAATGGGGAACCTCGTAGCTACTGAAGACAAATTTAGCAAAAAATTACAAAACACATACACCATGAAAAATCGTATTTATATTCTTCTATTCGCAGTCGTTGCTATTTTCACAGCTTGTGCCTCAACTGCACCGCTCTCCTTACATTGGGAGTTTAAACAAAACGATGTAGAACCTAGCATTTGCGAAGCATATCTGACACTCACGAATACAAGTAAACAGGAACTAACCCACGAGGATTGGACACTCTATTTCAATCTCATGTCGCTGCATCCTATCTACACAGAAGGCGAGGCATTGCGTGAGACCGAGATTCAGGCTAGTTGGCATAGCATCGAACCTACACAGACGTTTGCTCCTCTCGCTCCAGGAGAAAGCCAGACTTTCACCATGCGCTACAAAGGCAGCGCCATCCGTGAAAATATCTGCCCCGAAGGCTTCTTCCTCGTCAACACTAAACCCTCAACCCTAAACACTAAACCCATCTCCATCCCTTGCACCTACGCCCCATACACCCGCCCCGAACAGATGAAACGAGGCATCGTCACATGGGAGAAAACACCCTACGCAGATGGAGAGTATGTGTTTGATTATGTGGAAGGAGTATTAGGCGATGAGGCGATGAGGCGATTAGGCGATAGGGCGAAGGTTGTGCAACCTCTGTTGCCACAGCCAAAGCAGATGATATATGCGGATGGTGTGTGTGAAGTGGCGAAGGCAGAGATCATCTCTCGCACCGATGCCAATATGGTCAAAGAGGGATATACGATGATTATCAGCCCAGATACGATTCGCATTGAAGCAAGCGACGAAGCAGGTGTGTTCTATGCCAAACAGACATTGAAACAATGGGGCGACACCATCCCATGCGGTAGAGTGGTTGATTATCCAGATTTGCAACATCGTGGTATCATGCTAGATGTGGTGCGTAACTACTACCCCGTGGACTCTATCTACCGCATTTTGGATATGATGGCATATCACAAGCTCAATGTGCTGCACTTCCACCTCTCTGACGACGAGGCATGGCGATTGGAGATACCCGGTCTGCCACAACTGACCGATATTGGTTCTAAGCGAGGTTATACCACCGACGAGAGCGAGTGTCTGCTACCTATGTACTGCGGCGGTTGGGATGCTGAGGCTCCTACGACTGCCAATGGCTATATCACTCGCGAGAAGTATATCGAACTATTGAAGTACGCAGGCGAGCGTCATATCCGTGTGATCCCCGAGATTGATATGCCAGGGCATATGCGTGCTGCCAAAAAAGCCATGGGTAAGTTATTGACAGATAGCGCGTTTAATGCGCGAGTGTATAAGTCTGCACAAAACTATACCGACAATGTGATTGATGTGAGCAAGCCTTATGCGGTGGAGTTTATCGATCATGTGGTGACGGAGATTGTTAAGATGCACGAGGAGGCTGGTCATCCGCTGACTATATTCAATATCGGAGGTGATGAAGTGCCAAAAGGTGCGCTGACGAAAGAGGAACATCAAACGTTTATTGATGCAGTTTTGGAGATTCTGAAGCGCTACAACCTGCAACCTATGGGTTGGGAAGAGATCGACCATTTCTGCCAGCCAGAGAGTGGTGCTATCTGCTATGCTTGGCTTAACAGTGAGAGCAAACCGATACAACTAGCTCAGGCTGGTTATCAAGTAGTTATCGCAACTGCTAGTCATTTGTATTTTGACTTTGCGTATTGCAACCACCACGAAGAGAAAGGACTTAGTTGGGGTGGATATACCGATGAATACCGCTCGTTTGACTGGCAACCCGCCCAACACCCAAACATCATTGGTATGAACGCCCAACTTTGGGGCGAGGTCATCCGTTCGTTTGCGCAAGTGGAGTGGCAAATTTATCCTAAGATTTATGGTTTGGCAGAGCGTGCATGGAACAACCGCAGCAGCTTGACATTGAGCGAGTATAACCAACTGGTGTATGAGGAGTTCCTGCCTCAGTTGGCTGCTAGCGAAAGAAACGTCCATATCCAACAACCGGGTATTAGACGAGTGGCAACAGAGAATGAGCAGTTGCAATTGGATAAGAGCCACATATTGATAGAGATGAACAAAGTGATGCAAGGTGGCGAGATACTCTATTGCCTAGACGATGGAGAATGGAAAATCTATACCAATACCATTGCCATACCCGCCACTACGCAGGTTGTTAAGGCTAGAGTTAGCTATCTAGGGAAAGAGAGCAACACTACTTGGTTGTGGTTGAAAGATGCGTATGCGATAGACAATGAAGCTACGGAAGCAAATGCGGGGGCGACCTTCTAATTTCAAATTGAAAATTTGTGTAATCCAAAAATTTTTCGTACCTTTGCGCCCCTAAACGGAGTGTATTATGATGGCAGAAGAGATAAAACCAACAGCTACTTACAACGAAGATAACATCGTTCACCTTGATGACCGCGAGCATATTCGCCGTCGTCCGGGTATGTACATCGGAAAACTGGGTGACGGAAGTCACTCGGATGATGGTATATACGTACTCATCAAAGAGACTATCGATAACTGTATCGATGAGTTTCGTATGAACGAAGGTAAAGTCGTTGAAGTGAGTGTATCTGCCCCTTCTGCCGAAGATAACTCGCAACGCGTGCGTGTTCGTGACTATGGTCGTGGTATTCCATTGGGAAAAATGGTGGAAGCCGTATCTATCCTTAACACGGGTGGTAAATACGATACCAAGGCCTTTAAGAAGTCAGTCGGTCTCAACGGTGTGGGTACCAAAGCAGTCAACGCCCTCAGTCTTGAGTTTGCTGTACAAGTGTGGCGTGACGGCAAGACTCGCCGTATTGTTTTCAAACAAGGACACCTCGTTGAAGACTCTGATATACAAGAGCATAACGGACCAGAAAAGCGTGGTACACTCATCGAGTTTGTTCCTGATAACACCAAAGGTCTCTTCGAAAACTACCGTTTCCGTGATGACTTTATTGAGACCATGATGCGTAATTACGCCTACCTCAATGTGGGACTCACTTTGAGCTACAACGGCAAGAAATACTCCTCAAAGAATGGTCTTTTTGATCTCCTCACAGAGACTATGACTGTTGATCCACTCTATCCTATCATCCATATTCAAGGCGAAGATATTGAGATCGCTCTCACCCATACCGACCAAACAGGCGAAGAGTATCACTCTTTCGTCAATGGTCAGCACACCATACAAGGTGGTACGCACCAAGCGGCATTACGTGAGGCTATTGGTCGTACTATCAAGGAGTTCTACAACAAGAACTTCGAACTGAGTGACATCCGCAGCGGTGTGGTAGGTGCGATTGCTATCAATGTCTCTGAACCTGTCTTCGAGAGTCAAACTAAAGTAAAACTGGGTTCCAAGGATATGGCTCCAGAAGGAGGGCTATCCGTCAATAAGTTTGTGAACGACTTTGTCAAACAACAACTTGACAACTACCTCCATAAGCATCCTGAAGTAGCAGAAGTAATGCTACAGAAGATCCTTGAGTCGGAGAAAGAGCGCAAAGCCATTGCAGGTGTTACGAAGATTGCTCGTGAGCGTGCCAAGAAGATCATGCTCAACAACCCTAAACTACGTGACTGCCAAGTACACTATAACGATGCTAAACCTACCAAGTCAGCCAAAGATGCGGACGATGATTTGCGTGAGGAGAGTAGCATCTTTATCACTGAGGGTCTATCTGCCTCAGGTAGTATCACCAAGAGCCGTGATGTGCGTACACAAGCCGTGTTCTCCCTTCGTGGTAAGCCTCTTAACTCTTATGGATTGAGTAAGTCTGTAGTCTATGAGAACGAGGAGTTTAACTGTTTGCAAGCAGCGCTCAATATCGAAGATGGACTAGACGAGTTGCGCTACAACAAGGTGATTATCGCTACCGATGCCGATGTGGATGGTATGCACATACGCTTGTTGATGCTCACCTTCTTCCTACAATTCTTCCCTGATCTGGTGAAGAAAGGTCACGTATATATCCTCCAAACCCCACTCTTCCGTGTCAAGAACAAGAAAGAGATACGCTACTGCTATAGCGAGGAAGAGCGCCTACAAGCCATTGAGGACCTCAAACCCAACCCAGAAATCACTCGATTCAAAGGTCTTGGTGAGATTAGTCCAGATGAGTTTAAGGGCTTTATCGGCAAGGGTATTCGCCTTGATCAAGTATGTCTGCGCAAAGAAGATGCGGTAAGCGACTTGCTTGGTTTCTATATGGGTAAGAACACCATGGAGCGTCAAAACTTCATTATCAACAACCTAGTCGTAGAAGAAGATGTGGAATAAGACCGCGCTTCACGCTGAGAGATATTAGACCGTGCAAAGCACTGTTAGACCGCCCATTGGGCTGATAGATATCCGACAGCGAAGCGTTCTAAATATAAAACAACTATGATTCCATTGATATTATTTGTCCTTTTAGGTATTGCGATACTTATAATATTTGAGGTGCGCGCACGTAAGGAGAAAAACAACAATACTGAACTTCTGAACGACGCTGAACAAGCGACTGATGTCGCTACTGAACAGCGAAGCGAAGACGACGGCTGCTGCGGCGAGCACTTGGTTTGCGAGAGAGAAACACTTCTTCAAACCAATGCTGAAATCATCTACTACGATGATGAAGAATTAGATGCACTAGCAGGTATAGCCGCAGAGGATTACACCAAAGAGCAATATCAAATGATTCGTGAAGTGTTTGAGACACTCAAAGCAAGTGATGTGCCAGGTTGGGTTAGAAGTATTCAGTTGCGCAATATTCAATTGCCATTAGATATACGAGAAGAGGCACTTCTTATCGTCGTCGAACGACGAAACATGTAAATTCCCACTATCGTTAAGACCATACTCGCAATGCCTAACCACAAGGTATTGCTCGTGCCTATGGTATCTATTTTATCCATTTCCCAACCTGCTCTATTGGCCATAAAATACAGCAAGACAGCCATAGCATTATTCACAAAGTGCATCAGCATAGGCACCCACAAACTACCCGTCCATACCAACATATAACCAAACAAAGCCCCCATCAACATACGTGGTACAAAACCATAAAACTGCATGTGAATAGCAGAAAATATTATTGCAGTAACCCAAATAGCAATATGTGGAACACCATTGGAAACGTTACCCATATATTTCTTGGATGTAAAGAATCGTTGCAATACGCCACGGAAAGTAAACTCTTCAGCTACAGCAGGTAATACTGCCATCAATAGTAGATTAATCACTAACCCTTTGTAAGAAGCATCGGACATTAAAAGTTCTGTTAACCCAGCTGCTTCAAGTTCTCTATTTTTCATCCAGGTTTCCAAACCCTCAAGTGCACTAGGTAAGGATAATTGTTGATTCAAATAACCTAATAAATTAATTGCAGGTAAAGCCACTAACATAATCACAACAGCCCACACTAAGGATTGCCAAGAAACTTTTTTGCTGAAGCCCAACCATTGCCAAGGCTTTTGACTCGAAACATATGCAATAAAAATAGCAGGCAATAGGAATAACGCAGTTGTTTGCAAAAATTGCATCCATTTATACATACTTACATCCATGGTAAGATTTTCACCCACTAACATTGCTATAATTACCATAGCAAAGATAAAACACAACAAGATGCTACCCAACCATACTGCCATTTTCGCTATAACATGCGAATTGGCCATTTTTCCTTTTAATGCCATATTACGTTTTTTAATAAAAGAATGAAGGCGATCACTACCCTCATTCTCCATTTCACATTCATTTTATATTTGTCGGGATGACAAGATTTGAACTTGCGACCTCCGGTCCCCCAGACCGTTGCGCTACCGGGCTGCGCCACATCCCGTCGTCGGAATGCGCTTGCAAGAAGAAACTCGCAATTGCGAGTTTGGCTTGCCGCCATTCCTCCTCTTAACTCGGACTTCACGAAGTCCTCATTAGTTTTTATAATGAATCTAAGCTTTACAAGCTTTTTTCATTCCGACGACAAAGGTACTGCTTTTTTTTGAAATACACAAAAAAATCGCACATTGAGTGCGATTTTTCTGATATATAAACTATGTAACTTTGTTCTATTTTTAGTATGCAATTGCGAATATAACGCGTTGTGCACTTGGTTTGCCTGTGTAGATACATTTACCTGGTGTCTTGTCGCCCTCCAAAGGAATACAACGGATAGTTGCCTTGGTCTCAGCCTTGATCTTCTCCTCTGTCTCTGGAGTACCATCCCAGTGGCAAAGCAAGAAGCCAGGTTTCTTGATCTCCTCTTTGAAATCCTCCCAAGTGTCCACCTCGCGAGTATTCTCAATACGGAAGTTAAGCGCCTTTTGGTAGATATTATCTTGGATCTCCTTGAGCAAGTTTTGGATGGTCTCTACAATGCCATCAAACGCAACTGTCTCCTTGGTCAAGGTATCACGACGAGCGAGCTCTACAGTACCGTTCTCGAGGTCGCGACCACCCATAGCAATTCGCAAAGGTACACCCTTGAGTTCGTACTCAGCAAACTTGAAGCCAGGAGTAGCTTTGTCGCTAGCGTCGATCTGTACGCGTATGCCGAGTTTCTTGAGTTCGTCTGCCAATGGATTGAGTTTAGCCAGCAACTCATCCAATTGCTCTTGTTTCTTGAAGATAGGCACGATAACCACTTGAGTAGGAGCAAGGTTTGGAGGAAGAACCAAACCGTTATCATCAGAGTGAGTCATAATCAGCGCACCCATGAGGCGAGTAGAAACACCCCAAGAAGTAGCCCAAACATACTCAAACTTATTCTCTTTGTTGAGGAAAGTAACGTCAAATGACTTAGCGAAGTTTTGACCCAAGAAGTGGCTAGTACCCGCTTGCAACGCCTTACCATCTTGCATCATTGCCTCGATAGAGTAAGTATTCAAAGCACCAGCAAAACGCTCGTTAGGAGATTTCACACCTTTCACAACTGGAATAGCCATCACTTTCTCAGCGAAGTCTGCATATACATCGAGCATAGTAGCTGCGTAGTTCTCTGCCTCTTCCTCGGTTGCGTGTGCAGTGTGACCCTCTTGCCAGAGGAACTCAGCGGTACGCAAGAAGAGGCGGGTACGCATCTCCCAACGCATCACGTTGCACCATTGGTTGCAGAGAATAGGAAGGTCGCGGTAAGATGAGATCCAGTTCTTGTAGGTGGACCAGATAATGGTCTCAGAAGTAGGACGAATGATGAGTTCTTCCTCAAGGCGAGCCTTAGGATCAACTACCACACCCTTACCTTCTGGATCGTTCATGAGACGGTGGTGAGTAACCACAGCGCACTCTTTAGCAAAACCCTCTACGTGCTCTGCCTCACGGCTGAGGAAAGATTTTGGAATCAACAATGGGAAATATGCGTTCTTTACGCCATTCTCCTTGAAACGACGATCCAATTCTGCTTGGATAGTTTCCCAAATGGCATAACCATAAGGTTTGATTACCATACATCCACGTACAGCTGATTGCTCAGCGAGGTCTGCTTTTACTACTAATTCGTTGTACCACTTCGAGTAATCTGTAGCTCGAGGGGTAAGTTTTTGAAAACTTGCCATTATCTTAATCTAAATTGTTTACGTAATTGTTCAAAGTGCTCGGGCTGTGCTTTGAGTTGGTCAGAAATACGCTTCAACCATCCTGATTCCGAATCACCTTGCAAAGGTACTGCTTTTTTATTGATTGACAAAATAGGAAGCGAGAAAAATTCACAAAAAGCACGCAAACACATCTCACTAGCGTTCATTTTACCTTGAATAGAGTAGCCCGCAATATGAAATGATGCCAAATCAACATGCTTGAGTAGTTCCTGATTTAGATTCGGTTCGTTCTCCCAACAGTCGATGGCGGTTGAGAGTTGAAAGTTGAGAGTTGAGAGTTGAGATAGGAGTGCTTGTTCGTCTATGACACCACCACGAGCAGCGTTGATAATAAGAGTATTGGGTTTGCAGAGACGAAGAATATTCGCATCACAAAGGTGGTAAGTAGGGTGTTCGCCTTCGTGGGTAAGTGGGGTGTGAAACGTGAGGACATCACATAAAGGCGCTAACTCATTGAGTGACATACCTATACCTAAGGGTGGGTCGGAAAGGAGAACTTTATACCCTTTTCTTTCTGCCATCTGGGCGACAAGTTTGCCTACATGACCATAGCCGACAATACCTATGGTAAGAGGCGATGAGGCGATCAAGTGATGAGGCGATGAAGCGATGGCTTCCTCAACATAGTCGCAGACTGCTTGAGCATTACAGCCGGGACAAGATACCCAATATATGCCTGCCTCACGGCAAAAGTCTTGGTCTATGTGGTCAAAGCCAATGGTAGCTGTTGCGACAAAGCGAACATTAGAGCCATGGAGTAACTCCTTATTAATCTGCGTACGTGTACGTATAAACAACGCATCTGCGCAGCGAACTGCCTCAGAGGTAATCTGCTCTGGAGAAAGATAAAGAACCTCTATCTCGGGAGGGAAAACTCCTTCGAGAAAAAGTATACCACTGTCTATTATTACTTGCTTGATCATTGCTAAATAACCTATGAATAACCTAAGATTTTACAAGGAATATAGGATTTTGTGCTTGTTATTAATATCGTATATTGTCAATCAGTCGGACAGGACCGCAGTACACGGTGACACAACCGACAGCATTGTTCCAGCAGTCTGTGGGTTGAAGGGTGTTTTTATCAACAATCTCGTAGTATTCTACTTCCAATCCTTCCACAGAATTGATCGTGTTAATTACTTGTTGCTGTACCTCTTTTACATTGGCACTCTTTGCCCATTCTTTGGAAGCAAATAGAGTTTTTGATATAGCAACAGCAGTCTGTTTCTCCTGCTCAGATAGTCGTTCGTTGCGACTGCTCATGGCTAGGCCACTCACCTCGCGTACAATAGGACAATCTATTATCTGCAAGTTCGTATAGCGCTCTGCCATATACGAACGCTCAACCATATGATGAATAATAGCTAATTGTTGAAAATCTTTTTCGCCAAAATACGCACGACTGGGTTGTACTAAGTCAAATAATCTACTCACCACTTGCACTACCCCATTGAAATGACCAGGACGCATCTTTCCTTCCATCACTTGGTCCAAACCAGCAAAATCAAATACAAATGTTTGTTCCATTTCCTCTGGATTATACATCTCTTCTGGGGAAGGAGCAAACACGAAATGCACTCCTAAATCAGCTAACAATTCAGCATCTTTAGCAATGTTACGAGGATATTTTAACAAATCCTCTTTATTGTTAAATTGAGTGGGATTCACAAATACACTTACCACACACACATCATTTTCTTCGCACGCACGCTTTACCAAAGATGCATGACCTGCATGCAATGCTCCCATAGTGGGGACAAAACCAATTGTCTTTCCTTGACGAACACACGCAGCCATTTGGCTAGTCAATTCTTGCTTTGTATTGATTATCTGCATATATTATTATTTAATGTTTTTTTAACGAAAAAGTTCGCAAAGGTACAATAAATATAGGAAAAATGAAAGTTTTTTGGTGAAAAATTATGTAATATCAGATTTTTTTAGTACCTTTGTAGCGGGAAATAATACCTTTTATAAAAATACACAACATGAAAGAGCCTAATCGTATATTGTTTGTCTCACAACAAATCTTTCCTTATCTAGATGAGGAGACCCCTGTTCGTACTCTAAATAGGAAGCTACCGGAGTGGTTTCAATCTACAGGTTATGAGACTAGAACATTTATGCCTAAATTCGGAGAAATCAATGAACGACGTAATCAGTTGCATGAAGTAATCCGTCTATCTGGCATCAACATTATCATTGCAGAGACAGATCATCCACTACTCATCAAGGTAGCAAGTATACAATCGGCTCGTATTCAAATTTATTTTATTGACAACGATGATTACTTCCATCGTCGTAAAGGTATATTAGACGCTAATGGAGTAGAATACAAGGACAATGACGAACGTTGTATTTTCTTTGCACGCGGTGTGCTTGAAACGGTCAAAAAACTTCGCTGGACTCCTAATATCGTTCATTGCTCTGGATGGATGTCAGCTCTAACGCCACTTTTCATCAAGAAACTATATAGTGACACGCCTTTCTTTGAGAATAGCAAAGTAGTACTATCGCTTGATAGCGAAGAATTTGATACTCCATTCAATAGCAAATTTGCAGAAAAAATCATTGGCGGTTCTATTCTGCAAAGTCACGTTCGCGGCATTGCTGGTCTTCCAGTGGCTTATGAAGATCTTATGCGTTTAGCTATTGATTATTGTGACGCCATCGTTTTATCATCTGACAATGTCAATCAACGTTTGCTCAATTATGCACAAAATAGCGGCAAACCTATTATGCCATATGTCGGAGAAGACAAAGAAGCACACCTAAAATTCTACAATGAGTTACTAGGTAAGAATGAAGAAGACGAAGAATAATTTTATCATTATGCTGCTACTCCTATTTGCTGGAGCAGTAGTTAGTTGTAGCGAAGATAATTCCATCAGTGCAGGTGCATCCACCCTGCCAGATGATGATATCCGAGTTTTATCGGACACATTTACTGTTACCTCACAATTGGATTCTAGCTTGATAGCTATTAGTTTGACTCCAGACTCTTTTCTACTAGGAGAATGTGAAACCCATTTTGGAACTCTCAAGGCCGATATTCTTACACAATTGGCTTGCCCAGAAGGGTTTGAGTATCCAAACGAAACAGCTGAAGTTGACTCTGTTTGCTTATATCTATACTACAAGAATTGGTATGGAGATGGTAATAGTCCAACAAGCATAGCTGTATACGAGATGGACAAGAAGACATTGTACAACAAGGACAATCTAAATAGCAACATCCAGTTGAATGACTATTGTAGTTTAACTAAATCAACGTACATATCCGAACACTCGCAAATTGTTGTCCCTAATAATCCTTCGGATTCTTCTTATGAATCTGAAACAGAATCGTATGTTCCTACTATTCGCATAAAACTCTCAAATGATTTTGCGAAACGATTCTTCAAAATAAAGGATTTTTCATCACAAAAGGCCTTTAACGAAGAATTTAAAGGACTATACATCTGCACAGACTTTGGTGGTAGCAACGTTCTTTATATCAATGATATAACAATGACTGTCTTCTATCATTTCACAATGCAACGTCCTCAAATGAATGACACAGTCATCAATGATACTCGCGCTTTCTACGCAAACGAAGAAGTAAGACAAGTCAATAGATACACATATCCTAATAGACATTCTATCTTAGAAACATACACAAGTATCACTGACACAAATTACATTGTATCACCTGCTAACATCAATACTGAACTCTCTGTTAATATGAATGCGATTTATGATCGTATTGACAAACAATTAGGAGATAGCGAAAAGTATCGCGTGTATATTAATAAAGCAGATTTGACTGTAGATGTATTGTATTCAGACACAACTACAGAACGTCCTAGAGATAATTGGGATAGACCTGCATCATACATGATGTTGATACAAAAAGATAAAGTAAATACATTCTTCAGCGAAAATAAAACACCATCTGATTCTGTAGCTATTGTAACCGCATTATCTGCCACTACAGACAGTTTGGACAACGTTTTCTACCACTACACGTATGACCTTTCTAAGTTATTAACACAACAATTACGTAGTGAAGAAAAAGTAGATCAATTGGATTTTGTTCTAGTACCAGTTTCTGTTACAACCAACTCATCAACGGGAGCTGTTCAAGCGGTTAAGCCATTGCAAACTATATCGGCTACACGCATTAGATCAGCTAACGATCAAGATAAACCTATGGATATCGAACTTGTTTATGCTGGATTCAGCAAAACACGGCAAGGTCAATAAATCCTATTTCTAATATAGACGATTGCGTCTTATAGTGTAAAATAAGTAACCAGCTCTCGGTTACTTATTTTTTTACAGCAATATAATATACTACATAGGCAATATCATATCGTCTCCCTCTTCTTACCTTATCTGTAAACTGCTGAGTAGATACAACAAAAGAGCGACCACTCACAGAGTAGTCGCTCTTTTTCTTTTATATTCGATTGAAATAGGATTAACCGATCAAAGCTTGGTATGCTTCTGCATCAAGCAATGTATCCAATTCTGCTGGGTTAGCAATAGAAATCTTAATCATCCAACCCTCACCATATGGATCATTGTTTACTAATTCTGGTTGATCATTAATTGTTTCGTTGACTTCCAATACTTCACCTTCTACAGGCATATTCAAATCACTAACAGTTTTAACTGCCTCAACAGAACCAAACACTTCACCTTGAGCAACAGTCTCACCTTCTGTATTAATGTCAACAAAAACAATCTCTCCTAATTCAGATTGAGCATAATCAGTAATACCTACGTACGCTACATCTCCCTCAACACGAATCCATTCGTGCTCATTGGTATAACGCAAATTTGATGGAATATTCATAATATTTAATTTTAAGATTTTGATTACTCTTTACCCAAAACACTCATTGCACAGCGGAAACCAATTGTGCTAGAAGATTCGTTTTGTTGTTTGAAACGACGTGTTGTAGGATTCAACCAATAGATACGATCTTTCCAAGAACCACCTTTGTATACGCGTGTCTCATCGTTGATACGAGGAATAAGAATATCAGATGGATCATGCTTGATAGTAGCTTTTCGCTCCTCAGACAATCCTACAGTATCAAGTGGATAATCAGTGTCAAATAGAGAAGATGCATCACCATCGCGATAATTACGTTTATCATCTGATGCGCCAAACTCTACTGCAAGTGTACCATAATCGGTCAAAATCAAATTGCCTTTTTTATCCTTTTTAAGTTTTTTGTACACATTACCACGGAATGAGTTGTACTCTGTCATCTCTTCGAATGAGGTCTCACGATATACGTCCAATACCCACTCATTAACGTTACCAGCCATATTGTACAAACCGAAATCATTTGGCTCATAAGCATCAACAGGTGCTGTCATAACATAACCATCGTTGTGATCACCAGCAACACCCATCATATCACCTTTACCACGAACAAAGTTGGCCATCAATTTTCCCTTTGTCTTAGGAGACAAGTCACGTGGGTAATAACCTGACCATGGATAGATTTTACCTTCTGTTGGAAGACCATCTTCATCGGCTACAGGAGCAAACGCAGCATACTCCCACTCTGCCTCAGTTGGAAGACGATAACCTACCAACAACAAACCGTCGGCACTATTCAACTTACGAGTAATGTCATGAGCATTAGTACGTGCTGCCGCACCAAGAGTTGGGTTGTAATTTTTGCTCTTCAAATATTTTTCAGTATTGAATACGAAATGATCTCTAATCCACTCATAAGATAGGTGATACATCTCTACAACTGATTCTTCTGGTCCATCATAACCATAGCTCAACGCAGTTGCATATGGCAATTGAACTGTAGTTACATATGCCTCTGTGTTAGTATGACCAGCAGCAACGAGCATCTCATCTATTGCCTCACGAGTCATAGGGCGCAACATATTGTATGGAGGCAACTCTATGTACTTGTTAGAAACCAAGAAGTTCTCGTTCACACGGTCAGTACGCCATTGGCAATATGCCATAGCTTGCTCCCAAGAAACACCTACTACTGGATAGAAACTATAAGCTGGGTGACGGAAGTAATACTCCTCATATGGCTCATTGTAAGCCATCTCATCACGCCAAACAGTAGTATCTGGGAGTAAAGCTTCTACTAACTCAGGTCTTGTATTTCCAAACACAAATTGATTCCATTGCAAATATTCACGCCATGCAATATTGGTTACCTCATACTTATCCATAAAGAAAGAGCTAACGGTAATTGTTCGACGATCACTATTGCGAGGAGCTGTGATGAATTCGTCTTGCTGACCAATAGTGAATGTTCCACCTAGAATAGGAAGCATACCTGTTGGAGCTTGAGCAAGATTACCTTCATAAGCCTCGAAACGAGTAGTTGTTGGGTCAAAGTTCTTCCAACCTGTCCAGAACGAAGTCTTAGTGTTAAGGTCTTTCTTTGTAGTAGCACCACAAGCACCCAATGCGAGTACTGCAGCAAAAATCAATGTCTTTGATACAATTTTGATATTCATAATTTTGAGTTTTTTTGTCATCTATAGATTTTTCAGCTTGCAAAGTTACACAAAAAAACTGATTTACACTAATTTTTCACTAAAAAAAACAAATAAAAGGTACTTTTTCCAAAAAAATGCTCTGTTTTTCAAGGTTTTTTGTTGATTTATTCGTTTAATCAGCAGATTTTTTGTAACTTTGCACGGAAAATGCGCAACTATATTCGCACACATAATCATCTGCTAGATCTATCCTTACCACGAGTGATGGCGATAGTGAATATTACACCCGATAGTTTCTACACATCATGTAGTTCTCTATCGGAAAATGAGATACTTACTACTGTCGAAAAATTCATTTCCGAAGGTGCTGATATATTGGATATTGGAGCTTGTTCTACACGCCCTAATTCTACACCAGTAACAGCAGAAGAAGAGTGGAAGAGATTATCCGTTGCGCTCACTGCTATACGTAGTCATTGGAAAGATATTATCATTTCTGTGGATACATTTAGAGCCGATATTGCAGAACGGGCACTATTAGCTGGAGCTGACATTATCAATGATGTATATGGCGGAGAGGCTGACGATAAAATGTGGAGTGTATTGTGCAAATACCATACACCATATATTTTAACACATTCAGTTGATATACAACCCATTGAATCCTACAATAACCCTCTATCACAGATGCTTGCATCTCTTGAACGAAAGTTAGATACACTGCATAAACTAGGTATAGCGGATGTTATCGTTGACCCTGGATTTGGCTTTAATAAGACTGTCGAACAAAATTATAGTATATTACAACAACTAGATATACTGAAAGAAACGCTAGACACCCCGATACTTGTGGGAGTTTCTAGAAAATCAATGGTATATAAACCACTCAACACCACACCCGATCAAGTCCTCCCTGCTACGATTGCAGCTCAAACTATTGCACTTGAACGAGGAGCCAATATTCTACGTGTGCACGACGTGGCTGCAACTAAACAAGCAATAGAAATTTTTAAATTGACTAATAACAAATAGTATGATACTCGGTATTAAAGACATAATTGATATTCTATTAGTTTCCTTACTGCTTTTTGTTATGTATCGTGTATTACGACGTTCTGGTGCCAACAATCTATTTTGGGGTATCTTGACCTTCGTGATCATGTGGCTCATCGTTACTTATTTGTTTGATTTGGAATTAACTGGAGCGCTTTTTGATCGTTTCATCAGCGTAGGAGCTATCGCACTTATCGTCATTTTCCAAGAAGAAGTTCGTTCGTTCTTCTACAGAATAGGTTCACAATTTAACTTCGAACGCTTTAAAGATCGCTGGTCTAGAGTTAGACAGCTACAGAACGCCCAACTCCAAGCGGATTCCATTGTTAATGCATGTAAACATATGGCTGCAACCAAAACTGGAGCACTCATAGTCATCAAAACACAACAAGAACTCAAGGTGTATGAAGATACTGGAGAAACAATAGATGCTGTCTTATCTGCACGCCTTATTGAAAATATCTTCTTTAAAAACACCCCATTACACGATGGAGCTATGATTATCAACAACGGAAAGATCTCAGCCGCAGCTTGTATCCTACCAGTTTCTAAACGCACAGATCTACCTCAATCTTATGGACTTAGACACCGTGCAGCATTGGGACTTGCCGAAAAATCCGATGCACTAATCATTGTTATATCAGAAGAAACTGGCAAAATATCTATTGCTAAAGAAGAAGATATTCATCACGTTACTATCGAAGAACTAGAAACACAGTATATTCAACCACTCTTTGGTGTAAAAACAGAAAATAAATAACTACAAAACAATATGAAATCATTTCAACGTACACTTGTAACAGCAGCCCTACCTTATGCCAACGGTCCTGTACATATCGGACACTTGGCAGGTGTGTATGTGCCTGCTGATATCTATGTTCGCTACCTTCGCCTCAAAGGTGAACCTGTACTCTATGTAGGAGGTAGCGATGAGCACGGCGTGCCAGTGACCATTCGCGCACGCAAAGAGGGTATCACTACCCAACAAGTCGTAGACCGCTACCACCAAATCATCAAGGACTCATTCGAGGGCTTCGGTATCTCCTTTGATGTCTATTCACGTACTACTAGCAAGACTCACCACAAGCTTGCATCGGATTTCTTCCGCCACTTGTATGACAACAATAAGTTCGTAGAGCAAACCTCTGAGCAGTTCTATGATCCTGAGACTCAGGAGTTTCTCACCGACCGTAATATCCGCGGCGAGTGCCCACGTTGCCACGCAGCAGGTGCCTACGGCGACCAATGTGAGAAGTGTGGCGCTACCCTCTCTCCAGACGAGCTTATCAACCCATACAACGCCATAAACGGAAACGCACTCACCAAAAAGGAGACCAAGCACTGGTATCTTCCACTAGATCAATATCAACAATGGTTAGAGGAGTGGATTCTCCAAGAGCACAAAGAGTGGCGTCCTAATGTCTATGGCCAATGTAAGTCTTGGCTCGATAGCGGTCTACGTCCACGCGCCGTGACCCGCGACCTTGATTGGGGTATACCAGTGCCTGTAGAGGGTGCTGAAGGCAAAGTGCTTTATGTATGGTTCGATGCACCTATCGGCTATATATCCAACACCAAAGAGCTCTGCGACGCTAAACCAGAACTCGGTCCTTGGGAGACATGGTGGAAAGACCCATCTACCCGCCTACTCCACTTTATTGGTAAGGATAATATCGTCTTCCACTGCATCGTTTTCCCAACTATGCTCAAGGCTGAAGGCAGCTATATCCTCCCTGATAATGTACCTTCTAACGAGTTCCTCAACCTCGAGGGTGACAAGATCTCAACCTCTCGCAACTGGGCAGTATGGCTCAACGAGTACCTCGTGGATTTCCCTGGTAAACAAGATGTTTTGCGCTATGTGCTGACTGCCAATGCGCCTGAAACCAAAGATAACGACTTTACTTGGGCTGACTTCCAAGCTCGCAACAACAACGAGCTCGTGGCTATCTACGGCAACTTCATCAACCGTGCTCTCGTACTCACCAAGAAGTACTTCGATGGCAAGGTGCCTGCGGCTGGTCAGTTCAACGAGTATGACCAAGCTACTATCGCTGAGTTCCAAAACGTGAAGGCTGAAGTAGAGAAACTACTCAACGATTTCCGCTTCCGCGATGCACAAAAAGAGGCTATGAACCTCGCACGTATTGGTAACAAGTACCTGGCTGATACCGAGCCATGGAAAGTGGCTAAGACCGATATGGAGCGTACTGCAACTATCCTCCATTTATCTCTCCAAATCGCAGCTAACCTCAGCATTGCCTTCGAACCATTCCTTCCATTCTCTTCAGCTAAACTCCGCGACATGCTCAACATGAAGGAGCTCAAGTGGGAAGAGTTAGGTAACATCAACCTCCTCCAAGAGTCTCAAGAATTGGGCGAAGTAACTCTACTCTTTGAGAAGATTGAGGACGCTACAATCCAAACACAACTCGACCGCCTTGCAGCTATCAAAGCTGCAAACGAAGAGGCTGAAAAACAAGAAGCACTCAAGAACTGGAAGCCAGAGGCTATCAAAGAGGCTACTACTTTCGATGACTTCTGCAAGATGGATATCCGTGTAGCTACTGTGCTTGATTGCCAACCAGTGAAGAAGTCTGACCGCTTGTTGCAGTTCCGTTTGGACGATGGTATGGGCGAGCGCACGATCTTGAGTGGTATCGCTCAAAGCTATCCTGATCCATCTGTTTTGGTAGGTAAACAAATTCTGTTTATGGCCAATTTCCCACCTCGTAAGATGATGGGTATTGAGTCACAAGGTATGATTCTTTCAGCTGTGGATGCAGACGGCAAGTTGGTAGTAACCACCGTCACTTCTCCAGTTAAGAACGGTAGCCAAGTAGGGTAATCATATCACCTTATTATATATAAATAAAGCCACACATTCAGGTGTGGCTTTATTATTTAGTACATATATTTAACTTATTGCTTACTAATGATCTTCTCTGCTATTTGTACTGCGTTGAGAGCTGCACCCTTGCGAATTTGGTCGCCTACACACCAAAAAGTGATACCATTCTCATTAGCCAAGTCCTTGCGGATACGACCTACATACACATCGTCTGTTCCACTCAAATACAATGGCATTGGATAAGGGTATTGAGTGTTTAGAGTTGGATCATCCATTACTTGTACACCCTGCGCCTTAGCCATAGCATCACGTACTTGCTCTGGAGTGAGCGGACTCTCTGTCTCTACCCAAACAGCCTCGCTATGTGCACGAAGAGAAGGAACACGCACGCAAGTAGCAGAAACAGCGATATCTGAGTGCATGATCTTGCGAGTCTCGTGGTACATCTTTAACTCCTCTTTAGTATAATCATCATCGCCAAAGACATCAATCTGAGGAATCAAGTTATATGCCAATTGATAAGCAAACTTCTGGTGTTTAACCTCCTCACCGTTGAGCGCTTGACGGTATTGCTCCTCCAACTCTGCCATAGCTTGTGCACCCGCACCTGAAGCTGATTGATATGAAGACACATGCACACGTTTGATATGAGAGAGCTCCTCAATAGCCTTCAAGCATACAGCCATGATGATGGTAGTACAGTTAGGATTTGCGATGATACGTCTGCCACCCTCAGCAAGTGCTTGCTCAATATCCTCAGTGTTGAGCTCTGGAACCACCAATGGAATCTCAGGATCCATACGAAAAGCAGATGAGTTGTCAATCATAATAGCACCATGACGAGTGATATCCTCTGCATAGTCACGAGAAACACCGCCACCAGCAGAAACAAAAGCGATATCAATGCCCTTGAATTGGTCACCATGTTGAAGTTCTTCTACGGTATATTCTTTGCCGCAGAAAGTATATGTAGAGCCTGCACTACGTGCAGAGCCGAAAAGTCGAAGTTGAGAAACAGGAAACTGACGCTCCTCTAGAATCTTGAGTAATTCTTGTCCTACAGCGCCTGATGCGCCTACGATAGCTATTGTCATAATATGTTAATTATACGGTTATTGTGCGTGAATAGTGCGCTTATTGTCCGTCTATTGTGCGTGAATAGTGCGTAATCGTATAGTCAAAATAAGGCTGCCAACAATGTTGGACAGCCTTCTAAAGTAATCAGAGAAGTGTGATAGTCAAATCCTCACCCTCAGTGAAAGATACTTTACCCTCGCGAGCCAACCAGCCCAAAGCAAGATAAAGTTCGTCGTTCTTCAATTTTGTAGCTTTCTTCAAAGCTTTCAATGTGAGAGCACCACCTTGTAGTGCATTCCAGATCAAACCTGCGTTCTCACCAATTTTTGAAATAATCATAATACCTTAAAAAATAAAACAGTTAATATATATGGCGACTCACGTCGCGTTGTTTTCTAAAAGTCTTAAAGTTTTTTGAACAATAGACTTGCGTTATGTCCTCCAAAACCGAAGTTATTGCTCATCGCATAGCGAATCTCACGCTCTTGCGCTTGATTGAAGGTGAAATTCAGTTTGTAATCGATATTTGGATCTTCATCTCCCTCTTCGTGGTTGATTGTAGGAGTAACCACCTGGTGCTTTAACGAAAGAATAGAAATAATCGCCTCTACAGCACCCGTTGCACCTAGCAAGTGACCCGTCATAGACTTAGATGAAGTGATATTCAAATCATAAGCATGCTCGCCAAACACCTCTTTGATAGCTTTAACCTCAGCTACATCACCTACTGGAGTGGATGTACCATGAGCATTCACATAATCCACTTGATCATATGTAATACCAGCTTCCTTAATAGCCATTTTCATAGCTTCGATAGCACCTCTACCCTCAGGATCAGAAGCAGTCATGTGATAGGCATCTGAGGTCATACCAGCTCCGACAATCTCAGCATAGATTTTTGCACCACGTGCTTTGGCATGCTCGTAATCTTCTAAAATTAAGGTTGCTGCACCATCGCCTAACACAAAACCATCTCTCGATGCAGAGAAAGGACGACATGCTGTCTGAGGAGAATCATTGCGTGTGGATATAGCATGCAATGCATTGAATCCTCCCAAACCTGATACCTCAATAGCAGCTTCGCTTCCTCCCGTGAGAATGACATCTGCCAATCCCATACGAATGTGGTAATATGCATTAGCTATCGCATGAGCGGAACTTGCACATGCAGAGGTTGTAGTGAAATTGACACCTCGAAAACCATAACGCAAAGCCAACATTCCTGATGCCATATTAGGAATGATCATAGGAATAAAGAATGGACTAAAACGAGGTATTCCATCTCCTGCACCATAGCCTGCTATATTCGTATCCATAGTGTGTACACCACCCATTCCACAACCGTAGATGATACCATAGCGATATGCATCTTCATCAGCTATACTGATTCCAGCATCCTTAATGGCTTGCTCTGCTGAATGGACAGCATAATGTATATTTCGATCATAACGGCGTTGCTCTTTAGGATCAAACAGGTTGGATACATCTAAATCTTTTACCTCACAAGCAAAATGAGTTTTAAAATTAGAGTGATCAAAGTGGGATACTTCACCAGCACCACTAACGCCCGCGAGCAAATTATTCCACGTCGTTTGAACATCATTACCCAATGATGTTACCATACCCAATCCCGTAACTACAACACGCTTTGCATTCATATACACAAATAGACTGAGCGAGTCTGTAAGAATTACCTTACAAACTCGCTAAAGTTAGAATTCTTCTACAAAATTATGCTTGAAGTTTCTCAATGTAATCAACTACATCTTGAACAGTGTTGATCTTAGTTGTGTCCTCATCTGGAATAGAGATACCAAACTCTTTCTCAAATTCCATGATCAACTCAACTGTGTCAAGAGAATCTGCATTAAGATCTGCTGTGAAGCTAGCATCTAGAGTCACTTGTGATTCCTCAACACCCAATTTATCAACAATAATTGCTTTTACTTTTGATTCAATAGCTGACATAATAATTTGTAATTAATTTGTTAGTATTTGTTTTTAGTTTTTACTTAATCTTGAAATCGACTGCAAAGTAACTACTTTTTTTTGGAATATGCAAATTTTTTGGGATATTTGTGCCTTTATTGGCCTATTTTCAATGTTATTTCGCCTATTCTGGCACCCGCCTTACCCGTTTGAACCAATAAAACTGAATCTCCGTTCAAATTTGTTACATACAGATTTTCGACTACTTTATGCGTATGTGCACCTATGATGACATCTATATTTTGAGTCTTCTCCGCCAACTCAATATCTGACACATTTTTGCCTGTCATAGGGTGAGTTCCTTGATGACTCAAACAAATCACCACATCACACTTCTCTTCATATCGTAATAGATGTGCTATTTTTTGAGCGGTCTCTATTGGATCTAAATATTTGATTGGCGCAAAATTTTTATCTGAAATTAATCCAGTTGGATTCACACCGATACCAAACACACCAATACGCAAGTTTGAACGGTTGATCACCGTATAAGGCAATACTATTCCCTCCAAAGCCGTACTAGTCACATCATAATTGGAGCAAACGATTGGAAAATTGGCCATTTTCAACACCTGAGCCAATGTATCAACACCATAATCAAATTCATGATTACCCAAGGTGATAGCATCGTATTGCATTCTATTCATAGCATCTATTTCAATACGGCCATGATAATAGTTATAATAAGGTGTTCCTTGAGAAAAATCACCGGCATCAAATAGGAGTATATTAGGATCTTTAGAACGCGCTTGCTGCACAAAACCCATCCTTCTTGCATACCCACCACATAACTCATCTCTCTTTCCCTCCTCTAATGGTTCAACTTGAGAATGAGTATCATTGGTATGCAAAATGGTTAGTTGGTATTCTCTTGTTGAACAACAAGCGGTACAACCAATAGCCAACAAACAAGCACAAAGGCTTCTAAAAACGCTTCTGTATATCATCATGATTGAGTATTGATAAAATTACTTGACCATTAGGCAAATGTCTAGATGGATCATTCATAAATCTATTAACCAAATCGCGCATTTCTTTATCGCTCAAAGGTTTGCCTTGAGGGATTGCCATTTGGTTGGCTAGACTAAGAGCTAAAGTCTCTTGCCATTGTTCTACAACCGAATGTTCGGTATCCTGAACATCATGTATAACCTGTAATAAAGTATCCACAGCATTCTTCTGCCCCAACAAAGCAGGAACACTCGAAATAGTATATGCTTGAGGCGAAAACTGCTCTAGCACAAAGCCCAAACCTTTTAAATCGGGCAGCAACTGTTGAAGAGTTTGCCAATCATCCTCCATAAGTTCAATCACCTCTGGGAATAAAAGTGGCTGTGTAAGGGCTTGTGAATGACTCAATTGGACACACAACTCCTTGAATAATATATGCGCGTGCGCACGATGTTGATGAATCAATACAATCCCTTGCTCTACAGGCGCAAGGATATAACGATTGCCACACTGCAGAAGCGGAGTGGTATCTGTTATCTGAGGATTATCCTCAAACAACATAGCTGAAGTAGAAGATACTATATTGGGGAGATCTTCATGATTTTGAGTATACAAATCCTCCCAATTAGAAACTGCACTATCACGCTTAATATGCGTTTTAAAAGGATTATAACTAGGATCTATTTGCATCGTGGGGGCTTTTATTGGCATCGCACCCGAACTTACAGTTGGAAATTCCAACTGAGTAGAACTCACAAAATCCAAAGATGGCGATACATTAAATTTACCCAATGCCTCCTTGGTTGCCGCTAGTAAGATTTGGAATATAGCTTGTTCGTCAGCAAATTTTATCTCCGTTTTTGTCGGATGTATATTCACATCTATTGCATCAGGATCAATGTCAAAATACAAAAAATATGAAGGAGAATGGTCTGGTAATAACAACCCTGAATATGCAGTCATAATGGCTTTGTGAAAATATGTATGACGCATATATCGCCCATTTACGAACATATATTGTTGGCTATTTTTTCCGACCGTTTCGGGTTTGCCAATAAAACCTGAAATCTTAACCAACTCTGTTTCGGTAGAGATATCTACCAAATGACTTGTATAAGGTTTAGAAGAATGACCAAAGACTGCTTCAATACGCTGTTTTATAGTACAAGGAGGTAATTCAGAAAGGATTTCATCATTACTCACAAAAGTAAATTGCACTTGAGGATTAACCAATACAATGCGGTTGTATTCGGTCAATAGATTACGAAGCTCTGTTTGGTCGGTTTTGAGAAATTTACGACGGGCAGGAACGTTGTAAAAAAGGTTTTTTACACGTATATTAGTACCTACTGAACATTGAACAATATCCTGCTCCAATAATTGAGATCCTGCGATCTCTATGCGAGTTCCTACCTCATCTTCCTCTCGGCGGGTTTGCATTTCGACATGTGCAACTGCAGATATACTAGCGAGAGCCTCACCTCTAAATCCCATTGTTCTCAATTGGAACAAATCAGAAGCGATAGAAATTTTAGATGTAGCATGACGTTCAAACGCCATACGAGCATCAGTAGAACTCATTCCCTTACCATCATCTACCACCTGCAATAATGTACGACCTGCATCTCGCACTATGACACGGATATGAGAAGCACCCGCATCTAAAGAATTTTCAACCAATTCTTTTAGACAAGAAGCCGGTCTTTGAATCACCTCTCCAGCGGCAATTTGATTTGCTACACTGTCAGGCAGGAGATGAATGATGTCACTCATAGTAGATAGTAAAAAACAAATAAGAGAAGCAAGAGCAATGCAACCCAGAGTAGCAACTTAGATTGACGTTTTTTGGCGCTTCTCCTGTTGTAAGTGTTCGCTTCATGCGCTTCACGAAAGGAACCACGATGAAGACGCGCAAGTTTATCCTTGCGCGCCTCCTTTTCTTTATCATAGTAAATGGGGCGATAGTCCCACTCACGTGGTTTTCGTACTTTTGGAAAAAGTATTGACATTATTTAATAATCTCTTGGAACTTTGCATCAGTAACATACTTTGCAAACTCCATGTCTTTTTGTGCTCTAACTTTCAAATTTGCATCACGCTCTACAGCGATTGCAAGATTCTTGTATACAGCATCACGATCATTAGTACGAGCTCCAACAACTGCTGCTAAATATGCGGTAACAGCATTTGGATTCTCAACATTTGCTAATGTTTGGCGTGCTGCAGCATAGTCCTCGTTGATGATTTGTTGAACAGCTGCGTTATTGCTAACTAGATTACCGTATGCACTATTAGCTGCTGCATAATCTCCCTTCATTGTATATAGAGTACCCATAGCAGCACTTAGATTACCCTCAGTACCAGCTGCTTTACCAAGATATTCCTCGGCTTTATTCAAATCACCCTCTGACATTGCCAAAATACCTAAGTTGTAATTTACATCAGGGTTAGTTGGAGCTAATTGAAGCGCTTTTGCATAGAAACTGTGTGCCTCTGCAACATTGCCTTTATTGAAATTGATAATACCCAAGTTGTTATATGCGCGGTGATCTTTTGGGAACAACTCCATTACCTTCTCGTAGATAGCATATTTCTCATCTACACTATTGAACAATGTTGCTGAGTAAAGTAACTCCTCAACATTCAATGCAGCAGGATCAGTAGTTGCTAAAGCAAGAATCTCCTCGTCTGACTTACCAATCAAATCAGTTGTTAGAACAAGACGGCTACGACGAAGTGCTGGCAACACCTCCTCAGCTATTGTTTCAAATACTGCACTGAGGTTCTTAATTTGCACCTCACGCTCTTCTGGATCAGAATACATACTTAGGACACGCAAAACCAACTCTTTATCTTGAATATCACTAGCTTCCAATGCTTTTTGGAAACCTTCCCAGTCTTCTGCTGTTACGTCAGACTCGATATTAGCTTTTACTCGAGTACTTCTGAGGTGATTTTGGATATATCTTTGTGATTTTTCTTGACGAGCATCTGCCAATTTTTCATTCAAGTCTTGACCACCATCAGGGGATGCATAACCCAAAACTTCAATCTTGTTGATAGCTTTATTTGCATCTTTATTGGCACTCTTAATTGCTTTTTTCAAATCCTTCATCTCTTTGGAAGCCAACTCTGAACTACGCAAAGCTGTTTGTTGAATCAAGAAACGAATATCAGCTTCTTGTACCTCTTGAATGATACGTTGAAATTTATCTGCTGTCACTTGTGGTTTCACATCATCTGCAGAAGCTAATGTAGCTGTCGCAACAACACCATCTGCAATTTTCATCTCAGGGATTTCAACAACTCGATTTCCATTTTTAGCAGTGAATCGGAGAACCAACTTTGACTCGGCCATAGCTGGCACATAATCAAAAGATGCCTTAAGAGCAAACTTTCCTCCCTCTTTGAAAGGAATAACTGTTCCGTTCTCTTTAGCTTTTTCTCCAACATAAGTTACTGACTTACCAACAGCCTCACCACCTTCGTAAACCAATACTGGAGTTACTGTTACTACTGCTTTTTTAGAGAATTTTTTCACAGGGAATGTACCGGTAATATCAGCCTCAACTTTGTTACCAGCCACTACCAGAGTTCCTGGATTTACGGTCACCTTTTCAGGCTGAATTGCACCTCCACAACTAACTAGCATTGCAGTTGCAAATACTAATGATAAGAATAAAGATTTTTTCATGCTTTTTTATCTAATTTATGTGATTTTTGCTACTTAAAAACTAAACATCAATGCTACGAGCATAATTTATCGGCTGCAAAGGTACAAAAATATTTACAAACCAACAAATTTCTAAACATTTTTTTATTATTTTTTTGCGTTTTTGAATATTTATTCGTACCTTTGCATTGTTTTAATCCATAAAATTGATTTTTACCATGTTAAAGATTTTTTTTCTTATACTCCCAACCATCATACTATTTGCAACTTCATGCGATAACAAAACGGAGCAAAAAATAGAACAAAAAATAGATAGCACAGAGCTAAACGCAAACAATCTATTGATAGAAGCACAAACCCTGATTGATTCCGGAGCATTGCAACAAGCAAAACTTATTATAGATTCTGTACACAACTCTTTTCCAACTTTAAGAACCCAACGCATTAAAGCCAAAAGCCTAGCAGATTCTATTATTTATCTTGAAGCAAAAACAACATTAGCATACACAGAAACATTACTACCGCCGTTATTTGAGCAAGTTGATAAGTTGATTAAAAAATTCTCTTACGAAAAAAACGACCAATACGAAAATAATGGTAGATATGTTCATAAACTCCTGGTAACGAATAGCAATACATCTCGCAACTTTATCCAGGCATATGTCCGTGATGATCATAAAACAATCGTCAAGAGTTACTATTTTGGAAATAAACCTGTAGCACAAAATTCCATTACACTATCTGGCGATAACGAAGAACAACTATTCTCCGGAACGAATCACCAATTTGAGGCACAAGGACATCACGAAATCATGACATTAGAAGATGAACAAGCGCTTACTTTTTTGAGTTTTATCAGCACTTATCAAAATTCAAGAATACGAGTCAAAGGTAATGGAACCGATTCTAACTCATCTTGGATTTATTATCTAAATGACAAAGAAAAAAATGCACTTGCAGAAACCTATCAACTTGGATGGTTAATGAAAGATATTCAAAAAATAGAGGAAATTCAAAATTCACAAAACGAAAAAATATTGAATTATGAACAAAAAAATAAGGTAAAATAACAAATACATTTGTATTTTTATAAAAAAAGTTGTACCTTTGCCAAGAATTTTGATTTTGACCTTCTTATATGAGTATCTTACAAAACATGACGGCTCTGAAACTTCTTCAGTTGAAAGCGTTCAAGTTTCAGTTAAACAACCCTTTCAAATGGGCTAATGGATGGTCTGCACCAATGTATTGTGATGATCGCAAAATCTTATCCTATCCTAAGATGAGAGACTTTGTTCGATTAGAATTATCACGCACAATAGCAGAGTTGTATCCAGATACAGATGTTGTTGCTGGTATAGCAACCAATGCCATCGCTCATGGAGTACTCGTAGCAGAACAACTAAGTTTACCTTTTGTCTATGTCCATCCCACACCCAAAGATCATGGACTAGAAAATCAAATCGAAGGAGATTTGCGCCCTAGACAAAATGTCGTTATCGTTGAAAATCAAGTTAATGCGGGTAATAATTGCGTTAAGGTAGTAGAAGCTATTAGAAACAATGGATGTAAAGTCTTAGGCATTGTAACTATTTTTGATTATGAATTTCCTACTACACAACGTAAATTATCTAAACTAGGAGTAGATCTCACTTCATTAACTAACATGGATACAGTATTGCACCACGCCTCTCATTTGGGTATGATAAATCCAGAAGATGAAGCAGCAATCAAAGATTGGCAAAAACATCCATCAAATTGGAATAAATAATGGCAGAGATTAAATATGAAAGTAAAATAGGAAAAGTAAACGCTAGTGCTGGTAGCGTATATGCCGTATTAACTAACCTAGAAAATCTACAACGTTTTGCAGACGTAATTCCGCAAGATAAAATCAAAGAACTAGAGATTAACAGAGAATCTATACGTTTTAAAGTGGAAGGATTAGGTCCTAAGATTACTATTGGGATTGTAGATCAAGAGGAAAATAAAATGATTAAATATGGTGCTGAAAACATTCCTATTCCACTAGATGCTTGGATCCAACTTAAGGAGGTTGATACCCACGAAACATGCATGCGTATCACCATAAAAACAGACTTGCCGGTAATGTTTCGAATGATGTTGGATAAAAAAATGCAGATCGGCCTTGACCAAGCAATCGATATGTTATGCCAAATCCAATACGAGTAAATACTATTAAGAACTTCTAAATATTTTTGTTAATGGGAAAGAAAAAACGCCACCATCGTATCCATCGCGAAGGTAGAAAAATAATACTTACTGTTACATTTTTGATCTTTGCAATAAACGTGCTTGTTTATTTATGGATATCACAATCACAAATGCAGTGGATATTAGCTATTTCGGTACTGCTATCAGCTGCATTGCTGGTTTTTGTCACATACTTCTTCCGCAACCCTGTGCGAATACTAGAAGTTCAAGATCCTAATTTTCTCATTGCCCCAGCAGATGGTCGAGTCGTTGTTGTTGAACCAACTATGGAAAATGAGTATTTTCATGAAAAACGCTTACAAGTAAGTATATTCATGTCTCCTCTTAATGTACATGCCAACTGGTATCCAATAGAGGGTACAGTCATAGCCTCTGAACATCAAGATGGATCACATAAAGGCGCATGGCTTCCTAAATCAAGTACAGAAAATGAACGTTCATTAGTAGTGATTGAAACCCATAACAAAGCACTTGTTGCAGTACGTCAAATCGCTGGTGCTATGGCTAGACGTATTGTTACTTATTCCAAAGTAGGTAGCAAAGCTCATCGTAATGAGCATTTTGGATTTATCAAGTTTGGATCACGTGTAGATTTATACTTGCCACTTGATACCGAAATATTCGTAACAGTAGGTGAACATGTAAAAGGAAACGAAACTATTTTAGGTAGAATTAATAACTAAGCATCATGGACAATAAGTTTGAAAAATTATTTGCCGAGTATCCATTTACATTGACAGATGAAATGGTGAAAGAGGCAGCACAAGATATTTTGGCGAAACATTTTGACGAGAACAATAATGTTGAGGTTTGGAAACAATGCCTTCATAGTATTGATCTAACAACACTTAATGGTGAGGATACTACTGAAAAAGTAGAAACTATGGCTCAGCGTGTTAATGAGTTCGAGACTCATTTCCCAGATATACCAAACGTAGCTGCTATGTGTGTCTACCCTTCTTTAGTTCAAACAGCTGCAGACACATTAACAGAACCTATTGGCATAGCTGCTGTTGCTGCTGGATTCCCTGCTTCACAAACATTTGTTGAGATTAAAGTAGCAGAATCTGCTATGGCTGTAGCTGCTGGTGCTACTGAAATTGATATCGTTATCTCTATAGGTAAGTTCTTAGAAGGAAACTATCAAGAGGTTTATGATGAGATTTCGGAAATTAAAGCCGCAATCAAAGATGCTCATCTTAAAGTAATCTTAGAGACTGGAGCTCTTAAAACAGCTGAAAACATTTACAAAGCTTCTATACTTGCGATGGCAGCAGGAGCTGATTTTATCAAGACCTCTACTGGTAAAGTTCCTGTAAATGCAACTCCTGAAGCCACATATGTTATGTGCCAAGCTATCAAAAATTGGAAAGAGAAAACAGGAGAAAAAATATGTTACAAACCAGCAGGAGGTGTTAGTACAACTGACGAAGCTGTACAACACTATACATTAGTAAAAGAAATTTTGGGTGAAGATTGGCTCAACAACGAATCTTTCCGCTTTGGTGCCAGTCGACTAGCAAATAACTTACTTACCAGCATCACAGGTACAGAAGTTAAATATTTTTAATGATATTTGTCAAATAATATTCATTATAAAAAGAGCCCCATTTTGGGGCTTTTTTATTTCTCATCTTTTTTTGACTGAGCATAATCAAAATTACTATATGCGTCTACAATTTTTTTAACAAGGTGGTGGCGTACAATATCTTTTTGATTAAATTCTACAATAGCTATTCCATTGATATTTTTTAATCGCTCTATTGCATCTTTAAGTCCAGATTTTTGACTAGGAGGTAAATCAATTTGCGTCATATCACCTGTTATTATCATTTTGCCATGAACACCTAAACGAGTTAGGAACATTTTTAGTTGAGCCGTTGTGGTATTTTGAGCTTCATCTAATATAACTATCGCATCTGCAAGCGTACGTCCACGCATAAAGGCTAAAGGAGCAATCTGTATTATACCACGTTCCATGTACTCATTGAGTTTCGCACCAGGAATCATATCTTGTAGTGCATCATAGAGAGGTTGAAGATATGGATCGATTTTTTCCTTCATATCTCCTGGTAAAAATCCTAATTTTTCACCAGCCTCCACTGCAGGACGTGATAGAATAATACGTTTAACCTCGCGATTTTTGAGGGCTCTAACAGCAAGAGCTATGGCTGTGTATGTTTTTCCACTACCCGCAGGACCGATAGCAAATAGTAAATCATTCTCTTCGTATACATCAACAAGAAGTTGCTGATTTGCACTACGAGCAACAATAGATTTTCCATTTACACCATGAAGAATAAGGTTATCTTGTAGAAACTCAGTGGGTTCTTCTCCATGGATAAGTTGAAGGATTTGTTGTTCGTTTATGGTATTATGTTTTACACAAAAATCTTCACATTTACGAATATTTTGTTCAAAGCGAAAGATAGCAGGTTGTGAACCAATAACCTTAACCTGATAACCACGTGCAACAACTCGCACATCAGGATGCTGATTCTTCAAACATAAAATATTGACGTTATTCACGCCATAAAACATCGCTATATCAAGCGCTTCGCTAAGTTCAAATATTGCTTCCATTTAGGTTAATTATCTAAGAAATGAAAAAAGATTTTATCACACAGATACAAAACAATCGAGTGAAAACACCCGATTGTTTAGTATTTTTGTATTCTTAAAATGCTTTATTACCAAGCAGCATCAAGAGCTGCACCATAAGCATTAAGAGCTGCACCTGCTAGTTCAGCAGCCTCTTCATAATCATAGTCATCATCAGCAGCGTATTTAGCTGCTTTACTAGCTACGTTAAGAGCTGCACCTGCTGCTTCGTAAAGATCATCATCGTCATAGCTGCTAGCATAGTCAGACACTGCATCATAAGCGTCAGACACTGCATCATAAGCGTCAGAAGCATAGTCAGAAGCATAGTCATAAGCGTCAGATGCATAGTCATCTTCATCATAGTCATAACCATAAGACTCTGAACCATAAGAATCATAAGAACCATAAGAATCAACTGCTTCGTCATACATATCAGCAGCTTCATCCATAATTTCTGCTACAGCCTCAGCTGCTTTCTCCTCGTCAGATTTGCAACTTGCAACCAAAGATACACACGCTACACAAAGTAGTACATAAAATAGTTTTTTCATTTTGATTAAATTTTAATAGTTGTTTTTCCTACTCACTTTTGGGCTTTTCGGAATACTCCACATATATTTTTTTTATTAATAAGCAAGGCTTAAAACCTTTATTCGCTGCAAAGGTACAAATTATTTTTTATAATAACAAATTATTTTTAATAAAAAAAGTTTTTTTAAAAAATCCCTGTTATAATAGAGGTATTTTGGGCACATTATTCAAAAAACAATATTCAGTTTCCTTCACCTCCGCTATAATTGTTTGTTTTCCGTTGCTAAAAAATAAATATGGCACATGCAGGAATCTATTATAGATGGCGGCTTGATCAAAAACCTCTTGAGTGAGCGGAACAGTAGGTGCTTTAAACTCTATTAGCATTAGTGGTTGCATCTCCTTATTATAAACTATTGCGTCGCAGCGTTTAGGCTTACCAGCTACCATTATAGGTACCTCGACAGCAATTAGATTACTTGGATAATTAAACTCATCCACCAAAAGCTTCAGCGTTGTTTGTCGTACCAACTCCTCTGGCGTGAGACGAACAAAGCGTCGTCTCCACGCACAGAGAACATATTGTTTACCATTTTGAGTTCGTATATTCATCGCCTCTAAACTGTAGCCCAGAGGGCGTTCTGTAGGCACATAATGCCGTTCTCTAAACTATTTTTGCCAGTTATCCTTGAGCGATGCAGTGCGGTTGAACACAAGTTTCTCGCTAGTAGTATCAGGATCCACCACAAAGTAACCATGCTTGAGGAATTGGTAGTTATTGCATTTAGCAACGCCATCTACCACTTCTACTGCTTTCTTTTCAGCAGCTAAAGCGCCCTCTATCTTGCAGTTAACCACCTTTAAGCTATCAGGATTAAGCAAATCGCGGAAGTCACCCTCCTCAGCAGATGGATTCTCGCACGCAAACAAACGGTCATACAAACGAACCTCCGCATCTACACAAGAGTTACACTCTACCCAATTAATAGTGGATTTTGTCTTGCGGTTACCACCCTCGGTTCCTGACTTAGAGTCAGAATCGTAGATTGCATATACGGTAGTGATATTACCCTCAGCATCCTTCTCGCAGCCTGTGGCTTGGATGATATAAGCGGCTTTCAAACGCACCTCACGGCCACCAGGACTGAGGCGGAAGAATTTCTTGTCACCCTCCTCTTGGAAGTCACCGCGCTCAATATAAAGCTCCTTAGCGAACTTCATCTCACGGGTACCCAATTCTGGATGTCCATCTATATTCTCCGCTACGATTGTTTCTCCTTCACCCTCATAATTGGTAATCACGAGTTTCACAGGATCAAAGATTGCACAAACACGTGGTGCTGTTTCTTTGAGAGTCTCACGCACTGTGTGCTCAAGCAAACCGAGATCAATCATACCCTCTACCTTGGTATAGCCAATCTTGTCGATGAAAGCACGAATAGCCTCTGGAGTGTATCCACGACGACGAAGACCGCATACAGTAGGCATACGAGGATCATCCCATCCACTTACGAGTCCTTCTTTCACGAGTTGGAGCATCTTACGCTTAGACATCACTGTGTAGGTGATGTTGAGGCGGTTGAACTCATATTGACGTGGACGATAGTCGCCAGTAATAAATTGGTCAATATAATAGTCGTATAATGGACGATGCACCACGAATTCAAGAGTACAAATAGAGTGTGTCACACCCTCGAAGTAGTCAGATTGACCATGTGCAAAATCGTACATTGGGTATACATTCCAACGACGACCAGTACGGTGGTGAGGGTGCGTAGTAATGATACGATACATGATAGGATCACGGAAGTGCATATTTGGATTAGCCATGTCAATCTTTGCGCGAAGTACCATTTTACCATCCTCAATCTCACCATTTTGCATAGCTTGGAAAAGACGAAGATTCTCCTCTATTGGACGGTCACGATATGGAGAAGCTACACCTGGTTCGGTAGGTGTACCTTTTTGCTCTGCAATTTGCTCAGCAGTTTGTTCATCAATATATGCTTTTCCTTGCTTAATGAACTCAATAGCAAGATCATAAAGCTGTTGGAAATAGTCAGAAGCATAATAGATATTTCCCCACTTGAATCCAAGCCAAGCAATATCTTGTTGAATAGAATCTACATATTCTACGTCCTCTTTCACAGGGTTAGTATCATCAAAACGGAGATTACATACGCCGTTATATTTCTCTGCGATACCAAAGTCCATGCAAATGGCCTTTACGTGACCTATATGCAGATAACCATTTGGCTCAGGTGGGAAACGAGTTTGAATACGTCCATCATTTTTCCCCTCTTGGAGATCTTTCTCTACGATTTGCTCAATGAAATTGAGACTTCTTTCTTCTAATTCCATTTATTCTTGTCTTTAAACTTTAAACTCTAAACTTTAAACAGGGCGATCAGTTTAATTATATCCACGTACAACACCTCGTGGTGAGCTTTTTACAAATTCAACAATCAGATCTCTTTCTGGACTCTCTGGTAATGTTGCATTTATTTGCTCTACAGCTTGTGACATATTCAAGCCTGACATATAAAGCAAGCGATAAGTGTCTTGGATGGCCGAAATCTGCTCTTTGGTAAATCCTCTACGGTTGAGTCCAACAGAGTTGATACCACAATAACTGATTGGTTCACGAGCTGCAATGATGTATGGAGGAACATCCTTATTAACTCTCGATCCACCTTGAATCATGGCATGAGAACCAATATGAGAGAATTGGTGTACAAGAGATCCACCACCAATAATAGCCCAATCTTCTACCACGACCTCTCCAGCCAACTGTGTACAGTTAGACATGATGATGTGATCGTGCAAAAGGCAGTCGTGTGCCACGTGGCAGTAAGCCATGATTAGGCAGTTATTACCCACTACTGTCTTACCTTTGGAAGCTGTACCGCGGTGAATGGTTACAAACTCGCGAATAGTAGTATTATCACCTATGATAGCATAGGTTTTTTCACCTTTAAACTTCAAATCTTGTGGATCACCACCGATAACAGCACCCGCATAAATATGGCAGTTCTTGCCAATACGTGTACCTCCATAGATGGTTACATTATTATCAATGATAGTACCTTCGCCTATCTCTACATCGTCGTAAATACAAGAGAAAGCACCTACTTGTACACTTGGATGAAGTTTTGCCTCTGGATGAATAAAATTCATAATGCTTAATTTTTTATTTTTCAACTTTATTTAGATGCCTTTCACGGCAAAATAATCAAAAATCGCGCAAAGGTACAATATTTTTTGCATATATGCAAGTTTAACCTATTATTTTAAAATAATTTGTGCCACAACAAATAAGTATGGCATCGTATCCTTCTCAAACAAATATTATCTCATCTTTATCTACCCGATATCTACCCGAAAATGAAAAAACAAGAAATAAAAAAAATGAGTCCTTTCGAACTCATTTTAATTTGTATTTTGTTCATTTTACTTTTTAGCAACTATTCTATTGCGTAACTGCTTACAACACTGTGTGTTAAAAGTGTGTCCAGGACGTAGAGCAATAATTTTTCCTTGAATTCTACAACCACATAATGACATATCTCCTATGAGATCAAGTAATTTATGTCGTGCAGGTTCATTAGGATAATTAAGCGGACTAAGATAACCTAACTTTGTAGCATCCAAACGTGGTTGACCCAATTTTTCAGTCATATAATCAAGTCCCTCCTGTGACATAGGTGTTTCATAAATAACGAGAGCATTTTGCAAATCTCCTCCCTTGATTAATCCCATACGAAGTAGTGGTTCTATTTCACGCACAAAGCAAAAAGTACGTGCTAAAGATAATTCACGTTTGTAGTCACATAAATCGTGCAGTTCAGCTTTTTGCTCACGAAGCAAACCTGTTGGATATGTTATAGTTACCTCTGCTTCATAATGGTCACAAGGCAATATCATCATCTTATTTCCATGCTCAGATTGATACTCAATAGGCTCGGTAACCACATATACATTCTGCTCGGCATCTTGCTCTTGTAGTCCAACCTTCTCAATTGCTTGGATATAAAATCTAGCACTGCCATCCAGAATAGGCATCTCCGGTGCATCTACTGAAATAAGGCAGTTATCTACCCCCATAGCATAAAGTGCAGAGAGTGCATGTTCAACGGTTGATACTTTCCAGGCTCCATGTTCAAGTACTGTACCACGTTCTGTAGCTGTAACATAGTCAGCAATAGCCTCATAAGTAGGTTGACCTTCTAAGTCTGTACGACAGATACGAATACCTGTATTTGCTGGTGCTGGTGTGAAAGTAGCATGAATATAGAGACCAGTATGGAGGCCTTTACTCTCAAAAGAGAAACTATCTTTTATGGTATGTTGTTTCATTGCAATTTTTTATCTATTTCGTTGAGTTTTTTCATTATATCAGGTAGATTTTTAAATCCTACTACAGAACGACGCCAATTCATTGCATCAATAATAGGTGAACCTTGATACATGCCAGGTTTTGTAACATTACTTGGTATGCCAGATTGAGCACCAAAAATACAATTGTCCGTTACTTCTAAGTGGCCTGCAACACCTACTTGACCTGCTAAAATACAATGACTTCCTATTTTTGCTGAACCAGCAATACCAACTTGCGCACAAAGGAAATCACTTTGACC
Source organism: Paludibacteraceae bacterium (assembly GCA_017391525.1). Lineage (GTDB taxonomy): Bacteria > Bacteroidota > Bacteroidia > Bacteroidales > Paludibacteraceae > Colicola. The sequence goes on along the minus strand of JAFOYE010000033.1, from coordinate 2,835 downwards.
AACCTCAACATTGTGACCTATCTGCACAAGGTTATCCAACTTGGCATTACGACGGATAACAGTAGAACCCATCATAGCACGATCAACAGTAGTATTAGCACCTATCTCCACATCATCTTCGATAATAACATTGCCTATTTGTGGAAGTTTCTGGTTTACTTTATTAGCATCAGGTTCAAAACCAAAACCATCACTACCAACAACAACGCCAGCATGCAAAATACAATCTTTACCTATTACACAATTATAATATATTTTAACACCTGGATAAAGGATAGTATTATCACCAACCTTCACATTATCACCAACATATGTGTGTGGATAAATTTGTACACCTTCACCCAATTTGACATTCTTTCCAATATAGGAAAATGCACCTATATATGCATCTTTTGGAACTTCTACACCCTCGCTAATGAAACATGGTTGTTCAATACCTTGTTTCGCAGGATTCATAGCTTTTGCAACGAGTGCGAGCAGTTGTCCCATAGCTGCACGAGCATTCTCTACGCGAATAATTGTAGCAGAAGTTTCTCCTTCGAAAGGAATAGATTCGGTCATAAGTACAACTGATGCTTGTGTAGAAGGCAAATGTGTGATATATTTTGCATCACATAGAAATGTCAATTGTCCTTCTTTAGCAGTTTCAATAGATCCTACATCAGACACTTTACGATTAGCATCTCCTGTTATTTTACCTCCTAAAAGGAGAGATATTTGTTGTGCTGAAAATTCCATATATTTTATTAATTACTAAGTAACTTTTTAAAATTATTTTATTTCATGTAAAATAAATATCGTTTTTGAGGTTTATAGGTTAACGTTTCCATATTGAGCATATCAGATGCTTCAGCTATATCACGAACTGCTCCATCTTTAAACAATATGCCTATAGATTCACCTTTTTCTGAATATGTATTAGACGTTGAAACATGTTCTACAAAGAAATATGGAGCTTCTTCATTGGTTATTCCATATCTTTGTACGTATTTGTCTATCAACGATTTGTATTCATCATCTGATAGTGAATCAAGAAGTATTTCACCTTTAAATAATTTTCTATTAGTAAAAGCATCACATAGTTCTCTCAAAACTATATCATCCCCTGTGCTCCATACTTTGATTGCCGAAAGTAAATCTGAATCATCTAGCAAAGTATACCAACTTAATGCCTCATTTTGGGTTTGCATAACTTCGCATGTAATACGATTATAGAGAAAATAATGTAGGGCAGGTGAACAAAACAGTTCTTTTCCACTTCGAGCTAATTGTTTAGCACGTTCTAGGATTTTTATAAGCAATTGCTCAGCTGCTACACTTGTATGATGCAGATATACTTGCCAATACATTAATCGACGTGCTACAAGAAACTTCTCTACAGAATAAATACCTTTTGCCTCCACTACTAGATGATTATCCACGACATTCATCATCTTAAGAATACGAGCACTAGCTACACTACCTTCAGTTACTCCGCAGAAAAAGGAATCACGACAAAGATAATCAAGACGATCTACATCCAATTGAGAAGAAATTAATTGGTGAAGAAAATGCTTTTCATATTTGTCTTGAAATATGTCAATAGCCAATTTCAATATATTCTTATCATCAACAGTAATAGATTCACTATTTTGAATATTTTTCATCATCATAAGGCTTATTTCCTCATGAGTAATGCCCTCTACAAGCGTATGTTCCATAACATGAGAGAATGGTCCGTGACCAATATCATGCATAAGAATAGCCGCCATCGAAGCAGTACATTCATTATCAGTAATATCTACTCCCTTAGCACGAAGAACACCTATGGCTTCTTGCATAAGATGCATAGCACCTAACGAATGCAAAAAACGACTATGCATAGCACCAGGATATACAAAAAAACTTAATCCCAACTGACGTATGCGGTTCAAACGTTGCATATATGGGTGCTGAAGAATAAAAAATAACACACCATCTGGTATATTCAAAAATCCAAAGACCGGATCATTAACTATTTTTCGCGTTCTTTCCATGAGAAAACTATTGATATTTTATTCTCTAAACGAGAAATATTTCTGACAAAAAAAACTAATTACTACTGTGATTATCGTAATAATCATCTTAGAAGGAGTAGGATATAAGCCAAAAATATCTACACATAATTTTAATCCGAAATAGTTAATCAATATATTAACAATCACTACTAGAATATAACGATACAATTGCTTATACCCTTGCAACGAAGATTGTGTAAAAGTAATATGTTTATTTAACCAAAATCCTGTTATTAATGTTATGGGGAATACTATTAAAAATGAAAGAATATGAGGTGTAAAACAAAAACTATTATGAAAAAAATTAATATAGATTAATTCATGACCAATTATAAAGTTGTAAACAATAAAATAAAGAATCCAATCTAATATAAGATTACCACCACCACAAACAGCATAACGAAATAGCTGTTGAGGGATATAACGACCAAAAGGTCGATAGAAAAAATCTATAATTTTGGTGATTATTTGGACAAATGTTTGCATTTTTGAAAAAAAAATTGTACTTTTGCAGCCGAAAATCAACAAATCGGCGTGCAAAGGTACTCAAAAATTTGCGACTATGCAAATTTTGCCGAATATTATTAACCAAAAACAACCATTTATGGACGACTATCATCAGCAAAATGCAACAAGTAAGAGCCAAGAAATTTTTGGGCCAGCATTTCTTGAAGGACCTGAGTGTCGCCCAACGAATTGCTGAAACCATCACAGCAGGCCGTGTCTTAGAGATCGGTCCTGGCATGGGTGTGCTCACGCAGTATCTCCTCAAAAATCCTAATCTACAAACTACCGCTAT
>JAFOYE010000032.1 GCA_017391525.1 Paludibacteraceae bacterium | reverse complement strand
CTTGGAGGATTTCTTGGCATTGGAGAAGGAGTATCCTAACTTCCATTTCCACTTGGCATTGGACCGTCCAGATCCAAAGGCAGATGCACTGGGTGTAAAGTACACTCCTGGCTTCATTGCTCCAGTGATGGGCGACACCTATCTCAAGCAACACGACGCTCCAGAGGACATCGAGTACTACCTCTGCGGCCCTCCAATGATGTCAAAGACTGTGCTTGATTTGCTGCACTCATTGGGTGTAGAGGACGACATGATCATGTTTGATAACTTTGGAGGTTAATCTGAAAGAGTTATAATATACAAGAAAATCGCTATTGGACCATCAATAGCGATTTTTTTTGTACGATATTTGCGTATATCAAAAAAATATAGTAATTTTGTGGGCTTATTTATATATATAATAAGGAGTATACTATTATGAATCAAGACAGAAAAATGATATACTTGTGCTTGGCACATATGTCAGACGAAGGACTAGAGCAAAAATACATCCAAGAAGCCTTTGACACCAATTGGGTTGTACCATTAGGTCCTAATGTGAATGCGTTTGAGGCACTGCTCAAGGAGTTTCACGGAGGTAAGAATGAAGCTGTAGCGTTATCCGCTGGTACAGCTGCTGTACACCTAGGATTACTAGCCTGCGGCGTAGGTCCTGGCGACGAAGTATGCGTACAATCGTTTACCTTCTGCGCTTCCTCCCACCCTATTACTTATCTGGGTGCAACGCCTGTGTTTATTGATTCGGAGAAGGATACATGGAATATGGATCCAGACCTATTGGAGCAAGCCATAGAAGATCGTATCGCAAAGACAGGTAAAAAGCCTAAAGCGATTGTGCCTGTAGCATTATATGGCATGCCATATAATTGTGAGCGTATCATGGCAGTGGCGAAGAAATATGATATTCCGGTAGTGGAAGACGCTGCCGAAGGATTTGGTTCGTGCTACAAGGGACAGATGTTAGGTACTTTTGGACGATTTGGTGTATTGTCGTTCAACGGCAACAAGATGATTACCACCTCAGGTGGTGGTGCCCTACTCTGCCAGACAGCTGAAGACAAAGAGAAAATCATGTGGTATGCCACCCAAGCTCGTGAGGCTTATCCATACTACCAACACGAAGAAGTGGGCTATAACTACCGTATGTCTAACATTTGTGCAGGAATAGGTCGTGGACAGATGGCCATAGCCAAAGAGCATATAGCGCATCATAAGCATGTGCAAGCATTATACGAGGAGCTGCTAGCCGATGTAGAAGGTATCACGGTACACAAAGCGCCATCAGCAGATTATGACTCTAACTACTGGTTGTGCACCATAGAACTTGATCCATCTCTGCGTATCAAAGGTCAAGAAAACGCCTACAAAGAGGTGATCACCAGCGCCGTGGGCGGTGCAGCCGGTGTAATACATGCCGTTGATTCTGCAACAACGGATTGTCAACCCAATGACAATGTAGAAGCATTGCGTGTATATATGTTAGCAGCCAAGATAGAGGCGCGCCCAGTATGGAAACCGATGCACAAGCAACCAGTATATAAAAACGCACCAGCTTATGTTAACGGTGTGAGCGAAGCTATCTTCAAAGTGGGAATGTGCTTGCCTGCCGGACCATACGTAAGTGATGAGGACGTACACTATATTGTAGAGTCTATCAAATCTGCTATTATATAATACAATTCATACTTATTTAGATTATGAAACAATTCAAAGACCTTAAAAGCTCTGATATTTTTTCACATTGGATAAATATTTCATATTTGCCACGTTGGGGAGTATTCTTATTGGATTTGTTAATTGTATTAGGAGCATTTGTTGTTAGTATTGTCATTGGCAATAATTTTTTAGGATACAATTTCCCTCAATTATTAGTCCCTATTCATATACAAACCCTTATCCTTCTTCTTTCGCAGGGATTATTTTTCTGGGCTTTCCGTACCTATTCGGGAATTTTACGATATTCGACCTTTGTAGATACTATCAAGGTTATTTTGGCTGTTGCTGCAAATGGACTAGTTTTGATAATTATTAATCTAGTATATCATTTCTTATCTAGTCAAACAATCACTTCATCGGAGTCTATATCACAACCATTCCTAACAACATCGCTGATCATCTACATATTTGTAGCTATCTGCTTTTTATCTATTTGGCGTATCATTATTAAGACAACTTTTGAGTATATATCACACCACAATAAGAATGTCAAAAAAGTCCTTATCTATGGTACTAAGTCTGCAGGGTTATCCATTGCAAAAATGCTACAATCCAATATGGAAAGTGCATATAGACCTGTAGGATTCATCGCTGATCAAACAGATAAAACTAATCACAACTTATTGGGACTCAAGATTTATACTATTAGTAACGATCTTATTTTATTAATGAAAGAAAAGGATATCAATTGCATCATTGTATCTCCTGTCAAAATGAAAGAGATTAATCCTCTCAAGGATTTATCTATATTCATTAGCAATGGTATTCAAGTACTAACCACTCCATACTTTAAGGATTTTTCAGATAACGAAAATGGAAATAACATCACTGAAATGATTGGTCGTATAGAGTCCATCAAAGTAGAGGATTTACTTGAACGTCCTGTGATTGATATTGATACTGAAAATGTACAAGCTGTACTCAAAAATCGTACAGTCATGGTGACCGGAGCAGCTGGTAGTATTGGTAGCGAAATTGTTCGCCAAGTAGCTAAGCACCAACCTAAAATGATAGTCCTATTGGAGATGGCAGAATCACCATTACATGATTTGAATGTTGACTTAAAAAGGAAATTCAATGATATACAAATCGTACCTGTAATTGCTGATGTTAGAAACTTGGAAATGATCAATGCCATTTTTGCAGAATATAAACCACATGTAGTTTTCCATGCTGCTGCATACAAACACGTCCCATTGATGGAAGATTTCCCCACCCAAGCGATACTTGCCAATGTATTAGGAACCAAGAATGTAGCTGATTGTGCTATCAAGTATAATGCAGAACGTTTTGTCATGGTTTCTACAGACAAAGCAGTCAATCCTACCAATGTAATGGGTGCGTCTAAACGTATTGCTGAGATATATGTACAATCATTGTTCCTAAAAGAAAGTAAGACTAATAATCAATGCACTAAGTTTATTACAACACGTTTTGGCAATGTGCTGGGTAGCAATGGTTCAGTTGTACCATTCTTTAAAAAACAAATAGCCGAAGGTGGTCCAGTCACAGTAACGCATCCTGATATTATTCGTTATTTCATGACCATCCCTGAAGCAAGTTGTCTAGTGCTAGAAGCAGCCACATTGGGTAATGGTGGAGAGATCTTCTGCTTTGACATGGGACAACCCGTACGTATTGCCGATCTAGCAGAAAACATGATCCGCCTTGCAGGTCTAACACCAGGAAAAGATATAAAGATCACCTATACGGGTTTGAGACCTGGTGAGAAATTATACGAAGAGTTACTGAATCAAAAAGAGACGACTATTCCCACAAAGAATAAAAAGATTCTTGTTGCCAAAGTTAGAGAATATGACTTTGACAATGTATCTATTGAGATTCAACAACTGATCGAAGAGGCTAAACGTGGAAGTTCATTCCCTACTGTAGAAATAATGAAGAAGATCGTACCTGAATATAAGAGCAAAAATTCTATGTACGAAAAACTAGATAATTAATTCTACCTAGATTAATATAAACAAAATAGTCGACTCAACAGTCGACTATTTTGTTTATAACAACGATTCTTCCAAAGAACGCCAAAGATTATCATCTGGCACTTGAGCCTCTATAGATATTGGAAGTTTACTTACTGGATGAATAAACTCAATTTTCCGAGCATGAAGAGAGATACCTCCGTCTGGATTGCTACGTTTAGCACCATATTTCAAATCGCCTTTAATCGGACATCCAATAGCTGACAACTGACAACGGATCTGATGATGACGTCCTGTTTCTAGATTGATTTCTAGCAATGTATAGCGTTCACTGCAAGCTATTGTTTTATAACTCAGTACGGCACGTTTAGCATCCTTAGTATTAGCTTTGACAACAAAAGACTTATTCTGCTTTTCATTGCGCCAAAGATAATTCTCCAATCTTCCTTCTGGTATTCTGGGAGGATCTTGCACAATAGCCCAATAGGTTTTTTGAATCTTATCATGAGACTTAAACATCTCATTAAGACGAGTTAACGCTTTGCTTGTTCGAGCAAAAAGTACCACTCCTGTAGTGGGGCGATCAAGACGATGTGTAACTCCAAGAAAAACTTCACCGGGTTTATTGAATTTCTCCTTAATATATGCCTTCACTATATCTGAGAGCGGCGCATCACCTGTCTTATCACCCTGAACAATCTCGTGACAAGTCTTACTAACTGCAATAATATGATTATCTTCGTATAAAACAGTCATACTTCAAACATTATTTTATATATTCAGCAAACGTTGTTTGGTATTTTTGAAACCATAAAGCTGCTACCTTATCGTATGCAGAATTAAACTTTTTATCGCTTATATCCCCCTTTATCCATGAGATATACAAAGGCATGAAGGTTTCTTCTATATATTTCTCCACATTATTTACACATGATAACAACGAGGGTCTACTCTGTGTATCACATAGCACATTTTGCAAAGCTATATATCGTTGACCATTGCTGATTGTTAAAGGGAAAATCCATCTATTTTTTATTATCATAGACATATCACACATTTCGCTATGCAATTCGCCTTCTTCCATATTCTTCGCACACATATATTGAGGTATATGAGTATCGCCCATCACCAATGGGATAGCCACCGCACAAGTTGGATATCCCAATACGGTCCACATTAAAGTTTTACGAGCATCTTGCTGATGATTCACACCTTCGAACACAACCACAGCTGATGTTATACGACGAGGTATAAAATCTTGATCTACAATATATTGAGGAGCATTTTGAGAAGAATAATCAACCCCTAACAATTCATGTTTGTATTGGCGAGAAAATAAGTTTAATGCTTCATATGCAGTCATTTGATGAGTCGTGCTAAAAGCCTCCTTCATGATCGAAGACGCAGTAAGATAGCGTTCCCATCCTGCATAATCCTCATATCTACCAGCAAAACTAAAGTTAGTCACAACACGATATCCCGCAGGTTCTTGGTTGACATCATACTTAATCCAACGCTGATTATTCATCTCATAATACGCAGCACCGCCTTGAGCATCTATGATACCAAAATTAGCTTCCACTCCCCATGGTTGTGGATAGTGTTCCAGCCAGGCTTCAAAATCAGCTAAAGTAGCACAATTACCTAGCGCATGATACATCATCTCACCCTCACGATCCATGGGACAATCTAAGGTATCCTCGCGCAAGTTATACGACGCTGTGTTCATGATGCAAAATCCAGCTTCATTCATGCCCGCCCATACTTCACCATCTACTATAGGAGAGTTGACCAATCCCATAAAAGCATATTTAGGTCCTTGGAAATGAGCAATTCTATTATTCAACTCACCTGTATCTCGATGTTTGAACATCATGGGGCGTCCTGTCGGTGTTGCTCGCCCACTAATGATAAATGAAGTACAAGCCCACACCGAAGTGAAAGGTATGAATAGAATTAAAAGCAGAAATATAGACTTTCGCATACGAGTTTGCAATTATTTTTGCAAAGGTAATAAAAAATTACCATACTGACAACAATTATAAAAATAAAAAGTTGCATATATAAAAAAAATATTGTAACTTTGCACCCAAATTGCAATATTATGAATAGACTTTTTGTACTTCTTAGCATCTTCGTTTTTAGCCTTGGTTTGTGTGCCCAACCACAAAATTCTGCTTATCTATCTTATATCGAAAAATATCGCGATATGGCTATAGAACAGCAGATTAAGCACAAAATCCCTGCTGCTATCACCATGGCACAAGGTATTTTGGAATCAGCTGCCGGACAATCCAAACTAGCAGTAGAGGCAAATAACCATTTTGGTATCAAGTGTGCATCGGACTGGGTTGGTCTTACTTATACTGCGGACGATGATACTAGAGATGAGTGTTTTCGTAAATATGCTACACCTGCAGATTCCTACGAAGACCACTCTCTATTCTTAAAGCGTAAACGCTATTCTAGTCTATTTGCATTAGCTATTGCTGACTACAAAGGCTGGGCTTATGGTCTTAAAGCATGTGGATATGCTACTGATCCAAATTATGCAGACAAACTCATTCGGCTCATTGAATCATACAATCTACAATCACTTACTTTAGACCCTACTCTTATACAAGCAGGACTGATAAGTGAAAAAGACACTACATGGCAAACTCCTGATCCAACTACAGTATGGGTGCCAGAAGATGAAAGTTATGAAATGAAAGAGAGCATCAATGCATACACCGATCACCAGTCTAAACGCATCAATGGCGTACGCTATATCATTGCAGGAGATGGTGATACATTTGCTTCTCTTGCTATTTACCTTAATATGTACGAACGTACTCTTCGTAAATACAATGATGCATTAGATACACGCGAACTACAACCTGGTGATATTGTGTACATATATCCTAAGAAAAATAGAGCTAGTCGCAAACATCCATACTACTACTTTAGACCAGGAGACGATGCTTGGAAAATTTCTCAAAGATTTGGTATTAAACTAAGAAGTTTATATAAATTGAATGGTATACCATTTGGCACAACACTGACAACTACTCAACGTTTGGATCTTCGATAATAATGAAGAAGCATCATGCCCAATCAATAGGAGACTTATTATCTCAATTCATCCAAGGAACTGAATTTGAGAAAACACTGCTCGAACGAAAAGTTGTTGAATTATGGCCTGAAGTTCTAGGACCTATGGTTGCAAATTTGACAGGCGATATTGAGATGAAAAATGGTGTATTATTTGTACACATACACTCTGCAGCTCTACGACAGCAACTATTTGAGTGCCGTTACGACGTGATAAAAAAGCTCAACGAAGCTATTCAAACCAATTTTGTCAAAGATATTCGATTGTTGGGATAACAAACGAAATACAATATGGTTCTACTGGACATACACAAATCATTATCCGCAGAGAAACTTGCCCTGCAACGTAAGCATTATACTCATCTTACAGATGAGGAGTTTCGATTTATGGTCCAACAAGTAGATGGTCGTCAACGTACACACGACAAACTGCCCACATTTGCACAAATAGAAGACTGGTGGTATCCCGTCCGACTCTCATGCGAACAATGTTCTAGCGAAGCTACTGCACAATACAAATCATCTCTCCTACCCACTTCTGCTTTTACTCTTACCGATCTCACTGGCGGCTATGGAGTGGATACCTATTTTATGAGCGAACATGCTAGTGAAGTCCACTATGTAGAACGCAATGAAGACCTATGTAAGATTGTTGCGCACAACTTCCAAACAATTCGTCCTCAAGTACATATACATAATACAGACGCGATTCACCACTTACATGAGATGGCATCAACTGATGTCATATATCTCGATCCTGCTAGACGTGATCAACATGGTGGCAAAGTTTTTCGTCTTGAGGATTGCGAACCTAATGTTATAGATATCCTCCCTACACTTCGCAGTAAATCCAAGCTCATTATTATCAAACTGAGTCCGATGTTAGACATCACCCAAGCACTTCATTCCTTAAAAGGAATATGGGATGTGCATATTGTGGCTGTAAAAAATGAAGTTAAAGAGGTACTACTAGTTTCGAATTCAGACCATTACCACCACATTACCACTCCGAAGGGATACCGAAAGGATACCGAAGGGATAGTCTATGCCACTAACATACTGCCTACCCCATCTCAGAATGAAACATATAGTTCCCTTTTCTCATTCTCCCAACACGAAGAAAAAGAAGCACAGTGTCAATTTTTCGAGCCATCGAAAATGCACTTGCTAAATCCAGGGACATACATCTACGAACCCAATGCAGCTATCATCAAGGCTGGTGCCTATAAATTAGTGGCAAAGCGATATGATCTATGCAAAATGGCTACCAATACCCATCTATATCTGTCGGATAAACTCGTCACTAAATTTCCGGGAAGAGTATGGAAACTCATTTCTACTGACATAAAAAAACAAAAGGATATTCGTGCCAATATCATGACACGTAACTATCCTCTCTCTCCTGAGCAATTACATAAGAAATTGAAAATCAAAGACAGTGATACCCACACCGTCATCGGTGCTAGACTCGCAGAAAAACCTATACTATTGTTTGCTGAGCGCATTGACCAGCATACCACAAGCTGCTAATATATCTTCTCCTCGACTACGACGAATAGTCGTTGTGATACCATTATCTGATAGATAATCACGCAACCATTCCATCTGTTTTTCATCACTTCCTGCAAACGCTTGATCCACTCCTGCATGGAAACGAATCAAGTTCATTCGACATGACAATCCTTTTAATAAACGTACCAACTCCTTAGCATGGCGCACTGTATCATTTTGTCCATGCCAACAGATATACTCAAAACTAACTCTTCGTTGATGTTGCCAATCATATTGCTTCAACATCGCCACTACGTCAGTTAAATGATAACGTTTCTCTATCGGCATAATCTCCTGTCTCTCAACAGCAAAAGGATTATGCAATGATATAGCCAAGTGGCATTCACTCTCTTTCAAAAACCGCTCTAATCCAGGAACAACACCCACCGTAGAAACAGTTATGCGCTTAGGTGACCATGCACAACCCCATGCTTCTGTCATCACTTGCAAAGAACGAAGTACATGATCAATATTATCCATCGGTTCACCCTCACCCATATAAACGATATTGGTCAGTTTGTCCGAATCGGGAATAGAGAAAATTTGATTCAATATCTCTACTACAGGCAATTGTCCATGAAAACCCAAGGTACCAGTCATACAGAACTTACATCCCATCTTACATCCAGCTTGGGTACTTACGCATAATGTAGCACGGTCATTATCAGGTATATAGACAGATTCGATGAATACATCGCCCATCACATTATCACCCGACAATCTAAAGAGATACTTTTTTGTTCCGTCCTTAGAAACAGCCTCCGCTACAGGTTCATGACGTCCTATCATGTACTGCTCTTCAAGCGCTTGACGTCCCTTGATTGAGATATTAGTCATATCATCGAAAGACGTAGCTCGACGAACATACAACCACTCAGCAAGTTGCTTACCTGCAAACTTCTGCAATCCTACAGATAGAGCAACTTGCTGGAGTTCTTCAAGTGTTTTACCTAATAGAGCCTGTTTCATAGAATGGTTTAACGCAAACGATCTGCTGCGCGAACAAGTGCCTCATCCTTCAAGATACGACGAGTAGACATCATCAATAAAATGAGATTAACTAATGGTATAGATGCCCATACTGTGATATACCAATCAGCTCCTTGGAGTTTAATATCACCTAAAGGTTCGTAACCTTTTACCACATAAGCAGTATACAAAGCTAACAAAGCATAAAAACCAAGGCAAACAATTACGTTCATAATATTGATGCGAACTTGCAACAAACGACGTTTGAACAAAAAGATTGTTAACAAAGCCAAGGCTGGTGAAGCAATGGTCATAATTGCCATAGGCAATTTTTCCAGAATATTCAATTCATATTCTGCGGTTCCTGTCATCATAAAGTACACAGGAGAAAAGAAACATAGCAGAGTGCCTAATATCACCACTGCTAAGAGGTATAATGTTTGAATACGTTGAATCATAATTCTTTATTTTTTTATTGTGTTCTACTTATTATTATTTCGTTTCTACCAATTGACATGAGTCATTGACTAATTGATATTTTTCGCCTGTTGCAGGACATATGGCATAACCTGATTGATCAAATTTTAGTTTCTCACCATTGCGACTTACCCATCCTACTCTACGCGCAGGATTACCTACCATCAATGCATAAGCTGGTACATCCTTAGTCACTACGGAACCAGCACCGATCAAACAATACTCGCCCAATGTATTACCACACACTATGGTAGCATTCGCTCCTACAGAAGCACCACGACGTATTAAGGTATCCTTATACTCGTCCTTGCGAGATACTGCAGATCGTGGATTAATCACATTAGTAAAAACCATACTTGGTCCTAGGAAGACATCCTCCTCACAGCGAACACCCGTATAGATGGATACATTATTTTGTACTTTACAGTTACGTCCTAAAACCACATTGGGTGACACTACAACATTTTGTCCTATATTGCAGTTCTCACCTATTTGACAACCAGACATAATATGCGAAAAGTGCCAAATCTTAGTACCTTTTCCCACTATACATCCTTCGTCTACATAGGATGATTCATGCTTAAAATATTCACTCATGATTAGAAGAATGCTTTAAATATATCATTACCATTGGCAAAAATCATTAGGGCTAACAAGAGCCAGAAACCAATAGTATTCGCGATTTCAAGAAACTTATCACTAGGTTTGCGACGAGTAACAATCTCCCACAAGAGGAATAATATGTATCCGCCATCCAATGCAGGAATTGGCAAGAAGTTCATAAATGCCAAGATCAAACTCAAGAATGCAGTCATGTGCCAGAAGGAGTACCAATCCCAAGACTCTGGAAATAGATTACTGATTGCACCAAAACCTCCCACAGATTGTGCTCCTTCTTTCGTAAATACAAGTCTAAATTGTTTTACATACATCTCTAATAGACTCCAACCATATTGAATACCTGCAGGGATTGCCTCAAAGAAAGTATAATCAGTATGAACAGGTGTATAGAATGCCATAGGTGATTTAGGAACAACACCAATCATACATTGTTCATCAATATATACACGTTCTTGCATCAACTGACCCTCGCGATAGAATTTTAACGTTACACTGTCACAGGAACATTTCTTTAGTTTATCAAGTATTTGGATATAGCATAAATTATCCGCATCATTGATACCCACTATACTATCTCCCTTTTTCATAGAGATGCTGGCTGCAGCCGTACCTGGCTTAACCGAATCTATCACTAAAGGTATAAAGACATCTAGTAGAATATAATTATTTTCTTTTTCATTTTGCAAGGCCAAATATCGTTCTCCCAAATTAGGCGTCATTGTGAGAGAAACAGTATCTGAACCACGTAAAACCACTACATCTCGTTTACCCTCAACCACAAGGGCTTGAAATATATCCTTGATTTCTCGAGGTTCAACACCATTGATGCTTAGAATCTTATCTTGTTGTTGAAAACCTTCCTCTAGGAGAAAATCCGAATAATATAGACCGGTGTGTACTTGACTTAAAGGTAATTCGTCCTTACCCCAATGAAAAAGCATAACGCCAAAGATGAGTAATGCTGCAACAAAATTGACCAATATACCACCAATGATGATACATAAGCGTTGCCATACATTCTTTGAGCGAAACTCCCATGGTTGAGGTTCTGAAGGCAAATCTGTGGCGGCTTTGGTTTCATCTACCATACCTGCTATAGCACAATATCCTCCAAAAGGAACCCATCCAATACCCCACTCTGTAGAGTCTGGATAACGACGCCAATCATCCTCTGGCAGAGCCTCCAACTCACTTTCAGTCATTGGACGATAGATGGTATTACCTTTCTCATCTTTCTTCTCATTTCCCATCTCGTCGGTCACCGCTACAGTACTTGCTTCTACATTGCGTGCGAAGAACTTAATCTGCCATTTACCGTTGATCTTCTTAGCTCGTACAAGAGAAAAACGAGGATTAAAAAACATATAAAATTTCTCCACGCGAGTTTTGAAGAGTCGCGCAAAGCAAAAATGGCCCAACTCGTGAATTACCACAAGTATACTAAGGGCGACGATTAATTGTAACCACTGCATAATTGTTCAATCATTCTATGCACCAAGGTGCATTCATAGTTATTTATAGTTGTTTGTTGTTAATAATTCTTTAGCTATACGACGAGCTACATCGTCTGTCTCAACATAAGTTTCATAATTAGGTTCAGCCACAAAATGAACCTTATCCATAGTCTTAGCTATGATATCGGACATCTGCAAGAAGCCGCATTTACCTTGACGGAAAGCTAGATTCACTATTTCATTCGCTGCATTCAATACACATGGCATATTTCCTCCTCTGCGAATAGCTTCGTACGACAAAACTAGATTAGGAAAACGTTGTAAATCTGGTTCTTCAAATGTCAAAGACTGAGTTGTAAACAAGTCCAATCGAGCTACATCATTGTGCCATCGTTCAGGATAAGTCAAGGCATACTGAATTGGAATACGCATATCAGGGGTACCCAATTGTGCTTTGACGCTGCCATCTACAAATTGTACTGCTGAATGCACTACAGATTGTGGATGCACCAGCACTTGAATCTTCTCCACAGGTATATCGAATAGCCAACGTGCTTCTATGACCTCAAACCCCTTGTTCATCATACTCGCAGAATCAATCGTTATCTTTGCCCCCATTTCCCAGTTAGGGTGTCGTAGCGCTTGTTCTGAAGTAACGGATTGCATTTGCTCCAAGGAGAAAGTACGAAAAGGACCACCACTAGCTGTGAGCAATAATTTCTCCACATCTGCTATGTTTTCTCCAACAAGACTTTGAAATATAGCAGAATGTTCACTATCTACTGGTAAGATCGGTGTATGATACCTTTGCGCCAACTGACAGATTATCTCTCCTGCCACCACTAGTGTTTCTTTGTTAGCTAATGCGATGGTTTTACCCGCACGGATAGCTTCCATCGTTGGACGCAAACCAGCATATCCCACCATGGCAGCTACAACTACATCAATAGCAGGCATTGTCACCATTTCTAAAAGCGCTTTCTCACCTGCCAATACACGAATTGGCAAATCGCTAAGCGCATCACACAAAGGACGATAGTATGTCTCATCTGCTATACATACTACCGCAGGATTGAACTCCAATGCTTGCTTTATCAGCAGATCGATACTCCGATGGGCAGATAATGCATATACAGAAAACTCTTCAGGATGCTGACGTACTACATCCAAAGTCTGTGTACCTATACTACCTGTACTACCTAAAATGGCTAACTGCTTCATAATCTTGTTACATTTGGCGTACATCTATTTTGTTTATATTATTTCTACGAGCCTCTCTGTCTTGCGAATTAGCACAATGTATTCCATCATTGCGCATTCGTTTGTTCTCGGAAATATGTTGGCTACTAAACTTGCCATCCTTCTTGATAATAATCCTCACACACAACAAGAGAATAGCAACTGCCAAAATCGAAACGACTATTATAATCTCTTTCATAGACTCAGCTCCTCTTTCTTCTTACATAAAAATCCCAAACGATACATCTTCTTACCAACATCGAGTAACCGTTCTGCTTTCCATGATTGGACATTTGATACCCTGTCTTCATCTTATGGTATGCACGACGGGCTTGTACTACTGCTCTTACATTCGCTTTCTGTCCCGTTACTAGCATTTGCAAGGCTGCCAAATAGTCCATCCAAAAACGTACAAACATAATCCACCAACGACGATTCTTAGGCAAGTTTTTGTATAGCATCAACAGATTATTCCTAAAATTCAAAAATGTCTTTCTTGGATTCTCATATCCTAGTGTTCCGCCTCCGACATGGTAAACGACGGATTGTGGTAGACATACGATATTCATTGCTCCATTGGCCCAATTGTGCATGCGCCAACAAAGATCAATCTCCTCTTGATGGGCAAAGAAATTGGCATCTAATCCGCCTAAGTCCTTATAGATGCGCGTACGCGTGAGCATACAGGCGCCCGTTGCCCAGAAGATTGGCATCACACTATCATATTGACCATGATCTTCTTCTACCCATCCCATCATTCGTCCGCGACAATATGGATAACCCAATACATCCATCATTCCACCAGCTGCTCCAGCATGCTCAAACGATACAGCAGATGCATTACCTTGCTGCACAGCTTGTTTTGAATGCCAAGAGATGACTTTAGGTTGCATAGCCATGGTCTCAGGATGTGCATCCATATACTCCAACATAGTCGTTAGCCAGCCCTCTGTCACTTCAACATCGGAATTCAACAATAGGACATATTCTGCATCTACTTGCTCAATGGCGCGATTATATCCTTCTGCAAAACCATAGTTTTGATCCAATGCTATGACACGTACCGCTTGAGTTTGTAGGAATTTCAGCGAACCATCTGTAGAACCATTATCTGCAACAACGATTTCTACATCAGGCAATTGAGTGTGCATCAATACCGATGGCAAAAACTGACGAAGCATCTCCTCGCCGTTCCAATTTAATATGACAACACTACATTTCACTTAGAATCCAAAACTAAATCCTACACTACCCGTAATATTCTTTCCTTGATAGAATCGTGGCGTGAATTTATCCAAGTAATACTGCGCATCTCCTATATCTTCACTTCCGATGGCATTCTCATTCACATTGTCATACCCACGTGCATGATTGTATCCAACACTCAAGGTGAGGAACATATTAGGATGCACTTCGTAGAAGCCATCCAATCGCAGTTCATCATTGCGATAGATGCATTTATCAAATGGTTTCTGCGCCAAGGTATTGCTAATACCTGCAGATTCATTCACTTTTTGGTTATTCTCATTACGATGCACACGCAAGTACGCATATGAGTTGTATTTCATATCGTTACGATAGGAAAGTTTGAGCAACATTCCACGCATAGGACGATATGCTAATTCACCATAGATAGATTGAGCATTGTCTCCCATGTAATGCCCCATATTGAAACTATTGCTTTCCCATGTCAGCGCATCGATGGAGTGCGAATAGCATGCGATATGTGTTCGCACGAATTCACCTTTGAGGCTCAATCCCTTGACTGGCCAACCAGACCAGTTAAAACCCACCAAATAGGATATTGGGTTATATTCCTTGTTAGATGGTTTCATACGACTCACTTTGAACTCATCCACATACATCGAGCCATATAGATGCAAATGCTCTACAGGGCGTACGGATATACTTCCGAATAGTTGTGAGTTTTGATTTTGCGTAGCAACTCCTTTGGTCAATAGGTGATCTAGCGATTTGTAGAAAGCTATTGGAATCAAGTATGCTGCTTGAATAGTCTTTTCTGAATAAATAATTGAGTTACCGACCGAGAAGGACAACTGTTTAATTGGTGTAAAGGTAAACATATTCGCTGCCATGAACTTGTTCATAGGTCGATACTCTTTATCCAGCACAGTGCCTGCTGTTGTATTTTCTAGATAGTAATAGGTTGAGTCCACTACATTAGAAACCAACCATGCGTGGAAATAATCAAACTGGAACCATTTGCAAGGTGTCAATTGCAAACTCAGCATAGGTGCAGCAGGTGATCTACCAGAAAGGATATTTGAAGCATAATAAGCCTCTCCCCAACGTATATTTTCACGTTGTAGACTGATGCTACCCCACCATGAGTACAAGCTTATTCCTCCCCTAGAATCCGAGAAGTCACCGCCATAACTTGCCTCCTTGTATTGTACGCCAGTTATAGGTGAGAGTGCAGGTTGTGTTTGCGAAGCACCATAGTGAATACGAGCACCGTTTCTTCGCTCGTTATCAGTGGGGAAATATTGTTCTTTTAACCAATTACCGCTCCATGAGTAGTCGCGCAAACTACCCCATATACTTAGGTGCTTGGCCACATCCATTTGCAGATCGGCACCATACCAACGTTGTAGGATAGCACCTTTTTTATTGGCCGTGATGTTCATGCCCAATATAGGACGAAGACGCATCTTGAACGTCTTGTTCTCGGTCATGTAACTGAATTGTGGATCAGCCACTGAGAGATTGTATGTTTTATGATCGGTATACTGAACATAATTATTGACCATCGTATCACGCTCTAGAGCAAACTCATTAAGGTAGTAGGATAATTCTGCTTTCTGTCTTTTGTTGAGCAACGAATCGGCCGTTTGAGCTTCTACCAACATGTTTGCCACTTGCTTCCGGGTATATGGTCGTATAGCAGTTTGTGCAGTAATCACACCATCCGTTAGCAACTCATCCAAAAAGTCATACAACTTGCTTTGTGTCAAGGGCACAGGAATATGTTGTGCCTGTATAGTCATTGCACAACATAAACACAAGGAAAGTACGATATATCTAAAATGAAATTTCATAACACAAGTGCTTAACTACTATGAGCACGCTTAAATACAATGGTGTATACTATTCGCCAAAAATAGATAAAATCAGTCACGAAGGTACCACGTTTCTCGCACATGCTTAGATATCTCATCTCTGATTCCTGAATTTCATCTAGTGTTTTAGGCATATCTGCATAAAAAGGTGGTAGTAATCCTGGTTTATGTCTTACTCTCTGTTCTTGCAGTTCAGTACAATACAACGAATAGTAGTGTTGTGAGATAGGTCGAACACCTACCAATTTCATATCGCCTTTGATGAGATTGATCAACATTGGTAATTCATCCATCCAATAACGGCGCATGATCCGTCCCAAGGTCGTTACACGAATGTCATGATTGAATTTACCACCCTCTTGCAAAGAATATCTCTCGTAGATATATGCTTGCAAGAATTCTGAATAAGGGTGCATTGTACGAAATTTATAAACCTTGAAAAGTCTACCTTTTTTTCCTACTCGATTGAGTTTCACCAAGATACCATACAAACGTCGTCCTGTTATCTCAGGTCTAAATTTACGGCGAGCAATGACATAACATAGGTCTCCCTTCTTACGTTCATCTATAATCTCAAAACCACAATAGCAGAGTCGACCTAGCACTTCTGCTTTGCTCAAGACACGATTTTTGCCTTCTGTAATATCGAAATATAGACGCGAAGTCATAAATAATTTAGGCAATACACGCTTGTAGCAGAAGAAGGCCATATAGTACATCCAGCCAAATACGACAGGGTATCTGCTAAGAATATTACGCTTCGTGACCGATTGTGGTTCATAGCAGCAAACCCATATTCCGTTATCTGGCAATTTATCATTAACCGTAGTAAACAATTTATTCACACCTCTTATTTGATTAAGCGGCATGAAGTTTACAATGGTTTCATAGGAATAGTTGGGTAACTTTTTGATATTATACAAATCGGTTGAGCGCAGTGTAAAGGTGTTGGTAGAATACAAATCAATGCTTTTCTCTATATATCTCAATGCTTTTTCTGGAGCAAACTCCAATATACTCTCGCGCAATTCCTTTTGCTCTTCCGCGGATAATGCCTCTGCTATTTTGATTGCCATTTGAGGATCACGCTTAGGAGCTTCCACAGGTGTATCATCTGCGTCTAGCGCATAACGATACGCATGCTTGAAGACTAAAATGATCAATGAAGCTCCTAGCATTACCAACCACACGGTCAATAGCACCCATATGGAGAAATTCTTGCCTTCCATCAGCATCATATAACCGTACATACCAGCGAACAGCAAGACGGATGCAGCCGACAATCGTCGTATATCTTTGCCCATTTTCATATATTTGACTGGAATATAGCGATGACATAAGTAGCTGAACAGCAACCACATCACCGAGAAAACCAGAACAAAGATACTATACTTTTGGAAGGGGATTTGCGTAGATAGAGGGAACCACGCCAATACGATACATACACTAACCACCAACGCGATAGCATCTACTATCACATATCTCCAATAGGGGTTATAGAATAATCGTATACGCGCCATTGAATTCTATTGTTACTTGCAACGAGCATTCAATCCATCCACTACAGCCTTGGTGATGTTGTATTGCTCTGCAGCAAACAATACGTTGTCCATAGCTGTGTTTCTCAAGATCAAATGGTAACGACCATCAGCGTTGTAGATTTTCAAGAAATTGTCGATAGAATCATTAAATTGCAGAACCAATTTTTGATTCTCATCCACTATCTCATTTGTCAATTGCGCCTCTAGTTCTTGCAATTCTTGTTGTTTTTGCAATAAACGTGTTTGTTCTTTTTCAGCACGTTCACGACTCAAAAAAGCATTATTTTGTAATTTTCGTTCAAACTCTGCATACTCGTTTTGGAAAGTTTGAAGTTTGGTATTCATTTTCAAACGAGCATCTTCCTGTTTTTTCATTAACTTTTCATTAGCATCCACTGCAAAAGTGTAGTTAGCATAGATACTATCCATATCGACATATGCTATAGGAAGAAGTGCTACTCCTGTGGTACTATCTTGCAAACTAGAAGCAAAATTATATGATACTGGCGTTTGTGCGTTTTGTATGTTTGGATTCGCACTTTCATTACCTACTTCTTTTGCCTCTTCTGCAGAAGTACAACTTACCAACATAGCAACAAGTGCTACAATAGAAATGTTAAAAAATTGAAATTTTGATTTGTTCATATTTTTAGAAATTAAATTACACTAATTCATGAATCACTAGTCCAGAGCGGAGTTTTGGTTCGAACCAAGTTGTCTTAGGTGGCATGATGTTACCTGTATCAGCAATATCTATCAATTGCTTCATTGTCACAGGATAAAGCGCCAATGCCATTTGCATTTCACCAGAGTCAACACGATCGCTCAACTCTTGCAAACCACGAATACCGCCTACGAAGTCGATACGCTTGTCTGATCGCAAATCTTTGATACCTAATAATTTATCCAAAATCAAGTTAGAGGATATAGTCACATCCAATACGCCGATAGGATCTTGATCGTCGTATCTACCCTCTTTAGCCACTAACTTGTACCAATGACCACCCAAGTATAGCGCGAAGATATGCAATGCTTCTGGATGATAGATCTCAGTACCCATATCTTTTACATCAAAATCAGCTTGCAACGCTTGTAGGAACTCCTCTGCGCTCATGCCGTTGAGATCCTTAACCACACGGTTATAGTCCATGATGTAAAGTTGATTCTCTGGGAAGCATACTGCTAGGAAGTAGTTATACTCCTCGTCCCCCCTGTGATTAGGGTTTTGCAATTTCTTCTCATTGCCTACCAAGGCAGCAGCAGCGCTACGGTGGTGACCATCAGCAATATACATAGCTGGCATTTGAGCCACGATCTCTGTGATACGGTTAATATCGTCTTTGTCGCTAATCACCCAGAAGGTATGTCCAAAACCATCTAGCTCTGAGACAAAATCATACTCAGGCTCTTGGGCTGTGGTGCGTGCAATGATA
Organism: Paludibacteraceae bacterium; assembly: GCA_017391525.1. Lineage (GTDB taxonomy): Bacteria > Bacteroidota > Bacteroidia > Bacteroidales > Paludibacteraceae > Colicola. Next base: position 12,472 of record JAFOYE010000032.1, on the reverse strand, counting down.
GCATCCAATTCGTCGTGGTGTGGATAAGCAAAGAAGACTGGCTCCACATTGGCGTTGTTCACACGGACATGCTTCATACGATCTTCCTCTTTGTCGCGGCGTGTCAACTCATGTTTCTTGATTCGACCTTCCATATAGTCTTCCACCCATGCGGCAACCACCAATCCGTATTGTGTTCTGCCGTTCATGGTTTGGGCATAAACATAGTAGTTTTCCTCAGTATCTTGCACCAACCATCCTTTCTCGCGGAAGAGGTCAAACTGTTGACGTGCAGCAGCATATACGCATGGATCATGCTCATCAGTACCAGGTTCAAAATTGATCTCTGGTTTGATGATATGATAGAGTGACATCTCATTGCCAGCTGCCTCTTGACGTGCTTCTTCTGAGTTCAACACATCGTATGGACGACTACTCACTTGCTTAGCAAGTTCACGTGGTGGACGAATACCACGAAATGGTTTGATCTTCATAGTATATCAAATAAAGTTATTTTTTACTAACCACTTTGTTGGTCATTGTGCATGAACCATTGAAGGTAGCATTAGGTTCTACTACGAGGGTACCTGTAGATACCTCACCATCCAAACTACTAGTTGCACGCAACGCCAAAGTTTCCTTAACATCGAGTTTGCCTTCCACTTTACCCATTACTTCAGCACTTTGGCATTCTACGTTTCCTTTCACAGAACCTTTCTCACCTATCACCAATTTTCCTGCGCATTTTACATCACCCTCAATGGAGCCATCCACACGCATATCACTATCAGTGATCACGGTACCAATAATTTTACTTCCAGATGTCAGGGCGTTGTACAATGTGCCCGAGTTGTGTTGTGTTGCCATATTATACTTTTTGTTTTATGTTATTTCATCAATTATTTGAATTTACAATTCAGCCCGCAAAGGTACTAAAATTTTCTCATATATGCAAATTTTTGCCGTTAAAGTTCAAAAACTTAAAAATAAAGAATAGAATATTTGCGTAGATGCAAAAAATATTGTACTTTTGCAGTCTCGATGTGGGCGCACGTATAAGAGCCACTACACACATATAGCGTATCGGTCTATCGCGGCGTATGGGAAGAAATTATAGTTCATAACTAAATTAATCCCCTACGACGAGGAAAGTCCGGGCAGCACAGAGCACCACAGCGGTTAATGGCCGTCAGGCAGCAATGTTTGGTCACTGGTACAGAGACGAGTCGCCTTCGGGCGGGTGAAACGACTACACTGTGGGCTGCAATTCCAAGTATACCAATGTTTGAGCGTTGCTCGCGCAAGTTGGAGGGTAGGAAGCAATAGAAGGCCGTAGTAATACGAACCTCAAGATTAATGATAGACGCCACTTTTGGAACTTTGGAACATTTGGAACTTTGGAACCTTTCTAGTGGTACAGAACCCGGCTTATAGATACGCTATTTTTTTTGAATAATTAGTTACTACACAATATTTTATGAACAAGAATCTTTTAACTTTAGCCGTAGCACTACTGAGTGCTATTTCTTTGAGTGCTAAACCTCGTATTGACCGTGCAGAACCTCTCTGCTGGTGGACTGAAATGAACTGCCCACTCACGCTTATGCTTCAGGGTGAGGACCTGGCTGATGCACAAGTGAGCATCCAAAAATTGCACAAGGGCAAGACCCAAGGTCTCCAAGTCACAGGTCAACACAATGCTGAGAGCCCTAACTACCTCTTCGTAGACCTTGCTGTCAATGAGCCTGGTACCTACCGCATCACGCTCAAGAAGAACAACCGTACTACTTACGTAGATTATACTATCCACACTCGTCGTGAGGGTAGCCGTGAGCGTCAAGGTTTCACTTCTGCCGATATGATCTACCTCATCATGTCTGACCGTTTTGTGGATGGCAACAAGAACAACAATACCCTCAAGGGTATGGCTGAGAAGGCCAATAAAAACAACGTACACGGACGCTTCGGCGGTGATATCCAAGGTATCATCAATAGTCTTGACTATATCTCATCGCTCGGTGCCACTGCTATCTGGCCTACCCCACTGCTCGAGGACAACGAGGCGGCTTGGTCATACCATGGCTATGCTTGCTCCGACTACTACCATATCGATCCTCGCCATGGCTCTAACGAGCTCTACAAGCAGATGGTTGAGAAAGCTCACGAGAAGGGTATCAAGATCATCATGGACATGGTACCTAACCACTGTGGTGCTTGCCACTGGTGGATGAAAGACCTGCCATACCACAACTGGATCAACCAGTTTGACCAGTTCACCAACACCCCTAACGTCTTCTCTGCTAACTACGATATCAACGCATCGGAGTACGACCGCCAACTCTCTAACCGTGGTTGGTTCGATCGTCCAATGCCTGATATGAACCTAGAGAATCCTGACTTGCTTAAGTATTTCCAACAATGGGCTATCTGGTGGATTGAGTACGCTAACCTCGATGGTTTGCGCGTGGACACCTATCCATATATTGAGATGATTCCTGGTAGCCAATGGGTCAAAGCCATCATGGACGAGTATCCTAATATCAATATCGTAGGTGAGTGTTGGACACGTCCTGCTCCTGCTGTAGCATATTGGCAATCAGGTGTTAAGAACTACAACGGTTTCGACAGCCACCTCAAGACTGTCATGGATTTTCCTGTGCAAGAGGCTATTCGCCAAGCCCTTGAGACAGACGGCAGCGGTTGGGGCAATGGTTTGACCCGCGTGTATGACGCCGTAGCAATGGACTACCTCTATGCCGATGTGAATAATATCATGATTATGTTGGGTAACCACGATATGGACCGTATGGCGGATATTGTCAAGGATGGTGACTTGCGCCGTGTTAAGATTGCCAATGCCATGTTGGCTACCATGCGTGGTATCCCTCAGGTGTTTGCTGGTGACGAGTATGGTTTGAAGTCTTCTGACCGCAGTCTGGGTCACTCTACCCTACGCATGCCATTGCCATTGGGTGATGAGGTGACAGCTCAGATGCAAGATATGTTCGATTACCAGAGCCGTCTTTTCCAATGGCGTAAGACCGAGCCTATCATTCACTATGGTAAGACCATGCACTTTATCACACGCGATAATACCTATGCTTATTTCCGTTATACGGATGAGGGTGCAGTCTTTGTCTATGTGAATGCTAGTGAGGAGAACCGCACTATCCCAACCTCTCACTATGCCGAGATTCTCAGCAAGTATAATGCTGTAGGTGTAGATGTTATTACCGGTGAGACAGTAGATTTGAGCAAGAGTGATTTGGTAGCAGCTCCACTCACTGCTTTGGTTGTCAAACTCGGCAAATAACCGCTTAACCGTTTAACCGATACAAAACAAGGACGCAAATCATTGCGTCCTTGTTTTTTCTCTTGCCTCATAGCCTTTAGCCAATGGCTTATTCAATAATTCAAAAATTTAAAAATTCAAATGTCCTAGAAATTGAAACAGCCGAAGGCGTGAAACAGCGCAGCGTGAAACAGCGAAGCGTTCACACATTCACACATCCATGTGTACTGAACAACCAATTTTTGCCGAATTTAGCAACTTAGTAAGATTGGTAGATAATATTGATCTTTAAGATCAAAAAGAACGAAGTATCATTAGCATTAAATCTTACTGACGCTTCACAAAACTCACTCAATGCTATTTTGAATCGCATCGTGAATATTGTCCAAGAAGGAGTAAAGAACGAGTCTGCTGCAAATAGTGCATTGAGAAAGCTCGAAAGATCTACCGAAGAAATCATCGATTCTGCAGATGACAGCATGCGTAATACGATGAACGACATCAACAATTCTACAGCAGATAACTATGGTTATGGATCTAATTATTATAATGATTACGATTCTAACAACGATTCTAATTACGGTTATGATTATTATTCCTACTAATCATTAGTGTCCGATACAACAAACCCTCGCTTCAAGTCAAAAAGCGAGGGTTTGTTATTGTAGTAGGCTTCTATTTATCTCAGCCTGTATGCCGAGAAACTATCGAGAAGAATACAACTATTTTTTGCAATAGATTTACAATTCACCTATAACAGCCTTGCGGACAAATTTTGTATTATTATAGTCCACATATTCCAGCAAGAGAAACGCACCACCTTCATATTCTCTATTGTTGCTGTAGAAGAGCCTTATGCACCCCAAGTCCGTTGAATAAGTGTAGCATCTAGTTAAGATACTTCCTATTGTTACGCCCATCATACGCGTTTGTTTATGATCGTATACAACATCATCCGATTTGTCTGTATTATAATCACAACCATTATAATACTTAGGTGTTCCGTATTTTTCATCGAGCAGATTTTTGACGATACTAAAATCTTCTGCTAGTTGATTGTGTTCTTTGTTTTCAGTCAGTTTAACGTATACTTTGCACACGCGGTCATAGCTCTGCGGAGTTCTCACATAGATGATACAATTTTTGAATCCAGCTACCTCGCCTTGTAGCACGCTCATTCCTGGTTGCATTTCGCCTATACGAGTGCATCCTGTCCTGAGCAAGTTGTTTGTATACTCATTCAAGGTTCCATCGATAGGAATTCCTTTGAAACTAAAATGCTGCATTTGCGCCATCATAGCGGTTGCACTTATCATTAGTGCTAGTACAAATAAAATTCGTTTCATAGTAGTATTATTTTGTTAATTAATATTCTCGCCAATAGCCAATCGCCCATTCTTTATTGACACATATCAATTGACTCTTTTAAATGTTAGTATATTTAGGCTTTCTCCATATCTATTCTCTACTACCAACTCATCTGATGTTAACGATTTTATATACAGTGTCAAAGCATCATTTTTACCATTTTCATGGGTAATTATCTTATCTCCATCTTGTATATATGAACCATAAGCCACCTCACCATCGTGTATAACAGTTACATTGCCGTCTTGCTTAAAGTCTATATATCTCTCATCGTCAACTATTTCCTTTCCTTCGTAGTTGTCATTGTGATATTCCTCAATAGTAACTATTTTCCATTTTCCCTCAATACCTGAGCCCGCACTTTCTGTTTGAGATTGAGCATTTTCTGTTGTGTTAGTAGCACCTTCTGAAGTGCTTGATGATGAATTACATGAAGTAAACATAACACCCATTGTCATAAACATAACAAGGCATAAAATCAGATTTTTTTTCATATCATTATTTAAATAGTTTGTATTATCGTTTTAATGGTGCCTGCTATTCATCATTTTCGTTGCACACTTTATAAAAATCATAGTTTAATAATTCTTCATCTGAACACTCCAATTCGAGGAAGTAGTTTTCAAAGGTGCAAGGATGGGCTCCAAAACATTCATACATTTGTTTCAGCAACCACAATTTTCTCCATTTGATATTATTAGTCACATTGCTATACACTTTTTTTGCCTCACCTACCAACTGGCTTTCGTGGACTTTGCGTGCTTTCATCCAATCGTTCCATGCCGCTTGATCTTGATGGATCATATCCAGACGAATTTCGAGCGGACCAACACACTCATCCCATTCACCCTCGTTTGTCTTGTAAGTTATTTGATATGCACGCAACATGTCAAAAGCTGATTGTATCATTTCGTCTGTAACAGTCATATGTTTAGGCACATCTATTTCCGAGTAGAACAAGGTCTCTAGTAAAGAATTTAGATCACATTCTTCTAGATACCCCATAAGTGAATATCTTTCCAAGCGGCCCAATGTGCCCCAACAGATACCCCGACCCATTACCACGGAATCAATGACTGCATCCATCGTTCTCATATACCTATTGAAAGCTGTATCAACGTCTGAGGAATAGTAATTTGTCTGTCGATAAACATCGCTTAATTTATCGTTTGTAAAACTTACAAAACTATTACTTAAAGCCTCACATGCAAACAAATGTATGGTAATACCCGTGAAACATTCAAAGGCCATCAAGGAATCATGTTGAATAATACTAGCCTTGTATTTATCATATTCAGTAGCATTCTCTAGAAGTCGTATAGGATAAAATGCATCCAGCATTGCAAAATACTCTTCGTAATTATCTGCGTACAAGACTTCGTTTGCATATTTATAATGCAGCGAGTTATTAAAAAATTCCTCGTCCCAATAGTAATCAGAAGGGTCTATGTGCTTAGTTGAATTCGTTGCAAAGACGCAAGCACTTGGCACAGCCAAGATGCATGCTAATGCAAAGAGTAAAATCTTTTTCATATATGTGTTTTTTATAGATTCTTCAAATTATGCCGACAAAGTTAGTTATTTTTTTTGACATACGCAAGTGAAGCGAGAAAATATTATAACAAAAGATAGATTCATCTATCTCATACCTATTTATCACTCGCTCAAGCTTAAATGAGTTGACGAATGAGGTCGGTGTCCTCGAAGGTACAACAATATCCCCCACAGATCTCACGGAGTGCATGGAGTATTTTTAAACCAAAATTGTAAAAAATTATTCCAAAATTATCAAAAATTTCAAGGGAATTATATTTCCCACAGATTCCACAGATTTTCACTGATTATTTGTTAACAAAAATACGCTTCGCTTTTAAAAATATTCAAAAATCAAGGGGTATATTTGGTGTTATGGCTGGTCGCCATCATGTCTTAATATCTTAGTTCTTTTCGCTCATGCAAGCATGGACTCATAAACTAATCTATTAATCCATCATACCTGCTATCGCAGCTGTTTACCACCAAATAGTTTCAGATGTCCACAGCCTGCGGCTAGTTTTATTGAACCTACGCAAAGCGTATTTCAAATGATCCGGTTTTGACAATTTGCTCAGCTGAGCAAATTAGTGCATACGTCTTTGACGGATGCGTCAAAACCATTTCATTGTTTTCAGCCTACGGCTGGTTACGATGATTATCAGCCAAAGGCTGGTTTAGAAATATTGGTGGCCAATTGCGTGCAAAGCAGGCAATTGATAAGCTTCTTTGATTAAGATGCCAAGCTTGCTTGAGCAGAATAATATAAGAGGGTTATCTAATGATGAACAACGTTCAGCATGGACACCAATATAACCATTGATTTTTAATTATTTTTGTAGGCACATAGTGCCGTTATTTTTGTTAACTAAAAGAAATTTTGTTTAATTTACTATAATTTTGTTTAATTTTTGGATACCAATCATTGTCGTTATAAAAAAACGCCCCTCGCCTATGACGAAGAGCGTTTGATAAGAATCCGGTTGCGGATCTTGAGCGTGATGATAATAATCAGGATGATTAGCACACCAGCCAACAACCCTGCGCACCACTTATAGAAACACGGTACATACCGCTCAGGTGGTTTCTGCACTACCCTATCCCGATACTCCGTCTGAGTGACGTACTCGGTGAGGCGGACGGTGTCCGTCTTCACTGCCTTTAGCCTTTCGCCTTTAGCCTCTCGCCTATCCCTATACACTTCTTTGGTTATATAGACGGTGTCGTGGACGGTGCGCTCGCGCAGGATAATAGAGTCATGACGGTAGACGGAATCTACACTCCTGAACTCCTGAACGTCTGAACTCTTACTGTCCCGCTCCTGAACGTCTGAACGTCTGAACTCCTGAACGGTACTAATGCTTTTGCAGCTAACTAGGGTGAGGATGATTAAAATAAATGATATCTTTTTCATAGGGGGTATGGGGTTTGGGCTCCTACTCGCAGCAAAGCTGCTCGAGAAATCTAAATAAATCTTATTACCACGCTTTTAACCTCGCTTTTCGAAGTTCTCCGTAATCTATTGCCACCGCTTCCTCGTATTGTCTAGCACAATACTCGTGTGCTGAATCTTCAGTAAATGTGGCGGTAAACATTTCAAAGTGAATCAGAGTCGATAGTTGCTTTTATTAGTTAAGATTCAGCGGACTCGCATAGCGAGTGCTAGCGGTGGTAATTTATTACGGAGTGCTTTGGGCGAGTTTACGAGCTTATGAGATTTATTAGATTTCTGCGAAGCAAGGAGCTATAATGTTTCTTTGACTTTCAATATTCAACTTTTGACTTTCAACTTCAGAAATTACACTTTCAACGCAACTAGCACTTTTGCAGCTGACGCTGACAAGGCACGTCGTACAAAGGATAAGTATCAGGGGCTGTGATCTCGATGTAAATCTCTTCATTGGGGTGTTGTTTTTGGTAGTTCAACAAATAGTCGCGCAGCTGATTGAGTGCTTTGCGCGAGGAGAGGAGGCGCTGATTGGATGCATCGGCATCACCCACAAGAACACAACCCGTGGTATGCTGAATGGTGTTGCCAGCATGGATGCGTATACCTATGCGTTGGCGCATAGGGGTGTGTGGGCGTGCAAAGCCATAGACGCCATCTAGGATTGGTAGCAATTCGCCAAACTTATCCGACTGAGTGATACGTAGGCGGTAGCAGCCAGTAGGTATGGCGTATTGGTAATGCTCGAGAGTGTCGGTTGCAAAAGCATACTGGTGGTGCTCGCCTTGCATAAGGCTGTCCACATAAAGGCGCCCAAAAATGGCGTTGTGATGGGGCTTATTTCTAATTAATCGTATATACATAATTTTCTTGGGTTTTTATTATCTCCTGCTCGCCTTTGGCTCACGAAATCTTATTAATGTATTGCTACGCCTATCCCACGCTTTTCCTTGGTTCTCCGAAATACATTGCCACCGCTCCTCATATCGCCTCGAGCGATACTCGTGCGCTGAATCTTATGAATGCAGCGGTACACATATCAAAGATCAATCAGAGTCGTTGTAGTTAAGATTCAGCGGTGTTGTATCGGATGTTCCCGATACAAGGAGCGGTGGCAATTGATTGCGGAGCACGCTGGTATGGGTGGATGTATGCGAAATAGGATTTATAAGATTTCTGCGCGGAGCGCAAGGAGCTAAAATCCACTAAACAAATTTGTCTTGGTTCCTGGCTCCTGGTTCTTGGTTCTTTATTCTTTGTAGCGGTATTTGTAGTCTATGCCAATGAGCGAGCCGCTGAAGGTGAGTATCTCGCCAAAGGCAATGAGAACAGAATGGTGTATCTCTGCCAGCGGCGGAAGGATGAAGCCAGCTGTGAGCAGCACGCACCCGAAAAACACGAGCACCACGGATATGATCAATTGAATATTCTTTTTCATAGTGTCATTCGAAAGTTCTAAAGGTTCCAAGCGCTCGCAGAGCGAGCTGTTCTAAAGGTTCTATAGTTCTAGGAATTAGAACAGCGACGCAGTCGCGATTAGAACAGCCGAAGGCGCTTAGAACAGCAGCTCCGCTGCGCTTAGAACTCTTTCAACTACACGCTGCGAGTGTTACTCGCTAGCGTAAGCGTCCCAACAGATTCTGAAGACGTATCCCCAGATAGTCTTGTACTTGGTTTGTTTTGAGAATCCAAGTTGATCTACGTTGATGTAGTTTGGATCGTCCAAGCGCTCGCGTGCAGCCGCGCAGACAGCGGTAAACTTGTTGCGTTGCTCAATCTCGCTTGATTTGACTGGAGTGGTGCGTTCTCCATAAGAGGTGGTGTAGTTCTTAGCACTAGCCTTACGGTGTGCAAAACCTACTTTGTGTTTCTTGGAAATCTTGCCGTGGATCTTGTCCACAGGAAATGAATATTCTACTTTTGCCATAGTGTGTTTTGTGAATTTTGGTCACAAAACAGACCGTTCGCTTTGCTCGCTGTTAGAAGTTAGATCGTTTCACTGTTAGACCGCGACTGCGTCGCTGTTAGACTCTAGAAATCTAACAGGGCGTTAGCCCGGTCTCTCAACGTAGTGGTCTCTCAGCGTAGCGGTCTCTCAGCCGTAGGCGGTCTAACAACGCAGCGGTCTCTCAGCCGCAGGCGGTCTGTCTTGTGAAAGGTTAAAGATTAATTTTGTTTTTGATCAGTCTTACTACATAGGGCAAGACGAGGCCTACAATCAGGCCGAGGATGAATAATAGTAATTGTTGCATAGTTTTAAGGATTAAAGGTTCTAACGGTTCTAACAGTTTTTAGAACAGCCGGAGGCGTCCTCCAGCGTCAGCGATCTACAGGCCAAGGCCGATCTACAGCGCAGCGATCTACAGCCGAAGGCGATCTCTGCGTGTTACTCACTGATCTTCTTTCGTTCCTGTGCAAAGATATAGCCATTGAGCGACTTGTACTTGCCTGGATTCTTGCGAAAAGCCTCTTTGTACACAGTAATCTCTTCTTCAGAGAGTGCCAACATATTGGCTCGCGCAGTAGCGAAATTCGATCGGTTAGTGATTTGTTTTTCAGTGGCGGGAACGCTAATCTCGCCTACAAGACCCGTGTACTGAGTGCCGTACTTTTCGGCAGCATAATACTTGGACTTGCTGTGGAGCTTACCATGTACTTCGCTCATAAGCTCCATAGGTTTGAAAATTGCCATAGTTAAAATTTAGGTTTAATGGTTAATAATTTAGTTTAAGGCTGGTTTTGCAAAACAGCGAATTTGTCTTCCTGAATTCGAGTGCAAAGGTACTACAAAAATCAACTTTTTGTTGGCGATTTTCGCCATTTGTTATTTCATTTTTGAGATTATTTCGCGAACCCTTCTTTCACTCAAATAAAATTCCTTACCAGTCATAGTATAGGCCAACATGATGGGTACTTTTTGTCTGACAAGATCAAAATATCGTTGCCGAATCGCTTTATTTCTTCGTTGAATGTCGTGCATATAGTTTTATGTTTTTGGCTACCCTTGCGCTACCTTTGCGCTAGGGTTGCTAAAAGGTGGAGCCTACCCCCATCCCCTCCCTAAAGGGAAGGGAGATGGTTTCAATGGATATAAAGTCCTTCCTTCTAGGGAAGGATTTAGGATAGGCTTACACCTCATGGTACATGAGATTGAAGATATAGCCGTAGAGGGTGAGGAGGCGTTCGGTAGGAGAGAGTTCCTTGGTGACGCGGGTGACGTAGCGCTTCCAGTGGCGGGAGTAGAGTTTAGTGAGCACAGGGTCGTGGAGCACTGACCAAGTGGCATGGGATGCCATTGCAAAACGAATTTGAGACTTGTTCATACGTTGAAAATTTGAGAATAGTGAATTATGGATTATGAATTTGGTGTAACGGTGTAACAGTGTGTAACAGCTATTTATTATGTCTCGTCCCCGTACGCGTGCGGACGAAGAAAGAAAAAGAAGTGTTACACTGTTACACATTCTTTGGCTATAAGTTTTTGATTGGCTGCTATTTCTTGCGTATCTCTCTGATATACAATCCATCCACGGACTCGTGATTGTCTAGTGCCCCGTGTAACAGATCTATAGCCCATACTACTTAATAGAACTCCTAAACGCCCTAATGCCATTGGTTTTTTGATGTTGCCATAAGTGATGAGGCGCTCGCTGATCTGTGCAGTGGTTAAGAACTCGCCTTTGCCTTCGGCAGGCACATCAAAGAGGATAGGCAGCAGCTGCTCCTCGTTGCTCTCGTCGCGGAAATGCTGGTTGTGCTGCTCGAGCACCTCTATCTCGTCGAGGTCAAACCAATAGCTGAAGAACTCATCATTAGCTAGCGCCCATGCCTGCGCATACATCTGCTCGTAGGGCAACTGCGTGTGGAAGGGGTTTTGGATGCTCTCGACCTCAAATGGCAGCCATCTGCGGTTGCCAGTGATATCGGTGAGAAAGTCACGTCTATTGCCACTAGCGCAAAAACTAGCTAGTCGGATACGGCGCTCCTTGGTGTAGGCATACGCCGCGCGCTCGTTGACGTCGGTGGCAGTGATGACGGACTTGAGTTGGTTGAGCTCGCGGTTGTTCATCGAGTCGATCTCATCTAGCGAGATAAGCCCAAACTCCGCGATACGGAGGCGCTCATCCTTGTTGAGGTCGGAGGAGTTGGCGAGCTTGCAAGCATAGGCACGCAGGTGGGGAGGAATGAGATGCTCTAGCCATGTGGTCTTATAGATACCTTGTTTGCCGATGAGCACAAGTACTTGATGATTAACCACCTCATCTTTCATCCAACTCGCCACCATCGCCACAAACCACTTCTTAAAGCACCCCCGCCAGAGGCGGTCGGCTTCAGACCGCTCGCTTCGCGAGCTGTTAGAAGCTAGACCGTGCGCTTCGCTCACTGTTAGATCGGCTTCGCCTGTTAGATTCGTTGGTCTCTCAGCGTAGCGGTCTCTCAACGCAGTGGTCTGACAGCACGAGGTGCGTTCTAACAGCCCTTTAGGGCGATCTTGTGCGCTCTCGCGCACCCGAACCTGTTGAGCGACAAAGTCGATCCAATCAGGTTGATCGGGTGTGTAGCGAGGTAGCGCATTGATATACTCGCGCAAGGGGTGGACATCGGGTATGAGATCAGATTGTAGGGCGGTCATCACTTCGCGCGTGGTGATATTCACATCGCACTCCTGCGCACAATGGCAGACGATAGAGTTGATATCCTGTTTGGTCATTTCTCGCCACAACTCTGAACCATTCTGAACAGCAGCTTTGCTGCGCTGAACAGACGCTCCCAGCGTCGTTGAACCCTCCAAATCCGCTTCCATGCGAATTTGGAGTTTGTCGCTCACAATGTCATGCCTCAAACGCCTGAAT
>JAFOYE010000007.1 GCA_017391525.1 Paludibacteraceae bacterium | reverse complement strand
TGGACTTATTCGTGCTCGTCAAGCAGCGAATAAGTAGTTGAAAGTTTAGAGTTTAAAGTTTAAAGGCTAGAATAAATGAAACAATTTATAGTATCTCCCGCACCACACTTCCATAGCGGTGATAGCGTGCGGAAAAATATGTTATTGGTGATCATTGCCCTACTACCAGCTTACGCAGTAAGTATCTTGGCATTCGGTATGGGTGCACTCATCACCACAGCAATCAGTGTAGTAGCCTGCGTGCTATTTGAGTGGCTGATTGCGAAATTTATCTTAAAACAAAAATCGACCATCTGCGACCTTTCAGCCGTACTGACAGGTTTACTCCTCGCGTTCAACTTGCCAAGTAACTTGCCTTGGTGGATAGTAGTAATCGGCGCGTTGGTAGCTATCGGAGTAGCGAAGATGAGTTTCGGAGGACTAGGACAAAACCTATTCAACCCTGCGTTAGTAGGCCGTGTATTCCTGCTTATCTCATTCCCAGTCCAAATGACCTCATGGCCAGAACCTAATGGTTTTGACACAGCATATGTCGACGCAACCACAGCTGCTACTCCATTAGCAGCATTGAAAGCCGCTTTAGGTGGCGATGCAGAAGCAGTAAGTTCCTTGCCTATCAGCGCCAGCGACACCTGGGACATGATCTTAGGATGGATGGGTGGTAGTTTAGGTGAAGTGAGTGCATTGTTGCTATTAGCAGGTGGTATCTTCTTGATCATTACACGCGTCATCACTTGGCATATTCCAGTGAGTATCATGGCGACAGTAGCCTTGTTTGCTGCAGCAACAGGTTGGGCAGGTGCATTGCCAGAAGGTCTATGCACTAGCAGTTACGTATTGACTACCCTCTGCACAGGTGGTATGATGCTCGGTGCATGGTTTATGGCAACCGACTACGTAACCTCACCTATGAGCAACTGCGGAAAGCTACTATTCGGTGTAGGCATCGGTGTGATTGTAATGGTGATTCGTACATGGGGTGCGTACCCAGAGGGTATGTCGTTTGCTATCCTAATTATGAACGCATGCGTTCCATTGTTGAACTTGATTCGTCCAAAACGCTTTGGCGAAAAGAAGAAATAAAAAAGTGTAGTTCAACATTGTTCAATGTGGTTCTAAATAGTTCAACATTGTATTTCCCAGAAACAACACTGAACAGCGCAAAGCGCTACTGAACAATACTGAACAACTTTGAACGTTTAATAGAATACAACTATGGCAAAATTAGTAAGTTCATTTAAGAACATGGCGCTCTCACTGACTTGTATTACAGTTGTGGCAGCAGCAGCGTTGGCAGGTGTATACTCTCTCACCAAAGAGCCAATAGACAATGCTAAAAAAGAAAAACAAGAGTCAGCCATCTCCAAAGTATTACCACAAATAGAAGGTATCAAAATTGCAGAGGTTGATACTATTGATGGTTTGATTCTACATAAAGCCTATGTGGGCGACAAGTGGGTAGGAACCGCTGTAGAAACAAGCACAAAAGGTAACAAGAACATGCCTTTTAGTGGTGAATTTAAGTTAATGGTAGGCTTTGATCATGAAGGCAATGTAGTAGAATATGAAGTATTGGAACAATCTGAGACCCCAGGTCTAGGAGCGCAAATGACTACATGGTTCAAAAATGCTGATAAACCAGGACAAAACATCATTGGTAAAAGCCCTGCAACAACTGACTTTACAGTAAGCAAGGATGGTGGAAAAGTAGATGCCATCACCGCTTCAACAATCACCTCTCGCGCTTTTCTTGAAGCAGTGGTAAAAGCATACAACGCTATTGCTCAGCAACCTGTGCTGATTGAAGAAGCAGAAGTGAGCACATCAGCAACGTTTGTATGCCCTAATGGCAATGATCCTGAGAAATGTGCGGGCAGAGGATGTGCTGAGAAATATTGTCAACAAGCAATGGAAGGAGGTCAACAATGAAAAATAAATCATTAAGTACAGTATTAAACGGTATCTTGCGCGAGAACCCAGTTTTTGTGCTAGTACTCGGTATGTGCCCTACACTAGCGACAACAACTTCTGCTGTCAACGGTATGTCAATGGGTTTGGCAACCACTTTTGTGCTCATTTGCTCGAATGTGGTGATTTCACTCTTGAAGAATTTGATTCCTGATAAAGTGCGCATCCCTGCGTTTATCGTGGTGATTGCTACTTTTGTAACTATGGTTCAACTATTGATGCAAGCCTATCTGCCTCCTATTTATGAGGAGTTAGGCTTGTTTATTCCGCTGATTGTGGTAAACTGTGTGGTCCTTGGCCGTGCTGAGGCTTTTGCAGCTAAGAACTCTGTAGGCTTGTCTGCATTGGACGGTCTAGGTATGGGTTTGGGCTTTAGTGTAGCATTGACCCTGATTGGTGCAGTACGCGAGCTACTTGGTAGTGGTTGCCTCTTTGGTTCAAGAGTCTACGGCGAGGAGTATGGCATGCTTATCTTCGTATTGGCTCCTGGTGCGTTTATCGTACTCGGCTACTTGATGGCTTTGATACAGAAACTGCTTAAAAAATAACATTACCGCAGAGCGGCTAAATTTGTTCAATATAGTTCAATATGGTTCAACATTGTATTTCATGGAAACAATACTGAACAGCGCGGAACGCTACTGAACAATTTTGAACTCATTTAATCGCAAAGCAATAAAATAATAAAGATTATGGTATATTTCTTGATATTTATCTCAGCGGTATTCGTTAATAATATCGTATTGAGCCAATTTTTGGGTATTTGTCCTTTTTTGGGAGTAAGTAAGAAGATTAACACAGCATTGGGTATGGGTGCCGCCGTGACATTCGTAATGACATTGGCTACCATCGTAACATATCTTTTACAACAGTTGCTAGTAAAATATGAACTTGAGTTTTTGCAAACTATCTTGTTCATTTTGGTAATTGCAGCATTGGTACAAATGATTGAGATCATCTTAAAGAAGATTTCTCCATCCTTATATCAAGCGCTGGGTGTATTCTTGCCACTGATCACCACCAACTGCTGTTTGCTCGGTGTGGCTATCATGGTGGCTCAAGGCACATACAAATTGCCAGAAGGAGCAGAACCAGGTCTATTGATAGGATTGCTTTTTGCAGTCGCAACTGCATTAGGATTTGCCTTGGCGTTGGTATTGTTCGCAGGTATGCGCGAGCAATTAGCTATGGCTAAAGTACCAAAAGCTATGCAAGGAACTCCTATCGCTCTGTTGACCGCTGGTCTTTTGGCTATGGCCTTTATGGGCTTTAGCGGAGTAGTATAAATAATTAACGCGGCGCGTTGTCCTAAATGGTTCAGCGCGCAGTGTTATTAGTCAGCATTAATAGAATATTAACCGAAAAACACAATACAATGAAACGTTTACTTACTCTAGCATTGGTAACTGCAGTAGCAACAATGAGTTTTGCTGCAGAGTATTTGATTTCGCCTAAGGCAACAACCACAGGAGAAACATTAGAATACAAGGGACACAGCTTTACCGTAGATAGTACGGCTTTTGCATCGTTTACCGAGTTGCTCAAAGTAGCTACTGCTAATTCAACAGTTCATGTAGATGGAGGTGTGTATGCGGAAGCTGTGACTATTAGTACAGCAGGACTCACTTTCTTGGGTAACAACGCATATTGCGAGAAACGCTCTAGTAATAGAACTTTGGAAGAAAGTAAGTTGACAAATGTCATTACTATTGCAGCCAATAATATCACCTTTAATGGTTTTACTATTACCGGTAATGGCAAGATGTATGAATGGAATGCTAGAAGTGGTAAACCCGTTTCAGGATTTAAATTCCTATATAACATAGTAGAAGCATCTACCGTTGCTAAAACAAGCACCGACATTGCCGTATTACAATTTGGACATTACGCAGGTAATACCGAAGCTAGCGATGCACAATGGTATCAACGATATAAGGATTTTACCATTGCTCATAACACCTTTACTGGTAGCGCAAGCAACACAGCAAACTTTGTCAGTTTAAGTGGTGCGTATGGCACTACCACAATCTCAGACAACACTTTTAAAGACGGAGGAACAAGTATCTACCTGAATAACGGACAGGGAACCTTCAATATTAAGAACAATAGTTTTACTAGCGTAGGTGATACTGCTCGTTTGTCACATGGATCAGTATATGGTGAGTTTTGTATTGCTATGCGCTACTGCGGTAACGCAAATACAACTAACATATACATCCAAAACAATGTGTTCAACAAATGCCAAGGACAAAGTTCAATGTACACATTGATTCGCCTGTTTAATGGAGATAAGAGCAATGCCATCGTACCAATGGTAAAAACAAAGCTCTACATGAACTATAACATCTTTAAGAATAAACCATGTCATTCTTCAAGAGACTATAATTACGTATACTATAGTAATGATGAATACACCGGCAATGGTTATGTTGTTGATTGCCGATTCAACGAGTTTGACAATAGCGAGTTGTGTATAGGCACAGTATATTTACCAGATGAGAGCATAGCTGGCCGCGTATTCGCAAGCAGTATGGGCGAATTTAACTTCGCTAGTAGCGCGGGTACTACCGCAGATTATTTTGATTCACCTTGTGGTACTACCATTAAAAATCAAAGCATGAAATCTACTCGTGTTTGTCAAAGTTTTGACATTGACGAGGAGACAGATGATATGTATTTCCTTCAAATTGACCCTAACAATGGTGCTGCAGGTTATGAACCACAAACAGTAACCCGTTACTACAAGAAATCTGACGGTTCAACTGGGAAACAATACATGTATTTAGGTAATGCCGCTCATGGTAGTAATATAGCCGTATGCCGCATCAATGGAACGTTATATCTATTCACTGGAGGTGATAGCGAAACTAGCAAAAGCACCTCAAAAGCAATCTGTATCTTCCCATTCGTTAGTGGTGCTACTGCTAACTTACAAAAAGAATCCTTCACATATAACAACAAGACATACACTATCAAGAAGATGACATCGGGTAATGGTCATACCAATCAATACCCATCTATTGACAAGCAAAATCGCCTCTTGTGCGAGTGTTCGCGTTCTAGTAATTATATGTATTTTGTGATATACGACTTGGATGATGCCTTTAATAATCTTAGTGATGCAACTAAACTCAAGTCAATCAAAATACAAAAGCTCACAGAGGCTTATTCTTCTTCTAGCAATGCCTACAAGAGCATAGATCAGGGATTTATGTTCTGGCCATTCCAAGGATTTACCATCAATGGTGATTATCTCTACATTGCAGAAGGAATGGGAGGAACCACTAATGGACTTGACGGATACACCGTTGTACCTGACAATGGTAAAAATATCCCTATCGTTATGCTCAATGCTTATAACTGGCGTACAAATACTTGGTCCTACCGCAAACCTGTGAT
Organism: Paludibacteraceae bacterium; assembly: GCA_017391525.1. GTDB lineage: Bacteria > Bacteroidota > Bacteroidia > Bacteroidales > Paludibacteraceae > Colicola. The sequence continues at coordinate 96,900 of JAFOYE010000007.1, read as the reverse complement.
GAAGAGTGCTATCATCAATATGTCTCATGGAGAACCAGAAGGATGGAAATTGCGCAGAGGTAGCAAGGGCAGAACCAACATGTATCTTCAAATCGCCAATGGCGCAAGCGGCTCTCGCGTAAATAACGTATTCGAGTACGTTGCAGATATCGTCAATGGATATAAATATAAAGTGCCTTCAGTAACCTCAACTGCTAGTGCTACTACATTAGCATTGTCATCTGCAGATGGTTCTGCTGTTAGTCAATCTTTTACTGTTTCTTCAGACTATCTACTTGGTGATCAAACCATCACTATCTCTGGCGCTGATGCTAGCTGCTTTACTGCAACAATAAAAAATGGTACTGTTTGGAAGAAAAAATCCACCATTACAGTAACCTACACTCCAAACACTCTCAAAACCCAACATAAGGCACAAGTGCGCATTTCATCACCCGGTGCATCAGATATCGTTGTAAGTTTGTCGGGAGATAACACCCCTCCTGCTCCTCCTGCAATCGTATATTATGAGTTGAATGGTGGCGAATTGCCAAAAGCAGCAGAAGTACCTAGCAATGATTCTTTGTGGACAGCATTCAAACCATATTACAATACTTTCTATGGCTTGAATCGTGCGGATCAAACGATTGAGAATGTAGCGACATTTGCACCTGCTAAAATGTGCGAAATCATGACTCAATCCGAGTCTGAATACCAATGGTTAGGCAACTATATTACTGATGTGGCAACTGAGCAAGGATATACATTAAGTAATGACCCATCCGCAGACGGCATGGAAGCTCTTTGGCGTTGGCATGTACACAGTTTCTTCAATTGTAACCAACACACTTCATGGCCAATAACAGCGGATTTTTCTACAGCTGGTAAACCAGAAGCATGGGGTGCCGCATACCAACAAGTTTATGGTACAGCTGTCGTACTACCCGAGACTATCACCGAGACCTATGTTCTACCTATACCAACCAAAGAGGGGTACACTTTTGGTGGTTGGTACTGGGAGGCAGACTTCTCTGGTACACCTGTTGTACAATTAGAAGTAGGTGCTAGCGGTACATTGTATGCAAAATGGGATACTGTAGGTGGTACTACTACCGACACAGAATTGCTCGTGGGAGAAGCATCATCTGCCATCAAGTTAATCCTAAATGGCAAAATAGTAATCTACCGAGGAAATAAATATTATGATATCTTTGGTAATATCATAGAATAATCACAAAATAGCGAAATATGATGAAATTGGATTGGAAGAAAATTCTGCCTTATGTAGTAGGGATTGTGGTATTTGTAGCACTAGCTATGATGTACTGCACCCCAGCACTGCAAGGAAAAGTATTGATGCAAGGTGACGTAAACAATTGGAAAGGTGCGGCACACGAAGCAATGGAATATTATGAAGAAACAGGAACACGTACTTGGTGGACCAACTCTATGTTTGGAGGTATGCCTACCTACCAAATCACTGGTAGTTTACCATCCGGTGAAATCCGCAACGACATAGCTAGTCTAGCCCATTTAGGATTTGACGAAGGCTGGGAGATGATAGGTATCATCTTTGCCTATTTCTTTGGTTTCTTCTTAATGCTTCGTTGCTTCAAGGTGAACCCTTGGTTGAGCATCATTGGTGGTTTGGCGATTGGTTTCTCGACCTATTTCTTCCTCATTATCCCAGCAGGACACGTAACCAAAGCAATGGCCTTAGGATTCCTAGCGCCAGTGATAGGCGGTTTCTACGCAATCTTCCGCAAACAATATTGGTTAGGTGCCCCATTGGTAATCTTATACGGCATATTAAGTCTCACACTCCACCCACAGATGACCTATTACATCTTCCTATTGCTCGGTGTGATGGGTATAGCAGAACTCTATATCCATATTCGTGAGAAACGTTGGAAAGACTTGGGCATATCCGTAGGAGTATTGGCATTAAGCCTACTATTGGTATTGGGTACCAAATTGAGTTGGATGGAGATGAACCAAAACTACCTTAAAGAAACCATGCGTGGTGGACATAGTGAGTTAACCCGAGAAGGGGATGACAAATCTAAGCCAGCAGGTTTAGATTTAGACTATGCAACCCAATGGAGTTATGGTATAGGTGAAACTATGACACTAATGATCCCTAACTGGGAAGGAGGTGCTAGCGGCTATAAGGTAGGAGAAGATTCAGAACTCTATCAAACATTGAGAGATAATGGTTTCCCTAAACAGTATGCCAAAGATTTCTGCGAGCAAGTGCCTACTTACCATGGAGAGAAGCCATTTACGAGTGGTCCTGTATACGTGGGTGCTATCATATGCTTCTTATTTGTATTGGGATTATTGATTGTACCTGGTCCATACAAATGGGCTCTGCTAGTTGCTACACTATGTTCGTTAGCATTGGCATGGGGTAAGAATATGATGTGGTTGACCGAATTCTTCTTCAACTACTTCCCAATGTACAACAAGTTCCGCGCAGTAGAGAGTATCCTTGTGGTAGCAGAAATTACTATTCCGCTATTGGGTATATTGGCTCTACAACGAATTGTAAGCAAACAGATAGAATGGAACGTTCTGCGTAAAAAAATGTGGATCGCAGGTGGTATTACCGGAGGCCTCTGCTTGTTCTTCAGTTTATTTGCAAGTAGCCTCGATGTTACCTGCAGTTATGATGTTCAATGGACTGGACAAGTCTATGACTGGATGAGAGAAGCCATCATGGCTGAGCGTGTAGCCATGATTGAAGCTGATGCTTGGCGCTCCTTAATCTTCATCCTATTGGGAGGAGGATTAATCTACTGGTATGCATGGAAAACGCTAGATAAGAACGACAAATCTATCGTGTGGCCCATTACTCTATACATTGGTCTAGGAGCCTTAGTACTATTTGATATGGTGCCTGTTAACAAACGTTTCTTCGGTGAGGATAACTTCGTAAACAAAAAAATGGCAGAACAATCCTTCGCAATGCAACCATATGAGGAGGAGATATTGAAGGATACCACATTGGATTACCGAGTATTGAATTTGGCCAGCGACATCGACAAAGATGCACGTACAAGTTATCGACTGAAATCCATCGGTGGTTATTCAGCTGCTAAGTTACGTCGTTATCAAGATTTGATAGATCTACATATTACACCTGAGATTGAAAGTATTATTGAACTACAATCATTAGGAACTAATACTCCTGTGATCAACATGTTAAATACCAAGTATCTAATCACAGGTAAGTCTTCTGTCATCCTAAACCCATATGCCATGGGTAACTGTTGGTTTGTAGAGGATGTACAATTTGTAAATACCCCTGACGAAGAATGCGCAGCATTGAAGACATTGGATTTACATGTTCAAGCTGTTGCAGACAAAAACTTCAAAGACATACTAAATGTGCAAAAACCAGAAGTTGCACCATTAATGGCTTATCATGAGGATAAGATTGAATTGATTTCCTATGCGCCCAACTGCCTAGAGTACCGCGCACAAACCGAGCAAAACAAAGTGGCTGTATTCTCTGAGATATACTACCCACATGATTGGCACCTCTATCTTGTAGACGACAATGGAAATATGGAAGAGATACCTTTAGCACGTGTTAACTACACATTGCGCGGAGCTGTGATACCTGCAGGTACCCACACCTTACGTATGGTGTTTGAGCCACATGCCTTGAAGACTGACAAGTGGTCTATGGGATTCTTGATTCTTGCATTAGTTCTCAGCGCAGGGGCCTTGACTTATCCTTTGTGGAGAAGAATAATCAAGAAACAAAATTAATTTCAATTACATAGTATAACGGACATGAGAATAATAGCAACACTCTGCACTATTTTGTGCACCATGCTAGTAGCTAACGCACAAAACCCAACATACGAGCCAATAGTGATCATGGAGGAGGATTTCTCGCTCTGTACAGCGGGCACACCCGAACTACCTGATAACAAGAATATAGCACCAGGTACTAACTACATCTACGAAGTAGATGCGGCTTACACACACCAACCTCATTGGTCTGGATATTACGTTTTCCAAGCTGGTGGTTGTGTAGCTGTATCCGAGTACGACTACTATGGTTACATATACGGAGGTCATATCTCTACTCCAGAGGCTGAACTATATGGCGAGGCGACCATCAGTTTTCGTGCTCGCAGAGCTGGTACTACTCCTCTTGCAGGTAAACTGGACTTATCTTTGTGCGATAATACTTCTGGCCGTTTGGAGTCTGTGGAGTTTGACCTCACCACCGAATGGCAAGACTTCACATGGACCAGTGACAAAGGCACCTTCAACAATAAGAACATCTTCCAGTTCTCAACCGTAGGCGGAACTATCTTACTAGATGATATTAAGGTTACACGCGTGCGCAACCGAACACCGGGCGTAGTGGCTAACATGCCAAAAAATAACTCTGCCACCGAATTCATAGCCAACTGGCAACGCAGCCAAGTGGCAGACATTGACGGATATTTGTTTTCTGTATGGTATAAGGATATGCCTGAGGAAGAGATCAGCGGCACACTATCCTACGACTTTGAGAGCATCCAAGTGAAAGCGGATGGAAAGACTATTGACACCGATAATCCAGGATATCCAGAAGGTTGGAGCATAGATGTGTCTAGCCAAGGTAGCCAAGATATGTGTACAACCAAGGGCAATTATAAATCGGGCAAACAAGCCATCCATTTTGATGCAGAAGGCGATTATATCTTGACACCAGAGACGCCTGCACCTATCCACAAGATTAGTTTCTGGGTTAAGCCTAGCAGTATGGCCGAAGAGGAATATAACTACTCCATGGTGGGCGTACACGTCAAGAATATGGATGGCAAGTGGGAAGCAATAGCTAATCTCCCTAATTATTGGATGGAAAAGAATGGCGGATACCTCACTTTTGAAGGAGATGAAATAGGCAATTACGTCACTCAAGTGAAATTGGAGTGCGTCGGGTCGTATGGCATTACTTTTGCCATAGATGATATCACATTGGAATACCAAACACAAGCCTTACCTGTCCAATGGATCACCGATAGTCTAGTGGTAGACACCTTCTGCGTAGTTAGCAACATCAATCCAACAAAAGAGTACTTCTACCATGTCAAGGTCAAAGAGGGCGATATGATATCCGAACCTAGCGAGGACATCTGGGTAGATGGTATCCAAGGGGTGACACCAGTTGCATTACCTGCATCGGATGTAACAGAGAATAGTTTCACCGCTAATTGGGAGCAGAACTACCATGCTGGCAGTTACAAACTTAATATCCTACAGACTACCACAACCAAACGAGACAACGAAGAGGTCGTTATTCTCAAAGAAGACTTCAGCGGTATCAAAGATGGAACATTTGACAATCCAGGTTTCTCATGGGACTTGGTACATAGCCTAAGCGAAAATGGTCAGAGCGAGCACGACTGGTTGCTCACCTACCCTCGTTGGGTAGTGGGTATGGCAGGTAGTCAAGGTCCTAACTACTACAGCGGCAAGGCAGGATTGGTCGTAGGTCCTGAAATGAAGTTTGGCAACAACGCTGTTAAAGTGTCATTCAAAGCCTACAACAAGGTGCCTGGCGACCGCCTTTGGGTGATGATCATCAAGAACCACGAAGCAGCACAAGCGGAAATAGGTATACCAGTAGCCTTTAGTGCAACAGCAAGTGGGTATATCACGGATTCGGTCGTATTATCGGGTGTGGACTTTGGTAATACCCCATTGCATGTGGCCTTTATGAGCGAGCAAGGCGAGTATTATGTGGATGATATCAAGATATCCTTCATCGTGCCTAAAGCCGGTACATTAGTTGAGATTCCATATAAGACCATCGAAGTCACCGACACCTCCTATACCTTCACCAATCTACCTGAAGGCATTACCGATTACGCATATAATGTAATGGTAAAGCGCACCAAAGACTTCTACACCTATACGTCTAACTATTCTAACACCATCGAAGTCAAACTGGTTAGCACGGATGTAGAGGAAATCACTACAGAACAACAAAGCAACACCCACAAACTCCTACATAATGGTCAGATCCTAATCCGTCGTGATGGTAAGACCTACAATATGATGGGAGTGGAGATCAAATAATCGTAGAATGATTACCCTGATTATTTGCACATACAATCGAGAGAAATATATCGGTCCGCTGTTGGATAGTATCGCTAAGAATGACTATCCAACCACGGATTACGAGATTGTATTGGTGGACAACAATTGCACCGACAACACCCGCGGAATATGTGAGATGTTTGCTACAGATCACCCCGAGATAAATCTCCACTATGTTGTAGAGCCAGAACAAGGCTTGTCCGCAGCGCGTAATAAGGGTATCAAGGAAGCTAAAGGTGATATTATCATCTATGTAGATGATGATGCGCTGATAGATAGCGATTATATCCGCATCTACGCCGAGCATTTTGCGTCTCATCCCGACACAATGGCTGCAGGTGGTCCTATAGAACCTTTATACGAAACACAAGAGCCATCATGGATGTCGCCTTACACCAAGGCGCTACTGACAGCATGGATGAACTATGGCGACAAAGTAAGAGAGTATCCCCAAGGTCGTTATCCTGGCGGAGGCAACGCGGCGTACAGAAAAGTGGTATTTGATAAGGTAGGGCTATTCAATACGGAATTGGGCAGAAAAGGCAATCTGCTTTTGGCATCCGAGGAGAAGGATATCTTCGACAAGATGAAGGCACTCGGGATGAAGGTATTGTATCTACCTACTCCAGTCCTCCACCACTGCATTCCGCAGGCAAAGTTAGAGGAAGACTATTTCAACCGCCTAACCTTGCAGATAGGTCGTAGCGAACGCATGCGCACGCGCGCTATATCTAAGGGTAAATACTTCAAGCGCCTCCTCTCCGAAGGCGTAAAATGGTGCGGCACATTGGCATTGCTGTGTCTTTATACTTTGCAGGGCGCACCTAAAAAGGGCTGGAAATTGGTCCTTTTCCGCAAGAATGTAACCAAGGGTTTGTTGGGTAGTTAGTCCAGCAATTGAAGTTTCTCAAAAACTAATTCACAACTATTCTTACCACTCGTCTCACCCCAGAACTTATCCAATATCTTCTGGCGGGCGATTGCGTCCATCGTATAGTCGTTGGTAGAAATCACTTGGATAAGCTCATCAAAGGTATATACTTTTCTACCCACGATATTATCCTGAATATCAAAAATAAACTCACGACTATTCACATATTCCTCATAGTCATAGTGGAAGAGAATAACATGCTTATCTGGCATCAAGACATAGTCATACAAAATAGACGAATAATCTGTAATTAGCACATGGGTGTATGGCAGGATGCAATACATATCCACATTGCCGTCTAAAAAAATTAGGTTGCTATATTGTACCGATTTGTCGATAATCGTGTTGGCATGTGGTTTCATCAACACACACGCATTTTGATTAGCGGCGCAAGCATTGAGAGCATTCAGATCAAAGCCATTGGCAAAGCACTCGCGCTGTGAATCGCGCCAAGTTGGCATATACACCAATACGGTATCATACTGCTGGATATGTGCAACAAGTTGTTTAGTAGCCTGAGATTCGTATTTCTGGATAAACGCTCCCACTTGTGCCAGTGGCTTGTTCAAAAGCATATTACGCGGACAGCCTGTCTGAATACATTGTTCCTTGCTTATACGGAAGGATTGCGAGAATACTCCATCAAAAAAATCCGTGGTAGATACCATATAGTCTGGACGACGGAAAGGTGCAGGATGGAAGAACGTATCGCGAATATCGCGCTCAACATAGCGTTTTGCCAAGTCACCTTTGGTAATTCCAAACTCGATGGCCTTCATGGGTACACCGTGCCACAGATTGACGATCTTAGCACTACCTGCCAGGCAGAAAGCAATATCAGATGAGTAGGAATTGACGAACCAATATTTCGCTCTCAATGCATACCACAATCCTTTTAATGATGCCACAAAGTATGCCTCATAGCCTAAACTACGGATATGTGCGACGGTGGATTTTTTGGTAGAAATCCATACGAGCTTGCGATTCTTAATATGCTCATTGGCGTAAATGAACTGGTATTTGGAGTTATCATTGAATCCACCTCTATACGAGCCAAAGACCAATATCTTACTTGTTCGAGGAACAAGGTAAGATAATGGGTAAACCATGTAGCACAAGAGGTATGCTATGAATTTGGCGAACTGTTTCATTCTCCACGCAATTTGTGCAATGTTTCGTTAATCAGGGTAGATGAAGTGCCTTTGGTATAAGGGAAATACACTACTTTTGCACCTACGGCATTGAGGTCGGCCTCGATCTTGTTCCACTTGTCGGTTCCCTTCCAATCATCACCCACAAACATAACTTGAAAATGATATTTCTCCCATGCTTCCATCTTGTTCATATTCTCTTGGGTGACTACCTCATCTACATACTTAATCGCGCCAACAATCTCCTTGCGTTCCTCGAATGGGATAACCGCATGTTTGTGCTTGTAACTCACAAGTTCATCCGTTGATACCCCCACTATGAGATAGTCGCATTGCGCTTTAGCTTTGCGAAGCAAGTTCAAGTGACCAATATGGAAGAGGTCATATACGCCGGTGGTATAGCCAATTGTGATAGGTTCGTACATATTGAGGAACTGCTCAAGGCAGTATAGTTGCCACTTCTGATTGCCCGTCAATTGGCTCATATCAATATCACGACGAAACTCTGGGCGTTTAGGTCCACACCAGTCCTTGAAATATGCATCCACAGGACGAGGCATTGGCACCTTGTTGGGCACAGAAATCTCTGGATACTTGATCTGCATCAATTCACGTACCAGGTACTTGGATTCGCCATTGCGTACACGAGTCAAATCCAAAGGATCTGCCATACGAAGCAAAGCATATGGGTCAGTATATGGCATGTCGGCAGCCTTGAAGGCATTGTAGTAGGAACTGGATGACTCGCGACTGAACACATCGTCCATAAACTGTAGGAAGTCTATTTTCTCTCCTTGGCGATAACGTTCATACAGATACGACATGTCTACTGGCTCTCTCAATACGCGAGCAGGATCAAGGAAGGTATAGCGCTTCGCAAAATCCTCTACGCTCCAATCCTTAGAGAGCAATTGATCCATACCTCCGAAGATGAGGTCGCTACTTTCACCTACTATCAAGCGAGTAACGCCATCTGCTTTGGCTTGTAGGGCTGCCTGATAAAGTTGTGGCTCGATGGAGTGAACAGGAGCGTTCTTTGAACGCATTACTGGCTCGAGACAGTTTTGTACTGTATTCCAATCTATGTCTACGTAGTGGAGGTTTAGTCCGTAGTACTTTGCGTAGTATTCTGCCCGAGCCAATTCTTCTTTTTGGTATTCGCCACCAAGAAAACGAAAAGTATAAGCATCACATCCAGGCATGTAGGCTGCCAAGATTGCAGAATCCATACCACCTGAAAGGCAGATACCAAGCTTCTCGCCTTTGAGCGAGTCAAAGACTTTCTGTATCGCATCGTCGATCTCTGCGGCTGTACGAACATAGGTAAAATCCTTGCTATCAGCCAAAGGTATATTTTCGTGATGAAGTCCCTGGTAGAAATCCATGCCTTCGCGCTCAATATAGCGAAAAGCCAAATAGGAACTCATGCAAAAATTCTTGTTAATCATATATCTTCTTTGAATGTTATCTTTTTGTTTTGTTCTTCGCCCTCAACGATGTAGATTGGGGTATTTGGCATGTGCTCATGTACAATACCACAATCATCCGTGGCGGGGAGATGAGCCTCTGCGCATGCTTCTGCAGTTAGACTATCCACGCCTAAGGCTTTGGCGTATGCTTCCGCTATTAACTCCAAGCGGAAAGCCTGTGGTGTTTGGGCACGCATGATGGTGGAGCGTTGTGGAATACGCGCTACCTTGCCATCCACCATCTCATAGATGGTGTCGGTGCTTGGGATAGCTACCGTCACTGCCTCGTGTTCCTCTAATGCCTCACATACACGAGCTATGATCTCTTGGCTCACAAACGGACGCGCAGCGTCGTGCAAAAGCAGGTTGATTGTATTTGGGCAATTGACAATTGGCAATTGGCAATTGTTTTCCTCGTCTTTAAACTTTAAACTTTCAACGTTCAACCCGTAATACACACGTATCGCCTGTACACTCGACTCCCAACGCTCCTTTCCTCCAGGAATGATATGACGGACCTTTTGCCATGCGTTGGCAAGAAGCATCTGCTCGGCATGCATGATATAGTCGGGGTGCATCACAATGCAGATCTCGTGAATATGAGGTGATTGTTCGAAGGCATCTACTGCGTGCTCTAGCACACTCTTGCCATCTTGCAACGGCAACAGTTGCTTAGGAGTATTACCTCCCACGCGTGCTCCAATGCCTCCTGCTAATATGACAGCGATGTTGTACATTGACTTTCAACTTTTGACTTTCAACTCTCAACTCTCTCCGCCAGTATCATCTCTGCTATCTCACGGATAGCGCCGTCGCCACCTTTTTTGGTGAGATGGATAATACCTGGTACGGCTTTTACCACATCCACAGCATTAGCAGGACAAGCGGCTACGCCAGCATGTTGCAGTAAGTCTAAATCGTTCACATCGTCACCCACAAAGCAGACATTCTCCAATGTGATGCCTAGCTCCTGACAGATCTGTTTCGCAGCGTCCAACTTGGTCATCTTCACACCATCCACCACACGACCGACGCCAGTATAGACATATTCCAGACCTAGTTTCTTAGCACGTTTGAGACCAATATTGGTGTTTTCACTGGTAAGAATTCCACAAGGGATACCGGCCTTACGCAGCAAAACGATGCCCATGCCATCATACACGCAAAACTTCTTAAACTCATCACCACTCTCGGTATAGTACATACCACCATCGGTCATACAACCGTCCACATCGGTCAAAAAGACTTTTACTGGTTTCATATTACGTTTAGTCAAACTAGTGTTCTATAAAATAGTTTCTGCCCAAGTTGGATATCCATTCGTGCTATTAGGCAATGTAGGCTCTTGCTTAAGGATGCTTACTGGCCACTTTTCTTGGATTTTGCGAGTATACTCTTCCACCAACGCTTGGAACTCAGGAGTATGGCGGATATTATCCATATCTTGATCTACGGATAGATGATGTAACATAACAAATCCTTCCTCAAATGCCTTTCTTAGATAGAGGATAGCATTCTCTAGGTCATTAGCTAGCGCATAGGTGCAAGCCACATTGTAGGATGCTTTGGGGTTAATGGCCATGTCAGCGAGTGCAAATTCGATAGCTAGTGAGTCATTGCCCAAAAAATGATATGCAAACATAGCTGCTGATCCGCCATCAGGTTCAGTGTCAATCGTCAAGATCTTCTCGCAATCAGCTTGTGCCTCTGCTTGTTTTCCTAAAGCCAAGTAAGCACGAGCCCGTCCGTCATAATATGCTGCAACGCTATCTTCCAAAGCTATAGCTGTAGAATGATCTTCAACCGCAGCTTCATATTGACCAGAGAAGAATTTATATAAGCCACGGCGATAGTATGCATTGGCGAATTCTGGATATTTTTCAATATATTTATCTATATCTGCTATAGCATTAGCATAGTCACCTAATTGAGAATAACAGATGGCGCGTTGGAAGATATGGTCAAATAAATGGGTTGAATCCACTGCCATTACTTTATTTATACAGTTTATTGCATTTGCATAATCACCCAAAGACATACAACAGATTGCAATTTGAACATCTATTGAAGGGTTCTGAAGATCCAGTTTCTCGGCATTTTTAAAATCACTTATAGCCTCAGCGTACATCTCCTTCTCTTCCTTCAGGAGGCCTGCGAGATAGAACCAGTTTGCATTATAAGACTCAGTCTCTTGCAAGAGTTGAATTTTAGAAAACAACATATCCATGTTTTCATTTTCCACATAGTGCTCTGCCAATAAGTCGATTGCTTTGTAGTTATTATCTATATCTATGGCCTTCAAAATATCATCAAGAGCTTCCTCATACTTATCTAGAGCTATGAATGTCTTTGCTCGAAAAACGTAAGCCTCCGAATAAGAAGGAAATTTTTCCACAACACGTGAGAACATATCCAATGCCATGTCATAATCTTCTGTAAAGAGAAAATTTCTACCTAATCCCATATAAGGAACTCTATTCTCCGTATCGAGTGCCATCGCACATAGATAATCTTTTGTAGAGTTGTTGAGATCCTGTAATAGGTAATAGAACTCGCCTCGTTGACAAAAATAGGTAGGATCCTCTGACAATTTAATCGCGGCAGTATAATCCTTCAACGTTGCTTTTGTGTCTCCCAAACCCATATAGATTTTCGCACGTAAAGAATGGGCATAAGCCTTTGTTTCTACCTCCTTCTTGGAGATAAATCGAATAGCATTATCTGCTGCTATCAAAGCTTTGTCATACTGATCTAGTTCATATCTAGCATAAGCTATCCAAAGAATAGCATTGCCATTGGTAGGGTCTTTTCGCACTTCTTTATTCAGACAATCTATACCCTCTTCATATCTTGCATCGGATATAAGATCTATTCCTAATTCATAATCGGAAATGGAATCTTGTGGAACTTCTTGGGCATACGATGTTGCAGCTACCAATACTGCAACGAACATAAATAGGAACTTTTTCATGATACTTACTATATTTTTTATTCAAACACTTAGTTAGGACTGCAAAATTAATATAATTTATCGAAATATACAAATTCTAGAAACATTTATTTTTTTAGGCTATGAATTTTTCATATCACACTTATTTATTTGTGTCTATTACCTCATACTCAACTAAGGCATTATATCTATCCGTATTACCTTTCACGACTAGGGTCAACACACCTGCAGCCGTTGGCTGCAAATCCAATCGGTAACGAGAACCTATTCGCTGCCATTCGGAGGACGGGTACCAAGTGTCATTGAGGATCAATGCAAAATCAAGGCCATAAGGGTTATCCACTTCAAAACGATACGTAACATTAGTGGACAACGTTTTATTTATTGGTATATTCCTGAGTATTAACGTCTTATCTGCTTCTATCGTATAAAACTGCGGGAATATTATTTTCTTTCCACTTACCACACGACGAAATAATATTCTAGGATTCAATCCTAAATATTGACAATCCGGATGCAAAGCGGGTAATTCGGCAAACGTATTTTCATCAATGGACTCCTCTAGCAACTGATATGCTTCATCATCTGGAAAATGTGTCATAATTAACCAATACGGATCCACGTCAAACCATACGGAATGGTCACTCCTTCGGGTAAAGATGCCTTCGGACACACTTCCAGCTCCCCAAGTAGGGTCTATCAACATCGGTCTGCTATTTTCGATTTTCACGCACACCCATGCATGCCCAGAATCTTGTATCTCCCCAGATCTATCCTTGGTCACTCCCGGCACTATATCACAATCGACATCCACGGCATCACACAAGTAGTAGAACAACTCACAATAGGCTTGACACACACCTTTCCTAGTCTCATAGCACTCGTCTGCCGTGTGGATGCTATAACTTGTATCATAGTCAATATTCGCACATATCCAATCATAGATGGCCTTAACCTTCTCTTTTTTCGTACTCGCACCTACTGTTATTTGATTAGCCAAAACGGAGTAGTCATACTCTGTAGGAGAGATATACACATTCGCTTCAACACCATATGGTATGGCGATCACTAACAACAAGATCCATACTCTACTTATATGGCACAAGCGCCTTAAACTGTGTAACATAAACTTTATCGTAATTCTTGTTGATTTTGTCAAGGGTGAATCAGCCACGCTACACCCAAACCTATATTGGAGTACAATTGTGGTTGTTGGCAGTTAATCGAAGCATCATCAAACACCGATAACCGCTGCAAAGATAAGGAAAAATCATGACATAAGCAAATTTATTGGTATATTTTCATTGTTTTGCCAGAATAGCATGTTTCCAACTATCTTTTTCTGTTTTTTTTGCATATATCCAAAAATTTATGTACTTTTGCGCTCTAAATGCAAAAGAACACCTTTATATTCGTTGGACTCACTCTCTTACTAGTGGTCGTGGCTCTGTTGGATCTCTGCTGTGGTTCGGCCTATTGGATTTTGCCCGATAGTCTCTTCGCCTTGTTTTCCGAGGACCTTTCGAGCATCGCCGATAGCCCATCGCCAATAGCCAATATCCTCATCCACATCCGTTTACCAAAGATGCTGACGGCAATACTAGCAGGAGCTTCACTTTCGGTAGCGGGATTGATGATGCAAACGCTCTTTCGCAATCCTCTAGCCGGTCCCTACATCTTAGGTGTATCTTCGGGTGCAAGCCTAGGAGTTGCACTACTCACAATGTGTGGTGTAGCAATCAGTAGTAGCGGACTCATCAGTGGTTCTGCGATAATTGGTTGTCTCATAACAATGCTTCTAGTTATGCTCATTGCCAAGCGTATCCGCAGCAATATCACACTGCTAATCGTAGGTATGATGGTGGGCAATATAGCTGGCGCATTGGTGAATATGATTCAAAACTTCGCCAATCCAGATTCACTTAAACTTTTTATTGTCTGGACATTAGGATCGCTCAACAGTGTCAGTTGGGACGAACTACCTACGCTCATCATCGGTATTGCGATAGCCGCAATCCTCGTACTTATGCTCATCAAACCACTCAATGGTCTGCTCTTGGGAGAGGACTATGCCCGTGGTTTGGGAATTAATGTAGAACGCACCCGTTGGATGCTGGTGTTGGCATCCTGTCTTTTGGCTGGTAGTGTGACAGCATTCTGCGGACCTATTGCCTTCATCGGCGTAGCCGTACCACATATCGCACGAGGTATTCTTACCACTAGCAACCATCGCCTAACTATTCCTGCTTCTGCACTCATCGGAGCCAATATCTTACTTATCTGCGACATTCTCTGCAACCTCAGCACATATGCGCTTCCTATCTCCACGATGAGTGCCTTATTTGGCGCTCCTATCATCCTGTGGATTGTACTAAAAAAATAGCAACCCTAGCGCTAGGTTTACGCTAGGATTGCCATTTTATCTTCCTTTTGGATATCGCAACTTTAGATTAATATCAGCACCTTAATTTTCAAATTTTAATTCTCCATTTCTAAGCATCACTATCACAGGCTTTTGGTGGTCCACCTTGCCCGCAATGATAGCTTTGCTGAGTTCGTTGAGTACCAATCGCTGCAACGCACGCTTCACAGGGCGAGCGCCGAACTGAGGATCGTAGCCCTCATGAGCGATATAGTCAATCGCATCGTCCGTAATACGCAGATCTACCCCACTCTGCAAGAGCATCTTATGTACGCTCTCTATTTGCAAACCAACAATATCACGAATCTGCTTCTCATTGAGCGGAGTGAACATTATCGTCTCATCAATGCGATTGAGGAACTCAGGGCGAATCGTCTGCTTCAACAGTTCCATCACCTGCTGACTAGTCTTCTCGTGATCAATGCCTTGCTCCTCATTCTCACGGATGAGTTGGCTGCCGAGGTTCGAGGTGAAGATGATTAGGGTGTTCTTGAAGTTCACCGTGCGACCCTTATTGTCAGTCAAGCGACCATCATCCAACACTTGCAAAAGCACATTGAACACATCGGGGTGTGCCTTCTCAATCTCATCAAACAGCACCACGCTATAAGGCTTGCGGCGGATAGCTTCGGTCAATTGTCCACCCTCATCATAACCTACATATCCTGGAGGCGCACCAATCAATCGGGTGGCAGCGAACTTCTCCTGATACTCCGACATATCAATGCGGGTCATCATATTCTCGTCATCGAAGAGATACTCCGCCAAGGCTTTCGCCAACTCCGTTTTACCTACGCCCGTAGTTCCTAAGAATATAAACGAACCGATAGGACGTTTAGGGTCTTGCAAACCCGCACGAGAACGACGAATAGCATCACTAACTGCCTGAATAGCCTCATCTTGCCCCACAACACGCTTGTGCAGTTCCTCCTCTAGATGCAAGAGTTTATCTCGCTCGGACTGCATCATTTTCGTTACAGGGATACCCGTCCAACGAGCCACAATCTCGGCAATATCATCCTCGTCCACTTCCTCCTTGATCAGGCTCTCACCTTGCATTGCATGCAAAGCTTCTTGCGCCGCTTTGATATTGTCCTCAGCCTGTTGTATCTTGCCGTAGCGGAGTTCTGCCACTTTGCCGTAGTTGCCTTCTCGTTCTGCAACCTCTGCTTCGTGTTTCATCTGTTCGATGCGCGCTTTCTCGTTTTGAATAGTAGCCACATAGCCTTTCTCCTGCTCCCAACGAGCATTCATTTCCTTCGCTGCGGTTTGCAGCTGACTTAGTTGCTCCTCGATGGTAGCAAGTTTAGCTTTGTCATGCTCTTTCTTGATGGCCTCGCGCTCAATCTGCAATTGCATGATCTGGCGGTTGAGGTTATCCAGTTCTTCGGGCTTAGAGTCCACCTCTAGGCGCAGTTTAGCCGCTGCCTCGTCCACCAGGTCAATGGCCTTATCCGGCAAGAAACGATCCGATATATAGCGAGTTGATAACGTCACCGCAGCAATGAGCGCATCGTCTTTGATACGCACTTTGTGGTGGGTCTCGTAGCGCTCTTTCAGTCCACGCAGAATAGAGATGGTTGCTGCCTCATCGGGCTCATCCACCATCACCATCTGAAAACGACGCTCAAGGGCTTTGTCCGTCTCGAAGTATTTCTGATACTCATCCAAGGTGGTCGCACCCACGGCACGCAACTCGCCACGTGCCAAAGCAGGTTTCAGGATATTAGCCGCATCCATCGCACCGCTACTCTTACCCGCGCCCACAAGCGTGTGTATCTCATCTATAAATAGGATAATCTCGCCCGCCGCACTAGTCACCTCCGTGATGACACCCTTGAGGCGCTCCTCAAACTCACCTTGGTACTTTGCACCAGCAATCAGCGCACCCATATCAAGGGAGTAGATTTGTTTCTTTTTGAGGTTCTCAGGCACATCGCCACGAATAATACGATGCGCCAAACCCTCCACAATAGCGGTCTTACCCACACCAGGCTCGCCGATGAGGATAGGGTTGTTTTTGGTACGACGTGAGAGGATTTGTAGCACGCGACGAATCTCGTCGTCACGACCAATCACAGGGTCGAGTTTGCCCTGTTGGGCACGTTCGCAAAGGTTGATAGCGAACTTTTGTAGGTTTTCGGTTTTGTTGTTCATTGTATTCATAGTGGTTGTTTTTTTGAAAGTTAAGGACATTAAGGTCATTAAGGACTTTAAGGTCGTTATTAGGTGATAGACAAATCTCATACCAAACCCCGTAGACTGACATTTTGGCAGTCCTCATTATGTTTCTAGTCTAATTTAGACAAATCACCTGCTTTTCTCTTGTAAATTACGCACTATTCACGGACAATAAGCGCACTATATCTCCATAAATATAATCATTGCTTTGTATTGGTTTGACAAGGATTCCCTCCTGTTAGGTGAAGGTTGAAATGCTCGTATTCAAGCGCCTCTTCGGCAAGGGTTCGGTATCCCTTCGGCAAAAACAAAAACTGAAAACTAGAAACCTAATAACCACCGAAAGCCCATAGATCTCCCACAGATCTCCTATGATGCTCCCGAAACCCGCAGGGAACTTTGTAGAATATCTGGCATTAATACAAAAAGCCAAATAGCCAAAGAGGAATCTTATTTTCAAAACCAATATCAATATTGTCTGCTACAACATAACTATTAGGGATATTAGCAATTTGCTTGTGATTCTTATTCTTACCGCCTACCTCAAATAGATAGTGGTTATCTACAAGAATATCTCCCTTTTGTGGCATGGATATCTTATACCCTTTGACTAACATGGAAGCGCAGAATGTTTCACGCAATGTACCCACATCAGCGTTTGGCGATAGCGCATACATCAAGTTTGTATTTTCAAACAATATCTTCTCTGGTTTATTAATCTGCCCCCAACTCTCAGATTCTGCATACAAGCGGCGTATCAGCGCAGCTTTGTCTAACAAATCGATCAATTTGAGTAGCACATTACGCGATACATTAAGCGATTTACAGAGCGATGAAATATTTAAAGTATATGGATTTTGTTGCGCTAAAATGGCAAGTAGTGGTTTTACCTTATATACCGACTCATATTCCAAATTGGAAACAGCGGGAATCTCATTAAAGATGATAGTATCAATCACTTGACTCAGTCGATCGTTATAATTCGTGGTGTCGTCGCGATAAAAAGGATAATAACCCTCCTTAATATATTTCTCAAAATGAAGCAGTACTTTGATATCCTGTTGAATAGTAATATCGCGACATATCTCCAAATGACGAGTTATAATATCTTCTAATGAGTAGCTTGGCAAATCAGCCACTCCTTCCAGTTTAAGATACTCGCGAAAACTTAATCCGTGCATTGTATATACTCGACAACGGCGAGATAGATCATACACCTGACGAATAATGTCCAAAGCATTACTACCTGTTACAACAACATAAATATCTGGGTATGAATCGTAAATGTTTTTCAACTCTTGTGCCCAATTATTATACCTATGGATCTCATCAAGGAACAAATGACTTATTCCGTGTGTGTAGGCATACTCAGCTAAATCAAGCAAAGTATTGGAAGCAAACCACATATGATCAACTGAACAATATAGAACTTTACTTTTATCAGGAAATGTTCGCTGAATATGCTGCATAATCATAGTTGTTTTTCCTGACCCTTTAGGACCACGAATTAAAATCAAACGATTAGCCCAATTGATCTCATCATACAAATAACGCATCTGACCAAATTGCGAATACTGCTTCAGCAATCTGTGGAAATAAGTGATTAATTGTTCCATGTTTTTACTTTTCAATATCAATAATATGCAATGTTTTTAACTTTGAAAAGTAAATTTTTAGTGCAATATTTTACTTTTGAAAGTTAATTTTGCCGCAAAAGTACAAAAAAACTTTCAATAGAGCAAATATTTTTGAAAAAAAAAACGTGAAAAGTCGTTTTTTATGCAAAAAAAACACAACTTTTGATAGTTCAGAATTATCATCACTCACTATCCTCTGACAACGACACACAGCCTCTTCTCTTATGTACCATGTAGGACATAAGATAGCTTCATCTATCTTTTTTGAAAATAATACGCACAACACTTGCATATATGTTTTGGTTGTAACTTCGAACATCTGCCTGCTTCGCATTCCCTCGTAATTACTTTCGCATCATGCAGCCCATATTACAGCACGCTCGAAATATTATAAGAAAATTGGCTACGCCTGCTTGTACTTGCTATCAATCTCACTATCATGAGCAAGCTCCCGTAGTGAGATAATATCAGTACAAATAGATAAAATCTATTTTTTCTTATAATATTTTCTCGCTTCGCTTGCATATGTGCATTTTTTGTTGTAACTTTGCAGCAAAATTGTTCAACGACATCAACATGAAACGAAATATAGCCATCATAGCAGGAGGAGATAGCTCCGAATACGAGGTATCGCTGCGTAGCGCAGCGGGCATAGAGTCTTTCTTAGCCGACCAAAAACAATACACCACTACCATCGTTCTCCTACGAGGTAACGACTGGAAAGCCCAGATAAAGAACCAAGAACCAGGAGCCAAGAATCAAGATGAGTGGGCAAAGATCGATAAGAATGACTTTTCGTACACCTACAACGGCGTTAAACACAGTTTTGACTTCGCGTACATCACTATTCACGGTACACCCGGCGAGAACGGTGTGTTGCAAGGCTACCTAGACATGATTGGTCTCCCATACTCTTGTTGCGGCGTATTGGCAGCTGCCATGACTTTCAACAAGTACACTTGCAATCACTACCTGAAAGGCTTTGGCGTCAAAGTGGCGGAGAGCGTTTTGCTGCGCAAATCCAATAGCCAACATCCAATATCCGATATCCTCAATATAGTGGGATTACCATGTTTTATCAAAACCAACGTAGGCGGTTCCTCTTTTGGAGTGACTAAGGTGAAGACATTGGAGGAAGTGGAACCCGCCATCAAGAAAGCATTCGCCGAAGGCGATGAGGTGATTTGCGAGGCATTTATGAAGGGTATTGAGATCACTTGCGGTGCCTACAAGACCAAAAACAAAGCTGTCGCTTTCCCTATTACCGAAGTAGTGACAAGCAACGAGTTCTTTGATTACGACGCCAAGTACAATGGTCAGGTGGACGAGATTACCCCTGCCCGTATCCCCGACGAAGTACGCGATGCAGTGCAAGCCATGACATTGAAGATATACGACATCTTGGGCTGCAAGGGCATCATCCGTGTAGATTATATATTGACAGGCGATGAGGCGAAAGGCGAAAGGCTAGAGATCAACCTCCTAGAGGTGAATACCACACCGGGTATGACCGCCACATCCTTTATCCCACAACAAGTGCGTGCCGCAGGATTGAATATTGGTCAGGTGCTGAGTGAAATCATTGAAGATCAACTCCTGAACTACTAAACTCCTGAACTACCATACAGATATGGATATTAATAGCGAGATATTACAACTCAATTGGAAGCGTGAGCCATATGGTTTGTACGAGCCTATTGAATACACCCTGGCGGCAGGAGGCAAACGCGTGCGCCCACAACTAGCAATGATTGCTTGCGAACTCTTTGGCGGCAAAGCTGAGGAAATTGCCCCTGCAGCTATGGCATTGGAAGTATTTCATAACTTCACACTTCTTCACGACGATGTGATGGATCACGCCGAAGTGCGCCGCGGTCGTCCAACAGTTCATGTCAAATGGAATGAGAATACCGCTATCCTCTCTGGGGATCAAATGTTGATAGAAGCATACAAACTACTTTCAGGTGTTCCAGCAGACAAGCTGCCAACCATCTTGCAACTCTTCAACAAGATGGCTACCGAGATTTGCGAGGGGCAGCAATACGACGTTGATTTTGAGAGCCAAGCGCATGTTACTATTGAGGAATACCTCAAGATGATTCGCCTCAAAACTGCGGTACTATTGGCTACAGCACTAAAGAT
The DNA here is from genome assembly GCA_017391525.1 of Paludibacteraceae bacterium. Taxonomy (GTDB): domain Bacteria; phylum Bacteroidota; class Bacteroidia; order Bacteroidales; family Paludibacteraceae; genus Colicola. Next base: position 75,930 of record JAFOYE010000007.1, on the reverse strand, counting down.
GGGATCTTATATCGCAGATGCTAGCGCCGAGCAACAAGACATGCTATATGAGTTTGGTATCCATATTGGACTAGCCTTCCAAATCCAAGACGACATCCTTGATGTTTGGGGTAATCCAGAAACTTTCGGTAAGGCAGTGGGAGGAGATATATCTTGCAACAAAAAGACTTTCGTTGCACTCACAGCTATGCAATTGGCTGACTCTGCTACCCGCAAGGAGTTAGAACAATGGTTCTCACAAACACTATTAGACAACACCGAAAAAATAGCTGCAGTCAAAGTTTTATACGAGCAAGTTGGCACTCGCACTAAATGCGAAGAAGCTGTAGAGCAACACACCACCCAAGCACTACATCTACTCAAGCTGTTACCACAAAATCAGGCAACAGAGCATTTGCGCCAACTAGCCAATAAACTTAACACTAGAAATTCGTAAACTACTTTAATTTATATCCTATGCCATATCGTCGACTACCTAAAACAGATCAAGCACGATTAAGAGCTCTCAAACAAGCTATCTTTCGCTCAGGAGAGGTAGACTTCAAACATCAAGCCATTAACTATCGTGCTATCAATGAAGCACAACGATTTTTAATGCTTTTTGAGAATCAAGTCGCCCAATACCAAGCTAATTTTGACAGCAAAGTATCGGACAACAAACAATACCGACACAAAGTGCGCAACGCACGTATGTACATTTCGCACTTCATCCAAGTACTCAACTTAGCGGCTATCCGAGGGGAAATCAAGAAAGCGCAAAAGGAGCTCTATCATTTAGACCCTAGTAGTCACACACTGCCTGATTTGAGTACCGAAGAAAAATTACTCGAATGGGGTAAGAATATTATTGAAGGCGAACAAGCACGTACTAGTCAAGGAGGTTTTCCAATCTACAACCCTGCCATCAACAAGGTTCAAGTACACTACAATATATTCAAAGAGCACTACACCACTCACAAATTGCACAAAAAAACGCATAACCGTTCTTATGAAAACATAGAGGATATGCGCGCAAAAGTAGACACAATCATACTAGACATGTGGGATCAGGTAGAGAATTTTTACAAAGACGAATTGCCATATGCCAAACTTCAAAAATGCCAAGCATATGGTATGATATATTATTATCGCAAAGGTGAAGCTAAATTGACTCCAGAAGGTGACCAACAAATCATCAACGACCGCGCCAAGCAGACTAAACTAGAATGGTCTGAGACGGAAGAATAATGCGATGTACTAATTGATCATGACGACCAGTAGGTACTGATTCTACCAACTGAAAATCATAGCCCACGCCTATCAAAGTAGCGTGGGTTTGTTTTTTAAGGAATCGATCATAGTACCCACCACCACGTCCTAGTCTTCTTCCCTTTTCATCAAAGGCAACTGCAGGAACTATTATCAAATCTATTTTACCCTCATAAGCAGGCGTTGTAGGCTCGGGTATACCAAATTTGCCACGATGCATCATTTCGTTACCCGCATATGGATGAACCGTCATTCCATGACGATGACTAACAGGGAAAAGTATGGTCTTTTCTTTTTTGTGACGTTTCACCAAAGGCAACACATTGACTTCATTCTGCACAGGATAGTAAAGTAAAATCGTCTTCGCTTCTTGAAAACATCGCATATTCTCAAGCTGGCTCAATACCAGTTCTGACTGCTCTGCACGCTCTTCCGCAGACATTATGCGACGCTTTTGCACCAACAATTCACGTATCTTATTTTTTTCTCGACTCAATCGTTTGCTAGGCAACAAGTCCAAGAGTTGTTTTATATTACTTTCAAAAAGCATAACTACTAAATATGAAATCGTGTGCAAAGTTACAATTATTTTTTCATTTATGCAAATATTGACTATAGCTAAGCTTCCTAACAAAGCGAGAATATAGCAGTTACAAAAATATTTTGAATATATTTGTATAATTAAAAAAAAAGCAGTAACTTTGCAAGAAATTTTGTAACCATGCGGTATTCTATATTCATATTATTTATTTTAACTACATACTTTGTAGGATGTACCCAAAACGAACCTGTAGAAACTTCAGATGAGAATAGAGTACATACCTTTACTTTCACTGAAGACACAGTTAACCCAGGACTCACAGAAGCTACATACAAGATTGAACACCGTAACTATCCCGATACAGGATTTATTTACAATAAAGATTCACTACGCTTTGGTACGCGCCTAGATAGTGTAGTTCCATATATCACCTATAAGGCTACACCTGGTTCAGCAACCTTCTATTTGCCAAATGACACGATTGTTAGTACCGGCTACGACACGATTGATCTCACCCAGAAACCGGTATATCTACAGGTTATAGCTTCGGATATGACAAGCGAAAGATGGTATCGTATTGACATCAATGCACATAAAATCGACCCTGATTTGTATGTTTGGGAGAAGTTAGTTGACAACATTTTTCCACCACAAAATTGCGAAACCAAGGCATTCTACATAAACAATCAATTTGTTCTCTATGTAAACAATGGTCTTTCTACTCAAATATACACATCTAAAGACGCCCAAACATGGTCTAAATCCAATATTCAAACCAACCTACCTACCCCATGTAACGTTAGAGATATTGTACAACAAGGCAATACACTATACTACATCGCTAAAGAGCAATTATACAAATCCACCAATTTACACGACTGGACTATAGTGGATTATAGCACAGCATCTTTTGAACCTATCAATATGCTGCTAGCATATGACAACCACGCATGGTGTATCATCCAGGAACGTAGTACTGGAGGACTACAACTCGCGACAATTCAGCACGATCAGATTGTTCCAATGACAAACATTGATGGTCTAATCGATGGTTATTTGCCAAACGAATTCCCTATTAGTGATTTCGCAGCAACGGAATTTAAGAGCAGTAGTGAGCGACCACGCGCAATGATAGTAGGTGGTCGTAGTACCAATGGTAATTCTATTAACACAAGATGGAATCTGGAACGTTTGATCACTAGCGATAAATATAGACTGAAAGATTTCACTATTTCACAGCCTACGTTCCACACACTCACAGGCGCCTCTATTATACAATATGGCGGCAAGCTTATTATGTTCGGAGGCATAGATAACGATCAGGATTGGAATAGCGACATACTTTATTCAGATGACGAAGGTATGCACTGGTACGCACCAAACGCCACTGCCAACAAATTACCAGAAGAATATCAGAGTCGTCAAAACCAATCTGTCATTGTTAATCAAAAGAGTATATACATAATCGGAGGACAATCAAACAACAACTCATTTGGAGATGTGTATCGTGGACGACTTAATTCACTCCAATAAGACTCAATGAAGAACTTCCAAAGACATATACAAAACGAATTCATACAATTTGAAGATGCTTTTTCTGAGGCCTTGAGTAGTGAACATCCACTATTATCTGAGGTTTTGAATTTCATTCACTCTCAACGCGGCAAACAGTTGCGCCCTACCTTAGCATTGCTTTCTGCTGCTATTTGTCGAGGCATAACAACTAAGACTATCCAAACTGCCGTTATTCTAGAACTCACTCACACAGCATCCCTCGTTCACGACGATGTAATTGATAACTCACCCACCCGAAGAGGATGTAACTCTGTACATCAACAATGGAGTAACAAGATTGCCGTTCTCACAGGTGACTATATGTTGGCAAAAGTTATTAGTTTGTTAGCAGATATACGCAATGCTAATATTCTCAACATTATCTCCTCTATGAGTAGTTCTCTAACTCAAGGCGAATTATTGCAACTACATGCAGGGGATTCGATGTGGATTAGCGAAAAACAGTATAATCAGATTATAGAACAAAAAACGGCTCGTTTATTCGCAGCATGCAGCGAAGCAGGAGCGGTTAGCACAGGAGCCACTTCTCGTCAAGCAACAGCAATGCGCACGTATGGTTTACATCTAGGTATGTGCTTCCAAATCAAGGATGATATACTAGACTACTCTGACGTTGACGACATCGGGAAACCAACGATGAACGACATTCAAGACGGAAAAGCGACATTGCCACTGCTCATATCATTGCAACGCGCTAGCAAAGAAGAAGCAGCAACCATCCGCGAAAAAGCAGAGGCCTTAGCCAACAAATCACCGCACATCAATATTTTTGAGACGGAACAAGACATCAAGTCGTTTGTGCTTCGATATGACGGTATTCGTTACGCACAACAAGAAATGGAAAAGCACCGCAAAAAAGCTCTTGACGCTTTATCTATATTTCCGAACAACAAATACAAAGAAAGTCTTATTGAGCTTCTAGATTATTCTATAAATCGTATGAAATGATTATAATAAAAAAGACAGCATCGCTGTCTTTTTTATTACAATATATCTTGAATTCTTTGTGTGATATCTTCTCTCTGGTCATCATCGGTTAATGTACTAACCACCTCGTCAAAAAACGCTTGTAAAAGTAATTTTGAAGCCGTTTCACGATCAATGCATCGTTGTTGCATATAGAACAAGGCTGACTCATCCAATTGGCCAGTAGTAGCACCATGACTAGCTTTCACATCGTCGGCATAGATTTCCAACTGAGGTTCAGTGATCATCTCTGCTCCACGAGATAACAAAATATTCCTATTCGTTTGATACGCTTCTGTTTGTTGGGCATCTGGTTGTATCTTCAATTCTCCTTGAAAACTTCCTTTGGCAACATCATCCAATACAAACTTAAAAACTTGTGAAGAATAACCACCACCCACATTATGTATTACGCGCGTATGTACAAAAGATTGTTGAGAAGTATGCAACAATCCCATACCATAGAGTTCTGTACGGCAACCTGTACCATTTTGTTCAACAGTCAACGAAGACTGCCATTTTGCATCTTTGTCATCCTGTGACAGACACAACACATGAATACGTAGGACCGATTTTTCCTCTTGAATAATATGCCAATCTAAATTGGTCTCATTCACAAAAACCAAGTCACGAGTTTCACCAGCAGGTATTTTATAATCTACTTTCACTTCGAACCTATCGTTTTACTGTTACTCATTTAGAAAAGCATAGCCTTTCTCCTCTAATTCCAGAGCCAACTCCTTACCCTCTGTACGTACAATCTTACCATCTGCTAGTACATGTACAAAATCTGGCACAATATAATCCAACAATCTTTGATAATGAGTAATAACTATCGAAGCTGTCTTCGGTGTCTTGAGAGCATTAACACCTTCTGCGACCACACGCAAGGCATCTATATCCAAGCCAGAATCTGTTTCATCCAATATAGATAGACATGGCTCTAACATAGCCATTTGAAAAATCTCATTACGTTTCTTTTCTCCGCCAGAGAATCCTTCATTTACAGAGCGATTTGTCAACTTGTTATCGATACCAACTAATGATTTTTTCTCACGCATCAATTTCAAAAAGTCTGTTGCTTTCAAAGCATCTTTACCTTCGTGTTGACGCTTCTCATTAACAGCTGTACGCATAAAATTAACCATCGAAACACCTGGTATCTCTACCGGATATTGAAATGAAAGAAAAATACCTTCGCGTGCACGGACTTCAGGAGACATCTCTAATAAATTTTTGCCTCTAAACCATATTTCTCCCTCCGTTACTGTATATGCAGGATGACCTGTCAACACGTTAGATAATGTTGATTTTCCAGCACCATTAGGACCCATAATAGCGTGTACCTCTCCCTCACGAACTGTCAAATTCAGTCCTTTCAATATTTCTTTGCCCGCAATAGAGGCATGAAGATTTTTTATTTCAAGCATATTGTTGCTAACACAGTCTCTCCGACTGCTTGTAAAGTTTGTTTGTTAATATTTCGCATATCATCTTGCTGCGTATGCCACCATTGAGGAAATCCAGTCCTAGAGTTAGTTCTATAATCTATGATATCTAGACAAGGTATTCCTGCCAAGGTATTCACGTAGTAATGATCATCGGTAATCGGATAATAAGTTTGCCCTTGAGTAAAATAACGACTATAACCTAGATCATAGGCTTTGCGCCATAACTGCTCAACATATCCACCTGCATACTTGACAGAAAAGTATTCACGTGGGAAAGTGGCAGCAGCATCACCTACCATATCCAATAATACACCATATTGTATTTTACGTTGTGATTCAGAGGAACTAGATATTGCCTTCTTATACTCCTTGGCCCACAATTGGCTACCTAAGCACCAAGTGTCTTGACGTTCTTGGCCTGTAAAATGAGTAGGAGTACCCATATCTTCACAATCAAAGAATACAACTTGTATCGAAGGTACTAATTCGCCTTGAGACTTAAGAAGAGCTAATTGTCTCACAATCTCCAGCACAACCCCCACACCACTAGCGCCATCATTAGCTCCTAATACAGGCTGAAATCGCTGATCATAGTTTTCCTCCTCATCTGACCACGGACGAGTGTCCCAATGCGCACATAATAATACTGTCTTAGCAATAGACCCCTCGAAGAAACCTACTATATTAGATATCTCTTGGTCTTCTCCAGCATAATTTAGCATAGTACCCTTTTGCACCTCGACATACAAACCATGTCTGTGTAACTCATTTACCAACCAATCTCCACAGTCCACATGCGAGATTGTACCAGGCACACGAGGCCCGAAAGCCACCTGACGCTCTATATAGGCATATGCAGAGTCCGCAGAGAATACTGGGCGTATTTTCTCCACGGACTTCGATTCAGGACTAGCCTCGGTCGGCGTTGTTCCACAACCGGCTAGAAACAGGCACACACAACTTAAAATCCACACCCTCATTGCCTTAACAATTATAAGATATTAGTGAATATTCAACTCACTTACAGAGCGATGATTTTGGATCGCTAAAATAGTTTGCGCAATTGGCTTAGCCATAGATGCTATGCTCACTTTTGCACAACGAGCTTGGTCAAATGGAATAGAATCAGTAAATACCAACTCCTCCAATGCAGAGTTTGCCACACGCTCACAAGCAGGACCTGACATCAATCCGTGAGAAACCAAAGCACGCACAGACTTAGCGCCCGCCTCTTTCATCACCTCAGCGGCCTTACATAGTGTACCAGCTGTATCTGCAATATCGTCAATAATCACCACGTTCTTATCTTTTACATCACCCAACACACGCATCTCACCGATTTGGTTTGCATTAGGACGATGTTTGTAGCAAATTACCATAGGTACATCTTGTTTGGTAAGAGCAGTTAGTTTTTTAGCAAACACTGATGCACGTTTGGTACCACCCACGTCAGGAGAAGCTACGATTAGGTTATCCAAGTTAAGAGCCTGCACATAATCTGCCAATACGTTTGCGCCATAGAGATGGTCTACTGGAATATCAAAGAATCCTTGGATTTGATCGGCATGCAAGTCCACTGTAATCACGCGATCAGCACCTGCACCTTGAATCATATTCGCACACACCTTAGCACCGATTGACACACGTGGTTTATCCTTGCGGTCCTGACGAGCCCAACCGAAATAAGGAATCACAGCGATTACCTTATACGCACTAGCACGTTTAGCGGCATCGATAGCAAGCAACAACTCCATGATATTATCGCTCGTTGGACAAGTTGACTGTACAATGTACACGGATTGACCACGAACAGACTCTTCAAAACTCACGGCAAACTCGCCGTCAGAAAAACGAGCAACTTGGATATTACCCAATGAACATCCTAAATACTCACAAATACGCTTAGCAAGCTCACCTCCTTGAGAACCTGCAAACACTTTGTAGGGACTTGTTTCTACTATCATGACAAACTGATTTTTATAGTTGTTTTTTAATTTGATTTGCAAAGGTAATACTTTTTTTTGACATACACAAACACTCCAATAATTATTTGAAAAAAAGGCACAAAAACCTCCATCACTATTGTGAGTGTAAGAAAAATGTTGTAATTTTGCACCAACTTATGTTTTTCCAATTGGTTTTGCATAGTTTTTGTATACACGCATTCAAAATGTTTTTACTATGACAACAAATAAAGAACAATACCGCACTTTCTGCAAGTCTGAAAAAAACCTACCTATTTGTATGAACGATTGGTGGATGGACGCCGTGTGTGCAGGCAAACAATGGGATGTACTCCTCAGTCACGATGCCAGCGGAAAAATACAAGCCGCGTTACCATATTTGCTCCGCAAACGAGCATGGTCACGATATATCATCATGCCTCAGATGACACAAATAGGCGGATTATGGATTAGAAAAGATGTACCACAAGACCAAGTACAACTAATCTGTCAAGAGTTTTCCTCTCAACTACAATCGCTCAAACTAGCGTATTACTACCAACATTTCCCTTTGGGATCTCCAGCTGTCGAAGCCTTCAAACAATTAGGTTTCAAAACGAAGGAGCGTATAACATATCGTATTGAAGATCTAAGCGATTTGGATGGAGTTATCGCGTCATTCTCCAAAAACAAAAAACGACAATTGCAAAAAGCATTGTCGCTACACGTAGATTACTTGTTAACTGCAGAGGAGTTTTACCGTTTTCATGTCCAATGTATGAAAGAGCAGGGAAAGACCATCAGTTATACGCGTGAATTCTTATTGGTTCTTGAACGAAAGAGCAATCGTCACAAACGTAGTCAATTCATTGCCATCCGTAATGCTGACAACGTCTTACTCGCAGCAGCGTTCTTAGTTTGGGACAACCGATCTATGTATTATTTAATCCCATGCTACAGCAGTTTATACAAAGACTCTGGCGCCAGCGCACTGCTAGTACTAGAATCCATCAAATTTGCTCGAGAGAAAGAAGTAACCTTTGATTTCGAAGGCAGTATGGTAAGCGGAATAGCAAACCACTATAAGCAATTCGGCAGCACAGCCACCACCTACTATAGCGTTGAAAAATACTACAAATGGTGGTTCCGTTTGGCCAATCTATACTATTATCTCAAACAGCGCCTAACGCGCTAATCCTTAGCATTATCGAGAGAACAATCATAGCGATGCACTTGCACTAACATCCATACTATTTGCATCACTAGTGCCAACATCGTACCAAATGAATAACATATAATGGCAAGCGTAAAATCGTTTGCCATTATTCCTATTAGCAAACCACCTACACGCATCACGGCCAGTACAATCTCAAAAAAGAGTCCCCATTGTTGTTTCATAAACACATCAAAAAGGAAATTGATACTACATGATAACAATGAGACATACAACCATGGCAACATCCAACGGATATACTCGCCAGAAATCCACCATTCAGAGCCTAGCAACCAAGAGGTAAGATCTGGTAAGAAAAACCATAGAATAGCAAATGCTGGAATTACAACAATCGATGCAAGCAACAGAAAACGCTTGAAAATTCCACCTATAGGTTGTGAAGAGTGCACACGATCCATTGTGTGTTGGTACATCACCTGATATATAGCTCGTGTTATAGTACCTATCGGTGTATATCCTAATAGAATAGCAAGGCTCAAAAAGCCCACAACCTTTGCCCCAAAAAATGGAGTCAACAATAGTACTGGCATTTGTCCTGCTAATATATTCACAAAACTACGAGGCAATACAAAACATGGAAAATTGCGGTATACTACAGCTTGTTTTTTGATATCATTCCAAGATACTTCACGCACCATCTTTTGCAGTTTTTTTCTGCATCCCAATACACTCGTTAGCAGCGAAAGCATTGGGGCTATAACTACCGAATAAATCATTCCACCATGCAGTATTCCTCCATATCCAAAAGCTAATTTGCCACCCGAAGACAATACGTTTTGAGAGATTTGATATCTACTAATTGGACTATATTCTTTTTGTCGTATATGCCAGTAATTCAACAAATTCCACGCACCCAAAGCAAACACATAAAATGGCATTAACCAATAATACGAAGCCAAACTAGGAGTTTTAAAAATAGCTGCTATATAATCAGAAAAGAGGGAACTAATTGCTATTAATACAGATACCATTATCAAACACACAAAACCTACCCCTAAAACTGCATCAGCGTCCTTGTCTTCTTTTGGAAGAACGATAGCATAGTAATATTCTGCCACTGATATAATTACTAGTACACCACCTATACTTAGAAATAAGTTTAAAAGTCCAAAATCTTCAGGCGCATATATGCGCGTCAATATAGGGTATACGAGCAAACCGATGACTTGTGCCACCACATTAGAAGTGAGCAATTTCGAAAAATTGCGCATATTAGAAGATTTTATCAACGATAAAAGACTCATTTTCGACTGCAAAAGTAGTAATTTTCCAGCAAAAAAACAAAAAAAAACATTAATTTTCGCAAAAATCGTTAATATATTTGCACGAATAAAAAAAAAGCAGTAAATTTGCAGACTGAAATGGTATACCTCCCCAAACCCCATTGGGACATCAACCATGGAGACACAACCTAGAGAATAGAATAAAAAAAATAATAATATGCAACTAAAAAAATCACTTAAAGCAAGCTTAGAGGACAAGAAACTCGTTTATACATTGATGGGTTTTGTTCTAGTATTGAGCATTTGTTTCGTAGCTTTTGAATGGACAGCAAAGCCTACCGTTTACGTAGACAACAACGATGCCGATGACGGTTACGAGGAAGAAATCGTGCAACAAACTGTTCAAGAAGAAGAATTACCACCTGAAGAAGAAATTATTGAAGAGGTAATTGAAGAGATTCAACAAAACATTGATGAACTTGTTGTCGTTGACGATGATGTTGAGACACAAGAGATTGACCTCCAAACACAAGATGAAGAGATTGAGCTCATCGTAGAAAAACCAGCAGAGGTAGAAGTTGAGGAAGAAGAAGAGGAGCAAATCTTCACTATAGTAGAAAAGAACCCAGAGTTCCCTGGTGGTCAACAAGCCATGCTGAGATACGTTGCAGAGAATATCAAGTATCCTGTAATTGCTCAAGAAAACGGAGTTCAAGGTCGTGTAGTTTGTCAGTTCGTTGTAGAGAAAGATGGTAAACCTAGCAACATTAAAGTTGTTCGTTCATCAGGCGATGATTCCTTGGATAAAGAGGCTGTACGTGTAATTAGTAGTATGCCTAAGTGGAAACCAGGAATGCAACAGGGAAAACCTGTACGCGTAACGTTCACTCTCCCAGTGGCCTTCCGTCTTCAATAATCACTCGCTTTTAGTCTAATCGCCCAAACGCCATTAGTCTAAAACGCGAAGCAAAAATGGATCTATCCATTCAAAATATAGAATACTGTAAGGGTGTCGGCACAAAGCGTGCCGACATTCTTCGTAAAGAGCTAGGCGTAAAGTCGGCTCTAGATATGTTGTACCAGTTTCCGTACAAGTATATAGACCGCAGCCGCTTCTACTATATCCACGAGATTGAGGATGAGGATACCTATGTGCAGATTATCGGTCATATCACCGAGTGGCACACAGTTGGAGCCGGTGCAGCGCAACGACTTTGCGCTACTTTTACTGACGGCAGACATACCGTTGAGCTTGTATGGTTCAAGGGTATTAAGTATGTTAAGCTAGAGCGGAATGTGAAGTACCTGCTCTTTGGCAAGCCATCACGCTTCAACCATCAATACAACTTCGTGCACCCAGAGCTCACCCCTATGAGCAAAGTGCAGCCAGAAATGACCAAGGGATTAGAACCGCACTATAATACCACAGAAGGTATGAAACGTGCGGGTATGAACTCCAAAGCTATACGTACTATTGTCGCACAGCTCATACCTCATCTCCGCCAGCAGAGTTTACCAGACACGCTAGGAATGGATATTGTGGAGAGATACCATCTCATGGGTTTAAACGAGGCACTTATCAATATTCATTTCCCCATAGACTCTACCGCTATGCAGCGTGCAAGAGAGCGTTTGAAGTTTGAGGAGTTATTCTATATCCAGATGCAGATTCTGCGTCAAATGAAGCGCCGCGAACAAAACGAGGGATTCACAATGCCAATTGTAGGCAAATATTTTAACACTTTCTACAAGACTTGCCTACCATTTGACCTCACTAATGCGCAAAAACGTGTTGTGCGTGAGATACAAGCGGATATCAAGTCTGGCAAACAGATGAACCGTCTTCTACAAGGAGATGTAGGTAGTGGTAAAACGATGGTAGCCTTACTCACGGCTCTCTTGGCTATTGACAACGGCTACCAAGTGTGCATCATGGCTCCAACGGAGATCTTGGCCAACCAGCACTATGATAGTATCTGCAAGATGCTATCGCCTCTCGCCTCATCGCCTAATAGCCTCATCGCCTCATCGCCCAAAGTAGCCCTACTCACCGGTTCTACAACAGCCAAACAGCGCCAACCGCTCCATGAGCAACTTCTAAATGGTGAGATTAATCTTCTTATCGGCACCCACGCTTTGATAGAAGACTCTGTACAGTTTGCTAATCTAGGCCTTTGTATCATTGACGAGCAACATCGTTTTGGTGTCGCACAGCGTGCCAAACTATGGAACAAGAATAGTCGTCCACCCCATATCCTTGTTATGACAGCTACACCTATTCCACGTACACTAGCGATGACAGTGTACGGTGACTTGCAGGTGAGTATTATAGACGAATTACCCCCAGGTAGAAAACCCGTGCAGACATTGCACTATGTGAATACCAGAAGAACATCGATCAATCAGTTTATCGAGCAACAGATAGGGTTAGGCCGACAGGTGTATGTAGTATATCCATTGATCAAAGAGAACGAGAAGATGGAGCTACAAGATTTGCAGAATGGCTACAATCAACTCTGTCAAACCTTCCCCAATTATCGCATATCCATGGTACATGGTCAGATGCGTGCCAAGGACAAGGACGAGCAGATGCGTCGTTTTGCTAGCGGTGAGACACAGATACTAGTAGCCACAACGGTAATAGAAGTAGGTGTGAATGTGCCCAATGCGAGTGTGATGATCATAGAGAATGCAGAACGTTTTGGTTTGAGTCAGTTGCATCAATTGCGTGGTCGCGTAGGTCGTGGTGCGGAACAAAGCTATTGTATTTTGCTTACCAATGTGGAGCAGAGCAAAGACACCCGCAAGCGCATGGATATCATGGTAGCTACCAATGATGGTTTCCGCATTGCAGAAGCAGACTTGCAGTTACGTGGTCCTGGAGATTTAGAAGGCACACAACAATCAGGATTACCATTTGAATTGCATATTGCAAGTTTATCCACTGATAGCCAATTGCTAGAATTGGCACGTCAAGCAGCCCTAGATATATTAGATGCAGATCCACTATTAGAGGAGATGCACAACCGTATATACAAACAGCGACTCGACTATCTTCGAATCGCTGCTGGTAATTGGGGAGAAATCTCTTAAAAATTACGCACTATTCACGCACTATTCACGCACAATACACGCACAATAAGCGCACTATTCCTATAGTTTACCTATGAGATAAAGGTCACATACGTGGACGTCCACCGTTCTCGTACATCTGCTGTTGCCATGCCGCATGCCCTTTGGCTTGCAAACCGCCCATACGGTTGAGTTTGTAGGTGTAGGTAAGCATAAAGTACGTAGGCAGGGTATTGAATTTCTGGTAACTAACGCTGGTCTCGTTAACCGTTTGTACGATGTTCTTTTTGTCGTTCAAGAGGTCGTACACCTTGAGGGTCAAGGTCGAATTAGCCCATGTCTTATCCAATGAGACGTTCCATATCAGTTCGTTTACATCGGTCAGACCTTGGTATCCATGACGCGAGGTATAACTCACATCCGTAGCAATATTCCATGATTTTGGCAGGTGGAACGTCACGTCACCAGAGATAATCCAATCGCCAATATGGCTGAGATTCTTCTTATTGAGCGAGTTATGTGTTAGCGAATAGATATTCGTATTCTTCACACCTATGTCCACTATCTTATGAGTAAAGCGGAGCGTGAGGTCGCTACTCATGCGGAAGTTACCCGTCTTTGACGCCTCGCCTAGAGGCAAAGTGTTCGCCTCGATCATTTGTGCGATATGGTCTGCATCTTGCTCACGAAGTACGTATGCAACACGTTGGTTATAGCTTACAGCGGTGCGTGAATGGAACTGGAACATCTTATTGCAGAATGGCGTATTGCTCATAAAATGCGCCCCGACATACCACGGAATCATCTCCGCATTGACAGTTTGCAGGTAGCGCTTACCAGTCTTATCATAGATGGTATTATTGGTCAGCGCATCTTGTGTGAGGTTGGCATTCATACCCACCATTATGCTAGAGAATTTCTCTTGATTGAAACGAGAGTACATCGCAAAAATATTATGTCTAAAAGCAGGGTTTAGGCCAAGGTTACCCACTGTTTCGTTCATAGCATCAGAGTTGTTGCGCACAGGTTCCATCTGTTGGATGGTAGGTTGATTCACATTACCACGATAGATGATACGAGCAAACTCCTTCTTTCCAAACTGATAACGGAAGCGCACATTAGGTGACCAATTGAATCTATTATATAATGTATCGCGCGCGAGGACACCACCATAGAAAGTTTTCGAGTGGGTTTGAGTAGCCAATACACGTGCACCTGCAGTCAGATCAATCTTCTCGCTTACCCAGCGATAATTCATTTCGACTTGCTCAGTATACATATTATTGATTAGTGAGTTAGAGAAGTCGTAGTCGTAGGCATAGTCTCCTATTAAGTTATCCATCGTATACTGATCTTTCACTGAGTTACGATTATTACCTGAGAGCGAAAGCACCATTTCCAGGAAGTGATTTTTCCCATAGATAGGCTCAACATAGGATGTACGCAGTGAGTAGCTCAATGCATTGTTGTGTGACAAAGTATATTGATCTACCAATGCGATGGACTGCAAATTATCCCATGCGTAAGTATCGGTATTCCCCTTAGTATTCGTAAAGCTGAGATTAGCTCGCATAGTAATAGTACGGCCTGGCTTCGCAAACTTGTGGTTGTAGATAGCCCGCATAGAAGCTTTAATTTCTTCACTTTGGCTTTCTTGCAACTGATAACCATCATTAATACGTACCGTATCGCGGTCGTAGATATAGTCGTTGGTTTGATTAGAATGTGAATTGGTGTAACTGATTTGTGGACGGAGGATCAGTTTATTCATAGAGTCAATTTGATACTCCATTTCCAAACGCAATTGAGCGTCCCAAGAATTGGTTAACTTGACAGTAGAATCACGATCAAGATAGGTTGCTTCATCACTATAACTCTCTTTATTGGAGAGTGTGCGGGTGTCGTTATTGGAGTGGTTGATAGTCGCATCTCCACCAAGGAGTAGTGATGTCTTATCGTCCTTCTTGTTGATCTTGTTATTAAAATCGATATTTGTATTAACACCTATGTTTTCCGAAGCCGTCACACCCGCATTCTGTCCTCCGAACCATCCACGTCCACGGCCAGAGCGAATCTCATTGGTGTTATTAGCACCAGCAAGGATGGTGGTTTGGCTCTCGCCTAGCAATAGGTTGGTGAATAGGTTGGCGTTGTAGCGGAAGTCGTTGCCAAAGAAGTGGGCTGTTTGCTCGGCAGCTGTATTGCCATAGGCAGGGTTGCCATAGTCAAAAGCTCCGCCATCGTCGGTAATGATATCTGCACCCACTGCGCCAGAGTAGTTCCCAAAGAGGCCTTTCTTGCGATCCTTCTTAAGGCTAAGATTGATGATTCGTTCGCCTTCGTCATCATCAAACCCAGTCAGTTTGGCCATATCACTTTTCTCATCAATGACTTGAATCTTATCAATCATCTCTGCAGGAATATTCTTAGTAGCAGTCTGTACGTCATCTCCAAAAAACTTCTTGCCATCAATACGAACACCTTTGATTTCCTCACCATTGATAGTCACTTTGCCTTCTTTATCTACCTCTACGCCGTTCATTTTTTTGAGGAGATCTTCCACTGTAGCAGTCTCTGCCACTTGATACGCAGAGGTATTATATTCGATTGTATCTCCTTTGACGGTCATCTCTGCCGCACGACCTTGTACACTTACTTCGGCCAGATTATGTACATACTCTACCATTCTTATTGGGCGAAGATTTATGTCTTGGTCTTTCATTTCAACCCATTGTATATGATCAGAAAAACCCACTGCAGATACAATCAGCTTATACTTACCCTCATGCAATTTATTAACAATAAAATTGCCATCTAAGTCTGCCTGTGTTCCTTGCACCAAAGTAGAATCTGCGCCACTATAAGTAAACAGACGAATAGTAGCCAATTCTACAGGACTAGCATTTGTCTTAGAAACTACGACACCGAATAGTGATTTTTGTGCCATGACAGTCAGTGTCATGACAAGTAATGTTAATATCAATGTGATTTTTTTCATATCCTAACGACATAACGGCCTCTACAAATCTCTTATAGGGGCGACATAATACATAAATGTATTATACAAAAACTATGCCAAAAAACACAAGGCGTTACCTTAAAGATGGTTCGCGCCTTGTGTTGTTCATATACGTATTTTTTATTCCAATTTTGCACCGCTCACCGTAAACACGTCCTTATCACGGCGAATATATAGTTGTCCGTTTTGGAAGAGTTTTTCTATCTTCACTCCATTCGTAACTACATTATCTACGTCTGTAACAACCGTAGACTTGAAGGTCAACATGACAGTCATGTCACTCGTTACAACGAAGCTAAGTGGATTAATCATGTATGTTTCGCCAGCAAGTTCCCAATTTACCAACTCATAGCCTACATATGGCTTAGCGATCAAGGTTGCTGTAGCGCCTTGTTCATATTCACCTACACCTTCTACAGTACCCATAGTAGAGTCGTTGATGGTTACAAGTACATTATAGTTAATCGCCTTGAAATTCGCCACTACAGTCACATCGCTTGTGACGGTTAAGGTCAATGGGTTATCGGTCAATGTATTTTCGCCAACTGTCCAACCTACAAACTCGTAACCTTCGTTCGCGATTGCAGTCAAAGTGGCACTTGCGCCATAGGTATATACACCAGCGCCTTCTACAGAACCCATTGTTGGATCATTCACAGTTGCGGTAATGGTGTGCTCAATTGCTTTGAAGTTTGCTACTACGGTTACATCGCTTGTAATAGTCAAGGTCAATGGGTTGTCTGTTAAGGTTTCGTCATTGACTGTCCAACCAACAAACTCATAACCTTCGTGAGCGATTGCAGTCAAAGTGGCACTTGCGCCATAGGTATATACACCAGCGCCTTCTACAGAACCCATTGTTGGATCATTAACTGTTGCGGTAATGGTATGCTCAATCGCTTTGAAGGTAGCCACTACGGCTACATCGCTTGTAACAGTCAATGTCAATGGGTTGTCTGTTACAGTATTTTCGCCCACGGTCCATCCAACAAACTCATAACCCTCGTTAGCGGTAGCGGTCAAGGTAGCGGTTGCACCATAGTTGTATACACCGGCGCCCTCTACACTTCCCATTGCTGGGTCATTAACGGTTGCGGTAATGGTGTGCTCGATTGCTTTGAAGGTAGCCACTACGGTTACATCACCGGTAACAGTCAAGGTCAATGGGTTGTCTATTACAGTATTTTCGCCTATAGTCCAAGATACAAACTCATAACCCTCGCTCGCAGTAGCGGTCAAGGTAGCAGTTGCACCATAGTTATATACACCAGCGCCCTCTACACTTCCCATTGCTGGGTCATTAACGGTTGCGGTAATAGTGTGCTCAATTGCTTTGAAGGTAGCCACTACAGTCACATCGCTTGTGACGGTCAACAATAATGGGTTGTCTGTTAAGGTCTCGTCATTGACTGTCCAACCCACAAACTCATAACCCTCGCTCGCAGTAGCGGTCAAGGTAGCAGTTGCACCATAGTTATATACACCTGCACCTGCTACACTACCCATGGCTGGGTCATTAACAGTTGCGGTAACGGTATGCTCAATTGCTTTAAAGTTTGCCACTACGGTCACATCACTTGTAACAATCAAAGTCAATGGGTTTTCTAGCAAAGTTTCGCCGTTAACTGTCCAACCAACAAACTCATAACCTTCGTTAGCAGTTGCAGTCAAAGTAGCGGTTGTACCATAGTTATATACGCCTGCACCTGCTACACTACCCATGGCTGGGTCATTAACGGTTGCGGTAACAGTATGTTGGATAACTGCAAAATTAGCAACAGCGTTCACATCGCTATTGACGGTTATGGTGGTTGGGTTAGTTGTTATGGTCTCGCCATTAATGGTCCAGTTAACAAACTGGTATCCTTCGTTCGCGGTTGCGGTTAAAGTAGCCTTAGCACCTTTCACATATACACCAGCACCACTCACAGTACCCATGGTTGCGTCGTTGGCACTAGCGGTAACGGTGTATTTTTCTGTGAGGGTAAAGCCGTATTTACTCATCGCAGGAGTTGAAACTACCTTGTCTGCATCGTGAGGTGTAGCGTAAGCCACCAGTTTCTCTTTGGTGTAGCTGACAGCATATACGTTATCTGCATAGTCCCATGCGTAGTCGCACATACTAGTTCCGAGGTTCATAGCGATGGTGTATAATTTGGTCAATTTAGTAGGATAACCATTGGCATCATTGCTGATGCTATAAACGGTTGCCTCGCCAGTTGAACCATTACCGCCAGAGATAATCACTTTGGTGAAATCTTTATTAAATCGCATACCACCGCCACCACGGTTGTTCATCACTTCGTGGAAACGATATACACCGTTCTTGTCGTAGTAGATGAGCGATGGATAAGTATCCGTTGCACTTGCACGGTATTGGCAAACCCAGATACCGCCATGGTTATCAAATTGCACATTGGCTCCGGTATAGTTAATTACTTTGAAGGTGCCATTGCAGTTGTTAGACTTATTGCCGTCAAACCATTTCTTTTGTACAGCGGTGTTCCATGTGGTCTTCTTTCCCCATGCGTACTCATAGCAGCGGAAAGCGCCCTCTACGTAGTCGTAGCAATCGCTCGTAGCCGACATCATCAGCAGTTTCAGGTTGTCGCCACCGCCTTGCACATCAAAACCTATGTTAGGTGCTGCTATATACTCGCTAGATGAAGTTTGCAACTCTGATGTGCTGCTCACCTTGCTATATCCAAAGGTTGGATTCCATGTATTGAGGTTGTCTTGATTCACCTCCCACATGATCTTACCGCCCCAAGACGCACCACCGTTGAAGGATGTCACAAAGATACGTCCATCATCGGCTATACGGATACGGTGAGGAGCTAAGGCTTTGCTTGAGGTTTTATCTAGGCGATAGGTAGCAAATGTATTGCCACCGTTGTAAGCTCCTACATATTCAAATTTAGGGTTAAACTCGTAGATACCTGCACCCAGTGCTTGGCTCTTATAGGTAGTGTAGTCGCCAGCCGAACCGGTGCCAGTCTTACCTTTGATCTCGTGGTATGCTTCGTTACACAAGATGCGTCCAAAGTGTGGACTCTCTGGACTATGGTCTACATCCACGGATGTTGGGTGGTAGAAGTAGTACTCGGTTCCTATTTTAGTAGCA
The DNA here is from genome assembly GCA_017391525.1 of Paludibacteraceae bacterium. GTDB lineage: Bacteria > Bacteroidota > Bacteroidia > Bacteroidales > Paludibacteraceae > Colicola. Next base: position 56,534 of record JAFOYE010000007.1, on the reverse strand, counting down.
GTAGTGAATCCTGCTCCTGTCACATCCACACGCCAAGACATAGTCTTGCCCTTAGGCATAGTGTCGATAGCGATCACCGAGCTATAACCACCGGCTTTTACGTTGGTGTAACTGCGTGCTATATAGTCTTTCTTACCATCGTTGAAGATTACCTTGACGGTGCTAGCGAGTGCGTTGATGTTGAATTTCACTTTGATGGTGGAACTATCTTCTGCCAATTCCGCACTCAAACCATAGGCATAAGGGTTCAATCCTGATGCCGCAGCTGGCAAACTTGGATCTGGGTCTGGAGTTGGATCTGGGTCAGGGTCGGTTGATCCCGAACCTGGTGTGAGGAAGATCTCAGGATAGATAGTCTTGTCCGCGGTTACGGTTAGGGTTCCATTATATTCCTGGTAACCATTTGCTTTGATGCTAATGGTGTAGGTTCCTGGAGTTAGGTTGTCGTATACGAATACGCCATTGTAGTTATTGTCAGTGAGGTAGTATTTCTGGTTGGTTCGTTTACGCTTCACATAGTGGTAGCAATCAGTCATGATGGTGTCGCCACTAGCGTTCTTGAGGTATACTTGTGCGCCATTGATAGGTTTGTACTCGTCGTTGGAACCGGTGTAAGGGATGTAGTTGGCATGTGAAAATGTCTCTGTTTTAGAGCGGATGTATCCCATGATGTATCCCACTTTCTCACCTGCTTTGCCGTAGTAATCCATGATTCCGCGGTAGTAACGCACACCCTCTTGACGGCACCAGTCAGGGTTAAGTGCACGGTGGCGTGCTGGACTATAGGTATGGAAATAACCTTCAGACAAATAACCAGGGATATTGTGCTTCAATGCGCCGAGGTAACCATAGGTAGAAGTTGTGTTATAGAAATCCAAGTCACCTAAGATACGTGGGTTACTGGGGGAATAGTAAGTGGTTGGTTCTGGACCACCGCCGCCGCTAGGCGTTTTAGGGGTTGCCCAGAATATCTCGTATAGGCGAGCGGCACATGCTTTGGCCATCTTATCACTATTGGTCACACCTGGGGTAGCGGTATAACCACGCCAGAGGATCACAGGGTAGTTAGCAAACTTACCACTGGCACCGCCTAATTCGCCTTCAGGACCGGCGTTAGAGTGGATAGAGATGAAGTAGTCTGCACCATAGTTCTCTGCCTCGCTACAGATGGTAGTCAGCGCTTTGTTATATGTTTCGTTGGCACTAGTGTATGGATAAGGACCGCTAGCGCGACGTGACATCTTTACGCCAAAACCTGCTGCTAGAAGTTTCTCCTCTAGGGCAAATCCTTTCCAGAGGTTGGTATTGGACTCATAGAAACCGATGGTGTCGGGTCTTCCGGTAGAAGAAAGATTAGGACATGACACGGTAGGCATAGGACGGTCATTAGGACCCCAACTACCATGACCAGGGTTGATATACACTTTGAGTGCAAACGCCGATGCGGCTACAAAGAGTGCAAAGATAAGTAATAAAGGTCGTTTCATGATATGTTTGTTTTATAATTTTTACAAGTTTTCAGTGCACAAAATGGGAAGTTTTTATTTTACTCGATGACCTGTGATGGTGTACACTTCGTCACCACGAAGGATGTATATCTTACCATCGTACATCACCTTGCGCACTTCTGGTTTGGTCTGTTGCTCAGCCTCTGGTGCGACAGGGATAGAGGTAGTGACAGGTTTCTTGAAAGAGAAGTAAACATTACCTTGATCTGCCAAAGTGCGAAGCATAATATCGTTGATTACGAAATAGCCACGATAGCCTAGAATCTTATCACTTGTATCTGTAACTTTGGCTATACGGTTATCAGCGACTAATATATAAGAATGTTCAGGAAGCGTCACTGGGTCCCATACTCCGTAAAATGTTATTCCATTATAAGTATCCGTTGTTAAAGGTCCCTTTCCTCGTTTGTCTTGGTCAAAGAATTTCCACCCCATCACATTCTTAAAGATCAACGGAGAAACATTAACATCATTTTCCGGTTTAATCAAATACGGTATACCTGTTGCCATATAACCGTCAGAAGCTAATGGAGTAAAATTAATAATAGCTACAGGATCCCCACTCTCATCATATGTAGTTTCTACACCTGTAAATTTCAAGACTTCTGAACCCTTCAACTCATCTGGCAAATCGGTCCCTATATTCACAACATCAAATGGCAAGCATATGGTATTGTACATGCCACCTACAAACTTACGATCTAATGTCACGTCATGAGTAATAGTATTATACGCATCATTTGCCAACAATCTAAGTACATCGTCATTTTTCGCGTCATATTCATTTGTGGGCTCAGGATCATTCTCTTGAAAAGCTTTATTTACATAGGAAGCATAAAGTTTCATGTTATCGCGATAGACATGATGAACAATCGGTCCACCTATACTACCATCACGCCATGCAAGTAGATACTCAGATTGGTTATACGATTCATTATCAGGAGCATCATTCCAAACATGCCACATACTAGGAGTATTTTCAACACTCTCAGATAATCCTTGTACAGTTCCAGAAGGACAATCGCTTTGTGTCCATGCAACTGGCATAGCAGTAGTACTGCTCATCATTTTACTCAACCCTAAAGATTCCGTATAGTAGGGACGCCAATATTCTGGTTTTCCATACTTTATAAATGAATCCCATGTTATGGTATTTGCCCATAAATGCGTACCACCATTATTGTAATAATTACCATTTGCCATATAGTTACTCAAGCCATTTGATGAATTATATGTTGAGTCGGAACGATTAATGAATAAACCAGGAAAATACAGCCATCCTTGACCAGCAGGGAGTGTAACATCTAATTTATGATCTTTAAAATATTTCGTCAACCAATAAAAATAGCTGTTTTCATCCATCATATAATTTTTAAAATCATATTTTGTCCTTGCAAGAGAATTAGCACATGAAAAATGGAGATACGATTTTGTTTCTGATATTGGCACCGTTCCCTTATCCGCTCTATCTTCGTTCTTAGCATAATTATTGTAAAACAATTGCAACAATCTCCACACACGTTCATTTGTGTGAGGATAATCTGTGCTCTCTTTTGCAATATCCTCTTGATTTTTGAATAGATTCCACCACGTCACACTATAATCACCTTCTTCAAAGTATGCTACTAGATTAAGATTTTTTGTAGCAAGGAAAGTATAAGGATTATCTGTTGACAAAATATTATCTCCATCTTTCCAACAAACAAACTTATAACCTTCTTTAGAGTGAGCAAATGCCGTTACTTCTTCACACGAAGCAATATCAACTCCTCCTCCCTCAACAGTTCCATGATTAATATTGCTTGTCTGCACAGCAACATCATATAAATCTCCTTCTATACAATCTATGGTAAACCCATATCTTGTTGCAGCAGGTGTCGAAACCACCTCATTCGCCCCATGAGGCATCGCCCACGCTGTTAAAGTTTCTTTAGAATAACTACAGGCATATATATTATTAGCATGATCCCACGCAAAATCAGGCAAACGATTACCAAGGCGTGACATATCTATCTCATATATTTTAGTTAACTTTGGAGCTCCATTTTCTTTTGTAACTCGGTACACCGTAGCCCAGCCTAACGTCCCTTGTGTATATTTTGTAGCAGTTGAAACACCAGAAATTGTGGCGTTTGGAGATTTTCCAGATATTATCACCTTTGTAAAATCATTGTTAAATCGTATACCCGCACCTCCACGATTAAGTAAATGCTCTTTTAAATCAATCGTCCCTTGAGCATTAACATGCAATAAGGTTGGATAAGTTTTTTCATTAGAATTTGATCTATCCTGACACAACCAATAACCACCTTCATTGTCATACTCTATCTGCGCTACATTATATGCCACCACAGTATTGGATAATTCCCAAGACTTTGTTGGTATCTTATTCCAAGTTTCATTCTCGCCTAATAGATACTCCGAAAACGTATATTCACTTGCATCTGCAATAAGGGCATTTTTTGTTCCTGACAACAACATAATTTGTAAATTTTCTCCACTACCTTTCGTATCAATATCACAGTTTAAAGCAGCCATAAATTTCCCATTAGCATCTTCTAACTCTTCCGTATTAGCATCGCGCGTTCCTACAAGTACTTTCTTCCAGCCAGTCGCAGACCAATTGGCAGGTCTATCTTCAGCATTACTAAAGATATACTTATCTGCTTCAAGTAGTACACCTCTATTCACAGGAGCACACAAAGTAATAAACACACGACCATCATCTGATACCTTTACTCTATTGGGCGCATAAACATTGTATTCACTTCCACTTACCGCTATTTTTTCTGCAGCAGTATATGTTAATCCTCCATTATATCCTACACTTCCTTGGGATGCTGGCAAATTATCAAACGCGGCGTTGAAAACATACAAACCAGCACCTGCACCCCAACTTAAATAATTTCCAAAAGTAACCCCACTTGCATTAGAACCAACAGAAGAACTTGACTTGGCTGTTATATCATGCAAGCCCTCTATGACAAACACTTTACCAAAATTAGGACTTTCTGGATTATTATCAATATCAATAGAGCGAGGATGATACATATAATACTCCTTATCTATTCGCGTTGGAGTATTAACAGCATTTCCTGTCACATCAATTCGCCAAGTAAGCGTAGTAGAGCGAGGAAAATCTGATGTTGATATAGGCAATACATAGTCCTCTCCTTTCGCTAACCCAAGCGAAGAACAATCATACTCTTTAATAAAATCAGCGCCGTCAGTAATTACTACTTTTACTGATGTAGCTGGAGCATTGAGAGAATATGTTATCGTTAACATTGTTTGATCATCAGATAATTCAGACGACAACCCATATGCAAATGGATTGAGTTGTGCAGCGAAGACTGTTACTGAAGTTATCAATGCGAAGACAATAGATAGTAGAAGTTTCTTCATGGTATATGTGGAATTATTTGTTCGTTTATTGTGGGTTAGTTACTTGTTTGCGTGCATGTATGCGTGTGTGTATCCCACGCTCGCGCGCATAATCGTGGCAAAGTTAATACTTTTTTTTCGTATATGCAAACAATTACCCCATTATATGTTGTCAAACATATAAGTTCGATGATTAAAAGAGAAAGAAAAGCATTTAATCAATGCGTGTGATTTGATACCCATATATGACAGAAGACATACCAAAACTATTAAAATTATTTAACAAATCCCACCCTGTCTTCGACCTGTCATTTGTTAACCCCTACGCTACCCTTGCCGAAGGGATAAGTAAGCCTTGCAGCACAAAAAAAGAAGATAATTTTAACATATCTTAACACATACCAATCGCCCACTTATTGCACAAATGTAACACTATTTTATATAACAAAACTCTGTGTTTTAAATGTATTAAATTGTTTTATAATTAACATTCAAGTTAAAGCCATCTAAGAGTTACTTCACTCTATGTCCTGTGATAGTATATACCTCGTCACCACGAAGGATGTATATCTTACCGTCATACATCACTTTGCGTACTTCTGGTTTGAGTTGTTGTTCTGCTTCTGGAGCGACAGGGATAGAGGTGGTGACTGGTTTCTTCATGGAGAGATATACTCGTCCATCTGCAGCTTGGGCGGAGATATCGGATAACCACATAGGGTCAATGGTAAAGTATCCACGCAAACCAAGCATCTCTCCTTCTTCGGTAGTTTGAGCCAAACGGTCGTTTGCAACGAGGATAAGCGCCTCCGCTGGAACGGTTGTAGCATTAATCGTTGGATGGAAGGTAATACCATTATATGTTACCGGATGCAAATCTGGATATGATGTTACTGTGGTAAACAACATATCTTCGGTTAGATCGGTTGCTCCATTACGAAGTTTAACCAGATAAGGTTTGCCTGCCTGCGTGCTTGTAACTTGTTGGAAATTCAAAATAGTAACGTCTTCACCCGCATCATTTTTTGTACGAGTCACACCTGTAAATTCAAGAACTGTAGCACCTGTTCCATTAGCCTTGTATTTCAACGGATGATCTTCCATTAAACCTGTCAAATCCACGCCAAATGGTAGACAAATAGTATTATACATATTTGCCACAAGATATCGAGTTACAGTAAGGTCATGCGTAGGAACATTTCCAAATCGCTTGTTAGCCATAAGTTGGATAACATCATCATTGCTTGCTTCATAGAGCGAAGGATTGATGGTATCATTCTCTTCGATATTCTTCTTTACATAACCAGCAAATAGCTTCATGTTATTTTTGTTTACATGATGAACAATTGGGCCTGTAGTAGAACCATCGCGCCATGCAAGAATATGTTTATTAATTTTAGTATCTGCAGGTGGATCATTCCATTGGAACCAGTCGCTTGGAGTTGCTCCTGCTATTGAACCACTTGGACAGTTTGGTCTATTTGTAACCCAAGTAGAGAATATTGGCATTTCATCACTATATTTCATAGAACGTGGCAAATGACATACAGCTTCCGTCCAATAAGGACGCCAATGTTCTGGTTTACCATATGTAATGAAAGATTCCCATGTAATTTTATTATTCCAGCTACCACTTTCATCATATACACCACTCGCCATACAGTTCATAAGCCCATATGTACCAGTAGATGGATTGTTATAAGTAGAATCGGTTCTATTAATAAGTAAGTGAGGAGCATAGGTCCAAACATTAACTTTACGGGTTTTTGGAATACCATGTTCCTCCATATAGTCTAACATCCACGAAAACAATTGTGAAGTATCCATATAATTTATTAACTTCGAAGTTTTTCCACTTATACACGTTGCTGTCATTAAATGCTCATAGCTTTTAGTAGTAGAAATTGGAATAACTCCTTTATCTCCTACATTTCCTGTTACACTATTTAAGCCAACTTGTAATAACCTCCACAATCTTTCATTTACATTCTCATGATAACCTGGTGTTCTATCCGCAATATCCTCGCCATTTTTAAATAAATTCCACCATGTCACACCCGTATAGTTTGCATATTCAAAGTTAGCCGTTAGAGTTACATCTTGGGTAACATAGAAAGTATATTCTGGGTTATTAGAGATAACATCTCCATTTGCGTTAGTCCATTTGGTAAACTTGTAGTTATCACCGGGGGTCGCAGTTAAAGTCAACTTTGTACATGATTCAACGTTTAGCACTCCTGCCGCTCTTGTATTTCCAGCCATTGTACAGGTTACACTACCACCTTCTGCTGGATAGCAATGAGTATTAACAGTATAGTATGTACCAGGATTACAGCTGATTTCAAAGTTGTAATTAGAAGCAGCTGGTGTAGAAACTATTCCTGAATAAGGAAGGGCGACTGTCATAAGTTGCTCGTTGTTGTTATCAACAAGATATAAGTTGTCCGCGTAATCCACAACGAAGTCATTACAACGAGCATGAACTAGATTTGACAATGAGAATCCCCAACTTTTAGATGTTAAGACAGGAATTCCAGTTGATCGATCCACCTTATAGAATAACAATTTGTTATTATTAACACCTTTGAAAAGAATTTCTTCGCCATTGTGCAAAACATGGGTTTTAACACCAGCTCCTCCGAAGTAGGTATTGGAGTTATCTCCCCAGCTCTTGCGTATATAATCGTTACCACTTTTCCGTGCATGTGCAAAAATGATATCATCATCTCCTTCGCTATTATAACCGCCAAACCAGAAACCATTATCTCCATCATAGAAGAGTTTTGCATGACTATTGATATGTCCATAACGTGTTTTTCCAAAGTGTGGAATATGTGTAGGAGTACCAGTAAACGTCTTGCTATTACCGATAGCATATTCATGCAGGCGGAAGTTTTCTACAACAAATTTAGTCATACCACGTTTATCTGTAGAATACAAAGCTAGTTTTAAATTCTCGCCACTACCCTTAACATCCATACTACAATTAAGACCCGCCACGAAATTACCATTTGCATCAAATACCTGATAGATTCCGTTGCTCGCAGGCGGGGTAAGGTCTTCGCCTTGGTATGGTTTTAGATTACCCTTTATTAAATCAGTCCAGGTATTGAGGTTATCAGGGTCAAGTTCCCACACCACACAACCATCAGCACGAGCATCACCTGAAGACACAAAGATACGTCCATCGTCGGATATTCGCACCATATAAGGTTGGAGTCCAGAGTTATTGTCTAAATGCAATACACCATCTTTAACGATTTGCCTTGTAAAATCCTTACCGCCCGTAAAAACATGGTTGTTTGGGTCATACCATGAGGTATACACCGTACCACCATCGGTATACTCTAACTCTGGTCGAAAAGCATAAATACCACCTTTAATAGTTCCATTAACCGAGGAGATACAACCACTACTAGAAGCTCCGTGCCTAGACTCTGCGACTAATACGCGGCCAAAATGCTTTGAATTAGGATTATTATCTATCGCTAACGCATGAGGACAATAGAAAGGAATCGCTTGAGTTGTCAGTTTAGGTGATGTTTGTGAGGTACCAAACACTACAACCTTCCAACTATAATTGATACCCGGTTGAAGATTTAGATTATTGATATCATTATCTGAAATAACAGTTCCATATCCATTAGGATGATATGCTACATTGGTATAATCTCGCAATATATATTCTTCGGCTCCATTTATAATAATCACTCGCACTCTATTGGCTGGTGCATTCAAATAGAAATGCAATTTGGTATGCCCACTAGCCTCTTTTGAAGTGTATAGATTATATGCAAATGGATTAAGATCTACAGCCAAGGAGGTTGTAAAAGTTACCAATGCGAAGACAATAGATAGTAGAAGTTTTTTCATGATATGGAGTGTTTTGTTTTTATTATTCGTTGTCTAATTAAAAGATGAATGCTCACACGCGCTGCGCGCGCGAAAACAGCCGCAAAGATAACACTTTTTTTTCAGATATGCAAACAATTACCCCATTATATGTTATACAGCATATATGTTCGATAATTAAAAGAGAAAGAAAAGCATTTAATCAATGCAACGATGCATTGATGCATCTATTTTCTAAGATACACGTACGCGCGGGTGAACTTGATGAAATAAGTGTTACACTGTTACACATTAGGGATTATTCTGCCCCAAAAAAGACAAATTATAGAATAACTTATTTTTCACATTTTCAAGCACTTATGTGCATTTTTACCGAATTTGGCGGAATTTCACTACCGAGTTTGGCGAAATCATGGTATTATTCGGTAATTTGTGGAGGTTTCGTTCGGTAATTTGTGGGAATGTAAAAAACAGGGTGTACCAGATCTTAAAAGTAGACAAAAAAATTTTTTTTCGTTAGTTTTAATAATTAATTCTATTTTTCGTTTTCAAAACTAGACAGTAGTGATACTTTTAATTTTTTCATATTTTCAAAAGTGGACACTGACGCTATTTTTTGACGTTTTTAATTTTCAAAAGTAGACACTATTTATATCTTGCTGTTTATCACACGCGAGATAGTATATAAGGTAGAAAAGAGCATCTGCTTGTAAGGCAGATGCTCTAATATGGTATCAATAAACTAATAATGTTCTAAATTTTGCGCAAAAAAGTAGTACTTAACCTAGAAACATAGCTACATGTAACGCAGTAACCTTATCTGAAAAATGCTGGGTTTCTGTGTCATTTGAGATAACAAATCCATGAAGTAAAGGTTTATCCAAAATTTGCTCTATATTCATTAGATGTCGAGCATCTATTTGTTGCACATGTTCAGCCATTTTGATTTCGAAAGCATAGTATCCATCTTGCACTTCAACTAATAAGTCTATTTCTTTGCCATCTTGTGTGCGAAGATGATGAAACGAAGCATCAACAAACATATTCTTTACCTGCTTATAAATCTCAGCCACAATTAGACTTTCGAACTCATTGCCTGTCAGTCCTCCGCGTTTTTGTAAAACGGCTTGTAGCACACCATTATCCATAAAATGTATCTTCGGTGCCTTTACTAATCGTTTAACAGAATTGCGTTCCCAAGCGGGGAGTATAATGACCTGATAGCTTAAGCGCAAATACTCCAAATATCGCTGAACCGTTTTGCTTGTAACTCCAATATCTCTTGCAAAGTTAGATGCGTTAAACAGAGCTCCTGTATATAACGCCACTGCGCGTTGAAGTTTGATAAATGGTTCCAAATCTCTAAAAGAAGCCAAGTCGCGCACATCTCGTTCCAAATATGTCTGCACATAATTTTTCAACCACATATAACAATCATCCTCCGTCAAATCTTCTGCCACTAAGGCAGGATAACCTCCCAAACGCAGATAGTGTTGCCAAGCTTGAGTCTTTTGCGATAGTCTTTTGTCCATTAAGAAAGAAGGTAACACATCTTTGGGCTCTATTATCTTAGTGATGATATTTTGCCAAATCGACAAATGGATAGTATCAGTCCAATCTGTCGTGGCAATTTCAGGAAGCGTAAGCGGATAAAGTTCATAGATTAGGCATCGACCTGCCAAGGATTCTCGCACCTTTTCCAGCAAGAGCAATTGACTTGACCCTAACAAAACATAACGAACATCATCATAGGAGTCATACGCAGCCTTGATACTCTCAATGAGTTTCGGCTCTTTCTGAACCTCGTCCAAAATGGCTTTAGGAAATTGCGAATGCCACTGCGAAGCCGTTAATCTTGAATATGAATTTCGCAAAATCGGATCCTCTATACTTAGATATTCGTACTCCGGCAAAACCTGTTTAACCATAGTGGTTTTACCCACTTGTCTTGCCCCCGTAAAAACAATAATTCTTGCATGGCGTTTGTCTTTGACAGAGCGAACCATTTGTTCTATTTGCCTATTCTTACTCATAAATAATACTATTATTTCGAGTGCAAAGATAGTGCTTTTTTTTTATTTGTGCAAGTTTTTTATAGAATAATTCCAAATATTACGCTTTTTTTTGGATTTTCATTCCAAATTTTACGCCATTTTTGTTCCAAATTTCTGTTTTTTTTCTACCTTAAGTGTCTACTTTTTCGATAGCAACACAGGGATAAACTTTTAAAGACAATTCGAGAATGTGTTTTGTTTGGGTTGGAAGAATGCGCTTAAGCGCATTGGCAACCCACAACAAAATGATTTATTCTAAACGGCGAATAAGACGAATTAAACAAATCATACGTTAATTAGCATAATTAGCTTAATTAGCCGTTACAAGTAACAACACTAACGGCGAATGAGACGAATGGAGCGAAGAAATTAGGAGACTTACACACTATGCAACAAAGCGATGTTTCTTAAAAATTCACGCACGCGCCCGCGTGAGTTTTACAGATTTACTGCTTTGATGCATAGCAGTCTCACTCAAATATTAAAATCAGCAAACCTCCATTGGAAGTTTGCTGACTTATTCTCGCCTATAACCTATAGCCTATAGCGAAGCGTCCTATAGCCAATTGCCTAAAATCAAACAGCATCCTATTGCTTGCGGAGCAAGCGTCCATTCAAGTCATACACCTCGTCGCCACGAAGGATGTAGATTTGGCTGTTGTGAAGGATTTTGCGTACTTGGGGCTCATTGTCCTGAATGTCCTCAACCGATGTAGCAGTCTTATCTTTATCAACAATCTTTATAGTGGCTGGCATTTCTTGTACAGACTCATCAAGAGTAAAAAATCCTCTCATTCCAAGCATTTCGCCACTTTCTTGAGTAGTTGCGAGTTGATTGTATGTTACAAGAATGCAACTATTAGCAGGAATCATAGTCGGTGCTAAGACTCCAGTGTACGCAAAGTCTCCATTATCAATGGTATGTCCATAATTGTCGCCATAGTTAGTTGATTCTGCTTCCCCATCATCAGCAGGAGCAATATGGTCCATCCTTACAATCATTTTTGGGGAACTAAACTTAAATGGCCTTGCAATATCTACATTTGTTTTGATAAGGAATGGCATATTCGCAGCTATCACTTCATCTTCGTCTACTTCCGAGAAATTAAGAACAATCTTGTTATCGACTATTTCGGTATTATCGTATTGCACAATAGAGAATGAATATTCCGTTCCAGTACGTTCCAATGGCTTTTCTTCTGTATCAACATAATAAACATTAGATATGTCTTCTTTTGTTACAGGGAATGGGAAACACAGAGTATTGTACATGCCACCTTGCAATCTACGATTAATTGTAAATGAATATTCGCTACCGCTAGTGGCGTTGATGAGTTCAATATTGTTGTTAATATAGTCTGTTGAGAACAAATCAAGCGGATCTTTTGCTACGTATCCCTCGTATAGCGTTTCTTCTAACCATCGTCCGTAAATACAAGCAGAAGCAATATTTTGTACAGTCACCAATGCGTTCTTGTTATAACCAGGACCAGCCGCACTTGTATGATCATTACCAAAGTACCATCCTGCAAAAACATAACCTTTTCGAACCAAATAAGGCAGTGCACCTCTCGCCTTTACTTTACTAGGTGTAGTAGGGAATGATGCTAGCCATTCGTCATTCCATTCGGATGGTTTGCCAGCAGTGGTATAATCTACAATGAATGGATGGTCACTATCCGTTTTTTCTTTGCTAATATTGAAGAAATTATTTAGGCATACCCGCCACTCATGATCTATATCAATTGCTTCGTTATGTATTGTGCTATTTAAGTAGTAAGGTATCCAATTTTCTGGTTTACCGGCGGTAGAGAAGTCAATTCCATGCGTCCACTTACTTCCATCTTTCTTGCTAGTCGTTTTATTATCTTGCCTAAAGAAACCTGCAAGCACCCAAGGCCAATATGAATCAATATTAGTTCTTGCAACAGATTGTTCATCAATCAGCTGTTCGATATAGTTGTCTAACCATTTGTATTTTGCATCATTCAGAACTTGACGAGTCCTCGATGTATTTCCAAGAAAATCTACAGCATAAGTAATAGGTTGATCAGTGGGATTGACGCCAGTTATACTTTTGTAATCTTTCTTAAAATCCACCCATAAATCATTATTTGTAGCCCAAGGAGATGTTTTGACTTGTTGTCTTTGTGCACCACACTGAATGATATAATCGCCTAACCATTTCCAAGGAGAATTCTCGTTAGTCATAAATTCGACAAGAGCTGGCACAGGATTACTTGAGATAGCGATTTTCCCATCATTCTCTGTGTAGAGAAGTTCTTTTCCAGTGTATGCTTTGTAACCCACTTTAAACATTTCAAACAAATCTTCGTTGGCAACTTGATATCCTTCTGGGTATGGGTGCCAACAGATATGTTCCGAACTGGAAATCTTAATCGTTAACGCGCTTCTCGCTGGTGTGAGATGCTCGTTGTTATTCCCTTTGGGATACGAATATACATACAGACGATCCACATTAGCATTGCTATTGTTTCCAGAAAGGATATATAGGTTGTCTGCAACATCAAAAGCCATACCTTCTGCAAATTCAGTTCCTGTATATCCATTTATGCGTGGGGTAGCAATATTGAAAGAGGTATTTCTGCTGATGGATTGTATTTGAGATTTGTTAGACGCTTTATAAGTAATATTGTAGAAATGTACATATACATTCTTATCCGACTCCACGTTACCATTGACTGCCAGCACAGAGCCATCGTGACTTAATGCTCCCGAACCACGTAAATTGAGTAGTTCGTTTGCATAAATCTTTTTATCTACTGTCATCGTATTATCAAGGTGTATAACAGTCGGATAAGTGCTCGACGATTCTCCACGATGCTGGAATATCCATAAATCTCCGTGCTTACCTGGAACGATAGACGTATAAATGCTGATTAATTTGTGATCCGCATATAGATTGACTATTTTGCTCTGTTGCGTTATTGTAATGCTATTTCCGCTATCATTAATAATAAAACTTCCTAATTGACCACTAGTTAATGCGCCATCGCTTGTTCCACCAAAGATTCCATATAATACCTTATTGCCATTTGCATCTCGAGTGACAGCAATAGAGTGTATACGCTTATTTAGATCACTAAGATCACTTTGCTTTAATACCACTTGCATGGATTTGGAGTAATCACTAGGGTGCATTCTCCACACTAATGCTCCACCATGTACATCCGTACTTTCAGCTGCAGGTCTGTTCTCACAGACATATACATATCCTTCGTCATCTGTGCATACACGGAAAGGACCTCTCTCGCGGTAATCTGACGTAGGATTCCAACTAACACCTCCTGTGTAAGCATTACCGTCATTACCAACACCCATCGCAGGACCAAAAATATAGATACCATCCTTTGTTGTGCGCGAGCCAGTGCCAGTAACACTTGTCGTTGTTCCACCTTCGTTTTCTGTCACATAGGAATATCCAAGATACTCACTTTCATAACTACAATCAACAGCGACACCCATCGCTGATCGGAATAAATATCGTTTGTCGCTATTTTCGTAATTTCGTCCTAACAGAGGAGTAGTACGTCCTTGCGCTACAGCTCTCACTTTGACAGCCCATTGATATTCGCCCGCTGGAATATCATCTGGGATAGAGCAAGTGACAGTTTGATAACTATTCACTGCTATATTATCTGTACTGTGATAAATTTGTTCAGAGTCCGTAAATTCTCCATCACTGTTTTTATCAAGATATATCCACCACTCATCGGTTTCTGCCATTACGTAAAACTTAAAGGAAGTCTGACGATTCCCATCTACGACACCATTATTAGGTAACGATAAACGTGTTGCATATATATTAACTGGAGAAGTAGAAGCTGCATGTGACAACATTGCAACAAATGCGCAAATTATAAATAGTAAAATTTTCTTCATGGTATAGCGAGTGATTTGTTTACTTTATTTATTATTTGACGCGATTGCCTGTGATGGTATAGACCTCCTCTCCGCGGAGGATGTAGATATTGCCGTCATGCATGATCTTGCGTACTTCTGGTTTGGTTTGTTGCTCTGCTTCTGGTGCAACTGGGATAGAGGTAGTCACAGGTTTCTTCATGGAGAGGTAGAGTTTGCCTTCATCTGCAAGACTTTGAATGTATGGATCATCCACTATAAAATAACCACGAAGTCCCAACATGTTACCAACCTCAGTTGTTTTGGCCAAACGACTATCTGCTACAAGAATAACTGTTTGCTCTGGAATACTAACTGAATTAATCGTTCCACAGAATGAAACATGACCACCATTAGCGGTTTCCTGGGTAACAGTTTTGGCTCTTTCAACTACAGTAGGATTGTTCTTATCGCCATTCTTGTAATCGGTTTTGATATTGGTATACACTTTGCTGGTAGAAATATCTGTTTTAGGCAAAACTAAGTATGGTTTACCAGCTTCAAGGGTATCAGCTCCTGAGAATGTCACTTCAGAGAAGTTCAACACTGCCACCTCGTCGCCAGAAGTCTCGTACAAATTCTCTATTCCATCGAATTTCACAAAAGTAGCATCTTGCAATTCAGAAGGGAGTTGAGATTTGGCATTGACACCAAATGGCAAACAGAAGGTGTTGTACATATTGGCTTGCAATGTTCTATCCACTTCAATATTGTGCGTACCATTGTGGTGGTTGAGGAGATAAATCACATCGGAGTTCTTTTGTTGTTTGTCTTCATCCTCAGAAATAGACTTATCTACCCAGGTGGCGAAAAGAGCACCATCCTTATACACATTGCGAACAATCGTAGGGTTTGCTGGCCAAGTAGGATTATTCTTATCATCGTAATACCAAGCAAGGAGTTTGCCAGGATTTGCTTCTTGGTTATTCCATTTGTACCAATTTCCAGGAGTTAAAGTGCTTTTATCAACTGCTATTATGGATGTTGTCGGAGTATAAGACCAATCCCATTCTACTGGCATATCATCAGCATAACTCATTATTGGTTCCAATCCACAAGCAATATCTGCCCACCCTATACGCCAGTATGTAGGCTTTCCATACTCTGTAAAATCACCTTCACCAAAATTGTAGGCTACAACATTACCATTCGTTAATGTGTATGCCTTGTTTGACCTATTAAAGAAACGATATAGCGTTCCTTTCCAATACGATAAATCAGTTGAGGTAGAAGTTATACCTTGTCGTTTTAGAGCATCTTTAATATATGGCGCAAGCCATTTAAAAGGGCGTTTCGAAAGACCTGTAGTGTTATTTGTTAACCCTATAAAATCAAGTAAAATTGCATTTGCATTATTGCCGGCGATAAATGTGGCAACTTGATAGTGTGAGTGTGCAATGCCGTTTGGAGAAATATTTTGTTGGTCGCTACGTAATGTACCTGATGGATATTTCTCTTTAAGTGCTTCATTGAAAGCGACTTGAAATAATCTCCATAACCTTGAGTTTGTTTTTCCATCCATACTACTATTAGGATTAGTAATGTAGTCCGTTATATCTTGGGGATCTTGGAATAAGCCGTACCACTCTACATTATACACCGCATACTCGAACATCGCCATAATATTCGTTTCCTGTGTCACATAAAACGAATAAGTCAAATCGGTACTTACAAGGTTGCCATCCTTTTTCCAACCTAAGAATTTGTATCCGTTTGCGGCTATAGCCTTTAGCGTGATTTTAGAGCACTCATCATACAAACCATCCACAAAATCAGTTCCATCTTCATTTTGTATTTTACAAGATACCTGTATGCTAGTTGCTGTAACTCGATGCTGAACATCTCTACAAGTCATTGTAAACTCATTTCCTTTATTGATTGGAGCAGGTGTAGAAGTTGTATCGCCATTCAATGCCGCAGCGATTACCCAAACACCTTGTAACGCATCATCTCGATTGCGAACACATAGATACAAGTTGTCAGCATAATCCCAGCACATATCTGCGATTAATTTTCTTGCAGTAGTGTTACTAGTCATATCTACACTAGAACCATTTGATAAAACTGGGTGAGCACCTTCAGCTTGAGACACATTGTATATTCTAGCCTCGTTCGCTAAGTTACCCTGTGAAATAGCGAAACGGTCAAATGTTTTGTTATAGCAGATTGCTGCAGATCCTACATTTTTGCGACGCAGATAATCACCATCGCTATAAGATTGCGCCAAAGCCGCATTACCATTGATAAGATGATACAAAGAAGGATCTTCTGGAAAACCTGATTCTGTTAAATGGTAACCACAGAACCAAACACCCCCATACTTATCATATGCCGTTTGTGCAGATGCAAGCGAACAATAATTAGAATTCGTTACCAAAGGATGAGGATTACCCCCTTTACGATCATCTTCAGTCAACGCACGATAATTACCACCTTGCAAATCAGATAAATTGCAACTATAGATACCACTATGCAATGCTTTATCCTTTTCTGTTAGGGCTAATTCTACCGTCGTTCCTGTCAATGACGAACCAAAAAGTAAAATATCTAATTTATCTCCATCTATCTTTAAATCAAAATCGATATTACCCATAGAATCATCCGTTGGATTATTAAGTCCTACAGGAGCATATTCTTTCATGATGTGTGATTGAATTAACTCTCTCCAATCATTAAGATTGTCGGGGTTAACCCACCAGAGATAGGTAGGCTGTCCTACGGCAGCAGAAGATACGAGCACTCTTCCTGAACCATCTTGAATTATTCGAACACGATATGGAGTAAGAAAGGTATCATCATACCAATTTTGATTATTTCCCAAATATACATCGGGGTCCATGCAATAGTATCCTCCACGGAAACCGGCATCATATGCATAGAGACCTACAGAAGAGTTATTATTGGTCTGCGAAGTGATGATTCGACCAAAATAGTCGCTATTAGGATTTCTATCAATAGCTATAGAAAATGGCGTGTGCGAATCAATCTTTCTGCCACAAGTTTGATGGGTACTATATTTTTTACCCTTAGCAGCGATACCCCATGTTAACTGCTCGTTTCGAGGCAAAATGTCGACATCGTCTGCATATAACAATTGAAGACTTTCAGTATGATCACCTGCACCTTTTGCGCCAATATGACAAAGCTGATATTTTCTACCACCCGCATCCTCTGCGTAAACAAATATCGAATCCGCAGGCGCATTCAGAGAGTAACCTATCACCAAGGTTTTGCTATTGTCATCATAACTTATCTTTTTTAAGTTGTATGCATACGGATTTGGATCAGCCGCAAAAGCGCTAGAAAAAGATAGAGTGACTAATAAAACGAGAAGTAAATATTTTTTCATGGTATATGCAGTGTTTTGTGTTTCACGTTGTTTGCTCGTGGGTGAGCGTTGTATGCGCTATTGGCGCGTTGTGTATCAGCGGGGTTGACGTGTGTGTAAAATCGTTATCTTGGTTACTCCACTTTTCCTGTTCTCAATTCACTTTCAAGAAAAGCAAATACATAGCGAGGACTTTGATGATACAACTGTGCCGAATCTTTTTGCAAGCGCTGATAGGTATCCGAATTAAGCACAGTCTCAAGCGCTTGTTCCATTGTTAACTCTGAATCATCTTCCATGAGCAATACAGCAAGCTCACTCGCCATATCCAATTTCATCATATCAATCTCACTCATAATCGCTTCAAAAGTTTAATCGCTTGTTCCGTTCCAAAGAAATACTGAAAAGTTACACCTTTCATATTCTGTAGTTTTCTCACCAAAGTAGGCAAATCTATTGCTTGACTTTCGTATTTCCATAGCTGCACTCCTACGCGATCATTAGCTATAGGTCCATACACTACGTCATAGTTATGAGCTGGTTCAGCGGATTTATTTCGACGATTAAGCAGAACAAACTCAGCCCACTCTTCAGAGTACTCATCATAACACAACATATTCAGTTGTCTCATTTCCAATTCATCCACTTCAAATGCCAATACAACAGGTTCTCCCGACTCCAACTGCTCAACTTTGATTTTTGCCATAACCAAAGCCTGCTCATAATCAGCGGATAAATAAAAACCTCGACCAAAATCTTTATTGGGTTTTGATTTCCCTAAATCAACCACATCGAAAAACTGATTTGTTCCGTGATACAAAATCATTGCAACATTCCTCCCTTTAGACGACAGTACTCACTAATGTCATTAATCATTGATTCAAACGATTGGGTATGTACATAATCATAATGACGATCCACAAAGTCAATACCCTTATATCGCTTCAAATAATTAAAGGCCTGCTTGGTCGTAAGCCCGTATCTTCGTCCAAACTCATAGACGAAAATCAAAGTCCATTCTATTTTTTCACGATTAGTGTACATATTCTTTTGTTGTTTATTTTGTGTTTTACGTTGTTTGCTCGTGGATGAGCGTTGTGTGCGTGTGCGCGAGAGCACTATTTTGGTTAACTCCGCAAAGGTACGATTTTTTTTTGATACATGCAAATAAAATGAGGATTTTTTGCAAAAATGATAGATTTATCTATCCCATACCACTACTGTCCACCAAAAACAAGGAACATTAACGGTAAACATGCTTAAACGGCGAATGAGGCGAATTATACGAAAATTATTTTATTGACGACAACTTAGACAATTATTTTTTGAAACAAAAATACGGCACTTTGTGCCTACAAAAATAAATAAAAATCAAGGAATTGTTTTAAGACAATTATTGACAATTTGGATATTAATTATTCTTATCTCGCCATACGGCTCGAACGATCTGCTCATTCGCTTTACTCATTCAGCCGTACGACAATTCGAGGATAACTTTTGTTTTTGCTCTAAGGAAATGCAGCAAAGCCGCATTTGGAGAGCAAAACAAAATAAAGGAAACATAATATAAACAAAAATATGGCGACTGCGTCGCAGTTTAGAGAACGCTTCGCTACAGTTTAAGAGCACCCCATAACGCATAAGCGTTATCGGGGACCCCGCTGAGTTTAAAGGCAAAGGATATAATTTTAACGACAACTTAGCCGTTAAAAAGACATTATACAAACGGCGAATTGAACGAATAATTCTAGCAATTAGTCAAATTAGCTTAATTAGCCGCTCTGCATTTTGGGGAACATCCCAAAACGCAACCGCTGAATCTTAAGTAAATGTGGCAAGAACTACACATAATGTCAACAAGTATATACATTCAAAAAATATTAACTATTTTTAACAACCACAAATTGCCAGAAACAAATCATCTGTCTACATCCAACAACCAGCCAGTACTGACAGAAGACAATAGGTGTCAGTTGTGACAGTCTTTTACCAAAAAGCACAAAGTATTTATATTCAATATTTTACGCACATTCAATCCAATTACAAGGCTCCACTACTGACAGAAGAGACAGCTAATTTATAAATTACGTTCGCGCGCGTGGACGTAGTTTATAAATTAGCCGTCAGTGCCGACACACGACAACGACAACAATCTTAATTTATGTTAAAATATACATCACATTTTTAGTCCCACAGCTTGCTTATCCCTTAACCAAAGGTAGCGTAAGGGTAAACAAATGGCAAATTGGGGAAAAGGCGGAAAACTTTTAAGAATTTTAACAAAGTTGCATCCGAAATGTAGGCTATTGGACGCCCTACGGGCTATGGGTGATAGGTGATAGGATATAGGCTATAGGTTATAGGTTATAGGCGAGGGGGTAATGAGTTTTTCACAAAAAACACATATAAATTTGCATATGTCAAAAAAAAGTTGTAACTTTGCGGGCTAATTATAGAGAAAAGTCTATGCACAACATTAAATAACAATTTTAAATTTAATATTTATGAGAAAAACTATTCTACTGGTGGCAATCGCTCTCGTGAGCGTTATTGCACAAGCGCAAGTACTAGAGATAGTGTCTATGCGCAAGGTTACCGCTCCAGAACTCAAGGAGGGTAAAGTGGTAGGTATCAGCCCTAAAGGAGACTACCTACTTTTAACAGACATGGACAACACAGGTCTTGTTCGTTATGATTTGGCTACCAAAGCTACAACCGTCATCACCGAAGCAGAAGGTGCAGGTTGGGACGTAAAAGTTAGCCAAGATGGTAATAAGATCACTTATCGTCAACGTCACGACAACAATCCATTAATCCGCTACGACATCATGCAACACAGCATGACAGAGGGCAAGGCTGTGGTTCGTGCACAAGCTCAACGTGGTACTGCTCAACTAGTAGCAGCCGACGCTAATTCTACCGTAGCAGTTAATGAGGACCTACACCTTGTACTCAATCACAACGGTAAGAGCATCGTACTCACCCCTAACGGTACTAGCGAAGCATACAACTGGCCTAGCATTTCACCAGACGGAAGCAAGATTCTATACTACGTTTCTGGAAAAGGTTGCTTCGTATGCGACATCAATGGAAGTAATGTACAAAAAATAGCCAACCACTGCCGCGCACCTAAATGGTATAACAACAACACCATCGTAGGCATGGCAGACGAAGATAACGGCACGGTATTGACCGCATCTGCTATCGTTGTTTACACCTTGGACGGCAAGAGCCAAATCTTAGTGAACAAAAACATGATGGCTATGTATCCACAGGTTGCACAAGGTAAAGTAGCATTTACTACAGCTGCCGGCGAAATGTATGTGTTGAATGTGAAATAAATAACAGACCGCCTACAGCTGTTAGAAGTCAGACCGGCTTCGCCTGTTAGATCGCCGCTCAGCGGCTGTTGGACTCAAAGATCTAACATCTAACAACAAAGTGATCTAACATCTAACAACAAAGTGGTCTAAATTAATAATTTAAAGATTAAAGGCAAGGAATATTATGAAAAAGATACTTCTATCCATCTTTGCATTGTGCTGCTTTGCGATGTCAGCTAGCGCACTCAAGGTATATGTCAACCCTGGTCATGGTAGCTGGGGACCAAACTGCCGTCCAATGGCAACCGTTAACTATGCAGCTGGTGATACCCTCGGATTCTTCGAGTCAAACACCAACTTGTGGAAAGCATTCATGCTCGAGGAGAAACTCTTGGGAGCAGGTTATGGTGTAAAAATGTCACGCCGCGCTTCTGGCGGTAGCGGTACCAACGAGTTCAACAAAGCACTCTCTACCATCTGTACAGAGGCAGAGAACTACGGTGCGGACTACTATATCTCTATTCACTCTAACGCTGGTCCTGAAGGCGAGTTGGGTGGCGCAAACGGTAAGTTTGCTAACTACCCAGTTATCCTTTGGCGTGGTTACACCAGCAAACCAGGTGTGACCAATAGCGACAAGATGGCTAAAGCGTGTGTGACTCGTTTGTACGAAGCATTCTGGACTAACCCAGGCAAGCCTAATGGCGGCGGTGGCCCAGAACCAACCACTTATTACTCACCTAGCAACCCACGTATCTTAGGTGACTTGGACTTCTACAACACCTCTTCTACCTACGGTTATTTGGGCGCATTAAAGCACAATATCCCAGGTTACTTGTCAGAGGGTTACTTCCACACTTATAGCCCCGCTCGTCACCGTGCATTGAGCCCAGAGTGGTGCCGCCAAGAGGGTATTCGCTACTTCCGTGGTATCCAAGATTACTATGGCAAAGCTGGAGAGAAAGTAGGTTATATCATGGGTTATGTACGCTCTAAGACTGAGAAATTTAGCCACAAATACTATATCCCTTATACTGGTTCTAACGACGAGTATTTGCCACTCAATGGCGCTAAAATCGTATTGCGCAACGAAGCAAAAGAGGTGATTAAGACCAACTGCTACAACTACGTAAAACGTAAACTCTCAAACCAAGACTACTACACCACTGATCACAACTACAATGGCGTGTTCGTATTCGAGAACTTGGCACCAGGTAAATACACCCTCTATGTACACAAAGCTGGTTACAAAGATTTGGTACAAGAGGTGACCGTAACCGCAGATAAGACTATCTATCCACAAATCTTCATGGAGAAGGGTAGCCCAAGTACTGATCCATACGTTGGTCCAGAAGATCCAGATATCACATGGGAGTTGAATGGCGGTAGTGTGCCTGGTGGTACAGTTCCTACCAACGAAGAGCTTTGGAACACTTTCAAGCCATACTACAACACCTACTATGGTATGAACCGTTCTGACCAACCTATCACCGCGGTATCTACTTTCGCAGCTACTAAGATGTGCGAGATTATGACCGACGAGAAATCAGAGTACAAGTGGTTGGGCGACTATATCATTGAGGTATCAGCTGCTCAAGGTTATACATTGACCAACGACCCTAACGCAGAGGGTATGGAGGCACTTTGGCGCTGGAGCGCACATAGCTTCTTCAACTGCGAGAAACGCACAGGCTGGCCTAACACCGCTGATTTTGCTACAGCAGGCAAACCAGAAGCATGGGGACAAGCTTATCAGATTGCTACAGGTTCAAGCGCAAGCTTGCCATACTCAGTCAAAGAGACATATACATTGCCTACCCCAGTGAAAGAAGGTTATATATTCGTAGGTTGGTACGACAACCCAGAGGGAACAGGTACCGCACTCACCTCTATCCCAGCTGGCTGGAAGGGTACACTCTACGCTATCTGGCGTGAGGCAGACCCAGCCGACGTAACATGGGTATTGAACGGCGGTAACGTAGGTACTACCAAGTTGCCTGAGGAGATCACCGACGCACCATACACCCTCCCTACTCCAACTCGCACAGGTTATGTCTTCCTAGGTTGGTATGACAATCCTAACGGTACGGGCGAGGCATTGACCGTATTACCTGTAGGATGGAAGGGAACCGTATATGCTAAATGGCGTGAGGCTAAGGTGACATGGGTACTCAATGGTGGTAAGGTAGTCAAAGAAATGACCGGCGCAGATGCTGTGCCAGTACCTACCCAAGAAGAGTTGTGGGCAAGCTTCAAGACTGCGGCTAACATCACCTCACTTGGAACATTGGAAGAAATCATCTCTAAGGGTGCAGGTCAACCACACAACGACGCCAACACACCATGCGGCTGCCGCGTGATTTGCGCTAAACTCACATCCGCTGGCGTTCAAGCAGCCTTTGGCAAAGCCGAGTGGAAATGGCTACAAACCTATATCATGAGCGTACAAACTAGTCTTACCGACGATCTCACCGCTGCCGCATGGCGCTATGCGATTGCCGCATTCTTCTTGCAATCTATCCACGATGCATATCCAGTATCTGAAAACTTCGCTGAAGCTGGTAAGCCAGAGAAATGGGGTCCAGCATACCAAGCAGCACACGCTGGTACTTCAACTGGTACTACCATCGTAGAGGTAGAGTTGCCAAGCAAGATCGAAGGCACTCCATATACCATCCCTACTCCTGTAAAGGATGGTGACGAGTTTATTGGTTGGTATGACAACGCTAAGGGTACAGGCGAGGCGTTGACCGTATTGCCAGTAGGCTACGACGGCACCGTATATGCTATATGGAAATCCACTCCAACTAGCGTAGAGAACATTCGTCCTACATTGGACATTAACGCTCCTATGTACGACGTAATGGGTCGTCAAGTAGATAAGACTTACCGCGGCATCATTATCCAAAATGGTAATAAGTATTTGCTGAGATAAGGCTATGGGACGCCGCAGAGCGGCTACAGGACGCTGACGCTATAGGTTATAGGCTATAGGCGACGAAAAGGAAAATCGCTCTCCAAATTGGGGAGCGATTTTTTGTACTAGACACACAGGAGGGCTAGGAGTAGTATCTTTTTTAAAAATTATTACTAACTATCCTTGCGTATGTGCGTATTTTTTTGTACCTTTGTGCGCTAAATTTGTTTATAAAACAAAATACAGAAAATTATGAAGAAAATTTACATGCTCATCATAAGCGCCTTGTGCGTGTTTTGCTCCACACTAGAGGCTCGTACTCCACAAGAAGCGAGTGCTGTGGCTAGTGCCTTCATACAAGCGCGCAGCGAGGTAGTACCCGCTAAACGCATCCAGAAAGCAGCGGCGGCTACCAGCGTGACCGTACCCGTAGAATTGGCATTCACACAATACCAAGTGGACAACACCACTCCTGCAGTATTCGTATTCAACAGCACCGATAAAGGATTCGTACTCGTCAGTGCAGAAGATGACGCTCGCGCCATATTGGGCTACTCAGACAAGGGAACATTCGACGCCAACAATATCCCAGAGAACATGCAGTTCTGGCTACAGATGTATGCGGATGAGATGCGGTCAGCGACCGAGGCGAAAGGTACGGTCAGCGACCGAGGCAAGGTGAATAGGCGAGAGGTTAAAGAGCACCCAAAAAATCGGCAGATTTTTCGGGGACCCCGCTGGCGAAAGGCGGAGGCGGTGGAAGAGAGTTATCCTACCATCAGTCCTATCTTAGGAAACACCATATGGGGACAAGGCGAGCCATTTAACAACAAGTGTCCTCAAATTGGCAACGAACGCGCGGTGACCGGTTGCGTAGCGACAGCGATGAGCCAAATCATGTATGCACACAAATACCCTACCAAAGGTACGGGCAGTCATTCATACACCACGGAGACCAAGAAACTGAAAGTAAGTGCTAACTTTGGCAACACGACCTACGACTGGGCAAACATGATACCCGACTACAACAAGTCATACACCTCTACCCAAGCTGATGCCGTGGCTACACTGATGTTTCACGCAGGCGTAGCAGCCGATATGGATTACACCGTGGACGGTAGCGGAGCCGTATCATCCATCGCCTTGGCAGCCATGACCGAGTACTTTGGATATAATAAAGCTATCAATGTTCTGCCAAAAGACTTTATGAAGGAGGAAGACCTTTTACAAGTCATAGCTACCGATCTACAAGCGGGTCGCCCATTGTTTATAGGCGGCGCGACTGTCAAACAAGAAGGACACGCCTTTGTGTGCGACGGTATGAAGAGCGACGGATACCTACACATCAACTGGGGATGGTATGGCATGGCTGATGGATATTTTGCGCTATCTGCCCTTGCTCCAGAGGTACAAGGAACAGGTGGTAGCGCTAGCAACCTAGCCTTTACCGAAAGAGTATGCATCTATTCCAACATTAAGCCTAGTGCAGGTGGCGAGGCAATGCCATTGGTGACCATTGATAAATTGACTCGCACATCAAGTGATGCCATTAGCAAAACAACAGCAGTTGGTTTTAGTTTAGACGCCTTCACCAGTACAGGTATTGCTACCGCAGCAGGTACAGTGACCTACTTCATCTACAATAGCAAAGGAGAAATAGTAGACAAAGTGGGAATAGGCACTTTCGAATTAGATCCTGGTTATTACTACACCAATGCTGTCACCTTAACAGGATACCTGCCTAGCGGTTTGGCACAAGGCAACTACGAATTGGAAATTCGATATATAGATGACAACGGCAAAGACCACCCTATTTTGGTCAAAGGACTAGGAGAGGTTCGCATACCATTTACCGTGACAAGCAGCCAGTTTGTGTTTGAAGAGACACCAGAAGCAGAAAAAGAAATGCGCTCATTCACCAATGCTGATTTCAGTTTGGTACAAGGCAGTAAGACATGGTCGGTGGATCTGTTCTCTAGTCAATTTTGGGCAGACGCCCCATCCGAGACCGATGTACTCATCCGTTGCAATATCCACAGCAATAGCGACAAGTCGGTGATAGGAACTTACACCATGGAGGCAGGTACTATTGACGCCAACGCCATGTATGCCGAGGGCTACTACAACGCTTGTTACCAATACCAACCTACCGCCTTGCATCTGACTATCCAGCCTGCAGGAGGCGAAAAGGTGACGGTACAATACTATATGGAAGTCAATGGAAAGGTGATACAAGGTACATATACCACCACACCAGATTGGTACTCAACAGATGGTAGCCAATATTATTACAAGACCGATTATACATTCGACCTAGCTACTACCCTACCTGCATCCAAAGCACTACAAATAACAAAAGCATTGAGCCATACAAGTTTGACGGAGACGAGCTACTTCATAGACGGAACCATCTCCAATATGCGCAACACGCCTGAGCAGATTGTGCAATACAAGACGGCACGATTCGACATCTCAGATGATGGCTCGACTACCAACCAATTCTACTGCTACAACACCCGTTGGCTTGACAATAGCGACTTTGTTACGGGTAACGAGATAGGCTTAGGCGACAAAGTGGTAGTATTAGGACAACTACAAAACTACAATGGTAACACACCAGAAATCAAGGGATATGTGTATCAGCACACCGCAGCCGAGCAACCCGAGGCGGATTACTCCATCAAAAACTTACAGGTAACCACCAACCAAGATACCGTATTCTTCAACTTCGATAGCGAAGCACCATACTTCCATGTGAAGATAACCAAAGAAGACGGAACCAAAGCCGCAGAAGGTATCATCGACTTCAAAAACGTGTATATCAAACTGGAAGATGGTAGTTACACCCTATGGATTCGCCCTGTGGACGAAGCCCAAGAGTACTACATCGGCGATGCAGTGGAAACCACCTTTATTATCCATACCGCCACTACAGGCATTGAGGACATCACCTCAAGCGAGATGATCCATCTATACGACATGTTAGGTCGCTTGGTTGACTCCAAACTATCTAGCGATAATCGTCCGTTCAACGTTCCTAGTGATGGCGTATATATTCTAAAAGGTGAGAAAGTGTTTATTAGGAAGTAGTTGTTTAATGTTGAATGTTGAAGGTTGAAAGTTGAATGTTGAAAGTTGAACGTTTATAGGCAAAGAATATATGAAAACTCCAGAGCAATTTGACATCGTGGCAGGCAAATGCCGCAGAATTTATGAGTTGAAGATGAAGGATTACGGTCCAAGCTGGCGCATCATGCGTCCACAGACTGTAAATGACCAATTATTCATTAAAGCAAAGCGCGTGCGCGAGATAGAGCAAACCGGTGTAAACATGGTGGGCGAAAGTATCGAAGGCGAGATGATGGCTATTGTGAACTACAGCATCATCGGACTGATCCAACTCTTCGAGGGTTACGCTGACTCGGTGGACATGACCGCAGAGCGTGCTATTGACCTCTACGACCACTACATGGCAGAGGCCAAAGCGCTGATGTTAAAGAAAAACCATGATTATGGCGAGGCATGGAGAGATATGTTTGCTTCTAGCCTAACAGACATCATCCTCACTAAGATCAATCGCAACAAGCAGATAGCTGCCAACGACAACCAGACACTTATCTCTGAGGGTGTGGACGGCAACTATTTTGATATGCTTAACTACGCTGTTTTCTACTTAATCAAACTAATGGAAAATGAAAAACAAGATTAATTACAAACAAATCATTGCCAGTATTTCCCGAACAATATTGGGATTGGTATTCATCTTCTCAGGTTTTGTCAAAGCTGTCGATCCATTGGGAACAGTGTACAAGATCGAAGATTATTTGAACGCATTTGGTGGGTTCTTTGTTGAACTAGTACCTTATGCGAATATAGCAGCTGTCAGCATGATCGCTTTAGAGTTCATCTTAGGTGTATGTATGGTCTTCAACGTACGCACACGATGGACTTCATGGTTGGCATTGGTCTTCTATCTAGTAATGACACCACTTACCTGGTATATTGCAAAAGAAAACCCAGTGAGTGACTGCGGTTGTTTTGGCGATGCCATCGTCATTAGCAACTGGCAAACATTCTACAAAAATTTGGTACTACTCACACTAGCGGTGTTGCTAGTGATATGGCGTAAACACATCTATCAATTGTGGAGTGGTATCGTAGAACTCTGTATCATACTAGCCGCAGTTGGAATAGTTGGTGGATTGATGGGATACGCTCACACACACTTGCCTATTTTGGACTTCCGTCCATACAAAATAGGAAATAACATCCCTAAACTTATGGAATGGCCAGAGGGCGCAGAACAAGACCAATACGAAACCACCTTTATTTATAGCAAAGATGGCATAGAGCAAGAGTTTACATTGGAAAACTATCCTGCAGAAGATACCACATGGACCTTTGTACGACAGGAATCTAAACTCATCAAAAAGGGATATGAGCCACCTATTCACGATTTCTCAATCACAACCAACGAAGGAGATGATATCACAGATTGGGTATTGGAAAGCACCAAACCAGTGACCCTAGTCGTCATGTACGATCTAAACAAAAAAGATACAGAACAAATGCACAAGGTTGTAGCATTGCAAAAGGATTGTGCTGAAAAGGATGAAGAATGTTACATCCTCACTGGATCTCATACGCTAGATATTGAGGCGTTCTGCAAAGAATATCCTACGTTAGCAACCAGTATCTGCACCTGTGATCCAGTCACACTCAAAACAATCGTACGTGCAAACCCAGGTGTAATAGTGATCAAAGAGGGAACCATTATTGACAAATATAATATCAGAAATAGATAAGTTTCTAGAAAAGCTAGATCATTTAGATAGTCTAGAACCTCTAAAGAATATATACTAACTTTTTAAAATTAATAAAACAATGAGAACAAAAATGGTTGCAGGTAACTGGAAAATGAACATGAACCTGCAAGAAGGTGTAGCATTGGCTACCGAATTGAAGAATCAAGTAGTTAACCCATCATGCGCTGTAGTAATCGGCACTCCATTCATCCACTTGGCTACTGTAGCTGAGTTGTTGAAAGACAGCCCTATCGCTGTAGCAGCAGAGAACTGCGCAGACAAAGAGAAAGGTGCTTACACCGGTGAGGTAAGTGCAGCTATGGTAGCATCTACTGGCGCTGAGTACTGCATCCTCGGTCACTCTGAGCGTCGTGCATACTATGGAGAAACATACGAGATTTTGAAAGACAAGGTAAAACTTGCACTCGCTAACAACCTCAAGCCAATCTTCTGCATCGGCGAGGTAAAAGAGGAGCGTGAAGCAGGTCAACAAAACGAAGTAGTGAAAGCTCAACTCGAGGGTTCAGTATTCCACCTCAGCGCTGAGGATTTTGGTAAGATCGTTTTGGCATACGAGCCAGTATGGGCTATTGGTACCGGTTTGACCGCTACTCCAGAGCAAGCACAAGAAATTCACGCATACATCCGCAGCCTCGTTGCTGAGAAATACGGTGAGCAAGTAGCTGAGGATTGCACTATCCTTTATGGTGGTAGCTGCAACGCTAAGAACGCAGCTGAGCTCTTCGCTAACCCAGACGTTGATGGTGGTCTCATCGGTGGCGCAAGCCTCAAGGCAGCAGACTTCTGCGCAATCATTGCAGCACGATAATCATGGCACTAATCGTTCCTGTACGCGGATTCACTCCGCAAATAGGTAAGGATTGCTTTCTAGCAGAGAACGCAACTATCGTCGGTGACACCGTCATCGGCGATGGCTGCTCGATTTGGTTCAACGCTGTGTTGCGCGGCGATGTCAACTGGATCAAGATTGGCAACCACGTGAATATCCAAGACGGTTCCGTGCTCCACACCCTATACGAGAAGAGCACCATCACCATTGGCAACTATGTATCCGTAGGTCACAATGTGACTATCCACGGTGCAGACGTACATGACTACGCACTCATCGGTATGGGTTCTACCCTACTAGACGGAGTAGTAGTAGGCGAGGGTGCTATCGTAGCAGCAGGTTCATTGGTACTCAAAAACACACAAATAGGTCCATACGAAGTATGGGGCGGTGTACCAGCTAAGTTCATCAAGAAAGCCGATCCTGAGCAAACCAACGAGATCAATCGCAAGATTGCACACAACTATGCCATGTACGCTAGTTGGTACAAAGACGAAGAGTAACTCATTAACCCGAATTAGTATGTACAAACGAATACTATTAAAACTCTCTGGCGAGAGCCTAATGGGAGAAAAAGGCTACGGCATCGACGAGAAACGTCTAGCCGATTATGCTACACAAATACAAAACATCGCTAATAAAGGTGTACAAATAGGCATCGTCATCGGTGGTGGTAACATCTTCCGCGGACTCAGCGGAGCTCAAAAAGGTTTTGACCGTGTGAAAGGCGACCAAATGGGTATGCTAGCGACGGTGATTAACTCCCTAGCCCTCTGCTCTGCATTAGAGGCCATCGGACAAAAAGTGCGCGTGATGACTAGTGTACGCATGGAACCAGTGGGTGAACTCTACTCTACTGCAGCAGCACTACGTCTCATGGAGGAAGGTAACGTGGTCATCATCGCTGGTGGCACAGGCAACCCATACTTCACTACAGACACTGCATCTGTACTCCGCGCCATTGAGATCAAGGCTGACGTCATGATGAAAGGTACACGTGTAGACGGTATCTACACCGCAGACCCAGAGAAAGATCCTACTGCGACTAAGTTCACAGAAATTACCTACGACGAGGTACTATCTCGCAATTTGCGCGTGATGGATCTAACTGCTATCACCATGTGTCGCGAGAATCAAATGCCTATCTATGTCTTTGATATGGACACCGTAGGCAACCTTGAGAAAGTCATCAACGACGAACAAATAGGAACATTGGTTAAACCATAACACGAGTCTAGATTGTCTAGATCATCTAGAACATCTAGAACTTTAGAACTTTAGAACTTTTTAAACTTTTATAGATATGATTGAACCTAGCAAAATTAAATCAGATGCTGCGGAACTCATGGAATCTGCAGTGATGTATCTTGATGATGCTTTGGCTCGTATTCGCGCGGGCAAAGCTAGTGCACGAATCCTAGATGTAGTGAAAGTAGAATACTACGGACAGATGAGCCCACTCGCTAACGTGGCTACAATCACCACCCCTGACGCACGCACCATCCAAATCCAACCATGGGAGAAAAAGATGATTGCAGAGATCGAACGCGCTATCATCAACTCTAGCGTTGGACTCGCACCTAGCAACAATGGCGAGAGCATTCGTTTGATGATTCCACCATTGACCGAGGAGCGTCGTAAAGAATTGGCCAAACAATGTAAGGGCGAGGCTGAGAACGCTAAAGTCAGCATCCGTAATGCACGTCGCGACGCTATTGATTTGCTCAAGAAGCAAGTTAAAGAGGGTTTGCCAGAGGACGCTGAGAAAGATGCGGAGAACGATGTTCAAAAGTTGCACGACAAGTACGTGAAACAAGTGGACGAGATCTACGCTAAGAAAGAGAAAGAAATTATGACTGTGTAATCTCTTAGTTTAAA
Source organism: Paludibacteraceae bacterium (assembly GCA_017391525.1). GTDB lineage: Bacteria > Bacteroidota > Bacteroidia > Bacteroidales > Paludibacteraceae > Colicola. Next base: position 24,714 of record JAFOYE010000007.1, on the reverse strand, counting down.
GTTTATAGTTTAATGTTTAAAGGCGTAGGATAGGCAAGATATTGCCGCTAAATCACCTCTAAACTCTAAGTTTAATCTCTAACCTATCAAACTAAGATTTCTCATAATAGCTATAGCATGGGCATTGGTTATTCCAATGTCTCATGCTATTTCGCTCGATAGTCTACTTAATCTACCCGCAATGGGTATTCCGGTGATTAACTATTCGCCGGAATCCACTTGGGAGTTTGGTGCCGCAGCACAGGGGTATTTTCGTCTTCCCAACCAAGAACGAACCTCTATTGTCCAATTAGACGGCACCTACTCGCTCAACAGCCAGTGGTACATCAATGCACAAGGGAATCTATATTTTGGGAGTCCTGACTCCGGTGTCACGAAACACAAATCGCCTACTTGGCAACTTCAGTTTCGTGCAGGGTATAGCAATCGCCCTGCCACCTACTACGGAACATACAATGACCCACATTTTGCCAATGAAGGCAATATGGGAGTCGGAATGTTGCGCCGAGGAACACCCTACGAATTGCAACGAGGCTACTTCAATGTGCAAGCTCCGATATATACAGGCAAGCACTTTGCTATAGGTCCTATGACGGATATTTTGGTGGCGCAATACAGCATAGAAGGTATTTACACCACTACCAAACCATTGGTACAAATAGGTTTAGGCGCTGTAGCTCAATATGACTCACGTGACAACGTCTTCTACCCAACTCGAGGTATCTTCTTCAAGGCCTCTGCGGCTGCCGCATGGACCAACAAGATGGATATCCCTGAAGGGCAACAAGCCACGATCAACGGTCTGCTATCCGCAGATCTCCGTCAGTACATATCGTTGCCGCATAACCTTGTTATAGCATGGCAGCTCAAAGGGCAGTTCATGCTATCTAATTATTTCATCTCCCATCTCACCCTCTACCCTATGCTACCACGATTGGGCGGACAAGATGGATTGAGAGGTATCAACAGCGATATGTTTCGTGACGACATCATGATGGCCTTACAAGCCGAACTACGCATACCAATATGGAGCATCTTCCGCGCCACAGTGTTTGCGGGTGTAGGCGATGTTTATGATTTTCACAATTGGCATTGGGAAGTTCCTAAAGTGGGTTATGGTATAGGATTACGTGCGGCTATTAACAAGGCCAAGGTCAATATCCGCTTTGATGTAGCACGCAGCAATGTCGATCCAAGATGGAACAATATCAATGCATATAGTTTTTACTTAACTGCAACAGAAGCATTTTAGAAAACTAGCACTACTAGTTCAACTAGTACAACTAGCTTACAACACGACTATTAACCACAATGAAAGGACTAGTAATCAAATCAACAGGCACAAGTTATGGCGTGTATTTTGAAGACGGAACAACCGCAGATTGCCACGTGAAAGGCAACTTCCGAATTCGTGGTATTCGTTCTACCAATCCAGTAGCTATTGGTGACTACGTAGAGGTCACCACCAACGAAGACGGAACCAACTGGATAACAGAACTGTATGATCGCAAGAACTACATCATTCGTCGTGCTACTAACCTCAGCTATGCCTCACACATACTAGCAGCCAATGTAGATATGGCTGCACTCATTGTGACTATCAACCATCCTAAAACCTCAACTACATTTATTGATCGTTTTCTCGCTACATGCGAAGCATATCGTGTTCCCGCGTGCATCATATTTAACAAGATAGATCTTCTCAACGAAGAAGAATTAGAAGAGTTAGCCAATCTTCGTCAACTATACGAGTCACTAGATTATCCTACCTATGCCATCTCAGCATTAGGTTTAGCTTCATCGCCTAAATCTTTAATGGAATCATCACCTTTATCAACCATTTTTGATGGTAGAGTTACTCTTTTATCTGGCAACTCAGGAGTCGGTAAATCTACTTTGCTCAATGCCATATTAGGGGATAATGTCGCTAGAACAGGAGCTATATCTTCTGCACATCATAAAGGCATGCACACAACAACTTTCTCCGAGATGTATCCTATAGAGGGTTTAGGAGTTCAGGAGTTTAGAAGGTCAGAAGATGACTCAGAAAGATCTCGCTCTTGGATCATTGACACACCTGGTATCAAAGGATTTGGTCTATTAGACGTCGAGAAAGAGGAGATTAGCCACTATTTTCGCGATATTTTCCGTGTTAGCCGAGACTGCCGCTATTCTAATTGTCAACATACTGGTGAACCTGGTTGTGCAGTATACCAAGCTGTAGCTAACGGCGAAATAGCTCTCTCCAGATACGAGAGTTATCTGAGCATCTTGGATGACACACAAGAAAGTAAATATCGCTAGTTGCACTAGTATGACTAGCTGCACTAGTAGCACTAGTATAACTAGAATAACTAGTAATTTTAGTTATTTTGCACTTTTTTTTCATTTTTTTCTTCACACTGACAAGTTTTAGCAGTTTAACGCAGTAATTTTGCACTCGAATTCTTATTTCGTATTAAGAATACTCAAACGATTATTACAAAAAACAGATGTTTAACTACTAAAACGAATCTAAGATGGACCTACTTTTTGCATTATTTATTAGCATTGCTTCGGCTAAAGTTATTACTTTTTGTTTTGATATGGCAAAAGATTTTTTCAAACCAGAAGCATAAAATATCATCCATATTTGCACATGTACAAAAAAATATGTAACTTTGCACCCATAAAATAAAACCATTAAAACTTTTAATACTTTTAAAACCTTATAAGATTATGGCAGAAGAAAAGAAAACGCCTTCTCCTGAGAAGCTAAAAGCATTGCAATTAGCAATGGCAAAAATTGATAAAGATTTTGGCAAAGGCGCCATTATGAAACTTGGCGATGACAAAATCGAAGATATACCTGTTATCCCTACAGGTTCTGTAGGTTTGAATGTCGCACTTGGTGTGGGCGGTTATCCTCGCGGTCGCGTCATTGAGATTTATGGTCCAGAGTCTTCTGGTAAGACCACCCTCGCTATCCATGCGATGGCAGAGGTTCAAAAGCAAGGCGGTATTGCGGCGATTATTGATGCTGAGCATGCTTTTGACCGTTTCTATGCAGAGAAACTGGGTGTGGATACCAACGAACTCCTCATCGCACAACCAGACTGTGGCGAGCAAGCCTTGGATATAGCAGACGAGCTTATCCGTAGTGCAGCAGTGGACCTTGTGGTAATTGACTCTGTAGCAGCTCTCACTCCAAAAGCTGAGATTGAAGGAGACATGGGTGATAACCGTGTCGGTTTGCAAGCACGTTTGATGTCACAAGCACTCCGCAAACTCACCGCTACTATCAACAAAACTCAAACCACTTGTATCTTCATCAACCAATTGCGTGAGAAGATCGGCGTGATGTTCGGTAGTCCAGAGACAACTACTGGTGGTAACGCCCTCAAGTTCTACGCATCTGTGCGTATCGATATTCGCAAAGGTACAGCCATCAAAGAGGGTGACGAGATTCTCGGTAACCAAGTGCGCGTAAAAGTCATCAAAAATAAGGTGGCTCCTCCATTCAAGAAAGCAGAGTTCGACTTGATGTTCAACGAGGGTATCTCTCGTGCAGGTGAACTTGTGGATTTGGGTACAGAGCACGGCATCTTGTCAAAAGCGGGTTCATGGTATAGTTACGATGGCAATAAGCTCGCACAAGGTCGCGATGGCGCCAAGAAAGTATTGCTTGACAATCCTGAACTAGCTGCCGAGATCGAAGAGAAACTCATGGCTGCTCTCAAGAAGTAATCTTGAATCAACAGACTCTCATATTAACCCCAGAGAAAGCACACGACATGGAACAAAAGTTCCGTGTCGTGAAGCGTTCTGTAGATGCACGTCAGAAGCAACTCAAGGTCAATCTCACTCTACTTACCGATGATAATGGCCAGTTCATTGAGAAGGATGCTCCTATTCCACTCTATGAAACTCCTTTCTTCCAAGACGTACACCATGCCGAACATTCGGTCAATATCATCGGTGCAGGTCCCGCAGGACTATTTGCAGCTTTGACCCTCATTGAGCACGGCATCAAACCCATCATTTACGAACGCGGTAAGGATGTAGCCGAGCGCAAGAAGGATATTGCGACGCTCAACCGCAACCAAGGACTTAACACCGAGTCTAACTATTGTTTTGGTGAAGGTGGCGCAGGTACATTCTCCGATGGTAAGCTATACTCCCGCAGTAAGAAACGCGGCAATATGCAACGCGTGATGGAGCTATTCCATCATTTCGGGGCAAAAGATAATATCCTCTACGAGGCACATGCCCATATCGGTAGCGACAAACTGCCTAGTATCATCCGCGCTATGCGCGAGTGTATCATAGAGCATGGTGGTGAAATACATTTCGGTACCTGCATCTCTAGCCTTTCAACACTCAACACTCAACACTCAACTATACTAGCTATCGGTCACTCCGCTCATGACACATATCAGATGTTGATGAACGAGGGTGTATTACTAGAGGACAAAGGTTGCGCCATGGGTGTTCGAGCAGAGCATCCACAGGCATTGATCAACCGCCTGATGTACCACGACCCATCACCAGAGTTAGTCAAACTCCTTGGTAACGCGTCCTACTCATTAGTGACACAGGTACAAGGTCGCGGTGTATACTCTTTCTGTATGTGTCCAGGTGGACATATCGTCCCTGCGGGAAGTGCGCTAAATAGCTGCGTGGTAAATGGTATGTCTGCTAGCCACCGTAATTCTCCTTTTGCTAACTCGGGTATGGTAGTGGAGATTCGTCCAGAAGATCTCATAAATATGGTTCAGGAGTTTAGGGGTTCAGGAGTTCAGGAGTTAAAACTCAAAGGCCTCGCTTTCCAACAATATCTTGAGAACTTGGCATATCAGTATGGAGGCGAACCATCCTTGGCTCCAGCACAACGATTGAAGGATTTTGTGGAAGGACGACAGAGCAAATCGCTTCCTGCTTGTAGCTATCTGCCAGGTATGGTATCAAGCAGATTGGATGAGTGGTTGCCTGCGCACATTGGCAAGCGATTGCAACAAGGGTTTCGTGATTTCGATCGCAAGTACCGTGGTTTCTTGACCAACGAAGCAGTTATCCTAGGCGTAGAGAGCCGTTCTAGTAGTGCTGTGCGTATTCCTCGCAATCCAGAGACACTAGATTCTATTTCTACTCCAGGACTTTACCCTTGTGGCGAGGGTGCTGGTTATGCTGGCGGTATCACATCCTGTGCCTTGGACGGCATCAATGTAGCTATGGCGATAGCCCATACCTTTAACTCATAGTTCATAACTCATACTTCATAACTTACATCTCGTGTTTACTCGTACTACTCAACTCATAGGCCCTGATGGTTTTCGTGCTTTGCAAGAGGCACGCGTGATTGTTTTTGGCGTAGGCGGTGTAGGTGGTTGGTGCGCCGAAAGTCTTTTGCGCACAGGAATAGGACATCTAACGCTCGTAGATTTTGATGTAGTAGACCGTACCAATCTCAATCGTCAGGTAGTGGCTGTACACGATAATATTGGACAAAGTAAAGTCCTCGAGATGCAAAAGCGATTGCTCACTATCTGTCCCGAGGCAGATATACAAGTTATAGAGCGTCAATATAATGCCGAAACCGCCAGTAATTTTGACCTATCGCAATACGATATCGTTGTAGACGCAATCGACATGGTAGACTGCAAAGCGCTTTTGCTATACAATGCCACCCACGCAGGTTGCAAGGTCTTCTCTAGTATGGGAGCAGGGCGCAAACTCAATCCACAGAACATCCGCACCGCCGAATTTTGGAAAGTACAAGGTTGCCCTCTCGCACGCGCGTTGCGTACACGTATAAAAAAGGAGAAGTTAGTACTAGCTTCTAAGATACAATGTGTCTATTCCGAAGAGATAGCAGGCGACCAAGGTACCCTAGCGCCTGTTGTAGGCGTCTTCGGCATGACCTTAGCAGCAATGGTCATAGAGCATATCCGCTCAAAAAAATCTTGAAAAAAGTCATACTAGTTCTACTAGCCTAACTGGCCCAACTAGCTTTCCACTAGAATTGTTCTGCGTAGGTGCAACCTTCTCTCCAACGAGAGCAGCCATAGCGGGTACGACCACGGATAATAGTGCCTTTGCCACAGACTGGGCAACGCATGCCCGACTTGTCGGATTTCACTTCGCGAACGACCTCTGTGGTCATCTGTTTGAGTTCGTCTAAGAATTGTTGCGCTGCAAAATCTCCACGTTCTATTTCACGGAGTTTCTTCTCCCACAAACCTGTCAATTCTGCTGATTTGAGCAATGGAGAGATAATGGTATGTATTAGATTAATACCCACCTCGGTTGCCTTGATATTCTTCCTCTCACGAACGATATACTTGCGTTGGAAGAGTTTCTCTATAATGGCTGCACGCGTACTAGGACGGCCTATACCATTCTCTTTCATCACATCACGAAGTTCCTCGTTGTCTACCGTCTTACCTGCCGTTTCCATTGCACGAAGCAGAGTTGCCTCGGTATAATATTTAGGTGGTGTAGTGGTTTTCTCTTGGAGTTGTGGTTCGTGAGAACCTGATTCGCCTTTCTTGAATGAAGGCAGGGCTTTCTGTTCGGAAGGTTCAGTATCACTTTCGTTCTCGGACGGCGTTCCGCCTATTGGACGCTCGCTTTGCGAGCTATTGGCTATTGGCGTAGCAAATACTTCGCGCCAACCTTGTTCTAGAATCTCGCGACCTGTTACCTTGAATGGGACTTCTCCTGCCTGCGCCAGCACAGTAGTGTTCGCCACTTGGCAAGGAGGATAGAAGGCTGCTATAAAGCGGAGCGCTACCATATCATACACTTTGCGTTCAAGGTCAGTAAGGTTATTTGGGCGTTGTCCGGTAGGGATGATAGCATGGTGGTCGGTTACCTTGCTATTGTCAAACACTTTCTTGGATTTAGGCAGACTGCTAGCCCCCTTGCCGCCATCGGCTTTAAGTAAAAGCAGAGGATTCACCTGAGGGAAAAATTCCTTAATACCCTGCAATGTAGCAGGTACCTTAGGATAAATATCGTCGCTCAGGAAAGTGGTATCCACACGAGGATAGGTGGTGACATGTTTCTCGTATAGACTTTGGATGATCTTGAGCGTATCATCGGCCGATAGTCCGTAGCGTTTGTTGCATTCCACTTGCAGCGATGTCAAATCGAAGAGGCGTGGAGCATACTCCATACCTTTCTTTTTCTCCACAGAGGTTATCTCTAATGGCAGATCCTTGATAGAGTCAACGAGTTTTTGTCCCTGTTCGAGCGAGGTGATAGCATACTCATCTTCCTCTACAGGAAGTTGAGCAGAGAAGAGTGTATCGCGATAATTGGTTTTGAGTTCCCAGTAAGTACGGGGAACGAAGTTCTCTATCTCATGCTGACGCTTGACAATAAGTGCCAACGTAGGAGTCTGTACACGACCTATACTAAGCACTTGACGATCCTTACCCACTCCTTTAGCAAAGCGTAGTGTATAAGCACGTGTGGCGTTCATACCAAGTAGCCAATCACCTATGGCACGCATCATACCAGCCTCATAGAGGTGTTGGTAGTGGCTTTGGTCCTTGAGATTAGCAAAACCTTCGCGGATAGCATCTTCAGTCAAAGAAGATATCCAAAGACGTTTGACTGGAACTTTGCAACCCGCCTTCTGATATACCCAACGTTGGATCAACTCTCCCTCTTGACCAGCATCACCACAGTTAATGACCATTTCTGCCTTGGAGATAAGGTCCTTGATAGTATTAAACTGTTTAAGAATTCCTTTGTCGTCGCTCACCTTAATACCAAAACGTGCTGGCACCATAGGCAAGGAAGACATGTTCCATCCTTTCCATTGCTCGCTATATTCGTGTGGATCAAGTAACGCGCAAAGGTGACCGAAAGTCCAGGAGACACAATAACCATTGCCTTCCATAAAACCATCACGTTGGGTGTTAGCACCCAACACGCGAGCTATATCTCGTCCTACGGACGGTTTTTCGGCAATGCATAGAACCATAAGCAGATTACAAGAATAATGTCTATTGATTATGATTGAGAGTAGTATGTTTAATCACTAAACAAACCACTCTCAACCTATTAGAACAATCTAAATATGTTATTTACGTTTAGATTTAGTGTTGTTTCCATAGCCATAGCCGTAACCATAGCCAATTTTCTTCGCATTAACACCATTAAGAACTGCTACCATCTTTGGTAAACGTTCTTGCTCATGAGTTTGGTTAATCAATTCTACTAATTCGAATGTAGTATACTTAGCTTTGGTAACAAACACAGTCATATCAGCAATTCTATTGAGCAAATAGGTATCTCCCACCATCGCAATTGGAGCAGAATCAACAATGATATAATCATAACGTTGACGAAGTTCTGCAAACAACTGATCCAATCTTTCACTCTGCAACAATTCGCTTGGATTAGGAGGAACAACTCCAGAAGGAAGTACATCTAGATTTTTAATACCAGAAGGAACGATTGTTTCGTCAATAGTATATGCTTCTTCTGCAACATAACTGGTCAAACATCCTGGAGTAGGAAGATTCATATAGGTAGCCAACATTGGCTTACGTATATCTAGTCCTACAAGCGCTACTCGCTTGCCAAGCAATGTCATGGAGATTGCTAAATTAGTAGCCACATAAGACTTTCCTTCACCATTGATACTAGAAGTTACCAATATAACTGGACTATCCACACTCTTTGGTTGCATGAATCTCAAGTTAGTTCTCAAGGTTCTAAACAACTCTGCCGAAGCGGAATTCTCTCCCTCACGAACAGCGATATGTCCACCATGATGGTTCTTAACTAATGAACCGGCTAATGGTATCTTCAATTGACGCTCTAACTCAGTAGCCTCGTCTGATATACGATTATTCATTATATCATATACAATCATCACAGCTAGAGGGAATATTAGAGCCAATATTAGACATACAATAACTATAATTGTTGCTCTAGGAGAAACAGGAGTTGGATTCATTTGAGGAGTATTCACTATCTTAGCAGGATTTACAGTAGCCGCTAATGTCAAGGCATTCTCCTCACGTTTTTGGCAAAGGAACAAATACAACTCTTCTTTTAACATTTTGTCACGCAACACCTCAACATATTCTTGTTCTTGGTTTGGTAAAACATTACGTTGATTATCTATCCTTGCTTGTCTAATCTCAAGATCACTTTTAGTAATAGCTAAACTATTTTTAACAGAGTTAATAGTCGTTATGATGTTTGCACGCATTGCAGCCAATTGAGATTCCATTTGGTGCAGAATAGGGTTACTCTCATTGGCTGTACGTTGAACACGCATACGATCTAACATTTGTTGATTATATTCACCTATCAAAGTTGTAAGAGTAATATCATTGATACCTATATTAGCTGGTATCAAATCATTTTTCTTTTCTTCGTTAGACACATAATCTCCCACATAACCTATCAAATTAAGTTGTGTCTCAATCTCTGCAATCTGTTTTCTATACTCAGCTCCTTCTTGAAGTGCAAGTAACGCTTCAGACTCTAGATTCACAACATTATAACGTTGCTTATATGCAGCTACTTCATCTTCTGCTATTGCTAATTCTTCTTTAATCAGTCGCAAACGCTCATCGATGAACGCAGCAGTATTACTAGTCATAATATTCTTATCCAAAGCAGACTCTTCATTGTAAAGTTCAATCTGTTTTGCGATAAAATCACGACCCCTAATTGGCATATCCGTTGTTGTGGAAATAGAGATGATATTCGACTCTTTATGCACTGGAGTAGCAGAAACATTGTTCTTATACCAATCCACCAATGGCAACATTGGCATTGTTAGCATACGATACTCATCTCCCACTTCAACTGCGGCTGGGTTGTTAAACTTAAATGAGATTGGACCAGCACATGTCATGAATGGTTTAGTAATATCCTTCACGGTATGGCGACTACGTGTCCAACGTCCATATTTAACCTTTACATAATACTCATTATTCTCACAAACTTCCAAATTGATAACAACCGTGCGTGACATAGTATCCAAGTACATTGGAGGATACACAACGGTCAAATCATGCGCAGGATATTGTCCTTCCCATCTTAGAGTCTGAAGTTTACGATACTCCGTTTGCAGATCTAATTCTGTCACCACACGTGACAAAATATCACGAGAATTCATCAACTCTACTTCATCGTCAACAGATTTAGACCCTCCCATACCTAACATAGATGTTACCATCTCCAAATTTGGCAAGGATTCATCCTCAGCTCGCAACATGATGCTAGCATCGACTTTATAGTTCTTAGTTGTTGAGAAATAATGGTATGCACCTATCACTGCAAACACAAAACAACTAAGCAAAAACCAATACCAGTTTTTAACAATACGAATAATCCACAAACGGATATTAAATTCTTGTTCTTTACGTGACATAATATTTTTTTACCTGATATACTATTTTTTCTTTAAAGCGCCTGTACTAGATAATACGGATACAACCACGGTGGTCGCACTAGACATTGTACCCACCATACTCAACCACAAACTGATAGACTGGTTACTAGTGGTACGTGCTTGGTTAGGTTCTACCATAACCACATCATTTTGTTGCAAATAGAAATAGGGGGACTTAAACACCTCATCACCACGCAAGTCTAGACGTGCGAATTCCAATTTACCATTATTCTCACGACTGATTAACACATTATCACGACGACCATATTGAGTAATATCTCCAGCCATACCCAAGGCCTCCAAGATGGAGATACGACCGTTATTCAAATAATATGTTCCAGGATTCTTTACTTCACCCAATACGGTTACACGTGCATTCAAGAAGCGCAAGGTCACGATAGGATCTACGATTTGAGTGCGCAACTTATCTTCAATCATCTTAATTGCTTCAGATTGAGTCATATCTTCCACGTGGAGTTTTCCTAAAACTGGGAAATTTATATCACCATTCACATCAACAGTATAATATTGAAAAGAAGGTGTTGTAGGAATTGTAGCACTAGTAGGAGTAGAATATGCTACGCTAGGTAAATTATAAGGAACTACTGCCTCTGGATCCAGAGCCGAAACAATAATAACCAACGCATCATTCACCTTAATACGAGGTTCTGGCTGAAGCTCCAAATGCTTATTAATCTCCTCAGCACTCTCGGATGTTACAGGACGAAAATAAGTCAACTGCTTAGGAGACACACACGAAGACAATAATGCTACCGTCAAAAGTAGCAATAAAAAACTCTTTTTCAACATGTCATTTCAATATTTTGCTGTTATTAATATTCAAAATCTCACTTTAAGTCCGCAAAGGTAATACTTTTTTTTCACATATACAAGATTTATATTTTATTTCATAAAAAAACTATATTTTTCCAAGTCATTAACAAAAAAAAATGTGTTTTACTTGTATATCAAACAAAAAAAACATACCTTTGCACACAATTATAAATTGCCTGATTGTGGGCCTATACATAGTGACTCCGAATACGGCACACACTATTTGAAGAAAGCAGATCATGAAGAAATTTTATATTGAGACATACGGCTGTCAAATGAACGTAGCTGACAGCGAGGTGGTAGCTGCTATTATGCAAACCACCGATTGCGAATTAACCGAGCAAATAGAGGATGCTGAAATCATCATTCTCAACACATGCTCTATTCGCGAAAATGCGGAGCAAAAAGTGCAACACCGTTTACAAGAACTTAGAGGCGGACGCAATCGCAAGAAAGATAACCGCCTCATAGGTGTCATAGGTTGCATGGCCGAACGAATGGGCGAGGAACTGACACGTGACTGGGGCGTCGACTTCGTAGCTGGACCTGACGCGTATATGGACATCCCCAACCTACTCGCACAATGCGAACAAGGACTACGAGCGATCAACATCGACTTAAGTACCACCGAGACATATCGCGAAATCATGCCGGCTCGAATCGGCAAACAGATTGCTGGTTTTGTAAGCATCATGCGCGGATGCAATAATTTTTGTTCTTACTGCGTAGTTCCATATACTCGAGGTCGCGAACGCAGTCGAGATGTAGATAGTATTAAAAACGAAGTACTTGACTTGCAAAGCAAAGGTTATAAGGAAGTTACGCTACTCGGACAAAATGTCAACTCCTACCGTTATCGTGGTATAGATCAAGCTGGTAACGAGTTGGAAGTTAACTTCCCTACGCTACTCAAAATCATCGCCGAACTTGTACCTGATATGCGTATTCGTTTCACCACATCGCACCCAAAAGACATGTCCGACGAGACACTACAGGTCATTGCTGAGCACGCTAATCTATGCCGTTTCATTCACCTACCTGTCCAAAGTGGTTCAAACCGCATATTGAAACTCATGAACCGCAAATATACCCGCGAGTGGTACCTAGATCGTATCGCAGCCATTCGCCGCATTCTGCCAGAAGCAGCCATCAGTACAGATGTATTCTGCGGATTTCATAGCGAAACCATCGAGGAACACCAAGAGACACTTTCGCTTATGCGTGAGGTAGGATTTGACTCCGCATTCATGTTTAAATATAGCGAGCGCCCAGGTACACACGCGCAAAAACACCTTCCTGACAACATTAGCGAAGAAGAAAAAGTTAGACGTCTTAACGAGATTATTGCTCTCCAAACAGAACTTTCACTACAAAGCAATCAACGTGAAATAGGTAAAGTTGTAGAGGTCCTCGTTGAAGGTTACTCTAAACGAAGCAAAGAAGACATGTACGGACGTACAAGTCAGTACAAAACAGTCGTTTTCCCTAGAGAAGGAAGACATATTGGAGAAATAGTAAAAGTACATATTCAGGAGGCAAGTGCTGCTACTTTGAAGGGAAAAATCGCAGAATAATGCACTTTTTTCCTAAAAAAAGCATTTTTTTGACAAAAAAATTTGCACGTATAAGAAAAAAGCAGTACCTTTGCCGACGAAAACAATAAATTTTCATAGTTAAGGTTTAGGTTTAATGGCAACGAGAGGCTGGGAAGTTTCTCGTTGTTTCTTGAAATAACTACAAACAGATTACGCACTCCATCCTGTACAAGGGTGGTTAAATTATATATAAGCAGATATATACTAGATTAACTAGACTAACTAGATTAACTAGATCAACTAGAACTAACACCTATGAACAACGACAACGACTACAACGATCTCATCCCTGACTTGACGGATGTAGATGAAGCACGCAAAGCATTTATCGCTAACGAAATTTTAAATAGAAAATATTAATATAAGATATGGCAACAACTTACATGACTGCAGAAGGTCTGCAAAAACTTAAAGAGGAACTCCAATTATTGGAGTCCGTAGAGCGTCCTCGTGTGATTGCCGCTATCGCTGAAGCACGCGATAAAGGTGACTTGAGCGAGAATGCGGAATACGATGCTGCCAAAGAGGAGCAAGGACAACTAGAAAGCAAAATTGCGCTCATCAAGGCTAAAATCATGGATGCACGCATCATTGACGAGACATCTATCAGCACCGATGAGGTACAAATCTTGACCAAAGTTAAGGTTCTTAACCTTAGAACAAATCAAGAGAAAATCTACCAACTTGTTACCGAAGGCGAAGCTAACGTAGCAGAGGGTAAATTGGCAACCACAACTCCTATTGCTAAAGGACTACTAGGTAAAAAAGTTGGTGACATTGCTGAGGTGGTTGTACCTGCCGGTAAATTGCAATTCAAGATATTGGAAATCAGTATCTAGACTTTTAACGTTTAACTTTAGACTTTCAACCAAAATGACTATTTTTACTCGCATCATCAAGGGAGAAATTCCTAGTTACAAGATTGCAGAAAACGACAAATTTTACGCATTCTTGGATATCAACCCATTGCAACCAGGACACACACTTATTGTTCCTAAATTGCCAGAACCAGAGGCGGATTATATCTTCGATCTTGACGATAATATCCTCAGCGAAATGTTGGTATTTTCCAAACAAGTTGCACGCGGCATCAAAACTGCCACCAACTGCAAACGAGTTGGTGTTGCGGTTATCGGATTGGAAGTTCCGCACGTACACATGCACTTGATTCCTATCAACAAAGAGGGAGACATGTCATTCTCTAATCCAAAGATGACTCTACCCGCTGAAGAGATGGCAGAAATGGCCAATTCCATTGCAAAAGCAATGGAGAAATAAGCAAAAGCACGTCTTTTAACATACAAAAATGCACATCCAAGTCAAAAAACTTGCGTATGTGCATTTTTTATTGTACTTCGAGGGCACCTTATCCTCGAAGCTACAGTAAAAAAATGTAGTCTATGGCAATAAAAACGCATTTTTCTTGCGCATATCCATTTTTTTTAGTACCTTTGCACCACGTTTAATTATTTAACGGAACAAATAAAAATGAACATATACTTTTGGATATTGAGACTAGCTGCTTTATTTGGTCACCACAAAGCCAAACTACTAGTTCGTGGTCAAAAAACATCCATCAAAACAATCCGACAATGGGCGGAAACTTTGGGTGATGCACGCGTTGTATGGATACACGTCGCATCCGTAGGCGAATTTGAGCAAGTTCGCCCCATCATCGAACGTGTACGTAAAAACCAACCTAAACGAAAGCTCCTACTTACGTTCTTCTCTCCTTCTGGCTACGAGGTTCGCAAAGATTATCCATTAGTAGACAAGGTACTATACCTACCTTTTGCCACTAGACGCAATGCAAAAAAGTGGGTAAAATACCTACCACTAGAAATGGCCATATTTGTTAAATACGAATTTTGGCCAGCCTATCTCAAACGACTAAAAAAGCAACAAGTTCCTACCTATCTCATATCAGCTATTTTCCGAAGCAATCAACTATTTTTCAAACCTTGGGGCAGAGGATATCGTAGACTGCTACATTGCTTCAATCATATCTACGTTCAGGATCTTGCATCACAACAATTACTAGGCAAATACAAAATCAAACACGCAACAGTTGCTGGTGATACACGCTTTGATCGCGTGACTGAAATCAAGCAACAAGCCAAAGAACTTCCAATACTAGAGGGCTTTACTTTGAATGCACCAAAAGTTATTGTGGCAGGTAGCACTTGGCCTGTGGACGAAAAATACCTTGTCAAATATCTTGCCACTCGCCCAGACATTAAATTGGTGTTAGCCCCACACGAAATCCACGAGAGTCATCTACATCAGATCTTCCAACTATTTGAAGGCAGATACATACGATACACCGAGGCTACTCCTCTTAATATTGACAAAACTCGTATACTCGTAGTAGACACCATAGGCCTATTATCTTCCATCTACCGATATGGCCACGTAGCATACATTGGAGGCGGATTTGGAGTGAGCATTCACAATACCCTCGAAGCTGCCGTCTATGGTATGCCAGTAGTATTTGGACCTAAATGGCAAAAATTCCGCGAGGCACGAGGACTACTACAAGCTGAAGCAGCTCTAACCGTACGCAACTATAAAGAATTTGAGCAAGCTCTAGATACAGCATTTGCTAACCAACAAAAGATGGGCGAACGAGCAAACCAATATGTACAAAACGAATGCGGAGCTACTGACCTCATTTATCAAGCACTATTTCACTAGATCAACTAGCACAACTAGAACAACTAGAACAACTAGACCAACTAGAACTTTTTTAAACATAGTATTTATGGCACAAAAACCAAGCATTCCAAAAGGCACTCGCGACTTTTCTCCACTTGAGATGGCGCGTCGCAACTATATCTTTGACACCATCAAGTCTGTCTTCTCACTTTATGGTTTCCAACAGATTGAGACTCCTGCTATGGAGAATCTCTCCACCCTCATGGGTAAGTACGGCGAAGAGGGCGATAAACTCCTCTTCAAGATCCTCAACTCTGGTGACTGGAAGTCCGCTATCAGCCATGAGGCACTAGACACAGCCTCTATTGGTGCTCTGACCACCAAGGTCAGCGAGAAGGGACTTCGCTATGACTTGACCGTGCCTTTTGCACGTTTTGTGGTACAACACCGCGACGAGATACAGTTCCCATTCAAACGCTATCAGATTCAACCGGTATGGCGTGCGGATCGTCCTCAGAAAGGCCGCTACCGCGAGTTCTATCAATGTGACGTAGACGTAGTGGGAACTAACTCGCTTCTCAGCGAGGTGGAACTTATGCAGATTGTAGCAGAAGTATACCGCCGCCTAGGTATTCGAGTTAGTCTACATATTAACAACCGCAAGATCCTTGCAGGAATCGCCGAAGTCATCGGTCAACCAGAGCGTATCATTGATATCACAGTAGCTATTGATAAACTTGATAAGATCGGCATTGACAATGTCAACAAAGAACTTCTTGACAAAGGACTTCCAACAGAGGCAGTAGAAGCTCTCCAACCTATCCTCAACCTCAGCGGCACCAACAGCGAGAAACTAGATCAACTAGCTCAGGTACTTGCCACCTCCGAGACAGGTCTCAAGGGTATCGAAGAACTTCGCACTATCCTTGCGCTCTACGCACATAGCACACAAGATGGCGACTTGAGCACCTACGATCCTGCTCCATTGCAGATTGAATTAGACCTTTGTCTAGCACGCGGACTTAACTACTATACCGGTGCTATCTTCGAGGTCAAAGCGCTTGATGTACAGATTGGTAGTATCACGGGTGGAGGACGCTACGATAACCTTACAGGTATCTTTGGCATGCCAGGTGTTTCTGGTGTAGGTATCTCTTTTGGTGCTGACCGCATCTACGACGTGCTAGCTGAACTCAACCTATATCCTGAGAATCTCCAGTCTACCACCCAACTGCTCTTTGCCACTTTCGGACCAGACGAATTGCTCTATGCCGTTCGTTGGGCGAGCGTATTGCGTGATAAAGGATATAGCGTAGAAGTATATCCTGAGCCAACCAAGATGAAGAAACAGATGGGCTATGCCGATGCCAAGCGCATCCCATTCGTAGCTATCGTAGGTAGCGATGAAATGGCAGCCGGCAAAGTGATGCTCAAGAATATGACCACTGGCGAACAACAACTAGTCACCCTAGATGAACTAGCCCAACTAGCATAACTAGCATAAAAAAAAGAGAGCAACTAGCTCTCTTTTTTTATCAACTCCAACAACTGCTCTACAGCTTCTTCCTGAGGGATATTCTTCAGCACGCATTCTTTGCCTTTGTATAGGCTCACTTTGCCGCGGCCTGCACCTACATATCCATAATCGGCATCCGCCATCTCGCCTGGACCATTTACGATACAACCCATGATTCCTATCTTTAGCCCCTGCAGATGGGCCGTAGCAGCCTTCACTTCTGCAATAGTCTGCTCTAAATCAAACAAGGTACGACCACAACCAGGACAAGAGATATACTCCGTTTTATACATACGCACGCGCGCGGCTTGCAGGATATCCTTGCTCAGACGCACCAAATCTTCCGCAGCAAAATGCGAATTGTTCAGCACCAGTTCGGTGCAATTATGATCCCATAATAGTCTTCCGCACTCAGCCGCAGCATGCAACTGAAAGCTTGCCCAGTCAGTATCATCGTTGCTATAATACACGGTATTGCCTTCCACCTTCACCTGAGTACTCTTGGCATAGCGTACGCTATGTTGCTCATCCGCAAAATAGTCCACTAGCGCTTTGGCTACAGGCAACTCTTTTTCAGGTGCTTCGCTCAGACTAACTCGTATAGTATCGCCGATTCCATCGGCCAAAAGTGCTCCTATTCCTACGGCAGACTTCACGCGTCCATCCTCGCCTTCACCAGCTTCTGTCACCCCCAAATGCAACGGAAAAGCCATCTGCTCCTCTGCCATCTGCCATACGAGCAGGCGCACTGTCGTCACCATCACGCGTGTATTGCTGGCTTTGATTGATAGTACGATATCCTTAAAGTCCTCTGCCACGGCTACGCGCAAAAACTCCATACAACTCTCCACCATTCCTTCGGGTGTATCACCATAGCGCGACATGATGCGATCGCTCAAACTGCCATGGTTCACACCTATACGCAAGGCTGTTTTGTGTTCCTTGCAGATATTAAGCAGTTGAACAAATCGATTACGAAGGCGCTCGAGTTCGGATTGATACTCCTCATCGGTATAATCTATCTGCTTAAACTTGCGAGCAGGATCAATATAGTTACCGGGATTGATACGCACTTTCTCTATCACCTTGGCCGCAGCATCTGCCACATCGGACTGAAAATGTACATCCGCCACCAAAGGAGTTACTCCTGAACTCCTGAACTCCTGAACTGTTTTACGTATCTGCGCCAATGACTCAACTTCTCGGATACCTTGGGTGGTATAGCGCAGCAGCTCGGCACCTGCTGCAAAACAACGTTCAGCCTGTGCTACGCTGCCTTCGATGTCGTTGGTCGAAGTATTGGCCATCGTTTGAATGCGAACAGGATGTTCACTACCTATTTCCAGATCGCCCACCTTAGTGGTTGTCGTATGACGACGATGATATGTCAATTGTATATCCATAATAGCACGAATTTGGTGCAAAGTTACACAATTATTTCTAATATAGCAATAAAAAACAAACTTTTCTACACTTTTTTGCGGAAAAATTTGGTCATATCAAAAAAAAGCAGTACCTTTGCACCCGCTTTCGAATGGAAGTATTTAGTGTGTGCGCTTAACGCGCGATTCAGTAGCTCAGCAGGTAGAGCACATCCCTTTTAAGGATGGGGTCCTGGGTTCGAGCCCCAGCTGAATCACCAAGTATGAGAATCAGAGAGTTACGCAAGTAACACCCTTGAAAAATCTCAAAATAGTACAAAGTGATAGCAAAAATGATAGCAAAAGTGATATCTTTTGACTATCATTTTGCTTTTTAGAGCAAATGATGTTTCACTTCTTCGAGCTTGAGCACGAACAAGCCCGAAGAAAAAAAATGTCAAACTTTCAACTAAAAATCGAGGGTGCTACAACCCTTAATTACCGTCCTGCGCAATTGTACCGCAACTCACAAGGTTGGTACATTGAATATTCTACTCTATCTCAAGAGCAGAATAAGTTACAAAGAAATCGTATTCGTTTGAATCGCTTGCATAATATACACTAATATACAGTGATATACACTAGTATACATTGTACGATTTTATTACCCCAAAGTCGATAAAATATCTAACGCTTCTAACACTTTGTGATTTTTACTTGTTGAAGTCGAAAATAATAGCGAATATCAATCATTTGGCAATATTGTGATATATTGCCGAAAAATTGACACCCGCGATAGTATACTAATAAGATTGATAGAAAAGGTTTAAAAATGCAATTTTTGCATTATAATTGGGGTAAAGTGCCTCAGTGAGGGGGGTAGAGGCAAATATAAATCACTATTTTGCACTTTCAATGTACTAAATAGTGCGTAATGAGTAAGAAATACCCTATAATCAGAATAGCAAACTAATGACTTGTTCGGCAATGGATGCGTCGGTTAGGCGCATAGAGAAATCGTGTTTTGTATTGGCGCCAAGATAATTGATGTCACCATACCACAGGATATGGCGATCGATAATGGCACATTGCAAATATATAGATTCTCGTTTAGTAACAGGCAGTTCGTCTAATGGTGAAACTGAAAATAAATCTAACTGATTTTCGGTTTCAGCAGTGATGATATCTTGCGTGAAGAGTTGAATGCTACAGCCGTTGCGTTGTTGATCTTGAAGCTCATAGAGGCAATCTAATGCAGCAGATTGAATAGAGGGTGTGTAAATAAGAATAGATTGCTTGGCATTGCGCAAGTCGCGTAGGAATAATGGGGCAAAATCAATGCCACTGAAGATGGTGTTATGATGCAGTGATGTAGTATCGTGTTGGTCACTTGAAATAGAAGATTGCAATTGGTAACCATTACCAGCATAGCCTTTGAGCCGTCTGCGATACATCTTTTCGCACAACGGTACATGGATATCAATATAATCATAAACTATCACATCATCTTTGCCATCGTATTCACGATGCAAGCGACCTGTGTATTGAGCCACCAAGCCTTTCCACGCAATAGGCAAAGTAAGGAATAGGGTATCTAATCGAGGAAAATCAAATCCTTCTCCGATGTATTTGCCCGTAGCAATAATCGCCAAACTTTGCTCGGACGGGATACTACGTAAGGTCTCCATTGTGAGGCGTTTTTGCTTAGTAGAATCCGAACCTGTAAGACAAATGACATTCTGGCAGTGAGGTGTTAGCATCTGTGCTAAGACATGGACGTGAGCAGTGAGTTGCGTAAGGATAATAGGTGTGCGCCCCTGCTGAATTGCTTGGCACACATCTGAGATTATCATACGATTTCGGAGTTCGTTATTGGCTATTTCGTGGATTTGCTGCGTGTATGTAAGTGGCTCGGCGGAGATATCCTTATAGGCAGTAAAACGAGGACGAAGTTCGCGCGTGAAGGAATGATGCTGAACGCTCTTGTTGGCCGTATAACGTATAGGTCCACATTGCATGAAGATAATGGGCTGGTGACCGTCTTTGCGTATCGGGGTGGCTGTTAAACCATAAACATATTGGGCATTAGCGAAGCGTAGTACACGTTCAAACTGGACGGCGGATACGTGGTGGCACTCATCCACAATCACCATACCATAGTTGCGAACAAAGTCCTTAATATCGTCGTTATTGATACACGATTGAATGACAACAATGTCGATAATATTGCTTAGGTGATTGCCTGATGAATCGAGGGTACCTATAGGAGAGAATGTTTTTTTTCTTCCTCGTCTTGTAGGAGTTTGAGGAGCTTCAAATTCGATTGATAGGAAACTCGAAAGGGTGTTTTTCCATTGTTCAAGAAGCGCTTTAGTATGGACGAGAATAAGCGTATTGACTTGTCGGGATGCTATCAATGCAGCAGCTGTGACCGTCTTGCCAAAGGCAGTGTTGGCAGATAAGGTGCCATTGGTCTTGAGGGTAAGTTTCGATAGAGCAAGTTGCTGTTCATCACGTAACTGTCCATTGAAAGTTACATGTATTGGTTGACCATGATAGGTTTGGTCTTCAAAACGATATGCGATAAAGTTGCTTTCAAGAAGTTGAGTGACAGCATCTTCGCAGCCACGTGGTAAAACTAAGAAGTCTTCGCTAAGTTCAGCGCAACAGATAATCCTCGGTGTGGAGAAAGTAGAAAAACGCATCGCTTGCTTGGTGTAGAATTCGGGATTCTTAAACGATGCAATACGTTTGAGGTGATTGATGACTTTAGCAGATAAACCATTGAGAGGAATATATAAACCATTGCCTTGCACGATGGTTAGTTGAGAGGGAAAATCCTGCGGGGTAAGCGGTGAGGATTTGGGCAAGAGCCAAGGTCGCTCTTCGGTAGATGAAGCGAGTTCGCCTAAGTCTTTAGTAGTGTGAGTTTGAAGGATGGTGTCCAATTGCTCTGAAGAAATAGTTGGAATATTTCGCAGAAAATCCCATTGGTCAGGATAGGGAGAAAAGTTGTCATCCACAAAGAGACTATTTCCTTGTTTACGTGCTTGACCCTGCAAAGGTAAGGCAACAAGGTTACCTAATCCACCTTCGGGCAATTGATCCTGATTGGGGAAGAAACGATCATATGACTTAAAGGAGATACGTCCGTTTCTATTGGTAGCTTCCGTAAGAATAGCAAAACCTAGTTTTCGAGCAAGACGACTTGGAGTTGGCTGCTCAAAGAACAACCACACATGCGCACCATTGCCCGAGCGAGAACGTTCGACGGCTGGGGTTAGTCCCCAATCCCGACAAACAGAGACAAATGTTTGTACGTCCGATTGATAACCGTGCTCGGAATTCTTGTCGTCAAAATCTGCACAAAGGAAATGACATGTGTTATCTTCTAGTATAGGGTATAAACCTATAACATCACGTGCAAGTTCGTCCTTGCCCTCGAGATGTTTGTAGATGGCATCATTATCTAATGGCGCAAATTGCCTATTAGGGCAGTCTGCACATTTGTGTTTTTTCTTATCACAAAAAGTGGGATGCCATTCGTTTTGACAGACGGGTTGGTAGCCACTCTTGTTGGTGTTTTTGCTGTACCATCGTCGGGCAAAGACATCTGTCCGTCCACGGAATCGAGATTGAAATAGTTGAATCTTCTCCTCAGCTGACAATGAAGTTGCAAGGTGCGAGTTGGGTTCGTCTTGTATTGGCTTGGCGGGCGTATGTTGGGCTAATTGCAAACGCAGTTGACGATTCTCTTCTGACAGTTGTTCTACTCTCAGAAGCAGCGCATCGCGTTCGCGCAGTAGATCGTCGTAGGTTTGCATAGAGAGTATTACTTTGTCACGAACCACTTAGTTGCAGGCAATACTTTTATAGTATATCCATCCACTTCTATAGTCTCCTCTTGTGAGAATGTAAGAATAGTTAAATCTTGGCAGTGAAATTTACGTGCACCTTGTAGAAGGGAGTTAATTTCTCGTTTACGAGTTTTTTCTTCGGTCATATCATAGCAAACCTGATAAATGCTTTCCACTATGCCACCTTTTGCTATAAGAAAATCCACTTCGAAACTACGATCGCGATAATAAAACACATCAGCATAAGTAATGCTTGCTCTGTGTAATAATTCTATAAAGACAGCATTTTCTAAGCGCCATCCCATATTTTGTGTAGTGAAAGTATTTGTTCGGAATGATAAAAACGCAGGATCTACTACATAAAGTTTTTCACCGCGTATACGTTCACGACTCTTAAAAGAGAATTTGCGGACAGACTGCAATAAAAATGCCTCTTGTAAGTAATGACAATAAGTTTCTATAGTATGATCAGTTACTCCAAAGAGTTCGCCCAATGCAGAAGCATTGTACTCTTGTGCAAAATTGTCCATCATGTATGTAGCCAAGCGTTGAAGAACTTCTGGGTATCTAACTTTGAAACGTTTTGTGATGTCCCTTCTTATGATTGCCTCCAATAAACTCATGATATAGTCTTGCTTATTGCTTTCTGTTAGCAACTCGGGGAAACCTCCTTGTACAAGATAATTATTAAGGGTAACCTTAAGTAACGCTTGAGCTTTGGTGGTTAAAGAAGTGGTATCAACTTGTTTGTATTGGGCATACTCCTTGAACGAGAAAGGGAAGAGTGTAATTTTGTGGTGACGACCAGTTAGATGGGTGGTCAATTCATTTGAGAGTAATTTAGCATTACTTCCCGTTACAAGTAGGTGTATGTTTTGTCGAAGCAAACGGTTGACGAAAAGTGGCCAACCATCTACATTTTGTATCTCGTCTAAAAATAAATAATCAAATTCTCCATATACAATATATAGAGCTTCTAGAAGATTGTTAAGATCTTCGCGCTTGAGATTTTCTAAACGTTCATCGTCAAAATTGACATAGGCTGCTTTTACTCCAGCATCATGCAGTACTTTCCTACATAAAGTAGATTTTCCGCTTCGGCGAACTCCGATCACTACTTGCGCTAATTTACTGTGTAAGTCTATTTGTGATTCTTGTTCACGGGTACATAGACCATCAAAACTCTCTTGTAAAAATTCTTCGCGGAGTTCTGCTATTGTAGGCAATAATTCTTGTACAGTCATAATGAGTAAAATTTAGGCTGCAAAGGTAGTAAAAATACTTCAATTTACCAAATAATTATCGAGTAAACTGCGATATTTTGCAAAAAAACACACATTTAACTACGATATATTACATACTTTACTGTGCTTATTTACGATATTTTGCGCAAAAAAATATCCAAGATGCAACAGATTAACACTCGCCATAGGAATGTGTATTTGGGTGTAAGGAAAGGACTTTAGAACGCCAAAGGATACCCCAAAAATAAGAAAGGAAAGTGCTGTTGACTATTCTGCAGATAATAACCAATCTATCACATTCAACCGTTGAATACCGTCAATATTGGATGTGTCATAATCCAACGTTAATAAATACTTAGGATAGGAATCACGAATATTTCTTAGTGACGAAATTTCTCGTTTTAGTGTTTTTTCGTCATTAGCGGTATATGCCACTTGATAATATGCGCGGGTACCATTGTGGTGCTGCACCACAAAATCTACTTCGCCATTATTCGTTCGCCCTGCATACACTACGCCTCCTCGGCGAAGTAATTCAAGATAGTGCTATTTTTTGATATAGGCAAGAAAAAAACTAAAAAAATGCAAAATGAAGCATATTTTTAGTTTTTTGGTTTAGGGGACGGCACAAAGTGCTTACTGTTTAGAGGTTAGAGGACGCTGCGCTATAGGACGCCTCTTTGAGGCTATAGGCTATAGGCGAGAGGTTGAACCATGTAGATGATAGTCGCAAAATAAGGGATTTTGAAATGAAGAAATATGCATAATAAAGGAATTTATAGCGTGTTTATTTGCAAAATAAGGGAATTTATTTGGCAGTTTCAAAAAAAAACATTACCTTTGCAGCAAATTTATTTTACTATGAATGAGAAGATTATACTGCAAGTATTAGCAGAGCAGCAAGAGTACAAGGAACGCTATAAAAAAAATACATGGATTTCTCGTAAAGAAGAAGATCTATTTGAGTTTGGCAGTAATATGGCACAAGTGGTTATCGGAGTGCGACGTAGCGGCAAATCAACCTTATGCCACAAAGTGCTGCTAGAACAACATATCCAATATGCATACGTAGATTTTGACGATGATCGCCTATACGGCATGCAATTATCCGATTTAAATACCGTGCTAAATTGCGTATATCAACTATATGGTACGGATATAGACTATATATTCTTGGATGAAGTACAAGATGTAGAAGGATGGCATCTGTTTGTCAATCGCCTTTTGCGCCAAGGGATACATGTGTT
>JAFOYE010000001.1 GCA_017391525.1 Paludibacteraceae bacterium | reverse complement strand
GCAAATAACATCACCGCGGAACTCTTGGATACGCTCCTTGTTACCCTCTTTAATACGATAAGCTACAGTCACTTGATCACCTGCAGCGAATGCTGGAAACTCTTTCTTCTCGCCAGCGAATGCCTCTTCGGCAATTTTCATCAAATCCATTTCTTTTGACTTTTAATGGGTTAAATAACTATAGTATACACTACTGTTCAAGCCGCAAAAACGCGTACTCTATGCTGATCGCCAGAGACTATAGTCGAAAATCGGGCGCAAAGGTACTGCTTTTTTTGCAAATACACAAATAATTTGCAAAATATCTTTTTATTTTTTAAATAAAACCTGGTAAATTTGTATATTTAATCAAAAAACTGTAACTTTGCATCAATTCTTACTAGACAAGAATCAAATATAATGAGAAATCTGACATTAATAATCATTGCATTTGTTTTTGCAACGGGATGCACGAAGCACTCTGAAAACACAAATCAAACTATAGAAGAAGAAACAGCAACAATTATGGATCAAGGTTACAAAATGAAAGTCGACACCACGGAACACTTAATCATGTACGACATTACTGATTGTCAACTAGATTTGGCATGCGGAACCATGCCGAACTTAGAGCATGAAAATATAGTATTGTGTGTGGCAGCGGCCTTCACTGGCAAGTGCTTGAATAGTTTTGAACATAGTAATATTTTGGGACCTCATATCTCACAAGGAGAATTACACAAGGGATATGAAGAAGAAGGCGGTTATGCAATTTTTGCTTCGTGGGGGAAACAGAAGGGCTTTTTTGAATTGGAAGACCAAAAAAAGCTAGAAGAAGTAGCCGCAGCAAAAGGTATGGCTTTTACACAATACTGGGTGGTGAAAGATGGCGAGGGTTATAATCCTCCACGCCAAACAATCAAAGAGGAATATTATCGTTGTATTGCTCAAAAGGAAGGACGAACATATGTAATTGAGAGCAAAGAAGTTGTGAAATTTGACTTCTTTGTAAAGTGCTTGGTGGAAACAGGAATAGAGAACGCCCTATATATGGATATGGGCAGCGGTTGGAACCACTCGTTTTATCGCGATGAGACAGGCACAGTGCATATCCTTCATCCAAAAACACACGAATATTGCACCAATTGGCTCGTTGTTGAATATTAATGAAAAAACATTGTTGATATTTAAGAAGTTATATAAAATAAAGTTACAGAAAATCAGAAATATTTGCGTATATGCAAAAAAAGCAGTACCTTTGCAGTCTGTTTGAACTCTTTGATTTAGAGATTTAAGTTAAGAACAAGAATTACAACACAATATGAAACAAAATTTTGTAGAAGAATTGCGCTGGCGTGGTATGTTGCAAGACATGATGCCAGGAACAGAGGAACAACTAATGAAA
The DNA here is from genome assembly GCA_017391525.1 of Paludibacteraceae bacterium. Taxonomy (GTDB): domain Bacteria; phylum Bacteroidota; class Bacteroidia; order Bacteroidales; family Paludibacteraceae; genus Colicola. The sequence goes on along the minus strand of JAFOYE010000001.1, from coordinate 15,422 downwards.
GAAGCTACCGCAGCATACTTGGGTATTGACCCAACTGCGGATAGTCTGCATATCGGTCACTTGTGCGGTATCATGATGCTCAAGCACTTGCAAAACGCAGGTCACAAGCCAATTGCATTAATAGGTGGAGCTACAGGTATGATTGGAGATCCTAGCGGTAAGTCTGCAGAGCGTAACCTATTGGACGAAAAGACGTTGCGCCACAACCAAGAGTGCATCAAACAACAATTGGGCCGTTTCTTGACTTTCGGTGAAGGCGAAAACGATGCAGAGTTGGTGAATAACTACGACTGGATGAAAGATTACACCTTCTTAGATTTCGCGCGCGAGGTTGGTAAGTTGATTACTGTGAATTACATGATGGCAAAAGACTCTGTGAAAAAACGTTTTAACGGCGAGGCTAGCCAAGGTATGTCATTCACAGAGTTCACATACCAATTGTTGCAAGGTTATGATTATGTTTATTTGAACAAACATAAAAATTGTAAGTTGCAAATGGGCGGTAGCGATCAATGGGGTAATATCACCACTGGTACTGAGTTGATTAAGAAAATGGGCGGTGGCGAAGCTTTTGCGTTAACTTGTCCATTGATTACCAAAGCAGACGGCGGAAAGTTCGGTAAGACTGAGAGCGGAAACATCTGGTTGGATCGCAAGTACACCAGTCCATATCGTTTCTACCAATTCTGGTTGAACGTGAGCGATGATGACGCTAAGCGCTATATCAAGATTTTCACTTGCTTGGACAAAGCGACTATTGATGCGTTGATTGCAGAGCACGACGAGGCTCCTCATATGCGTAGTTTGCAAAAACGTTTGGCAGAAGAGGTAACTGTGATGGTTCATAGTCGCGAGGATTATGAGGCTGCAGTAGAAGCAAGTAATATTTTGTTTGGCAATGCAACCCATGAGGCGTTGAGCAAATTAAGCGAAGAGATGTTCTTGCAAGTGTTTGACGGAATTGAGAAACACGAGGTCAGCAAGTTTGACTTAGAGACAGGTATTCCTCCTTTGGATTTATTGGCAGAAAAGACCAAGATTTTCCCTTCTAAAGGCGAGGCCCGCAAGATGATCACTGCCAACGGTTTCTCTATCAACAAAGAGAAATTTACTGATCCACAAAAGACCATTACAGCAGACATGTTGCTCAATGGAAAGTATATCCTCTGCCAAAAAGGTAAAAAGAACTACTATATTATAGAAGCTAAGTAAAATAGAGATACTTTAGATACACGAACAATACTTGCGAAATCGCAAGTATTGTTTTGTTATTATGAACTCAATATTATAAAATACATCACTTTTCTAATAAAAACATATCATTTTTTACGAAAAAAACTTAAAAGTTGTACAAATGCTCAAAAAAGAGTAATTTTGCAGCGATTTTCAGGAACAAACAAATTAAACACCTTATTTAAATTATATTTAGGATGAAAAAAATTTATCTCCTTTTTTTTGTGTGCTTTTCTGTAAGTATGTTTGCAGAGCGCGTTGAACCAATTAAATTTGGTAACATGGAACAATGGACTGTTCGTCAGATTAAAGAGTCCAGACTACTTGGTGGTAAAACTAAAACACTGTATTGCCTTGCTCCAACAGATACAATCAGAAAGAATGGTCCATACACTTACGGACAGAACGGCAACTGGTGGTCAACTAGTAACGCATATGCAAATGTAATTGGAATTGAGAAAGCTGCGGGTACCATGCGTCCTGAAAAACGCGATGGAGGAGGTACATGCTGCCGTTTGAACACAGAACTTCTTGAGGTAAGCGTTTTGGGTATGATTGACATACAAGTTCTTGTTGCGGGAACACTTTTCACGGGAAAAACCATTGAACCTATTACAGGAGCAGGTGATCCATATAAAAATATTGATTTTGGAGTACCATTTACTGGCCGTCCTAAAGCATTGATGTTTGACTACAAATGTCAAATCTCACCAGAGAACTGGGTGTGGTACGCAAAGGGTATGTCTAAACCAACTAAGCAAGATGGACACGACGTTGCTGAAGCATACATTTATTTGCAACATCGTTGGGAAGACAGCAATGGTAATATCCACTCAGTACGTGTAGGTACAGGTTATCACCGTTTCACTAAAACTCAATCAACATGGGTGAATGGATTTAGAGTACCTATCCACTATGGAGATATTACCAAACAATCTTGGTACAAAGATTATATGGGTTTCAAAGGTTTGATGCGTACGAAGAACTCTAAGGGAAAAATCGTACCTATTAAGGAAGAAGGCTGGGACGCTAACAAGCAACCAACACATATAGTTATCATGTTGACTTCTGGCTGCTACGAGGCATTTGTAGGTCATGCAGGTAACGTTTTGTGGGTAGACAATGTAAAATTAGTCTACGAAAAGTAATAAAAACCGCTTTTTTTGACTCAAATAACGTATTTTTTCAAAAAAAAGTACAAATTATTTGGTCATATCAAAAAAAAGCAGTACCTTTGCACCCGCTTTCGAAGAGAAAGCACCATTGACCAATGGTATAAAGGCTATTACGTCAGATTTTGGTTCTGAAAATCTTGGTTCGATTCCAGGTTGGTCAACAAAAGAAGCCCGCTCGTCGGGCTTTTTTTGAAGAGAGATCTTCGTGTGTGATGGGATACGGGCAGCCACACCTCCCCAGACCGCCTAACGGCTGTTAGATGTGAGACCACTACGTTGTTAGACCGCACCTGCGGTGCTGTTAGATCCAAAAGTCTAACTTCCAACAATGAGCTAAGCGAATGGTCTAACTTCTAACAATGAGCTAAGCGAATGGTCTAATAGATTTTCTGCCCTATTATTGAGTAACACTTTTATAAAAAATGAAAACATTTGAATTGGTAGGTACTCCACGTAGTGAGTACGGAAAGAAAGCCGCAAAGACTTTCCGTCAAGAGAACCTCGTTCCATGTAACTTGTATGGCAACGGCGAGAACGTAACATTCACCGTAACAGTAGAGGACGTACGCAAACTTATCTACTGCCCAGACACAATGGTTGTAGAGTTGACCATCGGTGAGACCAAGAAAATGGCAGTGGTTAAAGAGTTGCAATTCCACCCAGTAAGCGAGCAATTGCTCCACATTGATTTCCTTGAGGTAACAGAGAACAAGCCTGTAACTGTAGCTATTCCTGTACAATTGCAAGGTCACGCAGAAGGTGTTAAAGCCGGTGGTAAATTGTCACTTGAGATGCGTAAACTCAAAGTTAATGGTATCTACACACAAATTCCTAACCGCGTAGAGATCGACATCACAGACCTCGGTTTGGGCAAAAAATTGTACGTAGGTGCAGTTCAAGTAGCAGAAGGCTTGAAATTGATGAACCCAGCAGATGCATGCGTTGCTCGCGTTAAAGCAACTCGTGCTAGCCAACAAGCTGCAGCTGCAGAGGGTAAAGGTAAAAAGAAATAATAACCACTCATTAGAGCGGTCCGAAATAAGAGTGGAAGGATACTTCCGCTCTTATTTGGTTTAGAGAACGGCGCAAAGCGCCTACTGTTTAGAGTTTAAAGTCAAGAATATGAAATATTTGATTGTAGGATTGGGCAATATCGGCGATGAATATGCCAACACACGACATAATATCGGATTTATGATGTTGGACGCATTTGCCGAAAGCAAAAATGTGCCATGGGAAGACAAACGCTATGGATATGTAGCTCGATGTCGCGTCAAAAGTGCCGAAATCATATTGCTCAAACCGTCAACTTATATGAATTTGAGTGGCAATGCTGTTCGCTATTGGTTACAACAGGAGAAAATTCCAATAGAGAATATGTTAGTTCTCGTTGACGACCTAAATCTTCCTTTCGGTAGCATTCGAATGAGAAAACAAGGTAGCAATGGAGGACATAACGGACTGGGCCATATCCAACAAGTACTTTGCACACAGAACTACGCGAGATTACGTTTCGGCATAGGCAATGACTTTAATAAAGGAGCGCAATGCAACTTTGTATTAGGTCAATGGAGCGAGGAAGAAGCCAAATTGATGCCAGATCGTCTCAAAGTTGTTAACGAAATTATTCCTTCATTCTGTCTGCAAGGCATGGACAGAACAATGAATCAATACAATGGAAAATAAGTGGAAGAAAATATGGATGCACCCATGGATAGTTGCAGCATGTAACATCCTTATAATCATGGGCATATATAGTGTATCTAGATTTTTCTTCTACTATTTCAATAAAGATTTATATCCAGATGTATCAGTATCTCATTTGTTTGAGATGCTATTTGGTGGCATACGTTTTGATTTGACCGCGCTACTCTACCTCAATGCCCTATACCTACTCCTAACTATTTTACCTCTACCGACCAATATTCGCAACCACTCCGCGTATATTACTACCGCAAAATGGGCATATCTAATCCCTAATATTTTAGGTATACTCGTCAATTGTATGGATATGGTATATGTGCGTTTTACTGGCAGACGTACAACATGTAGAGTACTCGAAGAATTCCAAAATGACGATAATATCGGTAGTATTATTTGGCAATCAATATGGCAATATTGGTATGTTACACTTTTTTGTGTTATCCTTATTGCTATATTATGTGTGGTAATGCGTAAAAAATGGTCTGCACCCACATATCCCCAAAAACTATATTATACGATAGAAACAGCAATAATGTTGCTTACTATATATTTTGTAGTTATTGGTATTCGTGGAGGATTTGGCAGATACACCCGCCCGATTACTATCTCAAATGCATTGCAATATACCAATACACCACAAGAAACAGCTATCCTGCTCAATACCCCATTCACATTACTAAAATCCTTAGAAAATTCCACATACGCTAACCCACACTACTTCAGTGATTCTGAAATAGAAAAACACATGACCCCTATTCATACCTGCAGTATGGACACGGTTGCTTCAACAACCAATATGGTATATCCAATAAAAACAGGAAAGTTAGGAAAAACAAATGTCGTTATACTTATTCTAGAGTCTTTTTCAAAAGAATTTATCGGTTTCTATAACAAGCATATTTCTAATGGAACATACAAGGGATATACTCCTTTTTTAGATTCACTACTTCCACATTGTATAACTTACAAATATTCCTTTGCATCAGGACGAAAATCCATTGATGCAATGCCTACTATTCTATCCTCTATCCCATCAATGATAGAGCCATATATTGTCTCACAATATTCCACAAACGAAGTATCTTCGATAGCAGATTGTTTACGCAAAGAGGGGTATTATACCGCATTCTTCCATGGTGCTCCCAATGGTAGTATGGGATTTGAAGCTTATGCACGAGCTGCTGGTTTTGAGGACTATTTTGGCATGGATGAATATAATAACAACGCTGATTTTGACGGAACTTGGGCAATTTGGGACGAAGAATTTTTGCAATATTACGCACGCAGTATGAATCAAATGAAAAAACCTTTTATGACTGCTGTTTTTACTGCATCAAGTCACCACCCATATAAAATCCCAGAAAAGTACAATAATCAATTTCCAAAAGGTAACTCTGAGATTCACCAATGTATAGGCTACACAGATTATGCTTTGCGTAAATTCTTTGAATATGCCCAACAACAAGACTGGTATCAAAACACGCTTTTTGTACTGACAGCAGACCATACAAGCAACCAGATTTCGCTCCCAGAATACAACAATTCTAAAGGACTATTTGAAGTTCCAATAGCCTTCTTTTCACCACAATGGGATCAAGGTTATTTCGATCAATCTAGCGCTGTCAATCAAGTAGATATTATGCCTTCTATTATTAATTACGTAGATTACAAAAAAGACTATTTTGCTTTCGGAGAAGATATCCTTACACGTGCTAAGAAACATCCATATGCAATATGCTATAATGATCCCGTTCATCAAATATTTTCAGATAGTCTATTAGTGCAATTTGACGGACAAGATGTCACAGCTGTTTACAACTATCAAACCGATCCAAAATTAGCCAAAAACATAAAGGACAAGGTGAATGTTGATCAGATGACCACGTACCTCAAAGCATACATTCAGCAATACATCAACAGAATGATAAATAACCAATTAACCATACATACCAATGGAAGTAAGAGTCGATAAATATCTATTTGCAATGCGCATTTACAAGACACGTTCCATTGCTACAGACGCCTGCAAATGCGGACGTATCAAGATGAACGGCACAGAACTAAAACCTAGCAGAATGTTTCACATAGGCGATATATTTACAGTACGTAAGGGTCCTATAACATACACCTACAAAATTCTACAACTTTCAGAGAATAGATTAGGCGCAAAAATGGTTCCTAACTACTTAGAGGACATCACGCCTCCGGAACAATTAGAGATACTTGAGTTAGCACGTTTTGCGGCTCAAAGTGGACGAGATAGAGGTACTGGAAGACCAACTAAGAAAGATAGGCGAGAAATAGAACAATTTTTCTCCGATGATTACAACTACTTATTAGATGAAGATTATGATTTTGAAGAAGAATAATATAGCGGAATACATTTTATACTTGTGGCAAATAGAGGATTATCTCCGAGCTTTTCCTCAGCAAGCAGAAACAAATCCAGAATTACGTGATTTGAGTCAAATGATGCATCAAGAGAATATTATGGATGTAGGACATTTGCAATTAGCCAAGAATGCACTCGATGAAATGGAGGATTTGCACAATGATTTACTAAATCAAGAAGCTACATACCGCGCTGCAGTCATCCAATTAACTCCATCCCTCAACATACTAAAATCCAAGACCGATCGTCCCACTATGAGTGATATTGAGGCATGCTTAATTTTATTGTACCAAATCATGCTACTCAAACTGCAAAAGCGCCCGATTTCATCGGAAACAGAGCAAGTACAACACCAAGTAACAAAATTATTACAATACTTAAGCAAAACCTATAGAGAACAATGAAAATTCAAACTCGTTATGATCAAGCGTTGACCTGGTTTGAGACAAACATGCCTATCGCTGAGAGTGAATTGAATTTTAACAACGAATACCAACTCCTGGTTGCGGTCATGCTCTCTGCTCAATGCACAGACAAAAGAGTCAACATGGTCACTCCTGCTCTTTTCGCAGCATTTCCAACTATAGCCCAATTGGCAGATGCGAAGATAGAAGAAGTGCTTTCGTACATTCGCTCAGTCAGTTACCCAAACAGCAAAGCAACACATCTCGTATCCATGGCTAAACGTGTAATGGAGGTATATGGTGGTGAGATTCCAAATACACGCGAAGAATTACAAACATTAGCGGGTGTTGGAAGGAAAACTGCAAATGTCTTTTTAGCAGTATGGTGGAATCAACCAACTATGGCGGTGGATACGCACATTTTTAGAGTTTCCGAGCGAATAGGTCTAACCACAAATGCTAAGAACCCGTTAGATAGTGAAAAGCAATTAGTGAAACACATTCCCCAGGATTTAATTCCAAAGGCACATCATTGGTTATTACTCCATGGTAGATATACATGCTTAGCTCGTAATCCCAAATGCCATCTATGTGGCATCACACATATTTGCCATTTTTTCAACAAAAAGAAATAAGTATCCTTGAATATTGATTTATTAAAGAAAGAACCGCGATTAACCCGATAGAAATAACACTTTCTCATTCAAGACATGTGGTTCATATACCACAATTGCATTTTTTAGTGTTTTTTTGATAAAAAAAACAAAAAATCTTGCGCGTATGAGAGAAAATTAGTATCTTTGCGCAATTTTTAACACGAATGAAAAAGGCGTTACTTATCATAATAACTGCGGTGCTTTCAATCCTACTGCTTACTGGTGGGTTAATTGGTTTGCTACACTTAAAAAGTGTTCAGACTTATATCATCCAACAAGTTACAAGCAAGGTAGGTGAGGAACTGCAAGTTGATATGCATATCAACGAATTTCATTATCGCCCTCTATCTCAGCTCAAGATAGATGGCGTTTATATTAGTGATCAACAAAAAGACACACTTGCACACATTGAACAAATCAACCTAGACTTCGATCCTCTTCAGTTAGAAAAGAAACTATTGGATGTTAAACAACTCACGTTAAAAAAACCATACATAAACCTACAAACTCTACCTGATTCGACTCTTAACTGTCAATTTTTAATCAACGCTCTTCGCAGAGATTCCATGACATTTCCTCTGCATGTTTCCATTGATGAGTTAAATCTCGAAAAGACACGACTACGCTATAATGACTTACTATTAGATCAGTTGGACTTAAATCTGACTCTTCCTTTGTTTAGTAAAGATTCTTTGGATTTCCATGTCAACTCATTGCATTTACGTGCACAAGTTGATAGACTTGACGCATCCTTTGAGGCCAACCTCCGCGGTGATTTAGATTCGATACATGCTGACAACATGCTACTGAATTACAAAGGTAACACACTATTTGATGGCAACATAGCAGTGTTACACCCAACAAATTTGGACTCATTATACGTCAAAGCTAATTGTAATTATCTATACTACGACAACCCACTTCTTGAAGATGTACTAATCACATTTGACATTCCCAAGCCAAACTTACCAAAACAACTTAAAAACATTGAAAAGATAGAATACGAAGGATACGTAGAGGGAGATATAGAAGAAGCATTATTACATGGTTCGTTCAAAATGCCTCTAGGCAAGTTAGATGTGGATGGCACTTTAAAGGCAGATAATACTCTACAAAACTTTGATTTCTGCGGAAAAGTGTCTACAATGCACTTTGATTTAAGAAAATTGCTTAATAACGATAAGTTAGGTATCATCGCATTTAATGCTCAGGTTGATGGAGCAATTGATTCTACCAAATTAACTAGTTGTAAAGCCAAAGCTAATATACAAAGTTTGGACTATCTTGGCTATCGTTATAAAAACATTCATCTAGATGGAAATTGGAATGTCAATGAAGTTAATGGAAACCTCTCTATCAACGATGAGAATGTCCAACTCAATATTGATGGTATAGCAGATTGGGATCCAGATGGTACACGCGTAGATCTCAAGATTGACTTGGAAGATTTTTCTCCTGCATCTGTAAACTTGACAAAAAAGAACCCTGATTTGCGGATTACGACTTTAGCATATGTGAGTTTGTATACCCACGGAACAAAAACACAAATGCTAGACAATATGCATGGCTATGTAATTTTTGATTCCATAGATTTATACAACAATGCAGAAAGGCAATTGATAAAACCGTTGAAGATTATTATAGAAAATAATCCTCAAATACGTGTACAATCAGATATGATTACAGCAAGTATTTCTGGAGACTATAGTTATTTTTCACTCCCTACGGTTATACAGCATCTTCTACACAAGTGCATGCCAACATTAATTGAGAAGCCTCATAAAGTCTTCCCAAAGAATACACACGTTGATTTCTATGCATACTTGCATAGTATAGGCAAGTTGAATAAAATCCTAAATCTAGATATAAATATCCCTTCTACATCTGTCGTTAAAGGTTATTTGCGCGATGAAGATTTTAGTATCAATGGCTCTATACCTAAACTAGATACCAAGAACATACATATAGAAGATATCACTTTGGCTGTTAATAATCAAAATGAGCGTTTGAACCTATCATTATATGCGCTCACTCGTTTACCCAAACATAATCCTACTATAGCCAAAATAGGTGATATTAAAACAACCTTCCGTGCCTCTGCATATGATAACAACATAGACTTAAATATATTGTTAGGAAACACTGATAGCGTACGTAATGGTGGTGACATTAGTATATCGTCTCAAATCTCCAAGTATCAGAACAAACCAAAAATTGATATAGAAATCAAACCTACTGAAATTATTTTGAATGATTCCTTATGGTCTATCAGTCCAACTCATATAACATACACACATGCAACTAAGTGTGTAGACGTTCGTAATCTATTACTGAAGACTGACTATCAATCTATTTATGCAGATGGTAAAATTTCTCCATTAAGAACAGATTCTCTCAATATTGATCTCCGTAATATCAAAGTTGATTACCTTCTGACCTACACAGACGCGCCAAAAGTAATATCTATCCAAGGCCTTGTAACTGGTAATGCCACATTATATAGTGTTCTATCTGAATTGGTACTAGATGCTAATGCTAGGATTCCAAATGCAGGTATCAATGGAGTGTACCTCGGAGATGCGATAGCAGAAGCCAAATGGGATCGAATCAACAAAAGCATCCTTATAGATGGTGTTGTAGTTGATTCAACGAACCATACAGTAGCAGATGTGCAAGGTACAGTTTTCCCTGCAGATAAGTTATGGATTCTAGATATTGATTGCGATAGTGTAGATGTTGGTTTTATCAACCATTGGACAAAGGGTATCATATCTAATCCTACAGGTAGAGGATATGGTCAAGTGCGCGTAAGAGGAGAGAACCGTGAAGTGGATGTAATTGGTCGAGTATATGCAAAAGACGCAAAAATCACTGTACCTCAAATTGGTGTCACATATGCCTTTTCAGATTCTATATTCTTAGATGAGACAGCTATTCGATTCCCTCAAATTCAGTTCTATGATCAATATAACAACAAAGGAACCTTTACTGGTGTTATCAACCATCGCAAGTTCCTCAATATGAATTTTGACCTACATGCTAACGCAAAGAAACTCTTGGTTATGGATTTCCCTGCTGATCCACAATCGTTCTTCTACGGAAAGGTGTTTGGTACTGGAGATGTCAGCATACGAGGAAACGACAAAGATTGCTATATAGATGCTTATGCCACAACTGAAGCTAACACCAAGTTCTATCTCAATGTATTCAGTGCCAGTCAAGCATCCCAATCTAATTTTATCGAGTTTGTAAAACCAGATACAACATCAAAGGGACTGCTCAATCTTCATATACCAGAGAGCTCTTCAACTCCTACTGCACAAGCAAGTAAGATGAGACTTACATTGGCAGGAGAAGTTACGCCACAGGCAGATATAAATATCATATTAGAAGGACAAGATATTATCAAAGGCAAAGGAGAGGGTAATCTTAAACTCACCTACGATTATCCATCTGAGAATATTCAAATGCAAGGATCTTACGTGATACAATCTGGTCTATTTAGTTTCTCTCTTGGCAATATTGTTAAACGTGATTTCACTATACGCGAGGGTAGCCGTATCACATGGGAAAATGACCCAATGACACCTAAAGTGGATATAACAGGTCACTATCATACTACTGCTTCATTGCGTGATTTATTTGGATCAGAGAGTGCACAAATTGCTACGGATAGAAACTCTGTACCAGTCAATTGCGTGCTCAAGATGACCGACCAACTATTCAATCCTACATTTAAATTTGCCATTGAACTTCCACAGTCCGATGAATCTGTTCAAAGTCAGGTTAATTCTATGATTAATACAGAAGAGATGTTGATGCGACAAATGATTTACTTACTCGTATTTAATCGCTTCTATACTCCAGAATATCTGCAAAACACACAGCATGTCGGTTTGAATGAGACATATTCGCTACTATCATCTACCATAACAGGACAAATCAACTCATGGCTCAGTAAACTAACAGATGTTGTAACCATGGGATTCAATTTCCGTACGGATGGGGAAGGTGCAACTGCTAGTCAAGAGTACGAAGCTAATTTCCAAATACAACCAATCAACCAATTAATTATCAATGGTAACTTTGGTTATAGGTATAATGATTTGAGTAATCGACCATTCTTTGGAGATTTGGATGTGGAGTATCTTTTGACCGAGAATGGAAAATTACGTGTCAAAGCTTATACCCATACTGTTGACAAATATTCTCTTCGTCAAGCAAATATGGTACAAGGTGTTGGTTTCGTATTTAAACACGACTTTAATTGGAATAAAAAGAAAAAACAAGACGAGGAATCTCCTTCGACTAAAAGGAAACAAAGAACCAAAAAGTCTCGAAAGGTAAAATCTAAAGATACTGACTAATGCTCATCAAATGTTTTGGCGCTGCGCCACAGGGTATAGATGCCGTTATCGTTACAATAGAGGTACATGCAGTACCAGGATATGATTTCACATTAGTAGGACTACCTGACAATGCCGTTAAAGAGAGTCACGAACGTATTCTAGCAGCAATATTGGTCAATGGTTTCAATAAGCCACGCCATAGTTTGACAATCAATATGGCTCCTGCTGATATCAAGAAAGAAGGTGCTGCATATGACCTCCCATTGGCTATTGGCATGCTGACTGCTGAAGAAGAAGTGAAGACAGCCCTCCTAGGACAATATCTGATTATGGGTGAATTGTCACTTGACGGAACACTCCAACCTATTCAGGGTGTACTCCCAATGGCTTTAGCAGCACGCAAAGCGGGATTCAAAGGTATGATTCTGCCAGAGCAGAATGCCCGCGAAGCGGCTGTAGTGACTGGTTTAGAAGTCTATGGATTGAAGAATCTATTGGAAGTAGTCCGTTTCTTGAACGAAACACAGACTTTTGAACCTACCCACGTGGACACCGCAGCAGAGTTTGCCATGCATGCCTTTACTTCGGATTTGGATTTCTCCGATGTGCGTGGACAAGAGAATGTGCGCCGCGCCATGGAAGTAGCCGCCGCAGGGGGACACAATATGCTCATGGTAGGTCCTCCAGGCGCAGGAAAAAGTATGATGGCGAAGCGTATGCCATCCATTCTGCCCCCGCTAAACTTAGAAGAAGCGTTGGAAACAACCAAAATATATTCTGTCTCGGGCCTCATGGCACGCCGCAAAGAAAGCGACGGCATGTCTAGCGCTTTGATTGTTCAACGTCCATTCCGTAGCCCTCACCACACGGTAACCGATGTCGCCTTGGTGGGTGGCGGCACGAATCCTCACCCAGGAGAGATTTCGCTCGCACACAATGGAGTGCTTTTTCTAGATGAACTGCCAGAATATAAACGTAGTGCTTTAGAGGTGATGCGTCAGCCTTTGGAGGATAGAAAGATTTGCGTCACACGCACCAAGATGAGTGTGGAATATCCAGCATCGTTTATGTTGGTAGCCGCCATGAACCCTTGCCCATGTGGACACTATGGCGAGAACAATCCTGCACATCCTTGTACTTGTACGCCTGCGCAGATTCACCGCTATATGAGTCGAATCTCAGGTCCGCTCCTAGATCGAATTGATATCCAGTGCGATATACAAGCTGTCCCCTATTCTACCCTCAAAGATGCGCAACCTGGTGAAAGCAGCGCAGCTATGCGTGCAAGAGTGATCAAAGCGAGAGCTATACAACAACATCGCTTTGCAGAATACAATGCTACCGCACAAAATCCTATCCATTGCAATGCCCAAATGCCACCTAAATTGGTGCGCGAGTTCTGCCAATTGGATGCACAAGGCGATAAGATGTTGTCTTATGCCATGGATAAGATGGGACTTTCCGCCCGCGCATATGACCGCATATTAAAAGTAGCCCGCACAATTGCCGACCTAGACGGCAGCGAAACTATCCAAATGCAACATATCTCCGAAGCGATCGGCTATCGCAGTCTAGATAGAGAAGACTGGATTGGATAAGGATTTCTTTTAGCAACCGTTGCGCTACCTTTACGCTAGCCTTACACATACAAAAAGACCACGCAACGCGTGGTCTTTTATCATATATGTCATTAACTAATTAGTGACGATTCAAGCGTGCACCATCTGCCTCTGGATTGCGGCGCTCTGGACGTGGGCCACGACGCTCTGGACGAGGACCGCGATCACCACGAGCTGGACGCTCTGGCTCTACATAACCCTCTGGTTTCTCCTTCAATGCCTTGGCACTGAGTTTGAACTTACCTGTCTTTTGGTCTACCTCCATGAGTTTGATAGTGATCTTATCACCCTCTTGGATACCCGTCTCTTCCATGGTCTCATAGCGCTTCCAATCGATCTCAGAGATGTGGAGCAAGCCCTCTTTACCAGGCATGAACTCTACGAAGCAGCCATAAGGCATGATAGACTTAACAGTAGATTGATATACCTCGCCTACCTCTGGGATAGCCACGATAGCTTTGATCTTAGCGATAGCAGCGTCCATAGACTCTTGGTTGTTTGATGCAACCTCTACCTTGCCACCTTCTGCAATCTCCTCAATAGAAACCACAGCGCCAGTCTCAGCTTGGATACCTTGGATAATCTTACCACCAGGACCGATCACCGCACCAATCATATCCTTAGGAATGATGAAGCTTACGATGCGTGGAGCATGAGGTTTGAGGTCAGGACGAGCCTCTGGCATGGTCTCAACGATCTTGTCGAGGATGTACATACGTGCCTCGTGTGCTTGTGCGAGTGCGTTCTCAAGAATCTCGTAGCTCAAGCCGTCCACCTTGATATCCATTTGGCAAGCGGTCAAACCATCGCGTGTACCAGTAGTCTTGAAGTCCATATCGCCAAGGTGATCCTCGTCGCCAAGGATATCACTCAAGATAGCGTACTTAGTACCCTTGCACTCAGAGATAAGACCCATAGCAATACCAGAAACTGGTTTGATAGGTACACCAGCGTCCATCAATGCGAGAGTACCTGCGCAAACGGTAGCCATAGAAGAAGAACCGTTAGACTCAAGGATATCGCTCACAACGCGGATAGTGTAAGGATAATCAGCAGGAACTACAGACTTGAGCGCACGGCAAGCCAAGTTTCCATGACCAATCTCACGACGACCTACACCACGTTGTGGACGAGCCTCGCCAGTAGAGAATGGAGGGAAGTTGTAGTGGAGGAGGAACTTCTCAGAACCTTGGATAAGTGCCTCGTCAATCATCTTCTCATCGCGACTGTTACCGAGGGTAACGGTAGAGAGTGATTGGGTCTCACCACGGGTGAAGATAGAAGATCCGTGAGGTCCTGGAAGTGGAGAAACCTCGCACCAGATAGGACGGATATCGGTAGTCTTACGACCATCAAGACGCTTGCCTTCATCGAGGATAGAGCGACGCATAGCCTCTTTCTCTACATCGTGGTAGTATTTGTTTACGAGTGCATCGATGTCATCCAACTCTACGCCGAGAGCCTCAGCACGAGAAGCCATATATTCAGCTTTCTCTACCTTGAAGTCCTCGCGGATTTGGGTGAACATCTCCTCACGGTGATGCTTGTTGGTGTCAGCAGCAGTTGCTTGTGCATAAGCGCGTGCATAGCTGAAATCGTGAACTGCTTGTTTGAGTTCATCGTCGTTGATCTCGTGGCAGTACTCACGCTTAACGGTCTTACCAAATGCCTCCATCATCTCGATTTGAGCTTGGCATTGTGGTTTGATAGCCTCGTGAGCCACCTTGATTGCCTCGAGCATATCTGCCTCGCTAACTTCTTTCATCTCACCCTCAACCATCATGATGTTGTCGAGAGTAGCAGCCACAACGAGCTCGATGTCTGCTTTCTCGCATTGATCGAAGGTAGGGTTGATAACAAACTCACCATTCACGCGTGCTACGCGAACCT
>JAFOYE010000031.1 GCA_017391525.1 Paludibacteraceae bacterium | reverse complement strand
AACAGTACGCTCCCAGCAACCTAACTACTACTGTAGGTACATTCACTTGCGACGGTCTTATAGGTACTTGGACGGGCGACGAGGCCTCTGTAGCTTTCTCTGCCACCAAACAAGTGCGTTTCACCAAACTCGTGGTTACTTACGAGTCAGCTGACGCAAACTTCGTTGACCAACCAATGATTACAGGTGATGTTAACTTTGCTGACACTGCTAATGTAGTTATCACTGCAGAAGAGGGTATGAAGATTTACTACACCCTCGACGGCACAGATCCTACTACTGCTAGCACAGAGTACACTGCTCCATTCGAAGTGTATGCTACCACAACAGTTAAGGCTATCGCATACAACGAGGCAACAGCTGTTAGTAGTTTGGTAACAACAACTGTCTTCACTCAAGCTACCAAAGTGCCTTGTGCTCAAGCTGCTGCTATCGCTAAGGCGCTTAGTAATAATACAGAAACTACCGAATTGTATTATAGTGTAAAGGGTTATGTAACTAGTATCAAAGATACACTTAACACATCAACTAGCGTACAACAGTTCTGGATTGCCGACACCAAGACAGGTGGCGAGGTATTGTACTCTTACAACAACAATGTACCTTGCGCTATGGAAGTGGGCATGAAAGTGCGTATCGTGGGCAAGTTAAAACAATGGAACACAGGTCAATACATCCAACCTCAGATCGTCAACGCTGAGATTACCATTTTGGCTCCAGCTCCTAAGGTTTATACCGTTAGCGCAAGTGCTGAGAACGGTACTGTAGAGGGTGCTGGTCAATACGAGGAAGGTACTCAAGCAACTCTAACTGCTACTGCTGCAGAAGGTTACGAGTTTGTTAGCTGGACATTTGATGACATGGAGCTTTCTACTGAGAACCCATATACATTCACTGTAACTGCTGACGTAGCTCTCGTAGCAAACTTCCAAGAGGCTGCTGCTGTGGTGACCAAGGAGGAGAAATCTACCTGTGTCCCTGGAACATTGGCTGATGGCAAGGTAACTCACGATCTGCCATGCTGCGTTATCGTACAAGAGCAAGGTGAATCTACCACTGCACTCAAGTCCGTTTCACCATGGGAGGTTCCTTCTAAGTCTATCATGACTATCACTCCTAAAGAGGGCGTGACAATCTTGAAATATGTAATCAACACCAAGAACACCACACTTGGCACATATCTTGGCAAGTCAGAGTTGACCAACGCTACCAAGACTGCTACCAACAATGGTTTGGTTACTTTCACCGTTACCAACGGTACCGAGCCTGTTGTGATGAAGTTCGTTTCTGTAACCAATAAGTTCCACGAGATTACTTTCACCTACACTGTAGCAGGTGCTGCAGAACCAGTGAAATACACTGTAACTGTGAAAGCTGAGAATGGTACTGTAGAGGGTGCTGGCGAGTATGAGGAAGGTGCAGAGGCTACTTTGACTGCTACTGCTAATGAGGGTTATGAGTTCACATGCTGGACTGTAGGCGAGGACACTGTTTCTACCAAGAACCCATACAAGTTCAATGTAACTGCTGACGTTGAAGTGGTTGCTAACTTCCAAGAGGCTACTGTTGTAGAGCCAACTACTGAGACCGTTTATTTTATCAACAACAAGGGTTGGTCTAAAGTAAACGCTTACGCTTGGGAGCCTCAAAACGCTAACTGGCCAGGTGTGGCTGCTACTAAAGAGTCAGAGCAAATCGGTGGTTATGATGTATATTCATTCACAGCAGAGGCTGGTAAATATGCTAACGTAATCTTCAATAACGGTTCAGGTAGTCAAACTGCTGACCTCAAATGGACTGCTGGCAAATATGTTATCAACAACCAATGGTACACCAAGGAAGAAGCTGAGGCTCAATTAGTAAAACCAGTTGAGTATGAATATGTTTACTTTGTGGACAACCAAGGTTGGGGCAAGGCAAATATCTACACCTGGACTCCTGAAGTAGGTACATGGCCAGGTGTGGCAATGACCAAAGAGGCTGAGCAATTGGCTGGATATGATGTATATTCTTATAAAGCAGAGAAAGGTACTTCTTTCGGCGGTATTATCTTCAACAACGGTAGCGGAGTACAAACAGGCGACCTCAAGTGGACAGCTGGCAAGTACTATGTGAAAGACGCTTGGTACACCAAAGAGGAGGCTATTGAGAAACTCTCAGCTCCTGTTACTCCTCCTGTAATCACTTATGTATTGATGGGTGTAAAGGGCGACTGGACTACAGGTATCGCTATGACCGTTAACCCAGACAACGAGAATGAGTATGTACTTCTTGGTCAAGAGATCCTTGAGGGTGACGCTGTTAAGGTGGTTACTTTGACTGACGGCGTTGCTACCGCATGGTGCGGCAACGTGGATGAGTATTCTGTAGAGCGCAGCTATGACGAAAACGGCAATATCGTACTTGCTCCTGGTAAATATGACTTCTACTTCAAGGTAAAAGAGGACCTCATCTATATCGGTGGTGAGGCTTACAAAGAGACCATCACATGGGAGTTGAACGGTGGTGAGTTCCCTGCTGTTGTTGTTCCTACCAACGCTGAACTCTGGGAGGCATTCAAGCCATACTACAACACTTACTATGGTTTGAATCGTGCTGATCAACCAATTGACAAAGTTACTACTTTTGCTAGCGCAAAGATGCAAGAGATTATGACCGACGAGGCATCTGAGTACAAGTGGTTGGGTGACTACGTATTGTCAGTAGCAACTGCTGCTGGTGTGACATTGAGCACCGATATGGCTTCTGCTAACGAGAGCGGCTGGCGTTGGGCTGTACACGCATTCTTCAATGCTGCTGAAGGTCAATATGGTGCAGCTGGCATCAACTTCACCGAGGCTGGTAAGCAAGAGGTATGGGGTGCTGCATATGAGGCAGAGTACGGCGTAGTATTGCCAACTGAAGCAATGGATGAAGATTATGTATTACCTACTCCAGTGAAAGAGGGTTACACCTTCGTAGGTTGGTATGATAATGCAGAGGGTACAGGCGAAGCTATGACAGTACTTCCTGCAGGTTGGGCTGGTACTATCTACGCTATTTGGAAACAAGATCCTACTACTAGTGTTGAGAACACTATCGTGACTGAGCAACCAGTGAAGATCATTCGCAATGGTCAATTGTTGATCATGGTAGGTGATAGCGTATTCAACGTAATGGGTCAACAAATGAAATAATATAGATTATTGCTTGTGAGCAGGACCCATAGGCAATAACAATCCTATCCAACGGGGAGGTTGAACAAACCTCTCCGTTTTTTTTGTCATTTTCTTGCACATATACATTTTTTTTCGTACCTTTGCAATCGCAAACCTGCGCCAAGGGGATGTCAGGATTAAGCAATTTTTACAAAGCAATGATAACAATAATAGTAGACATAGCTATAGTCATTTGTGCTATTTTTGCGATCGTATTTATAAGACTGAACAAGAATAGTTCTCCAAGATCTGCTGCACGGCATTCTGCTGAGTATATAGAAAGAATGGCAGACGCTAAACTACGAGCAGAACAAATAGGAGACAAGGAGGCGGTACAAGCCATTTTTGAAGATAGGTATGATGAACTAGTGCAACAACGTGCACTTAAGAAGCGAGCAAGTACTATGCCTACAAAACGTGAGTGTGCAGTTGTCGCAGTAGCCCATGGATTCAATATATCTGGCATAAACTACCGAAAAAATATCGCGAAGTATGTAGGTACTTTTGAAGGTTATCTTACGCCAGAACCTACTAACCAATTTGACAAAAATGCTATCGCAATATTCCACAACGATGGACACCACCTTGGGTATATACCAGCCGATAGCACGGACGATATTCGCTATCTAGGACTGAAGTTTCCCATCATGATTTATGGTGAAATAGTTTGTGATAATGATGATAGTCACCGATATTTTCGTGGAACTGTATATATTAAAAACCTATAGATATGAAACGCTTCTTGACTATCTTATTATTGATTTGCGCGTGCCATTGCGCACATGCACAAGTGCAAATAAAAGAACAGACCAAACGCTATCAGTTCTATGGTCGTATGGTCGTTTATTGGCATAATACTGGGGAATATGAATTGTACATTCACAGCGACAATCCATACGAGGATAAGACTATCCGCATTCCTATTGGAAAAACGGCAGCAGAGGCATATCAATCCTTAGAGCAGATTTATTCGCTATATAACCATGCTGGTAGCCAATTCGACATTGGTGGATATACTGTTATTGTGGACAATGTGTGCAGTATGCGTGTATTGAAGCGTTATGATTTAAAGTACACAGCTGGCACATACTATATTCCAAGTCATCATTTGATTGGTTCAAAAAGCAAGATAAAGCGCAAAATGAATTTGGAAGCAAAGAGTCAATAAAATATAAAACCATACCCATAGCAACTCCATGATCTTTGAATTACATCAATGAAGGTATAATGTACTCTCGGTGAAGATACGTCATTCATTCGGCGAGGTCACGATGAAGTCACGATGAAGTCACGATGAGGTCACGATGGAGATAGGTGGCAAGTAAGGGGCAATAAATAGGCATACAAAGGAAAGTACGAACTATGAACTATGAGTTATGAGTTGGATTGACTTTTGCGGGAAAGAGAGATTTCGTGCTTGATGAAATCGTATAATCGGGCTGGAACAGGTGGTTTACCATTGGCATTAGGCATACGTTGGTGCTTGCTCGCTTCACGCAATGCTTGCAAATGTTTCTCTTGCCAAAGCGCTTTTTGTTCTGGATCGTGCAAAATGGCACAAGCCTCCTCGTTGATACTGCGGAAATTTTGTACGACAGCATGGGCTGCCATCTCTTTCTTCTTTGCTTGAGAATACTCTGGTTTGCGGCAATAGGCAGCATACCCTACTCTGCCAGGAATGGGACGAAGATAGTGGTCCTTGTCGATTGAGCCACCGATACTCTCTAAAAAGGATGCTACGTGTACAATCATAGTTGTGGATTAGTTAAAAGTTAGTATTAGATTTGAATAGAGTGCAGAACGATATTCTACACTCTATCAGATAGTTATTCAGGTTGTGATTCTGCGGAAATCTCTTCGCTTTCTCCCTCTGGTATGCTGCGCATGACCACAGGTTTGAAGCGTTTTTGGCGAAGTTGCCAGCGCTCACGAGCGTATTGTTGCATATCGGTAACCACATCCATCTCGTCGATAATCTCCAGACCGAAGATCGTCTCAATCACATCCTCAAAGGTGATGATACCTTGCAAGCAACCATACTCATCGATCACGACGCCAATCTGCGATTTCTCCTTGAGCATAGCGTCGAAGATGTCGCTGACATTCATCTCCTCATTGAAATAGAGGAGCGAGCGTTTGATCTCTCCAAGGGTCTTTTGGAACTGATCTTCAGTGAGTTCCTCCAATGCGTCGCCACGGAGGACATAGCCCGTAATGAACTCAGGCGAGTCAGCATAAACAGGGATACGAGAGAAATGGTCGTAGGCATCGCTGTCGTAATATTCGCGCAGGGTCATCTTCTCCGAAGCAATAGCTGCTACCACGCGAGGGGTCATGATCTCATACGCTTTGACCTCGTTGAGACGCATGACATTGCGGATGATCTTGTTCTCATCTTCCTCGATCACGCCCTCTTCTTCGCCCACATTCGCCATAGCTATCACTTCCTCACGGCTGACAGCCGCTTCGTCGGGTTCAGGGAAAAGACGTGTGATATATTCAATGATTTTTACGATTGGGAAGAGTACCCAAACGAGCACACGAATCACAGAGGCTGCAAACCCCATGAGGTGTTTCCAGTAGGTGGTACCAATGGTTTTAGGGATAATCTCTGAGAAGACCAATATCAACACGGTCATAACGCCACTCGCAACGCCAAACCATGCATTACCGAAGATTAAGGTGGCTTGCAGACCCACGCCAGAAGCACCTACAGTGTTAGCGATGGTGTTGAGCGACAGGATGGCTGCCAATGGACGTTCGGTGTCAGTCTTGAACTTTTTCATCACCTTGGCGAGTTTATATCCCTCTTCTTCACGGAGGTTGATATAGGACAAGGTGGTGGACATCAACACGGACTCCAGCAGACTACAAAGAAACGATACGCCTAAGGCGAGAAATAAATATACTAATAATAAAGGTATAGACCCTTCTGATTCCATATATATAACTTTAAATATCTCCTTGCCCTAATGGGCAGAAATCTTATAAATCTTTTATTCTCAGATTCTGATTTTATTGCCACCGCTCCTTGTATCGGGAACATCCGATACAAGACCGCTGAATCTTAAGTAACTGTAGCAATGGAGCAAGGAATTATAAATATAATTACTTGTTATTCACACGATTAAGGAAGCACTCAATCGTGTTGCGCATGAGCATGGTGATGGTCATTGGCCCTACTCCACCTGGAACAGGAGTGATAGCACCAGCTATTGGCTCTACAGAAGCGAAGTCCACATCACCTACTAGTTTGCCTTCCTCTGTGCGGTTGATACCCACATCAATCACAGCTGCACCTGGTTTTACATACTCTGCGGTTACCATTTCGGCACGACCTACTGCGGCTACGAGGATATCTGCTTCGCGGCATACGGCAGCCAAGTCCTTGGTACGACTATGAGCAATAGTCACAGTAGCATTACGGTCAAGCAGGAGTTTGGCAACTGGTTTGCCCACAATATTGCTTCGGCCGATGACTACGGCTTTCTTGCCTGCCATCTCCACGCCCGCTTGATCGAGGAGCTCGATGATACCTTTTGGGGTACATGGAAGGATGCAGTGTTGGTTGAGCCAAAGGCGTGCTACATTCTCTGGGTGGAAACCATCCACGTCTTTCTCGGCAGAGATAGCAGCGATGACTTTGTCCTCAGAGATATGTTTTGGCAAAGGCAATTGCACGAGAATACCGTCCACGAGTGGATCGTTGTTGAGTTTGTCGATCTCAGCAAGGAGTGTTGCTTCGCTCACATCTTCAGGGAGTTCCACGAGGTGGCCATCGAAGCCACAATACTCGGTAGCTTTGATCTTGCCGCGCACATACGAGCGGCTGGCAGGGTTGTCACCAACTATGATGACCATGAGGCATGGGCGGCGACCATATTGCTCCGCCAATGCATCTACATCGATTTTCATCGCATCCTTGAGGGATTGCGAGATCTGTTTACCGTCGATTATCATATGTTTAGTTCAAATTTGTTCAATATGGTTCAAAATTGTTCAATGTTGTTCAAAGTGGTTCAATGTTGAACGAGGTTGAACGCGAAGCGCTGAACAGCGACTTCAGTCGCGTTGAACAATGTTATAGTGCCCAATGGGCGATATCTTTGCGGAAGAAGAGGTTGTCGCAATGGATTTTCTCGATCTCCTTATATACTTTTGCTTGCGCCTCGGCGATGTCTTTACCAGTAGCTATGCACATCATTACGCGACCGCCATTGGTCTTGAGTACGCCGTTGTCGTTCTTGGTGCCCATGTGGAAGACAGGGCCATCGAAGAGCTCAACGCCTTCAATGACAGCACCTTTCGCATAGTCGCCAGGGTAGCCCTTAGAAGCAAGTACAACACCAATAGTGGCTTCGTTTCTCCATGCCAATTGCCCATCGCCCATAGCCAATTGCCCTGTTGCAATTCCATAGAACACATCATATGCATCACTTTCCAAGAGTGGCAATACGACTTCGGTCTCTGGATCGCCAAAGCGAGCATTGAACTCAATGACTTTGACACCTTGTGCGGTTTTCATGAGTCCGCCATAGAGCACACCTGTGAGTGGCAAACCCTCTGCACACATACCTTTGGCAACGGCTTCAAGGACATGTTTGCGGGCAAAAGCCTCATCTTCTTCAGTCACGAAAGGCAGCGGAGTATAAGCTCCCATACCGCCTGTGTTAGGACCTTCGTCATTGTCGTACGCACGCTTATGGTCTTGTGAGAGTGGCATTGGATAGACATTCTCGCCGTTGACAAAGCACATAAAGGAGAACTCTGGACCTTCGAGGTAATCTTCGATTACGACTTTGCCTTTGCCGAATGCCTCATTGCAGAGCATATCCTGCAACGCTGCATCTGCTTCTTCGAGGGTAGTAGCGATGACTACGCCTTTGCCAGCGGCCAAACCGTCGTATTTGAGTACGGTTGGGAGAGTGCCTGCTTTGACGTAAGCCAATGCCTCAGCATAGTCACTAAAAGACTGATAACCAGCGGTAGGCACTTGATATTTGTCCATAATGATCTTGGCAAACTCCTTACTGGACTCGATTTGTGTAGCGGCTTTGGTGTGACCAAAGATTGGCATACCTTCCGCACGGAAAGCATCTACCACACCAGCCGCAAGCGCTGCTTCTGGACCAACCACGGTAAGATCCACTTCCGTCTCTTTAGCAAAGAGGAGAAGTCCCTCTACATCCGTGTCTTTGATAGCTACGCACTCAGCCAATTGGGCGATACCTGCGTTACCTGGAGCGCAGTAGATCTTCTCTACTTGTGGGCTGCGCGATAGAGCATACACAATAGCATGCTCACGTCCGCCTCCACCGATAACTAGTACTTTTTTCATATATTCAAAAAGAGTTCTAAAAGTTCTAAAAGTTTTAAGGGTTTTAAAGGTGAGTGACTAGAATGTGGTCAATATGCCGCCATTCTAAATCGGGTGCAAAGATAAATATTTTTTTTCACATACGCAAGCAAAACAGCGGAAAGTTACTAAAGTTTACTATTCTTCATTTTACAAAAAAAACAATCCCTATGTAAGCAGGGATTGTTTTTGGTAATCATTAATCAGTTATTTACTTAAGTTCAAAGCGATTGTGCATCAATAATTCGCTTTTTTGCCTCAACATCGCGTTGGTTTGCTTCAGCAATTTGAGTCTTTCGCTGATTATCACGTGCTTTGCGCATTTGTTTAGGAATACTTTTAGCTTCCTCAAATTGGGCTTTGGCCTCTGCTTTTGCAGCATTAAAATTGGCTTTATCCAATTCATGTTGAGCTTGCATATCAGTTTTCATATCTGAAAATGCATCTTTAATAAATGATTTTAAACTCATATTTACAGCATTAAAGTTAGCTTCATCCAATTCATGTCGTGGTCGCATCTCATCTTTGATATCAGAAAATGCTTCATTAAAAAGTGATTTTAAACTCATGAATTAAATTTTATAATATTAATTAAGATATAAACACTATGGACTTAGACGTCCTTTTTAAAATTTTGTGCAAAAGTAGCAATATTTTAGTAAATACGAAAGGTCATTTATGCCCTAATTATAGTAAAAAAGGGATTATTTAGCGATTTTCATCATAAAAATGTCATATTTTATGGTAAAAATCACATATATTTGTAAAATTATTGGATATTTTTACTATCTTTGTTGCCGAATTAAAAAATATTTCATTTTATGAAAGAGAAAATATTACGTATCGATAAAATTCAAGAACATCATTTGAGAGAAATTTTACATTACGAACAGGAATTTCTGCTTATTGATACTCCAAAACATATGAGTTTTTTACATAACTATGTAGTTTTAAATAATTATGTAGTATTAACAATACTCATAGATGGAGAAATGCAAGTGAGGATCAATGGTGTCCAAGAATATACTCTAAAAGCAAAAGGCATGCTATATCATCTACCAGAACAACTATTACAAGTAGTAAACCTTTCGGATGATTTTCAAGCTAAGTGCATTATTATGTCAAAAGAGTTTGTTTCTAAACTAAGTGTATTGAATAGTTTGGATATGTCATTTCATTTAGTACGCCACCCTTTTATATCCGTTAGTAATGAAACATTAGAATCGTTGCTGCAATGTTTTATGATGTTACAAAACCTACTTATAAATGATCAAAAAAATATTCACCTAGCTAAAATTCTACAACATCTACTAACGGCATATATGTTGAGTTTTTCTTATCATATACACAATGACTTAACAAACAAAGAACCAACTACGAGAAATGAGATAATAACATATAAATTCATAGAATTACTAAAAAATTATGGCGTAAAAGAACATGGTGTACAGTTTTATGCAGATAAAATGTGCCTTACTACAAAATATCTTACTCACTGTGTCAAGGAAGTAACTGGTATATCGGCAAAACAATATATAAACAAGTATCTAATTGCCATGGCTGAAAATCTATTAGTGAGCAACGAGATTACCTTAGTACAAGTGGCATATAAATTAGGCTTTAATGACCCATCTAATTTTGGTAATTTTTTTCATAAACATGTTGGAAAAACCCCGAATGTATTTAGAGAAGAAAATTCTCATAGTACCATCACCTCATATTAAAAGATCGGCGATTTGTAATAAATAACACAAAACAGAGAGATTCCGTGGAATCTCTCTGCTTTTATTGCTTTCGCCTATTCGCCTTATAGCCTTATCGCCTATAGGCGAAGCCGTCCGATATATTACTTCACTTGTGCACCAACAGCATTATAGGCTTTTCCATCTCGAATGATAACTAGTTGACCATCAATGATTTGTTTCTTGATACCAGCAACATTTACATCAATATTCTCAACTCCAGAAGCTGCAGCGTCATATACAATATGAACAGGGATATTGCATGAGTTAAGCGCATTGATCTCAAAGCTTAGTTTACCATCTGCGTTCTTAGTAACTTCCACAGTACCAGTTTGGAAGAAATAGAAAGGTTCTACCAGCCAACCATCTACATAGCCAGCGTAGTATGAAGGCATGACATTACCATCCCAATCCATACCTGTACTGGCCAAAACAGTACCATCAAACCAAGTGCTATTGATCTCGTGAGTACCCTCTGGAATAATGGTTTCAGGATCAGACTCCATGTAACAAAAATACAACGCAGTAATATCACCCTCCACAGGATCAATGATTTGAACAGATATGAGTCCATAATCTGCGGAATGGTCGTTGATTGTTACCTCAGCATTAGCGCCATAGATACGTTCTACTGCACCTTCCTCTGCGTCAAACTCAATATGTGGCTCTTCGTACTTAGAAGTCAAAGTAACATCGTATTGGATTGCATCCTCGCAAACTACAGATGCTGTGAGAGTAACATTATCTTCCTCGTCGAGTGTAACGGTGAATTGACCTTTTTGGATGTAGTACAAGTCATAAGACTCGGTGGCTGCATTGTATTTACCAATATAACTATTGCTAGCGTCGAAGTCGTATCGGCCATCGCCAAACTTACCAAACAAACCATCG
>JAFOYE010000006.1 GCA_017391525.1 Paludibacteraceae bacterium | reverse complement strand
CAGTCAATACGTTAACCCCATAATTTAGGTGGTTATAGCGCTGAGGTCCCACCCCTTCCCATTCCGAACAGGGTCGTTAAGCTCAGCAACGCCGATGGTACTGCGTTTGTGGGAGAGTAGGTAGCCGCCATTTTCAGAAGCTCGAAGAGAAATCTTCGGGCTTCTTTGTTTATGTTCGAGCCTTTATACTTTTTTTATTTAATATTTGCAAATATCAATAAAAAATAGTACCTTTGCAGATATAAATGATGATATTGTGATAGATGTTGATTAGCAATCGTTACATATTAGATTTTGGGCAAAGAGTACTAACCCTGATTGTATCTGTTGTATTATTACTTTGTTTTTCCTCATGCAGTTCTTGGCATGAGGCGGAGAGAGTGATAGCTATGGCCGATAGCGTAGATCAAACTGAACATGTGATATATAGCGATACAGCTGTACTTGGAAAGACTATTCGCACATTGGATAATCCGTTCGGGCGACTCTTCAAGAGCAATACCCTTGGCAAAGCGTATTATTATATGGGGCGAAACTATAGTTTGTCTAATCAAATTGCTGATGCAGCAAACTGCTATATTGAAGCCGATCGTTTGCAGATTGATGACCCTATTTATCGCGGACGAGTAAACTCGTGTATGGGCTATATCTGCGCACAAAATAATAACGATAGTTTGGCATTAATTTTCTATGAGCGATCCAAAGAAGCTTTCAAGGAAAGTGGCAATGACTGGTATTATGCTCAGAGTTTGCTAAATGTAAGCCAGTGCCATGTTTATCTGCATCGCTTTGAAAATGCAGATAGTTTGCTGAATATCGCCCAAACATATCAATTGGACAGTGCATATATGGCGCGATATTATGAAACCAATGGGCTTTATTTCTACGAATTGCATCAATATGATTCTGCATTGGTGTATTTCAACCGCGGATTAGATTATTGGCGAAGTGAAGAGGAAAAATGTTTTATTTGGTTGAAAATTATGCAGATATATTTCCATGCAAACCAAGTAAATCATGCAGTACTCTATTCCAATAAACTGATATCTATATCTAATAATCCCAACTATTTAGCCAATGCTTATTATTGCCTTCTATTGGATGCAAAAGTCCAAAATAATGCTATAAGAATGAGTGAATATACCCATTCGCGTTCTGATGCACAGAGGCTATTACATATTCAGAGTAATCAATATGCAAAAGCAATACCTCAATTAGAAAACTATTTGCAAAATCCTCACCCATTGCGTTGGGTGTGGATTATGCTGGCTACTATACTATTGGTTTGCATCATCTTATTTGTAGGTGCAGTTGTGTATCGCCAACGCAACCGCATAGCATATGAGCAGATAGACAAACTATCTACCTATGTAGAAAATCAAGAAGCTCTTTTATCTCAAGAGTTGTATTACCGTCAATTTGGAGAAAAATTATCTAATATCGTAGATAGATATCATGCTCCGCACAAGCGCTGGAAAGAATACAAGACTTTAAAAAGAGATCTTAGTCCTTGGCTACATACATGGATGTGTATGTTGGATACACTTCCTTTGTCAGAACGTGAGAAGATCTTTTGTACAATTAGTCTTGTTTACTCACATATGACGGATATAGAAATAGCAGAATATCTATGTTATGACAAACATGGTATCCGTGTTTTTAAGCAACGAATAGCGAAAAAAATAGGTACAACGTCTGCTGATTTACTTGATTTCTTACGTAATTTACCCGTAAACGAATAGTAGCGTTTTTTATAATATGCTAACAAATGTTGTTGTATTGTATTGATAATCAATGTAATACCCCCCCCTATGCTAACAAGTGCCCCAAACTATTGCACGCTTCGTTGTATTATTGTAACTTTGCAGCGAAATTTCCAAACAATCACGTCGTGAAAAAATAGTATTAACTTTTAAATGTTACGATTATGAAAAAGTCTGTTGTATCCCTATTTACATTAGCAGTCCTATTCACTTTTATAGGATGCGACCCCCAGAATGTTCCAAATACTCCTAATAAGGACAAAAAAGTATTACTTTCTACAATGGCAAAAGTACCATCTATGTTAGGAAAAGACTCCGTGACCATCGACAAGCAATTAAAGAAATTGGGATTTGTTAGAACGCTGAGTAATCCATATATGCCATCGTCTGATGGTCAAGTAGATACAACGATACAGGGCGCTTGCTATACTTATCCCTCGGATTTTTATGCAGATTATGCAGGAAATGATTCACTTTTTGATGAGTATATGAATAATCTCCTTATTAATAAGAAACGGACTGCTATTGTGCTCAATCTAGAATATGAAAATAATCAATTGGGGCTTATGAAAATTTGGACAAATGCTGCTACTACTGATAGGGCTAATCAAGTGGCGATTTTCAACGAAGTGAGTAATCAACTCTATTCACTTCTTTCTGAAGACGCCGTTTCTAAAGAGTGGAAGGGTATGGTTTACTCACCAAATACAGAGGATACTTTCAGCGTTCATGATGAGTACCTGGCGGCCTCTGTGAACACGACGCTTACCAGCGCGGTAGAAGGTGGCTATGCTATTTATACAGCTCCATTGGAAGGTATATGTTATATGGGTTTGTGGGAAGATCAAGATCCAACTGCCCTAAATATGGCGTCTTTTTGGGGTATAGCGACTGCTAAATATATCCATGAGCATCCAGTATTTTGGCCTTTCCTTCCCCAACCATAATTACTCCATTTATAGAATATTAGGTACCCGATATTTTCAGAACCTCGAAGAGTAATCTTCGGGGTTCTTTGTTTTTGTGCCTATTCGAGTGACTATAGTTGAACTAGATAACCTAGATGAACTAGAAGATCTAGGTCAACTAGTTAATCTGGTTACTTACTTTTGCGATACTCGCTCGGGCGGAGTCCTGTTTGATCTTTGAAGAAGCGGCAGAAATTTGCGTTACCCTTGAAGCCCAATTCGAAGGCTATTTGCTGCACGTTCATATCATGTCGTGTGTAGAGAAGTCGTTTAGCATGAAGGATAAGCATTTCGTTGATCCATTGCGCAGCACTCTTGCCTGTTATTTGACGAATAACGCCTGAGAAATACTTAGGGGTAAGGCATAGTTTTTCTGCGTACCAGCCTATTTCGTGTTGAGACTTGTAGTTGTTGATGAGTAGTTCGTAAAACGAGTTAAATAGATATGTATTGCGTACTTCTACTTTATTCTCCTTATTCGTTAATTCATCACCTCTGAAATCAGTCAATGCGTAAAAAAGAATATCTAGCAGATTAGCAAGTGACTCAGTACGCTTAGGGTGGGGAATTTCAACAACTAAACGTAGCGTAGCTAGAATTGTCGTGATTTGGCTATATTGCTCATCAGTGAGATGGTAGTTAGGTTGGCTTTTGTATTTGAGGTAGCCGCTGAATGATTCGCGATTAGTGAGTTGGTCGAAAAAGGTGCGGTCTATGACAATCATTGTGGTAGAATCATCCTCTGAACATTCTCCATGTCCAATGATATGGTCAGGTAGCATGACGGCAATGTCGTGCTGCTCGAATTCGATAGGGAGCATATCAAAATTAGCTCGGCATGTTCCTTTGTGGCAAAGGGAAATGACAAAGTTCGGAGAAACAAAAACGTCATTGGCGAGTGTTACCGGCAAAGCGCTTTCGCTAGTCATGACAACCTTCTCTTGTTCAACTCGTTGGAGTTCTAAAACCGCATGTTTATTCATATTATACGTCTTTTCGTAAATAATTTTAATGCAAAGATAGATAAATTTGTGATGATATACAACATTATTCGACTATATGTTAATAAGTGCGCTATAAATTATAATAAATTATAAGAAAAAAGTTGTAATTTTGTGGCCTAATTAGTTAATACATTTAATACACCAATTTATATACCTATGAAAAACGTATTCTTATTGTTGGCATTGGGCTTTACTATGATGGCACATGCTGGTACCTACAATTACCTTGTATTTACTAATCAAGCAGGAACAACTACGGCTTTTACGGTAAGTAATCTTACCCTGAATGTTAGTGGTAGTGATTTGCAAGTGACTAACGATGACGGAACAGTTAATTTGGTTTTAACCGATCTTGTGTCTATGGAATTCTCAATGGACAAAACAGCTACTGGTTCTGAGAATGTACTCAATGTGGACGCTCCTATAGAAATCTATAGTGTAACAGGTACTTCGTTGGGTACTTATAGCTCAATACTAGAAGCAGTAAAGAGTTTGCAGGCTGGTACGTATGTGATATTGAATGGTGATCAGTCGCAAACTGTAGTAATTAAATAAACAAGGGAGGGCAATACAATGAAAAAGATATTTTCTATACTATGTGCTTTAGTCGTTTGTACTATGGTCAATGCACAAACACTGAATGTGCAGCAAGGGCAAGTGACCTACCAATTCCCTGCTGAGCAAGCGGGAGTGATGAACTACACCAACGGCAACACATTGACTGTAATGGATAAGGTGTTTGCTTTGACAGAGGTAGAGGATATGTATGTGAATGAAACTTCTGTTGAAGATAATACTGTGACCGTGGTATATAATGAGAATTCAGCAGCAGTGACTGTGGCTGGAAATGTAGCTAAATATTTGACTATCAGTGTTAGTGGTGCACACGTTAATATCGCTCAAAGCGATGATTTGCAACAAGAGATAACATACACACTGTCAGGAAGTTCTGCTGATGGTGAGTTCTATATGTCAGGTTCGTATAAGGCGACTGTGGAGTTGAATGGTTTGACACTGACCAATAAGACCCCAGTGAAGTCTGGTGCTGCTGTCCACATCCAAAATAGCAAACGTATCAAAGTAAAAGTAATGGATGGAACCACCAATACCTTAGTGGATTGTGCTAGTGGTTCGCAAAAGGGTGCTTTCTATGTGAAAGGTCATCCAGAGTTTTCAAAGAGCGGTGTGTTGAATGTAGTAGGTAACTTGAAGCACGCAATCAAGTCAGGTGAGTATATTGAACTCAAGGAAGCAACCTTGAATGTCACTTCCGCACAAGGCGATGGTATCAACTGTGCGCAATACTTCTTGATGAAGAGTGGTAATGTCAATATCAATAATGTAACGGATGATGGTATCCAATGTGATATTGAGGATACGGAGGTAGGTTCGACAGGTGAGACAGTTGATCACGAGGATGAGGATAGTGGAAATATCTATCTTGAGGGCGGAACAATCAATATTAATACCCCAGGTAAGGCTGCTAAAGGTATCAAGTCAGAAGGTGATCTTTTTGTGAAGGCAGGAACCATCAATATCACAACAACGGGCCATGGCAAATGGGATGACGAGGATCTCAAGACGAAAGCTGCTGCTTGTTTAGGTAGCGATGCAAAGGTAGTCATCTCTGGTGGAACTTTGACATTGACAAGCACTGGTGCTGGTGGTAAAGGTATCAACTGTGATGCAGAGTTTGAGTTGTCGGGTGGTGAGGTTACTATCGTCACCAAGGGTGCGCTTTACTACCACAATGGTACAACGGAAAATACCAACTATACAGGCAATACCGATAATGTAAATAGTGATTACTATTCTTCTTCTAAGGGTGTTAAGGCAGATGGTGCAATCAAAATCTCAGGTGGTAAAATCAATGTCTCAACTGCAGGTAAAAATGCTGAGGGTATTGAGAGTAAGACTTCTATTTTAATCTCGAACGGCGAGGTTGTAGTTAACTCCTACGATGATGGTATCAATGTGGGTGGTGATGGTAGTGATTTGATTATTTCGGGCGGTTATGTGTATTCGCGTGCGATGAATAACGATGGTATTGATGGCAATGGTAATGTGTATGTGAAAGGCGGTTTGGTGTATGCTATTGGTGCTAATTCTCCTGAAGTGGCGATTGATGCCAACTCAGAAGAGCAGAAGAAACTGTATGTGCAAGGTGGTACGCTGATTGCCGTTGGTGGCTTGGAGAGCGGAGCGCAGATTTCTGGCGGAACATGCAAACAGACAACATCGTTTACGGCAGAGGCATGGTATGCGTTGTACAATGGTAGTGAATTAGTTGCAGCCTTTAAGACACCTGCTGCTTCTACTTCGAGTTCAGGCGGTGGCCGTCCTGGCGGTGGAGGAAGTGGTAGCAAGAAATTGGTGGTATATACGTCCTCAACTCCAGCGTTGAAGTCGGGTGTGACGGTTAGTGGAGGCACCGAGTATTTTGATGGCGCTGCGAATATTGGTGGTACAGTTAGTGGTGGTTCATCTGTAACCTTGAGCACCTATACAAGCAGTGGTGGTCCTGGTGGAAGAACGTAGGAGGGACGCCCACTTTGTGGGCTATTGGACGCTTCGCTATTGGTTATTGGTTATGGGCTATGGGCTATAGGCTATAGGCGATAAGGCGATGAGGAAAGGGAACGGTTGCACGGAAGTGCAGCCGTTTTTTTGTGCTATTTTCTTGCGTATTTGCATTTTTTATTGTACCTTTGCAGAAGAATATGAAAATGACAAAGAGAATATTATGTATAAGCTTTTTGTTGACAACTATGATGATGCCATTGGCTGCGCAAGATTTACAGCGAGGCGAGTTGACAACAGTTGAAACACCAGAAGATAAGAAACCAGAATCAAGATTCACATGGTCCGCTTCTGCAGTGGTTACAAGTAATTATATTTGGCGCGGATTGTATTGTGGTGGTCCAAGTTTGCAACTAGATGCCACAATAGGATATGCTGGTTTGTATGCTAATATGTGGTGGAATGTAGGTGCCGCAGATTGGGCCTTTACAGGTTTTAATCCTGAGGTGGATGTAACTATTGGTTTTAGTCGTTGGGGATTGAATATCAATTATATACATTGTTTCTATTTTGATCAATATCCTGACGGTACTCCTAGTCGTTTTTTTGATTTTAAGAACCATCCACGAGGTGGGGGCGGAACAACGGGTGAGTGGCGTATTTCCTATCGTGTGAGTGATAGGATTCCGTTGAGTTTTTTGGTGGCTTTTCGAACTTTTGGTCGTGATGGATATTATGTGGATGTGAATGATGGAGAGTACGTGCCTTTGGGCGATGTGACGAATCTAGATGCTGTGACTCTCAAGCGTGCATATTCTACTTATATCGAGTTAGGTTATGATTTTGATCTGACGCAAGATTGGATGTTAGCTGCTCGAGTGGGTATGACTCCCGCAAAGAGTTTGTATACAGGTTTTCAGGGTAATTTTGCGGTAACATTGGTAGGATTAAAACTTACTAAGAGTTGGCCTCTCAAATATGGTGCGCTCAATACCTTCGCCAATGTGATGCTGCAACCATGGCAGGTGACCAAGGATAATTTAATCCGTCCAATCAATGAGGCAGGAGATCAGAAATTGAATATGTCAGTCGGATTGGGGTGGAGCATTTAATTTGTGATACATTGTTTATTGATATAAATCAAATAATTAAGTGGTGAAAAGGATTAGTATTTTAATATTATTTACTATAAGCACTCTGCTAGTTAGTGCTCAGCAACTACACAAGATTCGTGAGGTTCGTAATCGGATAGATTCTATTCATTACGTTATACACGAGTATCGTGATTCCATGCGTACTGAGATTCGTGATTACCGCGATTCTTTGCGTTATGCTCGTCGCCATGCCTATGACGCCGTTCCACATGGTATACGTATTGGTTGGGGTGATCAGATGTTTGAAAGTCTAATGTGGCGTGAGGAAGGTCATCATATAGGACTTCCAGAAGGAGGAGAGTTGACGAGTGATGAGAATTTCCGCTATACGCAGCACTGTTTTATAGAGTATATGTATAGCGTAAATTATTGGTATAGTTTTGGTTTGTTGGCCGATTATAGTGGTGTCATATGGGACCAAGTCACGCGCAATCATAATGGTGAAGAGTTGGAGCGATTGAAGGACAGATCGTTTCATAATATAGCTTTAGTACCTACGATACGTTTTTCTTATTTACATCATGATTATGTGTCCTTGTATTCGGCACTTGGATTGGGTGTAAACATCAATACAGGTACCGAGTTGGACTACAAGGATCGTTATACCGTAGCATCTCCAGTTCTCAATATCACGCTACTAGGTGTGCGTGTAGGTCATGGTAGATGGTATGGATCAGTAGAAGTAGGTGGAATGACTGCATTTAATAGCCCTGATGAACTCTATATGCTTGGGTCAAGGATTTTCACTGCTGCAATAGGTGTAAGGTTTTAAGAATATAATGAGAGTACGATGAAAAAGTATTGGTTAGTAATAGTCATAGCTGGATTGCTTGCATCCTGTGATGTAGGCGATAATTATTTCGTGAATTTTGATGATATAGATACTGATCCAGGTATGTTTCGTGTTGTGCATCAACAATATACAGACTTGGAGGAACTAGTAGCTAGTGGAGATCTCAAGGATATGGATGGTAATGCATTGATGCTTTCAAACAACCCAGAAGACACGGTTATGGGAGGACCTAAACGTGCTTCCTCTGTTACTTTGAGTAGCATAATGCAGAATTTGGTAGATTTCGCGTGTGCGCGACACGTCATAGAACTATCAGGTATATACGAGTCGGTAGATGTAGATGGAAATCCTATCACTTTGTCTGGTAAGGTGTTATTGCCTGCCGACGGCAAGGTGAAACGTTGCATCTTAGTCTCTCACTATACTATTGCTAGTAATGCGGAGGCACCTAGCAATACCTTTCCTCTAGAGGGTCTATTGGTCAAATTAGGATATGCGGTGATTGTGCCTGACTATATCGGTTATGGTGTGACATCCCATATGGTGCACCCATACTTGGTGATGGATGTGACTGCTAGAAATGTGCTTGATATGTACAAGGCAGTTATCCCATTTTTAGAGAAGGCAGGATGTAAACCCCAATATGACGATATCTATTTGATGGGCTACTCTCAAGGTGGTGCTACCACCATGGCTGTTCAGCACTTGATTGAGCATCATGACGAGGATGTGAAGATCAGACGAGTATTTGCAGGGGGTGGTCCATATGATGTGAAAGCTACTTATGACCGATTTGTAGAAACCGATACAGCCAGTTATCCATGTGCTGTTCCAATCATGATGCAAGGTATGATTGTAGGCAATAAGTTGGATTTGGATATGCGTGAGTTGATGGCGCCGTTTGTATATGACAACCTTGATAAATGGGTGAATAGTAAGCGATATACCGCTTCTCAAATCAACGAGATGATAGGTACTAATGTGACACACGAACTCTTGACACCTAAAGGTATGGATAGAACAAGTACAGAGATTTCGGAGATGTACAAGGCTATGACTAATAACTCTATCTTGAGTTATTCGTGGACGCCTAAAGCGCCTGTGTTTATCATGCACTCTATAGACGATGAGACGGTGCCTTATGATAATGCAATTCGAGCTAAGAATAAGTGGAAAGGTGCTAATATTCAGTATAGTTTTGGCTATTATGGAAGCCATGTGGCTACATGTGTGCGCTTCATATTTGCGGTTCAAACATTATTGATTAACGAAGAAAAAGAAGAGGAGGGCAATTATGATTTCTAATAGAATAAAATACTTGATGGGTGTTGTGCTGCTTGTACTTGTATGTTTCGCTTCGTGTAATCCAGAAGAGGTGGTAGCGCATACAAATAATGTGGAGATTGATATAAACATCAAGCAGGTGTCTGCAGGATACGTTAATGCGGAGTTCTCTACCAATAAAAAAGCTTTTTATCTATCAGGTATTCACCCCGTTCGAGAGGATATAGATGACATACAGAAAGTGGCAAAGCAGTTTATGATGTTGGCATTGGATAGTGCATATGTTGACTATCTATATTGGCGTAACAAACAACTTCAGCAGTTGACACCATTTGTGACTGATTTTGCCTCCTATGCGCTGCAGTATGGAAATACGAATCAGTATTTTACCATGTTAAAGCCTAATACAGAGTATTGGGTCTATGCCTTTGCGGTGGATGTTATGACCAATAAACCTACCGGTAATTTGTTTATCAAGTCAATTACCACCGATTCGGTTAGTCGAATACCGATGATGTTTGAATATCGCGTGGAAGGACAATGGGACTATGTATATCCAAAGGACACTTTGGGTGAGATTAATTCTTATACCCCTTGGGTTGGAGAGACAATAGATAGTCTCAGTTTGCGTGAGATGGGATATGAGAAACCAGCTGAGTATTTCCTTGAACGCTTTGATGAAGTGTATAGTGGCGACTACAAACGTATCTTGTATGGTATTTATGCGCACGAAAATAATGGTGAAGGTGATGGTACTTCAACGACTAAATATGAGTTGGGTCACACCTATTATACGGGTATGTCATCGTTGGATGCTCCAGTGATTTATCCTTTGGATAAGAACTTGTATGATATCTATCGCTTCACATGGATGGGCGATTCGACGAAACTATATTTCACGCCTGTTGATTGTACGGGAGGTGAATGGTAGGAAACAACACGGACACTCCGAAAGGGGTGTCCGTTTTGTTTGTTTAGGTGTTCTTATCTCGCCTGAAGGCTCGAACGATTATTCGCAAGCGAATGTTCAGTAGTTCAGTAGTTTAGGTGTTTAGGAGTACCTCTGAACAGCAGCTTCGCTGCGTCTGAACCTTCTGAACCTTCTGAACCTCTAACCAGCAACTATGCTGCTACTGAACCTCTTTATTCCTCGTAGTCCACTGCGCTGCGGGCAGACTTGCACTTGCCGATATATTGTGCAACCTTGACATGCTCTGGGTGGGTGGCATAGGTGTCAAGATCCTCCCAAGTGCGGAAGGTGCAAGTGAGGCAAATATCATGGTCGGTGTTCTTGGTGTTAGGGATGTTGATACCTACGGTCTCGTCCACGAGAACATCAATCTTGTCTTTGAGTGCGAGTAGTCCGTCGCGAATGATGAGGGCATTCTCCATCTTGGTCTTGCCCTCTGCCTCGTCTAAGAGGCGAAAAAATACGATGTGCTTTACCATATGTTTGTGTTTTTAGATCGCTTTGCTGTAGATCACTTCGTTGTAGATCGCTTCGCTGTAGATCGCTTCGCTGTAGATCGCTTCGCTGTAGATCACTTCGTTGTAGATCACTTCGCTCGAAGACTTCTAGGAGTCTACAGGGCTCCGCCCGATCTACAGGCGCATTGCGCCGATCTACCATCTACAGCCGCAAAGCGGCGTTCTTATTTTACCAAATTGAAGCGCGTTTTTTAGGTGCGATATACATTGGTGATTTTTTGGTGATTTTGAAGGCCTCATACCAAGCGTTGATGTGTGGCAATGCGCCGTTCACACGCCAACGACCGAGTGAGTGAGGGTCGTTCTTGGTGCGTTGGAGGATCTCTTCATCGCGGATATTACCTGCCCATACATTGGAGTAAGCCAAGAAGAAACGTTGCTCTGGTGTAAAGCCGTCCACAACTTTCAACTTTTGACTTTCAACTTTTGACTTCTCGCTATTGCAGAACGCCAAATAAGCCACTTGCAAACCTCCGTGGTCAGCGATGTTCTCGCCTAATGTGAAGGCGCCGTTAGCGAAAGTACCAGGAGCAACCTCAATGCCATTGAAGTACTCTTCCATCACTTTGGTGCGCTCCTCAAAGCGTGCACGGTCTTCTTCTGTCCACCAGTTGATGAGGTTGCCATCCTTGTCGAATTGTGAGCCTTGGTCATCGAAGCCGTGGGTCATCTCGTGTCCGATCACCACGCCAATAGCACCGTAGTTAAACGCGTCGTCTGCATTCATATCAAAGAATGGATATTGGAGGATACCAGCTGGGAAGCAGATCTCGTTGGTAGCAGGGTTGTAGTATGCGTTAACGGTTTGTGGAGTCATATACCATTTGTCTTTGTCCACTGGTTTACCAAGGAAAGAGAGTGAGTAGTCTTGCTCAAACTTAGCCGCGCGTTGGATATTGGCGTAGTAGGTGAGGGTAGGGTCGATCTCTAGGGCGGTGTAGTCGCGCCATTTGTCTGGATAACCAATCTTCACGGTGAAGGTATTGAGTTTCTCCATGGCTTTAGCTTTGGTCTCGTCAGACATCCATTCAAGAGCTTGGATGCGTTGACCAAGCGCTGTTTGGAGGTTAGCTACGAGCTCCAACATACGTGTTTTATTCTCCTCTGGGAAGTACTTCTCAACATACATTTGTCCAACTGCTTCGCCGAGGGTACCGTTGACCATGGCTACGGCGCGTTTCCATTGTGGAGTAGGCTCTTGACGACCGCTCAAAGTGCGACCGTAGAACTCGAAGTTTTGCATGAAGATCTCCTCGGTGAGGAAGTCTGCACTACCGTCGATGATTTGCCATTGGAAGAGGGTTTTCATATCCTCTAATGACTCCTCTGCAAGCATCTTACCTGCCTCTTGGAGGTGGCGTACTTGACCTACGCTGAGGCTATCAGGAGCGATGTTTAGACCAGCGAAGTATGTAGCCCAATCTACTTGAGGCACAAGCACTTGCAACTCTTCGGTAGACATCTTATTATAGTTAGCTACTGGGTCACGGAGTTCCACATTGCTCAACGCTGCACCAGCCAAACGGGTCTCCAAACGGAGCACGGTTTGTGCTTTCTCTGCGGCGTTCTCAATGCCAAAGAGTGTGAACATTTTTTCTACGTGTTTGAGGTATTCAGCACGGATATGTGTAGTATGTTCGTCTTGGTCGAAGTAATAGCTTTTCTCGCTCAATGCGAAGCCAGCTTGGTACTCGTTGAGGATGTTCATACTAGAGTTCATAGCATCTGCGTCTACGTACATAGCCCATAGTCCGTAGTCCATGGCTTTGCCCAAAACAGCAGACCATTGGCTCTTGTCGGTCACAGCATCTAGTTCGGCTAGAACAGGGAGCACAGGAGCTATACCTTCCTTGTTGCGGCGCTCGATATCCATACTCAAGTTGTATACATCGCCAATCTTTTGTGGGATAGAGCCCATAGGATGTTGTTTAGCAGCGATGTCTGCGATGAGTCCGTTGACTTGCTCTAGGTTTTGGAGTCCGAGTTTGTCAAATGAGCCAAAACGGCTGTATTCGTTTGGCAATGGGTTGTTCTTCATCCATCCGCCACAAGCGTATTGATAGAAGTCATTTTGTGGCTTAACGGATTTGTCTAGATTTTCTAGATGAATACCCGTAGTTTGTGCATAGGTTAATGCTGTCATTGACATAATGGTTAATAGAAATGTTAATGGTTTTTTCATATTATTAAGAAGTTTGAAATTTGCTTTGCAAATGTTTAGGAGTTCAGGAGTTCAGGAGTTCTTATCTCGCCTGAAGGCTCGAACGATTATTCGCTAAGCGAATGTTCAGGAGTTTAGGAGTTCAGGAGTTCAGGAGTGGCCTTCTGAACCAGCAGCTCCGCTGCCCTGAACCTTCAGAACCTTCTGAACAAGCGCGAAGCGCTACTGAACCTCTAACCAGCAGCTCCGCTGCATAACTTAATGGATTGTTTGTAGTTATTGTGTTGTATAGTAAGGATATATATACCTTGTGATAGGCTTGGGAGTGGGTGGGTGGTGGAGGTGATGTGCTCCTGTGCCACGATCGTGCCATCTATATTATATATGGTGTAGGTGCCACCTTGCGCATTTTCAATGGCACGGATGGCGTGGTTGTAGTAAAATGCGTAGGTAGGGGAAGTAATATCGGTGGTGGTATTGTCTTTGCCTAATCGGAGTCCGATTAGGATAGGGTCGTGGTCGCTGCAGCGGAACATCGTTCCGTCGTTTAGAGAGCCATCGTAGGTATATGCATCTTTCTCTGGTGCGTTGATATGATAAGGTGTCATACCGGTCACTTGAGGGTAGAGCGTGCTGTTGCAGAGCGCATGGTCGAGATAACCCAAAGTGCCTTGATACACATAGCTATAGCTGCTGTCTGCATGGAAGGTGCGATGGAGATCAATCATTCCCCAATCGGTAAGGGTAGTGATAGGATCTTCCTTGCCATAGGCATTCAGATCGCCTACGATGAGGAAATCTTCATCGCCAAAAGTAGAGGTGTAGGTAGGGTAGTTAGAGATGATAGAGTTGGCTTCTTGTACGCGGGCTGCATTGAAGGAGCCTTGTCCGTCACCTTGATCTTTGTTTGCTCCAGAACCGCTACCGCTCTTGGCTTTGAAGTGGTTGACAGATAGGATAAACTTCTCGCCAGAAGCTTTTTCGGTAAAGCCTTGTACTTTCTTGCGGTTCTGGACATAGGTGTCGTTGTGCTGCATGTTGCCGTAAGGGGTGACTACGTCGGTACTATAGATATATCCCGATTTGGTGTAGGAGCCGTCTGTGGTGCTGCCATCGTTGATATAGGCGAAGTTTCTGCCAGTGTTCTTCGTGAGGTCAGCGGCTAGTTCAGCTAATGCACCTTGTCCTGTCTGTATCTCCACGAGGGCGTAGATGTCGGCATTGATTTTAGCCAATGCTTGACTGGTTTTGGTGCGTTGTTTTTGATGATCGGTGCTAGAGTCGGGACCGTATCCTGTGCCAAAATTGTCCACGAGGTAGTACTCGAGGTTTATGTAACAGATGAGCAGATTATGTTCACCGCGTGCGTCAATGGCTTTGAGGTCAATGCCTTTCTCCATCTCTGCGCGGGTATTGCCTCGCCAGTCGCCTGAGATGAAACTTAGACTATTGTACGAGTTGACTTTGGCCTTGAGATTATGCACGCGTTCGTCGATGCGGTGATAGCCGCTGACATTGGTGAGTGTGAGTGTTCCTTGGTCGTTGAGCGAGAGGATAGAGTGGTACTCCGTTGAGAGCGGAAGTGCTTGATTAGTAGGGTTAAAGATACGGCGAGGAGCGATGGTCAGTTGTCCAGATTTGGTATTGTTGGTCACATAGAATGGGGTAGTGAACTGCACTTCTTTGCCCACAAACTGGCTCATCTCGCTATTGGTCCAGAGGTCGGGATCGGTGATGGTGATGATGCCGTTTGTTTCGTCGGTATTGTCGCCACTCGGGGTGTCGCTGCCGCTGATGAGGGGATTGGTGGAATTCCAAATGTATGCCTCGCGGTCAAGTGTCTCGTAGATAGGGGTGGAAGAGGCATTTTTCTGGTACTTGGTGAGCTCGCCATAGAGCACCACGAAGTCGCCCACGGCAATGGTGTTAGGGTTGGTAATCTTTAGATTATCAATGCCATACACGCGGTATGCGTAGAAGTCGTTGGCGGAGTTGGCGCCTTTGACTTGCTCGATATAGAAGGACGCGTTGCCGTATCTAGAAACATTGGTTGAGTGGTTAGAATCAATCTTTTTGACGTAGCCCATGATGTAGTATTTGGTGCCAGTAGAGGCGCCTGCTGCTAGTTTTGAGCAGATGTCTCGTGCTTGTAGCACATCTATGGCATTGGCAGGGATGTTCCAGTCTTTGGCCTCCTCGGGAATAGTGATGGTCGCCGCGTAGGTAGTCGCGGTGAAGAGGAGAGAGATGAGTATGAAGGATAGTTTTTTCATTTGCGTGTATGAATTGGGCTGCAAAGGTACGAAAAAAAAATGATGTATGCAAAAAATCACATTATTATGTGATCGGGAAAAACCTCCTGTTCGTTCTCCTACTCGCCGAAGGGCTCGAGAAATCTTATAAATCTTATTTCAAAGGATA
This sequence comes from Paludibacteraceae bacterium, assembly GCA_017391525.1. Taxonomy (GTDB): domain Bacteria; phylum Bacteroidota; class Bacteroidia; order Bacteroidales; family Paludibacteraceae; genus Colicola. The sequence goes on along the minus strand of JAFOYE010000006.1, from coordinate 51,675 downwards.
AAGATTACATGGTACTCCGTAATATATTGCCACCTCGTCAAAACGGGCTTACAACAAAGAACTCGCTCTGCTCGTTGAGGTTGCCGCCATTTCTCCTCTCCCCACTCGCTCACAATGCACCCCAAAAAGCTATCTGCTTTTTTGGGGACTCCGTTGAAGTTCGTGGGGGCCCCGATTAAAGGATATCCAAAAACGCAACCGCTGAATCTTAAATAAATGTGGCGGCAAACAAACAAGCCCCCGAGAGGAGGCTTGTTATGAGGTAATGTGAGGGAAACGAGGTGAAGTATGAGAGGTGATTATTTCACTTCCATTCCCATGACGTTGTAGGTCTTTCCGTCTTTTTCAATCATCAATATTCCATTCTGAAGTATCTTTTTTGTGGATTTTGGATGGTTGGGGATGATTGGAATAATCGCAGTTTCATCGTCGCTATGGGCATACCAAAAACTTGGCTCTGTTACTGCAAACAACCCTGATTCATAAAAAATGTTTGCCAACTCCATTGCATTGTACGTAGATGGTAAACCGCATTGTAAAAGATTCCATAGAGGTAAAATGTAGTCTTCTTCTATTATTGTTACGTTGTACTGATCTGCCATGTTTTGCAAAATCGTCAGGTCTTCGCTATTCTTTAGTTTAACAAGAAATCGGTGGGATACAAATACACAGTCATGCTGACCATTCTTGTAGGAGGGAGCTCGATATAACACATGTTCTTCATCTTCAATGATAGCATTAGGTTTAGTTGTTCCCCATTTTAGGTTGGTGTATTCTGGATACGAAACATCACCAGTGTGGGTAAAGTTCTCTTTGTCTGATGCTGAGAGCAAGGAGTCATTATATATAATAAATTCTCGATTACCTTTTTCTAGATAGATGATGCTATCCCAATACCAATAATAATCAGCATAGGGAGAACTTGATTCCGAAAACATTTGTGTGCTCATTAGCGCACAAAAGAGAAAAAGTAATGTTCGTTTCATAGGTGTAAGTATTTACGAGGTTATTTTGTTATTTCTACTCCCATGACATTATAGGTTTTGCTGTCACGGAGAATGAACAACTGCCCATTGTGCATAATCTTTTGAGCAGATGGGGTGAATAATTTTACTTCTTCTGTAGCACTAAAGATAGGATCATTATACACGCAACCTAATGAGGTATAATAAGGGTTATCCGTAGTATAAATACATTCATCGTTATGATAAGCACATAGCAACACACAAGGTCCTATACCTATCCGATTTGTCGCACTATTCTGCACAATACCATCTTTAGATCCAACGCCTTCTATCCAAATCTTAGGATATAATCTTTCGAATGGAGTCTCATAACCTTCCGACTCTTGAATTATCGCATTAGAATAGATTTGCAACTTTCCATCATCCAGCGTGTCTATTTCTGTAATGACGTGTGTAAGCGTCTTGAAATCCTTGTAATAATCGATACCTCCAAATATTTCCAGCGTATCTCCTACTTGTGCACCAAAGTCATAAAGTAGGTATTCGGTATCATCATAATGAATAAATACTTTTTTATTCTCGGAAAAACGCAAAGCTGCTACATACTCTTTATTCGAAGGCATTGTACTTAAACTAAAACGCCCTGTAAGTCTTTGATAGGTCAAATCATTGATTGTAGTATCTTCTTCCAACTGATAAATGAAAGTATACGGCATATATGGGTCATCTCCACCTTCAGGATCCCACCCATGATAAAGCACGTTCCACGTATCGCACCAAGTGTCAGACCATTTGTTTTGTACATTACGATACACAAATGTCCTACTCTTTACACATCCATCAATATACACCCTTAATATATAATGTCCTTGTTTTTCAAGAAACGAAATATCTATGGTATCTCTTGATTGTGCATAAAGTTTTCTCAATGGCTCTTGGTCTGTATTTACAATCCATATACTATCCACATAAGGAGGATCAATAGTGCCATTATTAGAAAGATCAAAAATTATTGAAGACTTACCGAATACTCGGACTGACATATTAACATGTTGATATTCGTAGCATTCCTCAGAACCATAATATGGCACAATCTTAAAGTCTTTCCAATATTCGGCTTTTTTATATAGATCTATTGACTCAACGGGAACATAAAGTAGGACATTAGAAATATCTACACCATAGAACATTTCATAATCATTAAGCACGAGTTCTCCACATGTAGGCGGAATAGGAGCCAAGCAAGTCACTTCTTTCAGCGATGTACAATAAGCAAATGCTGCACTACCTATTGTTTGTACAGAAGATGGTATAAGCACCTTGCTAAGATTCGTACAATTAGCGAAAGCACTTATTCCTATAGTTGTAACGGTGTTGGGAATAGAAACAGTAATGAGAGAAGTAAAGTCAATGAATGCACTCTGCACGATACCGACAACGCGATATGTTCTTCCGTTGTAATCAACCGTAGGTGGAATGACAATAGTATCGTGTTGATAACCTGAAAAACCCCACCACGTTTGGAAGTGTACCTCAGCAGTGCTATCGTTAATCGTGTTGTAGAAAATTTCGTTATACTCAAACTTCTCTGCCCAAAGAGTTAGCGAACAAAAAAGAACGAGAAGTAGAGAAAATGTCTTTTTCATATGCTATATGTTATAAGGTTATACAAAGACGCTGCAAAGGTACAAAAAATAGCCTATATAAGCAAATATATCATACGAAAAATTTGGTCATTGATCCTGAGGCGTAATAGCTGGCAATTATAAATACTGTCAGAAGCGATTCTGCTGTCATTTGCTGACAATCAATAAAAGAGTTGTAAGTGTTTGATAGTTAGGTGTATGTGTTAGTTGGGCTATTCGTGTATTGCCAGCACTGTCAGAAAAATCTATATTCTCGTCCGCGCGTGTACGGGGACGTAAGTTAAAAATAGCTGACAGTGCTGTCAATTATGATTGGTAATTTTAAGGTGCATTTTCTCAAAAATAATCTCCTGAAAATTTGGAAAATTGCGGATTTTTTTGTATCTTTGCATTCGATTTTGGCGGCATAAATCCCTAGTGAAAGCTGCTGAATAGTGCGTTTATTGTGCGCTTATTGTGCGTGAATAGTGCGTAATTGACAAGGAAAAACATAAGTAAAAGAGAAGAAAAATAACCTTATACATTAACTAAACTAAATCTTAATCAATTATGTCTCAAAGTACATTGATTTCGCCAGTTGAAAATATGACTGGCAAGTTGTCTTCTACTTCCGACGGTCGCGTGACCGTTACTCGTCGCAAATGTTATGGCAAAGATGCCAAAGGTAGGCCTGTTTATGGTCCGTTGGAGACCTATGTTTATCATTGCCATGAGGGAAAATGGTCGGAAGCTGCGAGTGAAAATCGAAGTCTTTTTCAGCAAGTGCAACTACTTGTGAAAAAAGAACTTAGCAATCCCGAGCGTGCGGCGTATTGGCAAGAGCTTTTTGAGCAACAGTTTAAGTATTCGAAGCAGGGAGAGAAGCGTTATACAACCTTGCGTGGGTTTGTTGTGGCGCAACTGCATCAGCAGATGAAAAAGACTGAGTGATAGATAAAATCTATCTGTTGGGAAAATAAAGTGTGTTTTGCTTGCGTATGTCAGAAAAAATGTAACTTCGATGGCACCTCCCACAAGTGGGTCCCTCCTCGAAATTACAGTTGAAAAATGCAGCCCATGGCAATAAAAGTGAACTTTTCTTGCACATATACATTTTTTTAGTACTTCGATGGCACCTCCCACAAGTGGGTCCCTCCTCGAAATTACAGCTGAAAAATGCAGCCCATACTTCAGTCCGCTCACATTTTTTTATGAGAAAATCGGCTACGCCTTCTTGTTCCACCTTCATCCGCACTATTATGAGCAAGCTCCCATAGTGGGATGAATGCGGCACATATAGATGTAATCTATAGCTTTCTCATAAAAAATGCTCGCTTTACTTGCGTATGTGCATTTTTTTTAGTAACTTTGCACCCGTTTTGTAAAATAGAATATTTTAACTTGATGAAAACGCTCAAACTAGTAAAATCAGACACCTATTTGCGTCCTTACGCAGAAGCCATCGAAGGACGATACAACTATGCACTCAAACGAGAGAAAGAACTAACGGGCGGAAAGAAACTGAGTGAATGGGCGAATGGATATCTCTATTTTGGTTTGCACAAAATAGAGGGTTCAGGTGTTCAGGAGTTGAGGAGTTCAGGAGTAACTTCTGAACAAGCGCAAAGCGCGTCTGAACCTCTGAACCTCTCAACCGCGCCAAAGGCGCAATGGGTACTGCGTGAGTGGGCGCCAAATGCTACAGCCATATACATGATTGGCGACTTTAATAACTGGCAGAAAGATGAGGCATATCGCTTGCAGCCTGTTGGCAATGGCGTGTGGGAAGTGGTGCTGGATGAGGATATGATTCGTCATGAGCAGTTGTACAAACTGTTGGTAGAGTGGTATGGCGGCAAAGGTGAGCGTATTCCTAGTTATGCAAACCGCGTGGTGCAGGATCCTGTGACCAAACTGTTTGCTGCGCAAGTGTGGGCACCTTTGGAGGTTAAAGGCGAAAGGTTAAAGGTTAAAGGCAAGGGAACGAAGAGGAGAAAAGCGGATGATCCGTTGTTTATCTACGAGTGTCATATCGGTATGTCGAGCGAGGAGGAGAAGGTGAATTCGTATGAGGAGTTCCGCACAGATGTGTTGCCACGTATTGCGAAGCTCGGCTACAACTGCTTGCAGATCATGGCAATACAAGAGCACCCTTATTACGGCAGTTTTGGCTATCATGTGTCTAACTTCTTTGCTGTTTCCTCTCGCTGCGGTACGCCTGAGGAGTTGAAGCGTCTGATTGATGATGCACACGCATACGGCATGGATGTGATTATGGACATCGTGCATTCGCATGCGGTGAAGAATGAGTTGGAGGGCTTGGGTAACTTCGACGGAACGCCTTATCAATACTTCCACGCAGGTGGTCGCAGAGAGCATCCAGCATGGGATAGCTTGTGCTTTGACTACGGCAAGACAGAGGTGTTGCACTTCTTGCTCTCGAACTGCAAATACTGGATGGATGTGTACGGCTTTGATGGTTTTCGCTTCGATGGCGTGACCTCGATGATGTACAAGAGTCACGGTTTGGGAGAGGATTTTGTGGACTATTCTTGCTATTACAACGGCAATGAGGATGGCGATGCGATTTGCTACTTGACCTTGGCGAACAAGCTGATTCACGAAGTGAAGAAGAATGCTATCACGATAGCGGAGGATATGTCTGGTATGCCAGGTTTGGCTTACCCAATCAAAGATGGCGGTATGGGATTTGACTACCGATTGGCCATGGGTATTCCTGATTTCTGGATTAAGTATATCAAGGAGGTGCGTGACGAGGATTGGAAGGCAGGGCATATCTTCTACGAGATGACTAATCGCCGCCAAGATGAGAAGACTATCTCCTACGCGGAGAGTCACGATCAAGCGTTGGTGGGCGATAAGACGATTATTTTCCGTTTGTGCGATGCCGATATGTATTGGCATTTTGAGAAAGGACATTCGACCTATATGGTGGATCGTGGTATTGCGTTGCACAAGATGATTCGATTGATTACGGCTTCAACGATCAACGGTGGTTATTTGACCTTTATGGGTAATGAGTTTGGTCATCCGGAGTGGATAGATTTCCCTCGTCAGGGTAATGGCTGGAGTCATAAGTACGCTCGTCGTCAATGGAGTCTGGTGAATCATGAGAACTACTTCTACTCATGTCTAAACCTCTTTGATGAGAAGATGGTGCATCTGTTGCGTGAGCATTTGGTGCCAGTGAAAGACAAGAAGTATGGTGTGCATTTGCCATGGGATGAGAAGTTGTGCGACAATGAGGGCGATCAAGTGATGGCGTTCCAACGTGGCAAGTTGGTGTTTGTGTTCAACTGGAATGGCGTGAAGTCGTTTGATGGATATGGTATTCCTGTGGAGGCAGGTAAGTACAAAGTGGTGCTGAACACGGATGCGGAGGAGTTTGCAGGCTTTGGCTTGTCGGACGATAGCGTGGAGCACTTTACGATGCCAGATGACGGCTACTTGAAGGAAGGCAAAGGCTGGTTGCAGTTGTACTTGCCAGCGCGCAGCGCAGTGGTGTTAGTCCAGGAGGACTAGGTTCAGGAGTTCAGGTGTTCAGGAGTTCAGGTGTTCAGAAAGTTCAGAAGAGTATGGCAGGGAGAATATCTAGGATAGAGGATTTGATGGTATGGCAGAATGCTAGAGCTATATCTAAAAGTATCTATACGATTACTCGTAAACCTGACTTTGAACGGGATTATCGATTCGTACAACAAATAAGAGCAGCTGCGGGTTCTATAATGGATAATATTGCAGAAGGATTTGGTAGGGGAGGTAATAAGGAGTTTTTACAATTTTTATCAATAGCAAGGGGTTCTTGTCAAGAAGTTCTGAGTCAGTTGTATCGTGCATATGATGTGCAGTATATATCTGAAGAGGAGTTTGACAAACTAAAAGGAGAGATAAATACAATCTCCGCAATGATTTATCATCTTGTAGAGAAAATCAGGCAATCAGAATTAAAAGGAGCAAAATACTCCTGAACTTCTGAACTTCTGAACAAGCGCGAAGCGCAACTGAACTTCTGAACCCCAAAAAATAAGAATTATTTTTAACACATTTAAATAAACAGTATCATGAGATTAGTTATTCAACCAAACTATGACCTACTTTCAGAGTGGGCAGCAAATTACGTAGCAAAACGCATTAACGAGTTCGGCCCTAAAGAGGGAACTCCATTTGTGTTGGGTTTGCCTACCGGTTCATCACCTCTCGGTATGTACCGCAACTTGATTAAACTTCACAAAGAGGGTAAAGTAAGCTTCCGTAACGTAGTGACTTTCAATATGGACGAGTATGTAGGTATTCCAGAGGATCACTCTGAGAGTTACCACACCTTTATGTGGAAGAACTTCTTCTCTCACATCGATATCCGTCCTGAGAACGTAAATATCCTCAACGGTAACGCAGAGGATCTCGTGGCAGAGTGCGCTCGCTATGAGGAGAAAATCAAACAATACGGCGGCATCAAACTGTTCCTCGGAGGTATTGGTCCTGACGGTCACATCGCGTTCAACGAGCCAGGTAGCTCACTCAGCTCACGCACTCGTATGAAAGAGTTGACTACCGACACGATCATCGCTAACTCTCGTTTCTTTGACAACGATGTGAACAAAGTGCCAAAGACAGCTTTGACCGTAGGTGTAGGTACTATCATGGACGCTCATGAGGTACTCATCATGGTAAACGGCCACAACAAAGCACGTGCGTTGCAACACGCTGTAGAGGAGCCAATCTCTCACATGTGGACTATCTCTGCGCTCCAAATGCACCAACATGGTATTATCGTAGCTGATGAGGCTGCTTGCGCTGAGTTGAAAGTGGGAACATACAACTACTTCAAAGATATCGAGAAAAATAACCTCGATCCTAAAAGCTTGCTTTAAGACCGGCTGTGCCTGAGAGACCGCTGCGCTGAGAGACCGGGCTAAACCCTGATAGACCGCTGCGCTGAGAGACCGGGCTAAACCCTGAGAGACCACTGCGTTGTTAGACCGCCCAATGGGCTGAGAGACCAACGAATCTAACAGCGGAGCGATCTAAATATAAGAATATATGTTACAGATTTATAATACATTAAGTAGACAAAAAGAATACTTCAAACCCTTGCACGAGGGACACGTAGGCATGTATGTCTGCGGTCCTACCGTGTATGGTGATGCGCACTTGGGACATGCGCGTCCTGCTATCACTTTTGACCTGTTGTATCGCTATTTGATGCATTTGGGTTACAAGGTGCGCTATGTGCGTAATATCACGGATGTGGGTCACCTAGAACACGATGCGGATGAAGGCGAGGATAAGATAGCTAAGAAAGCACGTCTGGAGCAACTCGAACCAATGGAAGTGGTGCAGTACTTCACCAACCGCTACCATCGCGACATGGAGTTGCTGAACGTGTTGCCACCATCTATTGAGCCACATGCTAGTGGCCATATCATTGAGCAGATTGCTTTTGTGCAAAAGATTATGGACAAGGGCTATGCGTATGTGAGCAACGGCAGCGTGTATATGGATGTGGAGAAGTATGCCAAGGATTATCCATATGGCAAACTCTCGGGCCGTAACTTGGAGGATATCGTGACGGAGACGCGTGAGTTGGACGGACAACAAGAGAAGAAGCACAGCTTTGACTTTGCGTTGTGGAAAAAAGCGTCGCCTGAGCATATCATGCACTGGCCTAGCCCATGGAGCGAAGGTTTCCCTGGTTGGCATATGGAGTGCTCTGCGATGGGTACAAAGTACTTGGGCGAGGAGTTTGATATCCACGGCGGCGGTATGGACCTTATGTTCCCTCACCACGAGGCAGAGATCGCACAGAGTTGCGCTGCCCTCGGTAAGGAGAGTGTGCGCTACTGGATGCACAATAATATGATTACCATCGCAGGTAAGAAGATGGGTAAGAGCTACAACAACTTCATTACTCTTGAGCAGTTCTTTGCGGGTAAGCATGAGTTGTTGGCGCAACCATTTACTCCAATGACTATCCGCTTCTTTATCCTTATGGCACACTATCGCTCTACCGTGGACTTCTCTAACGATGCCCTCGTAGCTGCGGAGAAAGGTTTGGCTCGTTTGACCGAGGCATACCAACGATTGATGAAGATCAAAGCATCTGCTAACTCTACCGTAGAGATCGGTAACCTTCGTGAGCGTTGCCAAGAGGCTATGGATGACGACTTGAACTCACCTATCGTGATTTCGCACTTGTTTGACTCAGCTCGTGCTATCAATACCGTCTTTGACGGTAAGGGTACGATCTCTGAAACCGACTTGGCGGAACTTCGTGCCGTATGGAAGATCTATGCGATGGATATCCTAGGTTTGCAACTCGATGGTGCACAAGATGCTAGTGCTGGTATGGATGCCTACAAAGGTGCAGTGGATATGCTGCTGAATATGCGTCTAGAGGCTAAGCGCAACAAGGATTGGGGGACTAGCGACAAGATTCGCAACGCCTTGACCGAGTTGGGCTTTACTATAAAGGATACCAAAGACGGTTTTGAGTGGAGCCTTTGATAAGAGTTGAAAGTTGAGAGTTGAAAGTTGAGTGATTAGGATATACTGCGTAGCGGGACATAATTTTCAGGTGGAGAGTAGCAATGAGATGTTGCTGGCTCAGATGACGAATTATGAACCGTTTGGTGTAGACCAAGAGCTAGATACAAAACCGATTTTCGTGTTGGAGGTTGAGCAGAATGGTTTGCTCCACGATGAACAGTGTTCGGCTTATCAACATGTGTTTACCGATAATTCTGAAGACGATATGCCTCGCATAGAGGTGTATCGTTCTTCTGAAAAAGATTGGCTAATACGCGTATCACAAATTGCCACTTCGCCTATCTGTTGTGAACTAATATGCACGAGCGACTTCACTCATGGCGCATTGCATATTGACGGCAACTGCCAAGATATACGCTTTTGTATAGATAATGGTTTGATGCTTATGTATGCCTTTCGTACAGCCCCACTCATGACCCTTGAAATGCATGCTGCGGTGGTGGTCAAGAAAGTTCCAGAGTTTCTAGGTTCTAACGGTTCCAAAGGTGAAGATGCATTGGGTTATTTATTCCTAGGGCATAGTGGCACAGGTAAATCGACGCACGCAAGACAATGGTTGGCGGCATTTGAAGACGCATGGTTGTTGAATGATGACAATCCTATCCTGCGTGTGATGGACGACGGTCAGGTGCGTGTCTATGGTTCACCCTGGAGTGGCAAGACGCCGTGTTATAAGAATGCAGATGCTCCTGTAGGGGCAATAGTCAAACTTAGTCAAGCACCTGAAAACAAAATACATTCTATCACATTACCACAAGCATATGCCTATATGCTATCCTCTGCTTCGGGATTAAAAATGGAGCAAACAATGGCGGACAATATGTTTGAAACCATCAAGCATATTATTACCCATACACCATGCTATCACCTAGCATGTTTGCCCAATGAGGAGGCAGCTAAGGTGTGTTGGGCTGAAATAAAAGGAAGATAGTATTTATGGAAAAGAGTAACGATATTTTGATACCCGAATTTGAGCGTTTGATCAAACTTGGTCATATGGTGGAGTTTGCGCCTAAGGGCGTGAGTATGCGACCATTTATTGAGGGTGAACGCGACAAAGTGATCCTTGCACAATGTCCAGAAGTAGAAGTCGGTATTGTCGTTTTGGCAAAAGTGAATGACACCTATGTGTTGCACCGTGTCTACAAAATCAAAGGTAGAAAAATTATTCTTCGTGGAGATGGCAATCTAGTAGGATATGAGGTTTGTAAAGAAAGTGATATCATCGGTCGCGTGGTACAAATCAAAAAGAAAGGTCGCAAAAGAAAACGTATGGGCAAAGCTCGCATTTGGAGACATTTGCCAACTTTCATTAAGAAATTCTATCTCAAGCTATATCGTCAACATATCAAAAGATTAGAATATTATGAGAACTAAAAAAGGATTCCGTCTACGCGAACTCGGCGGCGACTACATACTTATAGGTGAGAGTGCAGAGCTCGTTAACTTCAATAATATCATTACTTTCAACGAGGCTGCGGCATATCTTTGGCAGAACGTTCAAGGCAAGGATTTCGATGTAGAAACATTGACTCAATTGTTGTTGGAAGAGTACGATGTGACCGAAGATATTGCGCGAGAAGATGCGCAAGCGACGATAGATGATTGGAAAGAGATAGGGATTATTCGATAGTTTAGTGTTTAAGGGGCAAGAGGACATATTTTTAGCTATTCTTAGATCTATAATGTGGGGAACATCAGTAGATGTTTCTTCCGATGTAAATTGGAGAGTAGTGTTGAATTTAGCGGCACGCCAAAAATGTCTACATGCCTTTAGTATGTGGACTAAAGCTAATCGTATAGCTACACCTTATGATAAACAATTACAGGTCAATGTGTTCGCACTCTTGAGTCGTCATGCACGCTTGAATAAGTTGGCTGTAGATGTGATTTCTTTACTTGCCGAACATGATATTCGTGCTACATTAATCAAGGGGTATAGTATTGCAGGATTGTATCCAGATCCCGATATGCGCGATTTCGGAGATGTGGATATCTATGTTGGTGAAGAGCAATACCATCGTGCTGCTGAGATAGTGACTGCCGCTTATCCTAATGCACATTGGCATTCTGATATTCGTGGTGGTATACATTATATATTAGTATTAGACGAAAATCAAGATCGTGTGGTAGAATTACATCGTGTGACGATGGAGTTTCATGATGCGAAAGCCGACACCTTATACCAAGATTTTACGAGAAAATATTTAATCAGTAATAATACTTGTTTAGATATCAAGGGTCATTCAGTACCTGTTCCACCAGCAGCATATAATGCATTGTATGTGTTTATGCATGCATGGCATCATTTTGAGAGTACTGGAGTAGGATTTCGTCAATTAGCTGATTGGGCATTGTGTTTGCACCATGCTTATGAGCATTCTACTCGCGAAGAGTGGCAAGCGCTATGTGACGAGATAGAAGCTATCTTAACGGCTTTACATATGAAAACTGTCTGGCAGACTTTTGGCCATGTCTTAGTGGATGAGTTGCACTTGCCAGCAGAGGAGTTCCCACTATATACAGAATCTTATCAGAAACGTGCCAAACGCCTATTGAAGCAACTATTGCGCGATGGACATGGCGGACGCCCTGCGAAGTTTGTGCTGAAAGATGTAGGATTGATGAGATGCTTCCCTTGGGAACGTCCAAATAAAAATAGATTGTTGCAAAAGGTTAACACAGTATCTAAAATGCTGTTCGATGCTTGGCAAATGGGTAAATTATTCCCAGATATGGCTTGGCATGAGTTAGTGGCTACTATGCAACATGCAATAGGAAAAGTTAATATGATGCGAAAATTGAAAAGAAATAAGAAAACAATCATCTTCTTCACTATCTTAGTTGTAGTTGGATTGGTTTGGTGTTTAAGTGGTGACGAGGAATGCCAACAATGTATTAAAAAGAATAGCTGTACTCCACAACCAAAGGTGGAAGAGGAAGTAGTTGAGATTGTAGAAGACACACTTGTGGCATATCCTGGACGTTCCATCGATTATGATAATAAATTCTGTGATAAACAGGATAAACAGATGGAAGCAGCTCAGCGTATAGGATTGCCCACACCGCCAAAAGATCGTGCAGAAGCGGCAAAAATGACTACTAAGTTGACTTTTATACAAGATAATGATAATTATGATGTGGACTCCTTGACACACTCGATCCCATATCTAGTACCTAAGGCGGCTGCAGAGTTGGAGCGCATAGGTGAAGGATTTGCTGATATACTGCAACGCAATGGATTGCCACATTATCGTTTTTATGTGACTAGTGTATTGCGCACACAAGCAGACGTGACTTCTTTGCAGAGTAGCGGCAATGTGAATGCTACTGCCAATTCATGCCACTGCTATGGTACAACCTTCGATCTAGCGTATATGCGATTTGACAAGGTGTCTAACTGCAGAGAATATATGCATCAAGATAATCTAAAATTGGTGCTTGGACAGGTGTTGCTCAATGAGCAACGGGCTGGAAATATTTACGTAAAATACGAGAAAAAACAAGCGTGTTTCCACATTACCGTTCGCAAATAGAATAGGTATAAATAATAAGTTCTTAAGAAAAAGTATGTTTTTATTGTTAAAAACTGCTTTTTCTTTTGTTTATTCCAAATATTTTGCGTATCTTTGCAGCGTAAAACCAAAAATACTATGCAAAACGAAATTCCATTGATTGATTGCCCTATAGATTATATCTATGGTGAGGCTAGTGGCAAAGTCTTAAACGAGTACGGTCGTTTCCCTTGTAAAATACAGTGTGGAGTCTATGCCTTTATGATAAAAGGTACTGCGCGTGCTACGGTGAATATTACGCAACTTGACTTTCGCGAGAACGATTTGATATATTTGGCTCCCAACAGTTTCTTTTTGGTTCACGAGTTCAGCGAGGATGCTCAATTGCTTTATATCGTCTTCTCTTCTGCATTTCTAGAGAAGAATACTTATAGTATACGTCGTCCTCGTTTGGTGATGTCTGAAGCATGTAAAATTGTAAATGCAACTGCAGAGCAAGCAACTATTATCCGAAAATTCTACGATATGATAGATGCTGCGGTGAACTGTACACCAAGTATGTTGAATAGTGAGCGCATGGTACATGTGCATAACCTAATCTATATGATCTTCCAAGATTATTTTGTGAGCAATAGTGACGATACATCTAAACCTATGGATCGTAAGACGGAGATCTACCATGAGTATAGCGAATTGGTGATGAAACATTATCACGAGTGGCATCATGTGGCAGATTATGCAGAAGTGTTGCGCATCACAGTACCTCACTTGTGTTCGACCATCAAGTTGGCTAGCAACCGTACTGCAGGTGATTTGATTGTGGAAGCAATATTGACAGACGCGAAAGCTCAGTTAAAACTATCGGTGGCACCTATCAAGGAGATTGCAAATAGTCTAGGATTTGAGAATGTAGCCTTCTTCAACCGTTTCTTCAAAACACACGTTGGTATAACGCCAAAGAACTATCGTAACAATTAAATAAAAAAGATTGCCAACCGGCAATCTTTTTTTACCCTCTGAACTCCTCCTACATCCCCAGGTGTAGTCTAAATCGTATAGCCCACCATGGAGTAGGGTCGTTTAGATGAGTCACTCGAAATACACCATATAGTTCGCCTATTCTTAGGATATTGCCTATACCCACACCTAGTTCTACGTATGGAACGTTTAATGTGGATAGTAGTCGATAGTTAGGATTGTCTTCAACCTGGATAGTAGGGAATGCTAAGACAGATTGATGATCGTTTCTCATACCTCCGTATGCTACTTTTAGCACCAATAACTCACGCAGTCTAGCATATCGTACACCCGGAATCAAATTAAAGAGCACACCTTTGCCATTCCAATGGGCATGCAAAGCTATATATTGATCTGCGGCGTATTGATAGGTGTTCATCAAAGAGAAACGGTCTGGGTCAAATGTGTGAGTTTGGTTGCCGGCAAAATGGTGGAGCAACGGATGGGGCACTTTACCAAACACCATACCTGCTTGTAAACGATAATCCAATTCGCCAGCCATGCCTAAATCAACAGTATGGCGCAAAAGTAATTGTAGATTACCATACATATTGTAGGATGACATATTGCCTAGTCGATAACTACCTAGTTCGCCACCTACATATAAAACAGGTAGATGATTGTATATGTGTCTACGTTGGAAATACCAGTCTACTTTGCGTTCGTTGAAACTCAATCGTGCTGATGCACCGAGTGTCGCATAGAAGAAACTAGGTTGACTATTATAATCTGTCGTTGCTAAGCCATAACCTTGTTGACCAATCTTTAGGTATGATTGTGTTTCTAGATAGTTGTTCCAATCATTTTCAAAATGTATACGTCCCTCTTGGCGACGCGCCATTGTGTTGTAGTAATATTGGTTGTTGAATGGTACACCTTGCATCATACGTGTGACCATGTTGATTTGGCGGTTAAATACAATATTCTCTCTTAAATATTCATGAAACTCATCCACATCAGAGTATATATAATCGTCGCTGTATTTCAAGTACATCTGATGTCTTCGCTCGGAAGGAAGGGCTATATTGACCTGTCCAAAACCTTTCCATGCTCTATCTTTATTGCTATAAGCCACCATGGCTTCTAGGCAGACATTTTTCCATAACTCTTCCGTTGTTCTCACAGGGAAGCCAACACGTAAACCTTCTAGTTTGTTGAGTCGGAAAACATGATGCACTTTGCCTATTTCTACGTATTTGGTAGTTGGTATGCAGCCGGTTTGGATGGCGTATGCCACTAGTTTGGCTGTTTTGAATAAGAACGTGTTGTTCAAACTATCCAAGGCGGGCAGTATGAGCGAGTCGTTGGCAAGCAATGTGGGGGATAGTTCTAGATGAGTCAAACTATCCGCATGTGTCATTTGCAACGAACGAGTGAGCATCAGCGTCGGAAACAGTTTGCTAGAATCTGCTTTGATGGCAAAATCCATAAGCATATTGGTTTGCTCCTTGGACACAGCATTTGTAGTCGCAAAGTCTTGTTCTATAGTTAGTTCGCGCAAGAAATTGATGCTGTTCTGTGCAGGAACACTGACGCGTATATGTCGCAGTGCACAACTGGCAGAGTCGATAGTCATCTCTCCATTAAATGTTGCATAAAACGGGTTCTTGGTTTTGAAATGCAATAAGTAATGTTTTTCTGCTCCAACTTGTGTACTATCAATCAAAAAATAATGGTAGTATGTATTACCAGCTGCTGCTAGTGGGCTGAGCATCGATGCCGTGAAGATCGGTAGATTGTTATCGTAAAAATTGTACGTGCTAGGTAACTGAGCTAATAATATTTGATAGTCGGTTTCTGTCAATAGAGCCGCTCTTTCTAAAATGCTATCAGCCTCTTGATGACGCCAATAGAGCGGAATAAAGTAGGTGGAATCATGTTCTATCATTCCATCTTGAAGGTTCTTCCAGAATGCTCGTTTAAGATGTTTAGATTGAATATCAGATACATATAATGCGGTGGAGGATATGGTTTCTCCAATATGAGCAACTGCATTCTGTTGTCTACGTGCGCGTACTTTCTCCATCAATGGTAGTGCGGGGTTGTCTCCAGGAGTGACAAAAACTTCGCCTAGATTGCCCACTTTCTCGCGCATAGCAATGTCTATGCCAACCTGTGTGTGTGGTTCAATTTTAAAGCGTTCCGTATGGTATCCCACGGAACTAACTATCATTGTTTTTGTTTGTTCTATCTCGGAGCGCAGCAGAAAAAGACCTTCTGCGTTGGAGATAGTGCCTATTTGCGTGCCTTGTAGGTAGATACTGACGTTGGGCAATGCTTCGCCCGTGTTAGCGTCATATACCTCTCCCACAACTATCGTTTCTTGGGCACAGAGCCAAGGACAGATAGAAAACAAACAAAATAGGATGAGTATAATTTTTTTCATCTGTTTTCTGGGTGGTATTTTAGTATTGCTTCACGCAAATCCTGTATCTCAAGGTGCGTGTATATTTCTGTGGTTGTTATATCCTCGTGCCCTAGTAGGTCTTGTATAATGCGTAGATCTGCTCCGTTTTGCAACAGGTGTGTTGCAAACGAATGTCGCAGAGTGTGAGGTGATATAGTCTTATGTATATCGGCTTGTTTGGCTAGTGTTTTGATGATAGTGAAAATCATCGCGCGTGTCAATTGTCTACCGTAGCGATTGAGAAAGACAATATCGCTATATTCGGGTTTGATATCTAGTTGACTGCGGTCCTCTAGCCAATATTCCAACCATTGGTCTGCTACAGGTGAAATAGGTACTAAGCGTTGTTTACTGCCTTTACCTGTAATACGCATAAACCCTTCTTGGCGATAGATATCACTCAAACGAAGGTTCACCAACTCGCTGACCCGCAAACCACTACCGTATAGCATCTCAATGATAGTACGATTGCGGTGACTCTCTGGTTTGGACATATCCAATTGAGCAATCATACTGTCTATCTCATCTAGAGTTAGAACCTCAGGTAAGTGCCGTTCTTTTTTAGGCGACTCTAGAAGTTCAGATGGATCTTGTTCAATATAATTGTGGTAGATCAAAAATCGATAAAAAGAATGTATACCTGCTATCAATCGAGCTTGAGTACGTACAGACGAGATAGACTTGGATGCATCATAAAGAAAGGCTTTAAGATCGTCAGATGTGGCACGTACGATATCGATACCGTGTGCATCCATATATGCTTTTAAACGCTGCAAATCTTGTTCATACGCAGCGACAGAGTTAGGACTCAATCCACGCTCTAGTTTGAGATATGTGTGGTACGCTTTCTCAATCATTCCGTCTATAGTGGGCAGGTCCTGTGTATTGGGCGTGATAGTAGGTGGAGTCTGTGGTATAGAGTGAGAAATCTAGATGTACACTACCTTCTTCGGTGTACGCTACGTCCATACTACCGCCATGGAATAGCACGATTTGTTGTATTTTATCCTCGTTGATATGTAGCAAATATGTACCTGTGATATTTCCTTCAAAATCCATACCTCTGAGAAAAGTCATCTCTCTGGCTACCGAGTCCATCTGATAGTGACCAGCAGGTAGTGAGTCACCATGCACAAAAATATCCGACAAATACAAATTACATCCACTACCGGAAATATGGAAAGTAGAATCGTAGATCAATCCCTCGGAGAGTAAATCCACAGCAAAAACCTCTAACCCAGTATTGTAATAATCACCATAACTGCGAAAATCAGCGGTTGTGTAGATACTATCCATCTTGAGGGTTGGGGTATGAGGAGTAGGTGGATTTTTTGGAGTGCAACTGGCTAGTAGTGCCAACGATGCGAAGATAATGATGATATGTCTCATATGTTATTTTCTAGTGTTGTTTGCTTTGCATTTTCTGACAGGTATCCATACGGATATTAGACTGAGTATCAGCACGGTTGCGGTGACAAGAACAATGTCCCATGCTTGTACAACGACAGGGTATGCAGAGATGATATATTCGCTTCCGTTTCCTAATTTGATGATACCATAATGCTGCTGAATAAGACATAGGATGACACCTATGATTACACCGCAGATAGCCCCTATCGCATTGACAATCCATCCTTCCAATAGGAATATTCTTCGTATGAGTTGGTCGCTAGCTCCTAGACAAGACAAGGTGTGTATATCATCTTTCTTATCAATAATAAGCATTGATAATGCACCTATGCTATTGAAGGTAGCTATGAGAAGAATGAATGCCAAGAGAATCGTGGTGAGTAGTTTTTCAACGTTCAAAACATCGTAGAACGTTTTTTGTTGTTCGTAGCGATTATGTACGTTATATCCATCTCCCAAAACTTGTTTAATAGCCTCTTGAGCATTATCTGTGTTGGATGTGCTTATGAGTAAGGAGCTAACTTCAGTCGAATCGAATTCTAGCAGTCTACGGGTTAAATCAATGTCTACGAGCATGGTGCTCTCATCGTATTTTTGTTGGTTGACTGCAAAAGTTCCTGCAATAAAGCAAGTCTCAGTATTGAAATTAACATCCTGTCTCACCATATTTACCTTGGCAAATCGTTTAGGCGCATAGACCTTGATACCAGAAGAGAAATGTGCGCCAATGCCTAGCTTCCAAGCTAGCTGTTGTCCTAGTACAGCACGATCAAAGGCGCCATCATAAACTTGGTATTGACCATCCGTGATGAGTTGAGAGATAGATGTGATGGAGTTAAAAACTGAGTCTACACCCATCAGTTGTACGGGCATTTGTTTTTCCTCAAATTCAATCAAGGCTATTTCTTCTATACATTCGCTAATCTGATTGACTTCGGGAATGGCCATGATACTGTCTTTCATGGCGGGTGATACGTGGAAGGATTTACCATTTGTAGCAGTGATGCGTAGTTCTGGATCAAACTGTGAGAACGTGTTCTCGACCATCACGCCAAAACCATTCATTACGCTCAATACACATATCATAGCGGCAGTTACTACGCCAACAGCTATGGATGAAATCCTTGTGATGACGTGGATGGCGTTGAAGCGCTTCTTTGCAAACAAATAACGCCATGCTATTTTGAGTGCAACTCTTACCATTTAGCTACAGTGTCGTTGTAAATCTGCTCTGCGATTTCTTGTATCATCGTGTTGCAAAGCTCTTCTTGTACGTCGTTGAGCATCTGTGATGCATCAAATATCTGATAAGCACTATATGTCTTCTCGAAGGACTCTTCGGGATTTACGTTATTGGTAAATCGTACACGAACCTTGATGGTTAATTTTGTCTCAGCAGCATAACTATCCGCAGAAACGGCCATTGGAGTTAATTGATAATCAATGATTTCTCCTTCTAGTTCTAGATCTCCACCTCTACGAGTCACCTCCAAACGTGTTTGACGTTGAAATAAGTCGCGGATACCATCCGATAGTTCGCTACTCAACGGAGCATATACCAAGGCCGCAACGTTAGGAAAGTCGGCTATGGCAATCGATTTCGTTTTGGTGTAATCTATACTCGCACCATTGAACTTGTAACTAATGACGCATCCGTTTAGCATCATTCCTAGTAGTATGACTAAGCTTATTTTCTTTTTCATCTTTGAAATCATGAAATAGCACTTTGGTGCGTGGAATAGTTATTCTTCTTTTAGTTTTCTGTACAATGTTCTTTCACTCACTCCCAGGAGCGCAGCTGCCGCTTTGCGGTTTCCGCCAGTAGCTTCCAAAGCGTCTCTTATTGCTTTTTTATCTCGGTCTCTATCTGCTAACTTGTGAATGGTGGTAGAACTATCTTGGATAGGATCAACTTCTTCTATCTCGCTATCCGAAATAATGTCCTCAATGACTGTCTTAACACGCTTCTCATTGCTTGCAGTATTTGCTTCCTTGATCTGTTCTCCTTGTTCCAAATAGATGGCTGTACCAGTTCCTGCTTTGACTTGAGCTTTCAACTCCTCTACTTGCTGCTTCATAGCAATCAAGTCGTTGTTTAAGCTAAGAACAATCTGCTTTAGTACTGCAATATTGGTAGTGTCTTGGTAGTTTCCTGCTTGTGGTGTACCTATGGCTACTAGTCCTGTATGTTGCTCGTTATGAGGTAGATAGTTTTGTAGGATGTCAGGGGTTATTTCTCGACGACGTTCGATGATACTAATTTGATTAACCACATTTTTTAGCTGACGGACATTGCCTCTCCAATAGTAGTGCTTGGCCATTTCGGTGGCCTCTTCTGTCAATGAAATAGCAGGCATCTGGTACTTGTCTGCAAAATCTCTAGCAAACTTACGAATCAATAACGGAATATCCTCCTTGCGCTCACGCAAAGCAGGTACTTGTAAACCTACCTCATTGAGACGATAGTATAAATCTTCTCTAAATTTTCCCTCTTTGATAGCACGAGGGATATCAAGGTTGGTGGCTGCTACGACACGAACATTGGTTTTTTGCACCTGACTTGAACCTACTCGAATGAATTCTCCGGTTTCTAACACGCGCAATAGACGAGCTTGGGTAGATAGTGGCAGTTCGCCCACTTCGTCAAGGAATAATGTTCCCTTATTCGCAATCTCAAAATAGCCTTTACGCTCAGATCGTGCATCCGTAAAAGCCCCTTTTTCGTGTCCAAACAATTCGCTATCTATTGTGCCTTCTGGTATAGCACCACAGTTGATGGCAAAGTAGGGTTCATGTTTGCGTGATGAATAGTGGTGTATGATCTTAGGAAAATGCTCTTTTCCTACGCCAGATTCGCCGATGATTAACACACTTAAGTCGGTGATAGCCACTTGTGTAGCAATCTCTATCCCCCTGTTCAGCAGTGGACTATTACCGATGATGTTAAATTGTTGTTTTACCTTTTGTAAATCCATGGTTTGGTTGCTTTTATTCCTCGTTATTTTTTCTTGTTTCGGGGGAGGCAAATGAGTTCGCCTACTCCCCCAAATTATACGCTGCAAAGATACTACTTTTTTTTGAATCTACCAAATTATCCCTTTTATTTTCTCTTTTCTTTGTGTTTTCGCCTTTTGTTTGCATCTTCTTTTCTTATGTTTTGCCCTCCCTTTCCATAGGAATCTAATAGGAACCTCATAGGAATATTATAGGGATCTCGTGGATGTTTCTAGCGTAGATTAGGCTCTTTTGTTAGAAGGTAAGAGAATTGTGATTTTAGAAAAAAACATTTATATAAAGGGGAAAAAACAAAATTCTTGCTAAAAGGTTTGCTATATTCGAAAAAATGTTGTACCTTTGCGCGTTATTTGTCGTATGTACGTGCTAGCGTGTGCATGCGCGTTATGGAAAACTAGCATTACTAACTATCTAAATACCATTTGTGATGAAACAACACAATTTTACCCGTTTATTGTTTTTCATTATTGCTTCTTTGTTTGTTTGTGTTCCTATGTTTGCAAGGGAACTTAATCCTTTTGCGTTTAAGTTGTCAGAGAAATTGGAGGGTGATGTATTTACTGTGACCTATTATCTCAATGCCCCAGCTCAAAAGGTGGATGTGGTGATTGAGGTGGGGGAGCAGACCATAACCTACAATTGCAACAGCGCAAAGAATACTCAGGGTAATACATTGGTTAAAGGTATTTATCATGTGCCTATCAGTTTGCGTAAGGAGTTGAACAATGTGGCTACCAACTATTTCCAAAATAAATCTAGCCTGCATTGGCGAGTAGAGGTAGTAGGTGGTAATACAGCGGCTATGCCAACCAATAAGGCGGAGATTACAGATGCATTGGTGAGCACGGAGTATGATTTTTATGCTCCAGGTGGTCTAGATATAGATGTTAACCCTCAGAGCGAGAACTTTGGTATGATCTATTGTACCGAGGCAATTGTCCCTCAAACACCTAATGCGAAATATTTTACACATTATTATAATGGAGGAACTTTGACTGCATCTGCGGGATTGTTTGTGTTTGACGCGGCTTTCCAAAATATGCCTCCATTTGATAAAGATGAGAGTAATCCTACGGATATCCGTTATGACTTTGTGAGTCCTAATAACAACCGAACTTTTGCGCGCAACTACAACCTTGGTTTGTCGCAAAAATACCATGAGGGTACCCAAGCTGTTTGGGATGTGTATAACGCATTAGCTCCTCGTCGTGTACGTCTTTCAGAAGATGGTCGTTTGTTTGTTTCGTTATACTCTGGTACGAGCTCTATTGTCAAGGAGTTGAATCCTGCTCGATTGAGATACGATTATCGTCTAGCAAATGGTAAACTCAACAACTCAGGCTGGTTCTGGGATGTCTTTAGTGGTGCGACATGGAATACATCGCAATATCGTTGGGAGGATGCGAATGGCAATATAATTATTGCCCCTAACGTGGGATTAGATGTCCGTGGTTCAGGTGGCGATTTGAAACTATTTGCGGTTTCAGGAGATAAAGGTTTTGGTGGCAACTCCGATCGTGAGTCTTGCCATTTTGGTGAGTTTAATTTGGGTGCTAAAAAGTCTTGGACTGCCAAACCATCTAAAACCAACTATTTCGATTTTACCAAGAAAGATCCTTCGACAGGCAATAATAGAACATGGACCAACTGCATTGGCTTTTCTCAATGGGATCGCACGGCTACTACTGCTACATTGGTAAAGGATAAAAATGGTGATGGTATCAACGATGGAACCCCTATCAATGCGGTTGTGTTCTACGATTATGTGAATTTTGAGTACGACCAATATGGTGGTGTATGGATGTGTCAACACCGTGCTAATCAAACTGAAGCGGCTGCTATTGCGCATATCAACACGAGTGGCAAGGTGGATTTTACGGATCACGTGATTGACCGCACACGTGGTGCTATTCGTTATACCAACGATTTCTCTAAACTGATTGTGGCTGGTGGACAACGTAGTCGCAAATGGATAGCAACCAATCATACTATTAAGCATCAAGACCATCATGGCGCTGTGTTCAATTCGGATAAGAGTCAAGTGGAATTGCCATGTGTGGATGGTTTGTGGGCAACGCTTTACACCGTGAAGCACACTAGTGGCACGAGCAAGCCTGTGTTTACCGATTCTATTTATATAAAATTGGATATTCGTCCAATGGACTTCGCATGGGATTATGCGGGTAACTTGTATGCGGCTTCAGCTTCTTCTGAGAAATTGCGTGCGTATGCCTTGCCTAATGGTGGTAAGCCAGTTGTGACACCTTGTCGTGATACTTCATATATTGAAAATACTACGGTGGCTACCTTGAAAGTTAACTTGATTCCTAATACGATAAATGTAGGTACTGCATCGGATAATCAATTTGTAGATCAGTTGGATAGACACAACGAAACATTGTCTGGTTTCAATTTGTACTATCGATTGGGTGCTAAGTTCCAACTCTTGGGTCAGCCAGCGGATGGCTATCGTTTCTATTGCTGGGTGAACGAGGATGGCACGGATGGTGAAGTAGGAGTAACTATTTCTAGCCAATCTGAGATGAAGACTGGTGGTGTGGAGCGTACTGCTAAGTTTGGTATAGAGGTGAATGAGATGAAGGCGGTAGCTACAATGCCGGTGGATGTTACATTCCCAGGTGCTTTTGTTCGTCGTGAATTGGATAATGAGTCATATAGTACGATCTGTTTGCCATTTGACTTGAAGAGTTTAGCAGGTACTCCATATCAAGGAGCGAGTGTGTTGAAGTTTGTAGGAGTGGAGAAATATACTGAGAATGGTGTGGTAAAGGCTAATTTGCAGTTTGAACCAGTAGCTTTTAGTGCAACGGACTACATGGAGGCCGGTAAGCCTTATTTGATTCAAGTGACAGAAAATATTCAACCTGGTACGATAGGTTTTGAAAAAGTATTTAAGGATGTAACATGCCCTAATTTGATTGGAACCAATGAGTATGGTGGTTATGAAGTGTCAGGCTTGGAGTATGATGGCTTTGCATTCCATGGTGTGATGAATCCTTCACATTTCCCTGCTAGCAAGACAAATCTTTTCTTAGCGGCAGATAACCGTTTGGCAACATTGTATGAGGAGGCAGATATCAATGGTTTGCGTGGATATTTCACGATACCTAGTGGCTTTAATCCTAATATGATTCAGATTAAGGTGTTGGATAAAACAGCAACTTCTGTGGAAGATGGTGTGTCTGTTGAAGAGCAACCTAGCAAGTATCTTTCTAATGGTCAAGTGCGTATTAGAAAGAACAATCGAGTTTATAGTGTTACAGGTGCTTTGGTAAAATAGTTATATAGAATTATATCATAGAAGACTTATTGACTAGCGCACACGCGCGAGAGAAAAAACACGAAGTTAAATTACAAAACCATAAATACGATGAAATACCAATCTTATATCCGTTCACTTTTCGTAGCATTCGCAATGTGCTTAGTTGGTATACCTGCAATGGCGGAGGAGACTGCAACTACTGCCGAGAATGCAGTTGTGCATTTGAATCCATTTGCATATCGTTTGGATGATATGACGGCGAAATCTGGTGCAAATTTGAGTAATGACTATTTTGAGGTGAAATATTCACTTAGTGGTCCTGCTACTAGTGTTGTTATTCGTCTGTGGGATATTACGAATGATGCTACAAAAAGTACATGGAGTAGAGATGGCGGTAACACAGGAACGTGTTTAACAGAGTTTCCTTTAACGGGGAGCTATTTACAAAAGGGTGCTCATACATATAGAATAGATTTTACTGATGTAATTGGACAAGGAACATCGCTCCATGGCAAAAAAGTTAGATGGACGGTTGATGTTGTAGGTGGTAATACTAAAACAGAATATTCTAGTAAAAATGTCACAGTTACTAATATAACACAAGTAAAAGCTGGTTCAACTAGTAGGGGAACAGGATCTGGTGATGAGTTAAAGACGTCGTTGGCAACAGAAATGGCAAAAGATCAGTTAACGAAACAGACTGAAACAAAAACATATAAATTCATTAACGCAGATTTAGTTACGAATTATATCGGTTTTAGATATCCTGGTGGAGTGGATATTTGCAACGATCCTTACAACTATAATTTTGGTGCAGTATTCTGTGTTGAGTCGTATAGAAAATCTGATGTAAGTAGTGACACTTATGGCGGTCCTTCTCAAGGATTGTCTCCCGGAATGTATGTTTTTGGCGCAGGTATGGAACTTTTACAATCACACTATGGAGAGAACTCTTATAACTTATATTCTGGTCCAGGTTGGGATCATGCAAATGGAATGTTTGGATCATATAAAGCAGTCGCACCAGGTAGAGTTCGCATAACAGACGATAATCGTATTTTTATTTCAGCACTATCCAATGCTGTTAATAGTGAGAATCGAATTCTTTATGAAGTAACTGCGCCACTAACAAAAACGGCAACATCAAGTAATAATTTCTATGAATGTCCCACAACTGGTGGTAAGTGGAGAGCTGTATTTACTGGTGGCAATTGGGCAACTGATGGATCTAGTACATCTCAATATCAAACGACAGGAAGTGCGTATATCGCATCTCCTAGTATGGCTCTAGATGTAAGAGGGAGTGACGCTTCTTTGCAATTACTAACCTTAAGCGCAGAGTTGGGTGCTATCAATCAATCAACAAGAGAATATTATCACATAGACAAATATGACTTAAAAACAGCTACAACCTGGTCAAACCAAGCTCCTACATCTTCAACTTTACCTAATAATGGAAAAGTAACTGTTAGAGTTCATCATGATGCTATTTCTTCGTTAGTAGGACGTGATGCTACAGGTATTGAATATGACCCACAAGGGGGATATTGGATTTCACAATATCGTGCTAATCCTGCAGGAGCGCTTGCAATAACATTACTTCACGTAACTAAAAACGGTGAGATAGATTATGAAGAACATGCAATGAATAGAAATAAAGGGGCTGTACGTCACAATCATAATAATACCAAGTTGATTGTATCTGGTGGAATCTTAACAGATACTATTATGCACAAATTAAATGCAACTGGAACTAACCTAGATGATAAATATTATGCTAAAGCAACTATAGGAACAACATACACCTTTAGTACTTTACAAAATAGTGCAAAGAATTCAACTTCTAATCAAGATCCTTACAATGGTTCGAGGTTCTTTGCTAATCAGGTAGCTAATAGAAAGCAGTTTACAATGTACTCTGTGTCATATGACAATAATGGCAAAGCGACCCTTTCTGATTCTATGTATATAGATATAGGTGCCCTTGGCGAAACGGGTGTACGTGATTTTGCATTTGACTTTGCAAATAATTTGTATGTAGCATCGTATGATAAACATAGACTCTGTGCATTTGCATTGCCTAATGGAGGAAAAACTGTATCAACCCCATGTAAAACAGACTATAACTTCACTCTTTCCCCTGTTTACGCATTCAATGTCGCTGTTAATCCTACTGTGTCGGGTGCAGATACATATGCTTCTATTGTACACGAGCGCATTGGTAAGGCTCCTTATCCAAATTATCTACACAATGCATTGATGAACCTGAGAGCAGATGTGTTGACTGGTTGCAAATTTTACAAGTGGACAGGACAAACAGGAACCCATACTACCGATGGAAACAAACTTGTTATTAACAATCTAGCAAGTGCTCAAAATATTACTGCTCAAATCGGTATTTGTGCGTATGACGATACAGATATATTGGCAGTAAAGAAAGAAACAACCTTCCCTGCTGCGTTTGTAAAGCGTGATATGGATAATGTTTCATACAGCACGATCTGCTTCCCATTTGATATAGCAACACTAACTGATGAGCTAGCGGGAGCAAGTGTTTTGAAATTTACCGGAACAACTATTGAAAAAGTAGAGAATGGTTGCACGCACCTCAAATTGCAATTTGAAGAGGTAACCTTTACAGGTGATGATATTATCAAAGCAGGTATTCCTTACTTAATTCAACCAAAGAATAATATTACAGGTGAGTTCACTATTAATCGTACAGTCACATGTCCTGCTAATCTAGATGAGAATGGTTATGGAGGAAAGAGCGTTACATACAACGGAGTTACTTTCCATGGATTAGTTAATGGAGCAACTTTCACTCCTGATGAAAATCGTTTATTCTTAGTGGCTAATGACCGTTTAGCAAATCTTACATCAACAGGTTCAATCAATGGCTTGAGAGCGTTCTTTACCGTTAGTGTTCCTTCTCCTGTTATATGTGAGATTAGTTTACCAAACAAATCTGCAACATCTGTTCCTGAAGTTACAACTCCTCAAGACGGCAATGTACAACCAACAAAGTATATGCAAGACGGACAGATGTTTATCCAACAAGGTGGACAAGTGTTTAACGCCACAGGTGCACATGTGAAATAAAAAAAAGCCCCCTCCTGACCTCCCCCTGAAAGGGGAGGGATTTAAGGGCTATATATATAATGTACGCACGCGTAAGGGTTCGGTAAAGGTTCGGAGTGATAACGGTATTGCCATGGGATAAACAAGGTAGATAAATCACATAGTTATCTCATAGTAATCACATAGTAATCATATAGTATGAACCCGTCATGAACCCGTAATATACAAGGTACGCACACGCACACGCACGAGTGTGAGTTGAACAGTTTCACGCGACAAAGTCGCTATTTCACGCAGCTGCGCTGCTGTTTCAAACTTTGAAACTTTGAAACCTTGAAACAATTTTTGTAAACAAACAAATATACTAACCAATAAATTCTAAATTTATGAAAAAAATTAACTTTCTATTAATGCTTTTGATGTTGGCATTTGCCAGCGAAGCATTGGCGTGGAAGCCAATCTTGATTGGTCACCGCGGAAGCCGTACTGGTGTGGAAAACACAGAGCAAGCTTTCATCAACGGTGTTACCAAACATGGTTGCCAAGCCCTTGAGTGTGACGTGAAAGTGACCAAAGACAAACAATATGTCTGCTGGCACGATGATGTCATCACTACTTCTTTTGGATTAAGTAGCAACTGTACAATCTACACCAATACGTTGGCTACTATTCAATCAAAGACCCTTACTCAAACTCGTAAGAGTGTGAAGTACACCGGTAAGATTTGTACCGTAGAACGTTACTTGGAGATTTGTAAGCAATACAATGTGACTCCTGTCGTTGAGCTCAAGTGGGCATCTGGTATCAATAGCAACGATATGAGTAACTTCCCAGGTTTGTATGCACTCTTTGAGAAATTAGATATGGTGGACGACGTCATCATCCTTACCTCAATGAAAGCATCTTTGGAATATATTGGCAAAAACTATCCAAAGTTGAAATGTCAATACCTGGTGAATTACATCACTAGCAGCAACATCTCTACTTGTAAAGCTAATGGTTGGGATATCTCTTCTTGCTACTACTACAACTCTAGCAACTACGTAACCCAAACCCTTGTAGATCAAGCGCATGCAGCTGGTTTGAAAGTGTCTCTCTGGACAATGAACTCTGAAACGGACTATAAGAAATATGCTGGTTATGGTGCGAACTATGTGACAACTGATGACTTTATCTATAGCAATCTTCCAGAACTTCCAGGTACTGATCCTAACCCACCATTAGCAGATGTGACATGGGTACTCAACGGCGGTACTGTATCTGGTACATTGCCTACTACCATCACTTCTACTTATACTATCCCAACCCCAACCAAGACAGGTTATGTATTCCTCGGTTGGTATAGCACTAACAATACATCTGGTACCAAGTATACCACTCTCTCTAAGGGCTTCAAGGGTACTGTTTACGCAGTATGGCGCGAGACCAAGGTGACTTGGGTGCTCAATGGCGGTAAGGTATATGAGGAGCGCGCAGCTGTTCCTTCTAACGAAGAGCTCATGGAGACCTTCAAGGCTGATTACAACACCTATTTCAGCCAATCTATCGCTACCACTCGTGAGTTTAGCAACTTCCTTTACTATGGTAACTCACTCGGTTGCGATGTAAGCAAGATGATGACAGATACCAAGTCAGGATGGAAATGGCTTGGCGATTATATCAATACTGTATCTACTGCAGCTGGAATAACTATGAGTGCTGAGGTGAACTGGCGCTATAGTTTGAACGCATTCTTCACTTGCGGTGCAGCAGGTAACTACAACGCTGACTTTACTACAGCAGGTCAACCTACTAAGTGGGCTTCTGCTTATCAAACAGCTCATGGCAACACTTCTGGTGGTGCAACTACTTTGGTTGAGGTAACTCTTCCTACACGTTTCTCTTCTACCTATACCATCCCAACTCCAGTGAAAGATGGATATGACTTCGTAGGTTGGTACAACAACGCTAGTGGTACAGGTACAGCACTCAAGACTTTGCCTGCTTACTACGATGGTACCGTTTATGCTATCTGGAAAGAGGCTCCTAAGGGCGATGTGATTTGGGAACTCAACGGCGGTACAGTATCTGTGACTTTGCCTCTCTATATCGAGGGTAGCGCATACACATTGCCAACTCCAACTAAGACAGGTTATATCTTCCTTGGCTGGTATGACAGCAATAGCACTTCTGGTAACAAACTGACTTCCCTTCCAGTAGGTTACAAGGGTACCGTTTACGCTTTGTGGCGTGAGGCTAAAGTGACTTGGGTACTCAATGGCGGTAAAGTTTATGAGGAGAAGACTACAGCAGGTACCGTAGTGGTTCCTACTAATGACTCACTCTGGACCGCATTCAAGGCTTATTACAAGACCTTCTACAATGAGAACCGTGCTGATCAACCTATCACAGCTGTAGCTACCTTCATGACCAAGGGTTATAAGATTATGACTGACGCTACTTCTGAGTACAAGTGGTTGGGCGATTATATCCTCTCAGTAGCTACCGCTCAAAGTGTCACCCTCGGTGAGGATGAGGCACTCTGGCGTTGGCACGTAGATGCATTCTTCCAAGCAAACAAACACGAGTCATGGCCTGTTACTGCAGACTTCTCTACCGCAGGTAAACCATCTGCATGGGGTCCTGCATACCAAAAGTCTCACGGCGATGATGCTACTGTAGGCACTACCACCAAGGTTGAGGTTACTCTTCCAAGTAAGATCACTTCTACTTATACTATCCCAACTCCAGAGAAAGATGGTTCTACTTTCGTAGGTTGGTATGATAACAACAATGGTACAGGTACAGCTCTTAAGACCTTGCCTGCTTACTACGATGGTACTGTATATGCAATCTGGAAGACCAATGAGCCAACCGATGTAACTTGGGAATTGAATGGTGGTACCGTGAATGTGACTCTCCCAACCAAGATTGAGGGTAGTGCATACACATTGCCAACCCCAGTGAAAGAGGGTTATGTATTCCTTGGCTGGTATGATAATGCAGCTGGTACAGGTACTGCATTGACCTCTCTCCCAGTAGGTTACAAGGGTACCGTTTACGCTTTGTGGCGTGAGGCTAAGGTAGTTTGGGAACTCAATGGTGGTAAAGTATACGAGGAGAAGACCACAACAACTGGTGGTACATCTGCAACCGTAGAGGTTCCAACTAACGATTCTCTCTGGGCAGCGTTCAAGCCTTACTATAACACTTACTACAACTTGAACCGTGCAGATCAAACCATCGAGAACGTAGCATCGTTTGCTGCTGCTAAGATGTACGAGATCTTGACCGATGCTAAGTCAGAGTACAAGTGGTTGGGTGATTACATTCTTTCTGTAGCAACTGCTCAGGGTTACACCCTCGGTGAGGAGGAGGCTAACTGGCGTTGGCACGCTGACAGCTTCTTCAACTGCCGTCAACGTACTTCTTGGCCAGCTACCGCAGACTTCACTACAGCTGGTAAACCAGAGGCTTGGGGTCCTGCTTATGTAGCAGCTCATGGTGGTACAACTACTGGTGGTACAACCACAACTACTAAGGTTGAGGTTACCTTGCCAAGCAAGATCACTGGCTCACCTTATACCATCCCAACTCCTGAGAAAGAGAATGCTACTTTCCTTGGTTGGTATGACACCAATGATACAACTGGTAACAAACTCACCGTACTTCCAGTAGGTTACGATGGTACAGTATATGCTATCTGGAAAGATAACAACCAAGGTCCTACAACTGGCGTAGAGAACGTTCGTCAAGAGCTTGATTTCAATGCTCCAATGTACGATATCCTTGGTCGTCAAGTAGACGCTACATACCGTGGTATCGTTATCCAAAATGGTAACAAGTACTTGTTGAGATAATATCACAACGTAATATTCTTACAATTAGAGCGCAATCCAATAGGGTTGCGCTCTTCTTGATTTTATATCTATATATGTCGATTGGTGATTGTATAATAATTTATTCTTGCTAGAGTAATCTTGTAATAATCAATTTAATTTTGTAAAAAGTCGCAAAAATATTTGGTCAATCCAAAAAAAAGCAGTACCTTTGCACGCTTTTTCGCATGTAAATTATTAATCACGCCCACGAGATGGGGCATAAAACAAGATAAACATGAAACGTACATTCCAACCTTCACAACGTCGTCGTCGTAACAAACACGGTTTCCGTGCTCGTATGGCTACTGCTAACGGTCGTCGCGTATTGGCAGCTCGCCGCGCTCATGGTCGCAAGAAATTAACCGTTGCTGACGAAGGACGCCACAAACGTTAATCCAACTTAACCCTTAAGGACCTTAAGGAACAACCTTAAGGACATTAAGGACTTTAAGGACCTAAAGGGAAAAGAGTTGAATCTCCTTTCCCTATTTGTGTATCAATACTGATAATATGGAATCAACTAGACAGCAAAAAATAGAAAGACTCATTCAAAAAGATCTTAGCTCTATCTTCCTTAAATATACGCGCGCGCTATCTGGCACACTCATTAGCGTAAGTGAAGTGCGTGTTTCTCCAGATTTGAGTATTGCGCATGTTTATTTGAGCATATTCCCAGATGCAAATGCATCGATGGCTATGGAGCAAATAAATGCGGATATGGGTAAGATTCGTGGTGAAATGGGTACCCTCCAAAGACACCAGTTACGTGTAATTCCTGAATTGCATTTCCATTTAGATGAAACAATATCTAAGATGGAACGCATTGACGAATTGCTCAAACAATAATAGATTATTTGCGAAAACAACATAATATTTTGCATATATCAAAAAAATGTTGTACCTTTGCACGTTCTAATAGAAAAATAACTATAAAAACAAGAATATTATGACTTTTTTAACCATTTTAATTGTAATTGCGGCAATTCTTCTTGTCCTCTTGGTGCTTGTTCAAAATAGCAAGGGTGGTGGTTTGGCTGCAGGTTTATCTAGCGGTAACCAAGTGATGGGTGCTCCTAAAACTGCTGACTTCTTGGAGAAAGCAAGTTGGACTTTGATGGCTATCATCATCGTTTTGAGCATTGTATCTGCAGGATTCAATAGTTCTTCTAGCGAAGAGACTACAGATTCAGTAACTGCTAAAGCAGCTGAGTTGGCTGAGGGTATGGCTCCTTCTGTAGATCCAGCTAATACTGATGTAGCTACTACTGGAGAAGAAACTCCAGCCCAATAATCTACCAACGATTTCGGCGAATAAGACCGCCAATCAATGAAATGATTAGGTATATTGGATAGAACAATTCCAATATAAAAGCGATAAAGAGAGAGACTGATTGGTCTCTCTTTTTTATTAGACGATATTCAAATGGCAGTTTGAATAGAATGATAAGTGGGCAGAGAAGTTGTAAGATGTTTAATCCCACAGTAGTGGCACCGCATTTAATAATATCTTTATCTGTATATTTAGGGGCTTTGCCAGCCCAACGCATACGTTGACGAAAGAATGCTCGCCATGAGGTTTGAGGACGAACGATGGCATCGTATTGTGGATTATCTAATGCGATAATCTTCAGTCCACGACGTTTGAACGATTCGAGTAGAAACATATCATCCCCACTAGGAATTTCGGGATGAAGATCAGGGTACGACTCTAGCCAACGATCGCGGCGGACAATAAGGTTGGCCCCGCTACACATCACAGCTTTGCCACGTTGTGCTGATTCAATGGTCAGTTGTTGAATAGCAGCGTATTCGGCAATTTGTAAACGTTCAAGCAGTGAAGGTTTTGAATTCTTGGATTCCATTCTTAGAGGAAGTATGATCAGATCTGCATCTATGCTTTGGCAATCCGGTGTTTTTTGGGGAGGAATAATATCGTCATCCATCATCCAAATATACTCCGTTTGGGCCTTAGATATCAGCAGATAGAGGGCATGTTTCTTGCCCTTGCCTTCGTCGTTAATTCCTCGCTGTGGAACCACTATAGTAATATGCTCTTGAATTTCTTTCATTCTAATAATCCCTCGCCTCTGCACCCAACACATTACTCTTACTTTACTACTACAAGTGTCGCTCCCTCTTCGTAGCGAGCGAAATCGGCATCATGCACTTCGACTTGGCTGCCGAAGTCTCGTTTGAGTATCTGCCGTATCTCATTGCGCAGTACACCATTGCCTTTCCCATGGATAATCACCACGCGTCGTCCACGGTGGCGGATATGTTGCTGCATGCCCATGCGGAAATAGCGCAACTGGTATTGATGTTTCTCCACATCTGTCATTCCGCTGCCGTTGGTAGGCAAAGCTTCCAAATGGAGGTCTATCACGTGTTCATCTCGTTGTCGTTTAGGTCGTTTCGCAGGGGCAGTTTTGGTGCTATTGACGGGAGTAGTAGGAGATTCCACTTGCTTATGCGTACCGATACATCCTTTTCGTTGGTAACAGGTGGCTGCAGTATCCAACACGCATTTGGATGCGGGTATAGGTCCTACGTCGAAGCCGTCGTCGGTCTCCACCCAAACTAGTTGCTGCTGCACATCATACTGCACGATAGTACCTCCACCTACCGTATCCAAAAATCGTATTTTATCACCTTTCAGCATAAAAATGCGCTATCTCTTTGCAAATTAGAAATATGTATCCGCTGCAAAGGTAGTATATTTTTCTGACATATACAACATTTGTACACAAAAACAGAGGGGAATATATGTACTGCGAATTGGCGAAATAATGTCTGCGAATGAGCGCTAGGTAGATTGTGAATGTTGTGATTTAAGATGTCTTTCATAATATTAATAAGAGAGTGTGTCAACTCTTGACACACTCCCATTCAAGTTTATTGTTTATTTATCTCCCTGTTGGCCAATATGGATTGCTTAAAAAATAATTACAATCATTGTATTCGAAATAAGCGTTATAAGTATCGCCTCTCATTTTGAATACAGTGCATTTTGCACCAGTAGCATCCACTATTACCCAACATTTTCCAGACTCTGTATCGTAATAAAGAGTGCAACGACAAATTGAACTATCGCAATAAAAACCAACAGCTTTTTTTGACCACTGTTCTACTTCAGCAGAAAGAGGTTGTGCAGCTAATGCAAAACAGGTTAAAAATAATAACATCAATTTTTTCATTTGTTTTGTCAACAGTTATATCCCATCGTCTCTTCGGTTTTTGTGACTTTTAATTTAAAGCTCTTACTATCATTTTAAAATTTCTTGGTAAATTATATGAACCTATTCGTTTTGTTTCTTTAGCATCTAATGTAATAGAGCCTTCATAAAGATATACCGAATAATCAGGGTGTCCATATGTAAATTCGATTAAAACAGTTACTGGAAAATTGCGGTAATTTTTAAAATCAACATATTTTAAACCTGGAGCATATGGATCACGAAGACTCGTTGTTGTTGCGTCAACACCTCCTATATTTTCTGCAGAAGAAATGCCTTGGATATAGTAACCATTGTCTGTACTTGTTTGAGTTGTAGACGACCCATTAGAATTATTTTGGATTACTACTATTGAGTTCTGTGCAAAACAAAAAATAGGTAAGAATGCAATTAGCAAAAGATACTTTTTCATAAATTTCTAGGCTCATTTATATCCCATTGAGCATCGAGTTTTAAATAAAATGATTTTGATATTCCTACTCACTTTCGGCTTTTCGGTTACTCCGTTGTACCTTCAATTCTAAAATATACGCACATAAAAAGAGCGCGGTACTTTTAGTGTATCTCGTTCTCTAAGGTGTTTGGCGTAACCACGACTCACAAGATAGCATAAAAGCCCACGCCAATACGTGAACATTTTATCCATATCCTTTCGAGTCTTTTGAGTCGCCAAACTTTTAGAGAGAAAGAATAAGCTAAAACGCTTTTTTCTATATTTCATGATGTGCGTACAATAATACGCTAATGTTTCATAGGCAAAAATATTTATATTTGTAATTCGACTGCAAAATTAAAAAAAAAAAATGATATAAACAAAAACAAGAGATTTTTTTGTAAAAAAAATATATAAGTAGAAGGTTGTATATGTTGGAGAAAATATGTAACTGTGCAAACAAAAGAAAGACTTAACCCCAATCATTCATAAGCATAACTAATGTTCAATTACTATGATTGTACATGTAGCATTGTTTTTAGAAAGCATTGGTGGCAGTATTGATTATGAACATTGGTTGCGCCCTGTCATAGGACGGACAGGGTATGTTGCGTATTGCAGGAAACCGCAATACACCAATAAACAGAAAAAAGAAATGGCAGAACGCCCACCCGTGAAAGCGTTACCTCCATAAGCAAAGAGGCCTCGGGTATTATGCGTAATCCAGCACAAAAATCCGAATGTACAGAGCTAAACATCTCGCCGCAAAACGAGAAGCTAGCGAACATCAACGCATGCAAGTAAGCAGAGATAGCCATCGGGCAATCTGCATTCGTTCTCTCGGTGATCTTACGGTAAAGATACGGCGAAGTTCCTATGAGGTTCCTATGAAGTTCCTATGAAGTCCCTATGCGGATAGGTGGTAGATAAAGGGCAAGCAAGGGGGAAATAACTGGGAATTATTGTCAAATATTAGCGCGGAGTAACGCCAGTGCCAGGTTTATTGACCAACGTCAACTTGCCATCCACCAGCTGAATACCCTCGTAAGGGTCATTGGCAAGCAGTACATGACCATCCAAGTCGGCATAATCCACCAGCGGGCTTAGCGTTGTCGCCGCAGAGATACCTGCACTAGTCTCCGTCATACAGCCAATCATCACCTGCATACCCAACTCACGTGCCAAGGCGATCATCTTATGCGCCTCAGCTACTCCGCCACACTTCATTAATTTGATATTAATACCGTCGTAGTAGGGTTGCAGCCCCGCTACATCGGCATAAGTTTGACATGCCTCGTCAGCAATGATAGGCACTTCTACCCGTTCGCAAAGCCATGCATGTTCCTCGTTCATATGCTTGGGCATAGGCTGCTCAACAAGTACCACACCCTGCTCAGCCAACCATTGGCACATCTTTAGCGCATGCTCTTTGGTGGGCCAACCTTGGTTGGCATCTACATAGATAGGTTTGTTGCTAATGCTACGAATTAGGCGAATCATACGCTTGTCTTCTGCCTCCTCACGACCGAGTTTGACTTTGAGGATTTTCGCCCAGTCGGCTTCGCGCACTTTATGCTGCACAATCGAATCGCTAGCATCGTAGCCAATCGTATAACTGGTACAAGGGGTAGCATCTGGATCAATATTCCACATCTGCCAGAGGGGCTGACCGTGAAACTTACCAAAGAGGTCGTGCAAAGCAATGTCGATGCTCGCCTTTGCCGCATGATTGCCTGGCGCCAAGGCATTGACTACCTGCATGATACTATCCACATTCAGCGGCTCGCGGCAGCTGTTGATGACAGGCTGAGCCAACTTCAGAAAAGCGCAAACTGACTCCTGTGTCTCTTTGAGATAAGGGGGCAGCGCGGCCTCGCCGTAGCCTGTATAGTCGCCGAGTGTGACGCGGGTGAGTACGATAGGGGTCGTGGTACGCGTGTTGGTGGAGATACCAAAAGCGTGGCGCAACTCGCCAGTAAAAGGTTCGTAAGTCAGTTGAGCCGTCTTGTCACATGACTGAGATATACCAAAATATGCCTTATAGATGGCATTGGCCAATGCTTCAATAACGTCTTTCTTTGGATTATACACATAACCATTGGTTATGGCTACGATACCCCAACCATCTGCTGGGCTCCACATCATGATACTGCGCAATCCGTAGGCATCGCCAGTATGTCCCACTGGGTAGTTACCGGGCGTATTGTAGTGAGCATCATCCAAGAAGTCCACAAACTCCTGGAGGCATAATCCATATTGGTCTTCGTAGTAGTCATCCGTTAGCTTGATCCATACGGGTGTTTGCATGGTTTTGGCACTTTCCTCGGAGATGATGCGTACGCCATTGAGCTGACCATAGTTCATGTGCATCATCATATAGGTAGCCAAGTCGTGCGCAGAGATCTTCACGCCGCCAGTAGGTGAGAAGATAGGCGCTGAGTAGCCCATGATGTAATCATCGAGTCGGTGTGCCACGCTGCCATAGGCGTTTGACTCTGTGTATTGTCCGTCGCGATAACGGTAGATGGAAGCACGTCTTGTGCTATCAAGCTCGTCGTAGTTGTGACCTGCATGCAGTCCAAGTGGAGTTATCACATTATCTTTTACATAGCGGTCGAAACGCACACCAGAAACTTTCTCAAGGATTGCGCCTGCGAAGTTGAGACCCAGA
This sequence comes from Paludibacteraceae bacterium, assembly GCA_017391525.1. GTDB lineage: Bacteria > Bacteroidota > Bacteroidia > Bacteroidales > Paludibacteraceae > Colicola. The sequence goes on along the minus strand of JAFOYE010000006.1, from coordinate 14,593 downwards.
TTAGAATAGTTATAACCTGTACCTGGAGCATAATCGTAATAGGTGGCTCTGCAGTCGCCATTCATAGCAGGATTGATATGGTCGAGTGTGGAATAATTCTCTGGGTCGCGGAAACTGGCTGTATGCGAGAGCACCATGCGCAATGTGATAGGTACCTCTGGGTGATGTGGATTACGTACTTCGAAGCCAATGAGATCGCTCACATCATCATCGAGCGAGATGACCCCTTTCTCCACGAGTTGCATCAGGGATGTTGCGGTGAAGGACTTGGATATGGATGCTATGCGCATGAAGTGATCGGTTGTCAAAGGTGTCTGACTGTCGATATTGGCATGACCAAAAGCTTTTTCATACACTATCTGCCCATCTTGGACGATGACGGCAGCGACACCGACTGCTTGGTATTCGTCCATCACTTGTTGAATAGCTTGGTCGGTGCGTTCCTCTGCTCTGAGCGCGCAATTTATCATCATCACGGCTGCTAAAGCTATAAATACATGATTGTTTCTCATATTCATATTATTGTAATTTTAAGGTACTAATACGACGGAAATGGTCGAGGAATTGAGGATAAGATTTGCTGATGCAGGTGGTGTCATCCACCTCGTAACCCGCGACTAATAATGCCATTGCCATGCGGTGGTCGTGGTCGGTGCGGTGCTCGCGCACCGCATGCAGGCGGTCGGATTCCTTCAATGGCAAAGACTCTACGCCAGTGGCGTGTAACTCAACCCCCAATCGCTCGCAAGTGAGCGCAACGGCAGGATAGAGGTCGGGGCAGGCGGAGAAATCTTGGTGTAAGATTTCTTCCGCAGATCGCTGCGCTGTAGATCGGGCATCAATGCCCTGAAGATCGCTGCGCTGTAGATCGGCTACGCCTGTAGAAGCGATGGTGATGCCTTCGGCGGTGTAAGTAGTATGGACACCAAGGTGGGCAAAAATGTCAGCAACTACCTTATCACCTTGCAGAGAGTCGCGAGAGAGGCCTGGGAGCGTAACCTCACCACCATGGAGAGCGACATACTCGTACCAAAAAGCGGCGGATGACCAATCCCTTTCTAAGGCGATAGGCGATAGGCGATAAGGCGATGAGGCAAGAGAATACTGTTCAATCATCTCGCGGGTGAGGGTGATGTATGGGGAAGTAGAATTGGTTTGGACATTTGCTCCGATAAGCAATAAGGCTGAAACGAACTGTGTGGATTGTGGGTTGTTGATTGTCACTATTTTATGCTTATCCAATATACATCCCTTAATACGCAGAGGCGGAAAACCAACTTCGTCTAAATACTCAATATCTGCGCCGATCTCACGCAATGCTTCCACTAGTTGACCAATAGGTCGATGGTGCATGCGCTCTACGCCGTCCAAGATGGTGGTTTGTCCTTCTAACTGCGCGCAATAGGTTGTGAGGAAGCGCATGGCAGTACCGCAATTGCCAAGGTCAATTCTCGCCTCTCGCCTCTCGCCTAATAGCCTAATCGCCTCACTCATCATTCGCACATCATCGGGCATAGAATCGGAGACGGGCATAAGCTCGTCTCCGTGTATAGCTTGCAAAATCAATAATCGATTTGCAATGGATTTCGATATGGGCAGTTCGATGCGCATTGATTTTTTTTAGTGTATGGTGTAAAGTGTATGGTGTAAAGGCTGGGTAATGCGGCCTTGCCGCTACTTCCTGCCTTTCAACTTTCAACATTCAACTCTCAACTTTCAACATTCAACATTCAACTTTCAACCACATCAATTGATGTCTGGTAAGAAAGAATAATCGCGAGAGTAGCGGAGGTGCTGCTCTATATAACCCTCGGTGTAATCAAGAGTTACATCCACAATATTGCCTTCAGCATCGTAGTGTGCGGTATAAACAGGGTTAACAAAGCCCTTATAAGGAGCAAGATTGAGCTTCTCATATCGTTCCAAGATCTCTTTGTGCAAGTCTTGATCTACCTTCACCGCATACTCCTCTACCATCGCTTTGGCAGCAGGATAATCGCCTTCGGAAGTGATGCGTTGGATCTCGCGAAGTAACTCACCATACAAGCGGCGGATGCCCTCGTAATCATTGATTTGGAGATAGTGTTTGCCATCGCGCTCGATCATCTCTACCTCGTTGTTCTTGGCGTTCTTGAATACCCAAAGAGCAATCAATTGACGGTTACGCATGTGTGATTCCTCGATGTCCTTGCCTGGCTCAATACGCACGAGTTGAGTCATAAGACCGTTCATCATTTGTTGGTAATAGAAACCTTTGTATGCCTCTTCGTCCTCTAAGAGTCCGAGTTCAACCAATTTAGGATCAGCCATGTAGTAGAGACCCAACAAGTCGGCACGCGCCTCCTCGATAGTAGAAGCATGTTCCTTGAGCGCATCTTTGGTAACGCCAGGCATGAGTTTACCGGAACCATGGCCCACGCACTCGTGCAAGTCTGTATGCAAATCGCCACAAGCACCTGCCTTCTCATACATAGCAATCACCTCTGGGCTAATCATGAACTCTTCGTTGAAGCCATTGCCCTTGGCTGCCTCATTGTAGGCGTGGGTGATATTGTCGATGGTTACAGATTTAGAACCATAGTCTTTGCGAATCCAGTTGGCGTTAGGCAGGTTGATACCGATAGGGGTAGCAGGATAGCAGTCGCCCGCCAAGATAGCTGCGGTAATAACCTTAGCGCTCACACCCTTGACTTCCTCTTTCTTGTATTTTACGTCGGTTGGTGAGTTATCCTCGAACCATTGTGCGTTGTCAGAGATAGTTTGGCAACGGTGGGTAGCATTCATGTCCTTGAAGTTGATGAGCGATTCCCATGTACCAGTGATGCCCAATGGATCAGCGTATGTTTCGGTAAAACCATTAACGAAGTCTACTCGACTGTCCAAATCTTTTACCCATGCGATACAATACTCGTTAAAGGCTTTTAGATTACCTGTTTTGTTGAATTCAATTAGTTTCTCGATTACGAGACGTTGTTGATCGTTTTCAGCAAATTCCAATGCTTTCTCAAGATGTTCTACTACTTTTGCAAGTGCTTGGCTATACATGCCTCCTACTTTGTACACACGTTCTACCACTTCACCATTCTCTTTGACAAGTTTGCTGTTTAGACCAATCCAAAGTGGCTCTTCAGAATTATCTTTATGTGCTTCGTAGTATGCCTCTGCCTCGGCTTGGGTAACGCCCTCGTAGTAGTTGTTGGCTGACGCGAGGAGGAGGTCTTCTCCCTCGAGGCTGAGCGATTTAGGCATCACGGTTGGGTCAAACATTACAGGAAGGATGGCTTTGTCGTATGTCACACCTGCTTTTTTACATGCAGCGACAAACCACTTTTGTGTGAATTCGGGTTGGAACTTATCGGACGCATAGTGGTGGTGAATACCGTTGGCAAACCATACGCGTTTGAGGTATTTCTCAAAATTCACAAACTCCTTGCTTGTTCTATCTCCTTTGTATTGTGTATACAATGCTTCCAAAGCGCGACGAATACGCAGATTGTAACGACCGTTTTGATCATATAGGATGTCACGACCGTGCAACGCAGCTTCGGTAAGATGGTATACCAATGTTTTTTGTTGTAAACTGAGCGTCTCAAATGCAGGCACTTGATAACGCAAAATTTCCAAATCATAAAATTTATCTACGGTATAATCAAATGATTCGGTTTGTGAATAAGCATTCGACATAACTAATGTTGCTCCTAGTAGGATAATAAATTTTTTCATTCTATTGTGATTAAATTCGTTCTAGTACTTTCTGTATCAATTCTTTGATGCGAGGTTTGTAATCTGTGTTGGCTGCTTCCACTTTGCGTTGAGCAATCACGCAGCATACGGTCATGGCTTTATGTCCCATTAGGAGGCTGAGACCTGCGATGGCACTACCTTCCATCTCGTAGTTGGTGATACGTTGCCCCTCGTAACGGAAGTCTGTGATGCGGTCGTTGATGTCCTTTACAGCAATATCGCAACGCAATACACGTCCTTGTGGACCATAGAATCCGTTGGCAGCAATGGTGCAACCACGCATCATGTCGTCACCCGCAATGCGGTTGACGAGTTCTGGATTAGCAGCAACCACGTATGGGCGAGCTGCTTTGGCGGGATAGTGGATAAAATCCACGAGTGCGTCCTCAAAGCCGAGGTCTGCGATCTCGTCACGACCTTCGTAGAAAGCTAGTACGCCGTCCCAACCGATGGACTTTTCACTCACGAGGAAAGTGCCTAATGGAATATCTTCTTGCATACCCCCGCAAGTGCCGATGCGCACGATCTCAAGGGTGCTGTGCTCGTCTTTTTCGGTGCGGGTGGCAAAGTCAATATTTGCCAAGGCATCGAGCTCGTTGAGCACAATATCGCAGTTGTCAGTGCCGATACCTGTAGAGATACAGGAGACACGTTTGCCATGGAATTTACCTGTAATAGTATGAAACTCGCGGCTTTGGATATCGCATTCAATGCTACCTTCGTCAAAGAACGAAGCCACTAGATCCACACGACCTTGATCACCTACCAATATCACTTTGTCTGCCAGATGCTCTGGGCGAATATGAAGGTGGAATATACTGCCGTCCTCATTGATGATGAGTTGACTGGCTGGAAATGTTTTCTTCATAGGTTAAAAGATTTATGACCGTTCACTATGCTCGCTGTTAGAAGTTAGACCACTGCGTTGTTTGATCGCTTCGCTGTTAGATTATGGATGTCTCTCAGCGCGAAGCGCGGTCTAACAGTAACACGGTCTAATATCTCTCAGCTTGTAAAAGCGGTCTGATTAATATTTTCAATGCTAAAGTTGCTTTTTTATTGAGTAGATTGCGGCGCGGAAGGCGGGAGTTATGTGGTACATAATGACCAACCGACAAACCGCAAGATACCAACAAAAACAACTTGTTACGCGTCACCGCCACCGAAGGACATTGGTATAGTGCTACCTGGAGTTGGTGCGCCATTGATTTTGATAGTGCCATTTTGCTTCTCGTATTTGCTGATATTCTCTTGGAGAGCAAAGAGCAGTTTTTTGGCATTATCCGGTGTCATAATCACGCGTGATTGAACATTGGCACTCTTTTGGCCTGGCATCATGCGTACGAAATCCATGACAAATTCTGAGTTAGAGTGTGCTATAATAGCTAAATTTGCATATGTACCCTCAGCCACTTCAGGGGTGAGGTTGATGTTCAATTTTTGTTCTTCCATAGTTATAATATTTTGAATTTAGTTGTTAATACAAGTTTTTTTACCAATAGAGTGCGCGCTTCTTAAAGCGTTGTGTAAATAATATATAGAGAGTTATGAGTGGCATAATTATATCATAAATCCATAACCCAATACCTATTTTTCGTAATCCTAAACGACGAGTTGCGGCGTTGATAACGCATCGTTGTACCAAACATCTCAACAAGAACAATGCCACAGCTACAGCAGTCACAACATATCCACCCCATAAAATACACGCCAAAAGACTGAGGTAGAGTAGTGCACGAGTCATAGGCTCGATTGTCAAACGTAACTTGCTACCAAAACGATATTTAGGGGATACAGATAAGTGACGGTGTTTTTGATGTAGCCATTCATGCCATGTGGTTTTAGGTTGTGACCATACCAAACTATCTTTGTTGCAAACGACAGTGGTATTTTTGCGTGTAGCTACTCGGTTGACAAATAGGTCGTCATCTCCTGCAAGGTTATTTATTAGTGTCTTGAATCCACCGATATTGAAAAAGGTGCTACGTTTGTAGGCTAGGTTGCGTCCGACGCCCATATAGGGATGTCCAGAACGAGCCATGCCCATATACTGTAGTCCGGAGAATAGTGTGTCGTAACTGATAATATGATTGAGTAATCCCTTTTTCTCAAAATAAGGACTAAAACCTACAACTACTTCGGTGTTCTCGTTCGCAAAACCTTGCATCATTTCGCGTATCCAATTCTTGGATTCTGGTCTGCAATCAGCATCGGTTAGCAGGAGATGCTCATACTTGGCTGCCTTAATACCAATAGTTAAGGCCAGTTTTTTGCTACTTAGGATTCTTGCACCGCGAGGTACAAATGTGTGATATAAGTTCGCATGTTGGCGTGACAATCGTTCTAGTAGCAGATCTGTCTCATCATCTGAACTGTCGTCCACTACAATGACCTCATAGCAAGGGTAGTCTTGCGATAAAATGACTGCGAGGTAGTCCTGTAGGTTTTCATATTCATTGCGAGCACAAATTATGACACTGACAGGAGGGTAGTCTGGAGTTGTGTTTTTTAAGATAACCTTGGATGATTTGCCGCCTTGGTTGATGTAACGAAGATAAAAATAGATTTGGTATAAAACAGCAGCACCCACTAGTGATAGCAAGGCTATGGCTAGTGGGGTGTTGAGACTTATGAGTAATTGCTCAAGATTAAACACAACCAATGATGGATTACTTCTTTCTGATTATTCGCTTGAGTTTCTTGCTATCAACATCAAGTATGGCTTGCTTGGCTAGACTAGCTACCTTGGCTGCACCTGCGGCGTTGAGTTGATACTCGCCTTTTGCTACATCAAAAGTTACGTAGTATTCGGCAGCTTCTTCTTCGGTCATACTAGACAACCACTCACGTGTAAGTTTCTCCAAGTCTACTACACCCACGTGTTTGTACTGACCTACTCGACGGATTGCTTCTGCGTATGCGCCGAGACGTTCGATCAACACACCATTGTGGTAGTATGGTTGAGCCAATGGGGTGCACAATACCACATTTACCTTGTTCTTGTATGCCAAATCGATGATCTCCATTAGACGGCGATTGAATGCGTCTAAGGAACTATAATCACCTACGTTGTATTCTTTTAGGTCATTTGTACCGAATTGAATGAACATGATGGTACGATTGGGTTTCTTCTCAATGCGTTTGAAACCATCGTCAGTGACGAATGCACGAAGGCTGAGACCTAGTTCAGCTTCGTTAACAATCTTCATTCTTTTGTTCCAATATCCTTCCATGGCTTGTACCCAACCACATGGTCCCGTAGAATCAGTATAATGTGCCATAACACCATCACCTACCATCCATAATGTGCGAGGACGAGCGATTGCAGAAGCGGAAATCAGCAAAAATGCTGTCAATAGTAAAGATAACTTTTTCATATCAAATGATTTTATACTGTATAAGATAAATTAACGCGCAAAGTTACAACTTTTTTTTTATATATGCAATTTTTTTTGTAATTTTGCAGCCGAAACCATTAATTCGTATGAATACGCTAGGCAAAAACTTTGTTTTTACCTCCTTTGGAGAGTCTCACGGTCGTGCTATCGGCGGTGTGCTAGATGGTGTACCTGCGGGGGTGCGTATTGATTTGGATAGGATCCGTGAGGCGTTGGATAAACGCGGGGGAAGGTTTGAGGCGAAAGGCGATGAGGCGATAAGGCGAGAGGCAGGAGTCTCACCACGCGCAAAGCACGAGAAGGATGAGGTGGAATGGCTTAGTGGTGTACTGGACGGCGTTACGCTAGGTACACCTATCGCCTTTATTATCCGCAATGCAGATGCTCGTTCAGAGGACTACGACTGGCTTAAGGATAACTATCGCCCTGGTCATGCTGACCGAACCTATCAGGAGAAATATGGTATTCGTGACCATCGTGGGGGTGGTCGTGCTTCCGCTCGTGAGACGGCTTCTCGCGTGGTGGCTGGTGCCGTTGCGCAACAATTACTTGCCGAGAAAAATATCCAAATTTCCGCCCAACTTATCCAAGTGGGTACAGAAACTAATCCCGATAACTTTGCGCAATATATTGCTGATATACAGCAACAAGGCGATAGTATAGGAGGTATAGTCGAATGTACTATCACCGGTCTTCCAGTTGGTCTCGGCGAACCTATTTTCGACAAACTCCAAAGCCACTTAGCGTATGCTATGATGAGTATCAATGCTTGCAAAGGTTTTGAGTATGGTTCGGGTTTTGAAGGCGTAGGTTTGAAGGGAAGTGAGATGTATCTATCCAATGATCCTCAACTTATCTCAGGCGGTATAGCAGGTGGTATTTCGGATGGTCATCCTATTGTCTTCCGTTGTGTCTTCAAACCAACGGCTTCCAATCGCAAGACTTTTGAGGCACACTATTCTAAATATTTAGAACAGTTAGAACCTTTAAAACCTTTTGAACAGCCCTTAGGGCTCAAAGTTGGTCGCCACGACGCTTGTATTGCTGTCCGTGCCGTAGCGGTAGTCGAGGCTATGGCAGCACTAGTCCTTCAGGACTTCCTATCAACTCTCGTACAGCGAAGCAGATCGTTCGAGCGAATGCGAGATAAGAACTCTTAACTCTCAACTCTCAACTCTCTCTCAATCCACTTATCTAGCGACTCTTTGTCTCCTAGGCCTATGCGGTTCTTGATGCGCATGCGTCGGCTCCAAATGGTGCGTTGCGTAGCGCCTGTCAGCTGGCAGATGTCCGAATTATCTATACCTAATATATATAGGGCTATCACCTGCAAGTCTGTGGATGTCAAACGAGGATAGGTGTGCTGTAATCGTGTCAGTATATCGCCATAAGCTTCTTCAAACTCCTTCAAAAAACCATTCCATTGTACTTCTGTGGAGAATATGTTTTGGTCTATAAAGTCTTTTGCCCATTGCGGAATACTCTCGTCTTTCTTGCGACTTAACACGGCTTCTTGCAAGTTCTTGCTTAACTCAATACGCTGACTCATAATTCGTTTTAAGGACTCGCGGCGGAGTTGTAACTCGTTTTGCAAGTTAAGAATCTCTTCTTCGTTTCTCGTTTTTTCTACTAGGTGCTTCGCGCGTTGACGTGATATGAATAATATCGCCAATATAACAATACACAATACTCCAGCTAACGCCGAAGTTAGTATGATATATAGGCGTTGTTTGTCCAATTGCAATTGCACGTTCTTGGCGTGTTCTACCTCATTATCATAGTGTTGTGCGGCTACGAAGGCACTTGCACGATTTTGACCCACCTCTTTGGTGTAGTCTTCGTTGTAAAGATTAAATAGTATTTCGTAAGCATTTTTGTTTGAGTCTGTTAGGTGTAAATACTGACTATGCCATAGCTTGTATTGTTGTTTGCTCCAAACTTGTGCGGTAGTATCTGCCGCTAGAATATCTAGATAAACGCGAGCCGAATCTGCTTTCTGGTTACGAATGTAATATTTCACTAAATCATAGGCGTAACGTTGTTGTCCTGCTATGTGGCACATGTATTGACATATATGTGCAAGTTCTGGTGAATTAGATTGACTAGCAGTCAGTTGTGCGTAGCGTATCTCCTTTTGTAATATGCTATCACCTATGAATTGGGCTGCAGATAGTGCTTTGTTGAAGTAGGTGTCTCTATCTATGTTTTGGCTGTTGCGTCCTAGTTCGCGATATACTGAAGCCAAGTATAAAGGTAATCCCGCTTCTTCCAAATAGGGTAGTGCTTTCTGGTAGTTCTTTAGGGCAATGTCATATAGTTGTTCGCTCTCGCTGATGCGTCCCATCTTGTAGTAAGTCATGCCTCTGATGATGGCAGTCGCCGAATTACTCTCTGCTTTCTTCAGGTATTGCATGGCTTGGGTGTTCTTGCCTAGCCAGTTTAAATATGCACCTTGTATATAATAGGCTTCTGCCACACTGGCTTCGTCCTCGCAACTCTCAAAATATTTCGCCAGCGCATCCATATCGCTTTCGCTAGGCAATTTCAGTTCGCGCTTGAGCATTAGATGGGCTTCTGCCAAGCGGTAGCGCTGCTGCTCGTAGTAATTGATGGTGCTGATGTCTATTTTCTCCAACATCTCATGCGCCACATCCGCATCCAGCCATACTTGTGATATCGCCTCCTGCAACTCATCATTCTCAATAGTGGTCTTTTTCGAGCAGGAGCAACATATTACCAATGTTATTATGATTATAACTTTTGTCTTCATAACCAATTTGTCTTGATTCTTGGTTCTTGGATCCTTATTCGCTATTTCGCCACAAAATTACAACAATTTTTCCACTCCTGCAAGCTATTTTTTGTGCCTGCATCAGTTTTTTATTTTTGCAAAATTATAATATACATAAAATCAATCATATATAAATCACATGCATGCCATGCTGCATCAGTTTGTTTTTTGCGTATGTCAAAAAAAAGCAGTACCTTTGCAGCGAATTTCAAACAATAATTTGCGTATGAAAACAGTAACACAAAACTTACTCATTCGGATGGTATTATTCCTTTTTTGGTACGTGAGTATTATGCTTATGTTTATGGCTTGCTCTCCTATTAATCCTCCTGGTCCTGATTTTCCAAATTTTAATGATGGTGGATCTTTTAATAGCGAGTTTGCCGTAGCAGATATCCCTTCGCATGATATACCATATATATTGGCAGATACCATTACCCCACCTTCTAATCCGATGGCGCCTGAGGACTTGAGCGAGTTTCCAACTTTTGTAGGTACCTTGCAGATGTTTCAGCTTGCTGATATTGATGGTTTGAGTGGGCAGTATTTCTGTGGAATAAGATTGCTAACCCCTATCGAAGGGCCGTCGTATTCTTATTCTACTCTCTTTTTGTTAGACTATCGCATAGAAGGATTAACTCGCTTCGATCACCCTATGTTAGAATCGTGCGTAGTAGGGGATACGATTTATGTAACAGGAAACCCTAAGGCTATATCTGGTGGTGTGGCTCTTGGTGTGACGATGCGTTATGTGCAACCTAAATAATATAGCAAAGATGAAGAAATATACACGCATACTCTTACTGCTCTTCAGCTGGATATCCGTCTTCCCTGTGATGGCTGAGAATACTACGCCATCTACTGATTTCACCCACGGCAGACATTCCTTACGTCTTGGTTGGGGATTGGGTACTCGCCAGTTGTTTCACGATTATCACGATTTGAATTTTATCATGCCTCCTAGCTATATGCAGGGTATTCATAAATCAGCTCTTCCAGAAGATCCATATTACTATATTTGGCAACAGATTCAGGGCATGACGGCTGAGCAGGCGCATAAGTATCTGACGGATTGTCGTGTTATTACTAAGAAAGGCCCCAACCAGTTTGGGCACTTGTTTCTTGGCTATCGCTACGATGTGAACACATGGTTTAGCGCAGGAGTAGAAGCCGACTGGTTCTATCTTTGGTCCAGTCAGGAGCATCGCAATGGATATGGTGCTTTGGTGGACAAATATGACTCTCAATTGCATCAACTCACAATAATGCCTACTATGCGATTTACTTACTATCATCATCCCTGGGTTGAATTATACTCGGGTTTAGGGCTTGGCTATACCTTGTATGCTGATCCATATGTTTCTCACGGTTTTACCTTCTCTCCTACCTTGTTGGGTGTGAATGTCGGTAATGAACATTGGTTTGCTGAAATGGAATTGGGTGGTATGGCTACTGTTACAACCTCTTGGTTTGGTAATCCAGGAGTACTATTCTCCTCCCGCCTCCTTTCCGTAGCCGTAGGCTATCGCTTCTAACTATCTTTAGAACTATAGGACTTTAGAACAGCAGCTTTGCTGCGCTTAGAACTCTTTAACTTAAAATATTTACAATTATGAAAAAGTTAATTATCTTTTTGCTACTTGCAACTGCTTGCCTGTTTACCGCTTGCGAGCAACCTGAGGGCCCTCAATCGCTTATCGGTCATTGGAAAATGGTTGGTGACCATTGGACAGCTGATTTCGATGAAAATGGCGAATTGACTATTTCATCGGTTAAGTATGATTGTTTTCATCCGTATTATTACCAGGCAACTACTGATTCATTGTATGTATCTTGGTACGTGAATATGCAACAACCTACACCAGATCCAGTTGCTTGTTCGTACTATTTCAAGGGAAATAACACTTTGGTCATTGATGGCTTCAATGCTATTTTCCAAGATATGGGATCTGTAGCTGATAAGATACAAAAGAAAGAACGTGTTGTCTTAACTAGAACCTCTTCTTTCCGTTAATCTTCCTTTATCAACTACGGTACATATACGGTAGATATACGTTAGATATACGATACATACACGTTAGATACCTATAGGAGTACCGAGGAAAAAATGGTACTGTCCCTACCTTTCAAACTCTAAAAACCTTTAAAAATTTTACTCTTATGAAACGAATCATCTTTACATTGACTATTTTCATCGCTTGTGTAGCATGGAATACTACCTTAGCTGAGACCAAGGAAACTCGTGCCGAGAACCCACATGAGTTGCGCATAGGTGTGGGTGATTGCTCTATCTATTATGCACAAAGATATTCTCCTCGTCCAGGAGGTTATGTGGATGCTAGAAAATTTGATGTACTTTTGCCTAATATGTTTGTTGGCTATCAATATCGTGTAAACAATTGGTTCTCTGCTGGTGTGCAAGTGAATACCATTTGGGATAAGGGATCTGATTATATTTTTAATGATTGGGTCACAGATGCTCGAATATTAGACTTTACCGAAGGTTGGGTTCATGTGATTCCTAGTGCTACTTTCACGTATTTTCACAGAGATTGGGTGAATCTATATTCTGGAATCGGTGTTGGTTATGCAATGCAATTAGAAACCAAAGGTAAAACTCGCAATATATGGCATACTTTTGCCGCGCAAGCCACCTTGTTGGGTGTTTCTGTCGGAAAGAACCATTGGTTTGGCAGTTTTGAAGCTGGAGCATTATTTACGGGACGCAGTTTCCCAGATAGATGTTTCAACTTTGCAGTCGGCTACCGTTTTTAACCATCTAAGTACGGAAATTACACAGCAAATAAACTGTACATTTGTATAAGAAAACTGTACAAAAGCAATGTGACTCTTGCATAATTCATCAAAATTTATTAACTTTGCAACTGATTTCTAACCTTTTAAATATTTAATGGTATGAAACGATTTATGCTATTTTTTGTATTGTGTTCTGCATTGCTCGTAGCGTGCGAACCAAACAATCCTAATGGAGGTTCTAGTGATGAAAATGGAGACCAATATCCTGTAGTATCTGCGGATGATTATTATTGGTATAACGGTGAAAAAATCTATCTAGAAAGAGGTAATCAAGAATACATTATATATGATGATGCATTACTTTCCGAGATGGATAAACAAAAACTCGAGATGAGCGAAAGTGATTCATATCTTGAAGAGCCTAATCTAAAATGGGGAATCACCAAGCCTAATACAGTTATTGAAGATTTGGAGCATGTGCTATATAGAATGCCTTCCTATACTAGTGAAGGAACCAACTTCTTTGTCACACACTCTTTCCTTGTCAAACTCAAGGACAGTGATGACCTGCCTATCTTGCAAAATATGGCAGAGCAATACAATGTAAAAATAGTTAAGGAGGAACTGTTTCCTCTGTGGTATCTATTAGTGTGTAATTTACCGTCTTCGTCCAATGCGTTGGATATAGCAAATCGTTTTTATGAGTCAGGTAAATTTGCAGTTTCGGAACCAAATTTTATGGGAGGACTAGTCTTACATAATTAAAGGAGACTATATACATGTTGACACTATTTATTGCGTGCCGTTACATTCCATAAGATTCAGCGGACTCGCAAAGCGAGTGCTAGCGGTGGTAATTTATTGCGGAGCACGTAGAAAAAAGCGTAGGTTTAAGCGCAGATAGAAAAGATTAATAAGATTTCTGCCCCAACGGGGCTAGGAGATAATTAAGTGTCAACTCGTATATAGTTCCCTAATTAAAAAACATACTAACTTTGCAAACCCTTAGAACCCTCATACATATGAAAAAGATTACTTTTATGGCTTTTGCAGCCGCCATCGCATTCGCATTCTCTAGTTGTTCATTTGCACCTAATGCCCCAGGTGGTGGATATTTTGATGACGCTATAGGGGGTGAACCTATAGCGGGTATGCCTTCTGGCGATCAGTTCGAGGAGTTTACCGATAATCCATTTATCTCTACTTCCGAAGAACCTACTTCCACCTTCTCCGTAGATGCCGACGGAGCAAGCTACGCGTATATGCGCTCGTATATGTCAAAAGGATATTTTCCTGACAAGTCCTCTGTTCGTATTGAGGAGTTCCTCAACTACTTTACCTTCGATTATCCCGAACCAGAGAACGCTGTGGGTATCAATGCTGAGATTGGTGCATGTCCTTGGAATCCAGAGCATTACCTCCTACGACTCGGACTTAAAGGCAAAAGCGTTTCCGAAGAAGAGATGCTTCCTGCCAACTATGTCTTCTTGGTGGATGTATCTGGCTCCATGGATTCAGATGACAAACTGCCACTCCTCAAATCATCCCTTCTGACTCTTGTGGATGAACTGCAACCTTCTGACCGTGTGTCACTTATCACCTATTCAGGTAGTGTGGAGCGCGTCTTAGAATCCACCCAAGTAATGCACGCGGGTAAAATCAAATCAGCTATTCGCAGTCTAGGTGCTGGCGGTAGCACCGCAGGTGGCGCAGCTATCAAGATGGCTTACGAAGAGGCTTTAGCCAACTATATCATTGGTGGCAACAACCGCATTATCATGGGTACAGATGGCGACTTCAATGTAGGTGTTACCAACACCGATAGCCTTCTGAATATGGTCTCTCGCTATGCCGACCAAGGTATCTACCTGACTATGTGCGGTTTTGGTACAGGCAACTGGAA
>JAFOYE010000030.1 GCA_017391525.1 Paludibacteraceae bacterium | reverse complement strand
TCGAAGTAGTCGTGACCAGCAGGTACTGGAGTGTGGCAAGTGTAGAGACCGCTTGCGCGAACTACCTCCAATGCTTGTTGGAAGTTGAGGCCCTCTTTCTCCACGAGGTCGAGCATACGTTGCAAGCCCATGAAGGCAGCGTGACCCTCGTTGCAGTGATATACATCTTTCTTAATACCCAACTTGCTGAGTGCGATAGTACCACCCATACCGAGCATAATCTCTTGTTTGATACGGTTCTCCCAGTCACCACCATAGAGTTGGTGAGTGATTTGGCGATCCCACTCAGAGTTCATCTCGTTGTCGGTATCAAGCAAATAGAGGTTGATACGACCTACTGCTACCTTCCACAAATAAGCCTTCACAGTGCGCTCTGGATAAGGAACCTCGATGATCATTGGGGTGCCGTCTGCCTCTTTCACTTGTGAGATAGGGAGATTAGAGAAGTTTTGTGCCTCGTATTTTGCTATTTGTTGTCCTTCTGGAGAGAGTGTTTGTGTGAAGTAACCATAGCGATAGAGGAAACCGATAGCGGTCATATCTACGTTGCAGTCAGAAGCCTCTTTGAGGTAGTCACCAGCGAGAACGCCAAGACCACCAGAGTAGATCTTCAACACTTGGGTAAGACCGTACTCCATTGAGTAGTAAGCTACGCTAGGTTTCTTAGGATCTTTTGGTTCATCCATATAAGCACGGAAATCTGCATATACAGCGTCGAGCTCCTTCATGAATGCTTTGTCCTTGCTGAGCTCCAACATGCGATCGTAGCTGATAGTATTGAGCAATACTACAGGGTTAGATTGCGCTTGGTGCCAAGCATCAAGATCGATTTTACGGAAGATGTTCTTAGCCTCAGAGTTCCAAACCCACCAGAGGTTGTTTGCAATCTCTTGAAGTTTGCTGAGGTTAGCTGGAAGATTAGCATGAACGTTCAAATCTGTCCAGTTTGGTTGATTGGTGTTACTTACTTTAATAACCATAAATGTAATGTTTTTATTCTTTTTTGTACTTAAATTTCTATTAATTACATGCTCTAATAGCGTACACGTATCGCGCACATGCGCAAAAAAGCGGCGCAAAGGTAGTAAAAAAAAAGCATATACACAAGTTTTCGCCTTAAATTCTTATATTTTGCCAACAGCATGTGACAGGAAAGTGGTTATCAGGGAGCGGAAGTCGGAGAGCAGGTATTGAAAAAGAATAAAAGTGCCCGACTAGAGTCGAGCACTTTTATTATGATTACTAGTTTAAACTAGTTGGACTAGTGTAACTAGCGTAACAGGTCTTACTTCACTAGGAAAGCTTGTCCGTTTTGGATAACAATACCACGGTAGGTCTTATCCACTTGGCGACCCAATACGTCGTACATAGGAGCATTGAAGTCAAGAGTAGCTTCACGAACCACATCTTCTACTGCTGTATCAGGATCTGGAGCTGGAGCATCAGCCAAAGCAGTCTTAGCTGGGATAACGATGGTGTTATCAGCTGTTGGCATGGTGTAGCGAGTGATATGACCAGCAGAAGAAGCGATCAAGTTACCTGCATAGTCAAAGCTCAATTGGTAAACTGGACCAAGGTTGTGAACGAATGATTCTACATACTTCACACTGAGTTTGCCGAGAGAATCCCAAGCGCACTCAAATACTACGAATTGGTTGTTATCATCTGGCAATACGAGGTACTTTTGGTCATTGCTGAGCGCCAAAGCACCGTCGTTGCTACCATTTACATAAGGAGCATATGCATCGTAGTGAGTAGAGAACTCGCACTCCTGAGCAAAGTTATAGTAGCGGCAAGAAGTAGCATAGCTATTATTACCACCTGCATAACGGAGAGTAGAAACGAAGAAGCCGTGATCAGTGAGGATAGGTTGACCGTTCTTG
The DNA here is from genome assembly GCA_017391525.1 of Paludibacteraceae bacterium. GTDB lineage: Bacteria > Bacteroidota > Bacteroidia > Bacteroidales > Paludibacteraceae > Colicola. The sequence continues at coordinate 31,587 of JAFOYE010000030.1, read as the reverse complement.
TTCACCAAACCAGCGAGGTTAGAACCCTTGCCATATACCTCAGATGGAGCAGCATCCCAAGACTTAACAATAGAGCCGTCCTCTTGACCGATGTTGTAGATCAAGATGTTACCGAGTGAAGAACCAAAATCCTCGTTGTAAACAACCAACTTAGATTCTGCACCCTCTTTGTAAATAGAGATACCTGCGGTAGAAGCACCTACATTAACGCCACCATTAGAGATTACACCATTGCCATCGCGTGTACCTGCGAAGAATTGGGTAATATTCTCAGGTTGAGCAGGATCCATTACGTAAACACCACTATGACCGTCGCTATACTCGGCGATGAACAAAGTACCATCAGAAGCTACTGCCATACGCTTAGGAGCATCCCAAGCAGCGTCGGTAGATACATATGGAGTGGTATTGAGCTTGTTCATATCAATATCATAGATAGAAACGCCCTTGTTAGTGCCTGAACCTTCCATCACATAGAGTTGACCAAATTGGTCGGTGAGAGGATGGCTATTAACGATAGCATATGGCTTCACCATGGTAGAATCTACATGATCAGCTACAAGACCCATACCTGGAACTGGAGTACCAGTGAGGGTAATACCCCAAGTCTTAGCCTCAGTAGGAAGCATATCCACAGGAACAGTCACCTTGTTAGCACCCTTAACAGCCTCAATATCGATTTGCTCAACTATTTCTTTGCTTTCGTTATAGAAGAGGATAGCAGCGTAAGGAGCAGCTTGGTTAGCAACGAATGAGAAGATATAGTCATTTTCGGTTTTAGCCACCTTGAGGTCCAACGCGTTCATGCGCTCAACGATAGGTTGTTGTACGCCTTTTGTGGTGAATGACCAAACGAGTCCGTCCACATAGAGATAGAGGTTGAGCACTGCGCCATCCACATATGCACCAGCACTAGCATGTTGGGTTGGAGCACCATAAGGCTCAAAGAAACCATAATCTAATTTCACTTCTACAGCCTTATCAAGACCTTCGGTGATATCAAAGAGTTTGACACCAGCCACAAAGCCTTCTGCGCTCTCATAAGGAGTAACCATCATGCTCTTGCCAGCATACTTGAAGTAAGAAGCACCTTGGAACTTCACGCCGATAAGCTCAGCTGGGAACTCGCCAACAACAACAGGCTCTTCGTTAGAACCAGCTGTCTCGAACTCAACTGGAGCCATCTTCTCAGCATCCATAATGAAGTCTTTCTTATCACCACGTGGAGAAAGGGTGAGACGGAAGTCAGTACCATCCTCTGCCTCCTCAAAGATAGCCAACTCCTCTGCGCCCAAACCAGAACCGAGTTGGTAGCCAAAGAATGACTCGCTAGTAACCACATTATCAGCCACATTGAAGAGAGTAAAGCGAGCACCATTACCATAGCGGTGAACACCTGTGATAAGGATAGTACAGTTGTCAGACATACCCTTGAGTGCCATGGTGTAACCTTGGTCAGACTTGTTAGAGTTGCTAGAGAATTGGCTAGTGAACCACTCTACAGGATCTGCGTAGAAGTCATCCCAGATATAGAAACGAGTTGTACCACGTTTGTAGCCTGCCTCTACTACGCCGTCACTGTAGTTGCAACGAGTATAGTTAACACCTACGAGCTTACCATCGCATGTGATAGCGATATCAGAGAGTGCGAGGAAGTCACCTGGATTGGTAGTATCAACCGGTACGATACCCACGGTAGAGATGGTGTCGAGTGCGCCAGTAGTGTTGTTGAGTACATAGATATGTGCTGTACCATCCTCCTCGTGGGTGAGGTAGAAGACAGAGTCAGCGTGTTGGATAGTACGCTTGATAGTACCTTTGAGCTTAGCAGTATTGTCTTTCAACTCATTTTGCTTCATATTGAATTGCTCTGGAACAGCCGCATAAGCAGGTTGAGCAGGATCTGGATAATCTACATAGAGGTTAGAAAGATCTACATAAGCAGTATCCTCAAGGTAGAGGAATGGATAGCTAGTTGCGTTCGCCTCAACCACTACTGTTTGATATTGACGATGGAGAGGTTTGTAGCCATCAGCCACAGCGTCCAATTTGTATGTACCAGGAGCGAGGTTAGGGAAGTAGAATAGACCGTTGTAGTTTTGATCCACGGTATAAGTAGCAAGTACTTCGCCAGCCTCTGTGCTCAATGTAACAACCGCACCATTCAGAGGTTTGTATTGGTCATTGGTGTTAGGAGCATACTTATACATCTCATGTACGAGAGGCTCATGCTCGTCCTTTACAGTACCCAAGATATAACCCTTGGTATCTGTATCTGCCTTAAAGTAGTCCACGATACCGCGGTAGTAGCGAATACCCTCTTGCTTGCAATAGTCAGGATTCAACGCACGGTGACGAGCTGGTTGATAGGTGTGGAAATAACCCTCTACGAGGAAACCAGGAACACCATGGTGCAATACGCCGAGGTAACCGGTATAAGTCTTACCAGAAGATGGAAGAGTAGCATCATAGCTGCTATGATAGAAATCGATATCTGCCAAAATGTGCTTAGATGTCTCAGGATCACGGGTATCGTAGTTGTTTGGCTCAAGACCAGACATAGAGCGGCACTCAAAAGCATGATACCAAGATGCCTTACACATTTCGATAGCACCTGGAACTACGTGCTCACCTGCGTTATTACCACGGTAGAAGTATGCCAAATAGTTTACGGTATTACCATCGGTAGCCGCATTAGAGTGTACAGAGATGAAGTAGTCCATATTGTTTGCCTCTGCCTCGTCAGCGATCTCAAGCAATGGACGATTGTATTTCTCAAAGTCAGGCAATTGTTGATATGCCTCCCATGTATAATCTGGATACTCGCCATTTACTTTCTCATATGGCCAAGGACCACCTTGGGTATGTGACATCATCACAAACGCACCTGCTGCCTCCAAGTGATCGCGGAGCTCAAGACATTTCCAAAGGTTGGTGTTGGTCTCATAGAAACCGCAGGTATCGGGCATACCTGTAGATGCCAAGTTAGGATAAGGGATAGTAGCATTAGGACGGTCATTTGGACCCCAGCTACCGTGACCTGGGTTGATATAAATACGTTTGCCTGTCAAGTCAGTAGCAAACATGGCGATGCTAACTACGCATGCCGCCATAAGAAGTAATGTCTTTTTCATAGTAGTATGCATCATTTAATGTTCATAATATAGATTTCACCTTCGCTTGTAGAGTAAGCGATCTTGCCATTAGCAGCTTGTGGGAACACAGCGATTTGCTCACCATTGGTCAATACTTGCTTCTTGCCATCTAAGCTATAAGCTACGATAACAGACTCCAAAACCACTTCGCCGTTATCCTTAGTATCGCAACCAACGAGGATATTATCGTTGTACCATACTGGAGCGAGGATGTTGTGACCAATGAATTGGATATTCTTACCATCGATGTCGCAAACGAAGCAACCTACTGAACTGATGTAGTAAGACACTTTCTTGCCATTAGGAGAAAGAGATGCCCAGTGGTAACTGTATTGTTGACCGTTAGGAGAGAAGACGATAGTCTTGCCGTTCTTGGTCATCATCAATTGACGATCCTTGATTGAGAAGGAAGGACGGTCAGCGTCTGCCACCATAGCAGCCAAGTGTTGTTGCTTTTGTGCAATCACTTGTGCCTTGTTAGCTACCAAATCATGGCGAATAATGTTGCTAGTACGGCTCTTGGTCGCATCAAGTTTTACCTCACGATAAACAATCTCGTTGCCATCTTGAGCAATTTTTACGTTATAACCTGCACCATCCGCTTTCGTGATAGTGGTAACTTTTTTGCTAGCCAAATCCAGGCTTTGCAAACCTTGGTTACTTGTGTTAGTTAGTAAGAGGTAATCGCCATTAGGGCTGAAAGCAGCTACCTTAGCGTCGGCCTTAGAAGTCACCAACTGGGTAGATGATACCTCAAGCAACTGTGCAGAAGCCATCATTGAGAAGGCTAATGCCAAAGAAAGAAAGATCTTCTTCATGGTTGATTGTTTTTAGGGGTTAATGTATAAAGTTTTAACAGTTCTAAAAGTTCTAGAGAGCCACAAAGTTACGATATTTCTTCGAAATATGCAAGTGAAATACATCTAATATGTTGCAGAACATAAAAAAAGTGCCCGACCTGAGTCGAGCACTTTTGAAAACCTCGGCTATAGCCTATTGCCTATAGCCTTAATCGCCTTACTGAACAATAAGGAATGATTGACCATTTTGGATAACGATGCCACGATAGGTCTTATCCACTTGGCGACCCAAAACATCGTACATAGGAGCGTTGAGGTCGAGAGTTGCCTCTTTCACTACATCTTCTACAGCTGTATCTGGGTTACCAACCACAACGGTAAGCGCCTTCTTAGCAGGAACAACGGTTACGTTCTCAGCCTTTGGCAAGCTTACGATATAGATACCAGCGTCGCCAGAGCATACGATGTTACCTGCATAATCCCAGTTCATTTGACGGATCTTAGCAATACCGTGCTTGATGGTATAGCGCAATGCCAATACTGGTTTGTCGCCTTCCCATGTGATGTCAAATACGAGGAATTGTTGTGCACCATCGTTGAAGATCAATACAGACTCGTCTGCAGATACCACATAACCACCTGCGTTAGAACCAGTGATGATCTCTTTATAGAGGTCAGAAGCAGAAGACATTTGCTCTGTGCCGTCGTTAGCGTAGAACTTGAGTGATGTAGCACCTGAGTTGTTTTGACCATCCTCACGTACTTGACTTACGAAGAAGCCATGGCTTGTACCCCAAGGGTTACCCTCGGTGTTAGCTTGACCTGTCAAGGTGTAAACTGCACTTGGAGCAGCATCCCATGAGTGGAGGATAGAACCATCGGCTTGACCGATATTGTAAACAGCCATACCGTTTGCAGGCAATGTACCCTTAGCGTCCTCGTTGTAAACAAAGAGCTTAACTTCCTCACCGTTGTCATATACATAGCAACCAGGAGTAGAAGAACCAGTGTAAACGCCATTGTTATTGAACGCACCATTACTCTCGCGTGTACCTGCGAAGAATTGAGTAAATGGTTGAGTCATATCAGCGGTGTTAGCCATGAAGATACCTGAGTGACCATCTGCCCAATCAGCAATATAGAGATAACCCTCGCGGTCCATAGACATACGAGTTGGGTTACCAAACTTAGCCTCACCACCTTTGTAAACCTCGGTGTTTTGCTTAGCAAGGTTGTGATCATACACCCAAATACCGCTCTTAGGAGCGTTAGCAGAAGTAGAAGAACCTGCACGGTGCATGATATAGATCTTACCGAAGTTATCCAACTCTGGGTTAGTGCTAACTGCGTTGAACAAACGAGAAGTGCTTGACTCGATGAGTGAACCCTCAGAAGCCACGATACCGAAGTTAGCGATAGCGCCACCGTCCAACTTAACAGCCCATGTGAGTTCTTGACCAGCCTCACCTGGCAAGTCTGTAGCAGCTACGGTGATGGTGTTAGCACCCTTAACTACCTCTACTGGCAATGTGCCCACCTCTTCACCTGCAGCAGAGAATACCAATTCAGCAGCCACAGCATCAGCGTTAGCGTCGAAAGTAAATACATAGTCAGTACCTTGAGCCACTACATTGAGATTGTAAGCAACGATAGCAGGAACTACAGGTTGAGCTACACCAACAGTTGTAAAGCTATACATCTTGTTGTCAACGAGCAAGTAGAGATAGAGGTCTGTGCCTTTTACCTTAGCACTTGCAGAAGCATAGGTAGCCTCTACAGGAGCAGCCAAAGTGGTGTTGGTAGTCTTAATAACTACAGCCTTGTCAAGACCCTCAGTGATATCCAATACTTGAACACCAGTTACCTTACCATCAGCATCGGTAGTAGGAGCAGCCATGAGGCTGTGATCAGCATACTTGAAGTAAGTAGCACCGTTGAACTTAGTGTGCATCAAGTCGGCAGAAACTTGGCCCAAGATTGTAACGTCTTGGTTTTGACCGCCTGGCAAACTGAACTCCATAGGAGTAGTCAAACCTGCATCAAAGATGAAGTCTTTCTTCTCGCCACGTGGAGAGAGGGTAAATTGAATATCCTCACCATGAGTTACTGCGTGAAGAGGAGCTCCAGCATTCAAGGTATTACCGTAGAAGATATAGCTTGGTGTACCATCGGTTACGGTGTAAGCAGAGATACGCAAAGCACCACCTGTAGTGGCATTGTAGTGACGTTGTGATACGATCACTTGACAGTCTTTGCTTTCACCCTTAACTGCGATAGTATAACCACCGTCGCTACGGTATGAGTTACCTGCATCATCAGCTGTAAACCATACGCGTGCATCGCCTGCCAATTTATCCCAAATATAGAAGTTCTTCACACCACGTACATAACCAGCATCCACTTGGTCTGCACCATATTGATTGCGGATATAGTTTACACCCACCAACTTGCCGTCGCAAGTCAATGCAATATCAGAAAGCGCAAGGTAGTCACCTTGGTTATTTGGGTCGCGTGGAAGAATGCTATCGGTAGAGATAGTCTCGATAGTATTCAAACTGCTCTTGATGAGGTAGATATGAGGTGTACCATCTTCCTCGTGAGAAAGAAGGATAGTAGAGTCACCACTTTGAAGTGTGCGCTTAACAGTACCCTTGATCACCTCGCTGAAGTCGCGGTCAGCTTGAGCTGTCATCTCGAATGCGCTAGGAAGACCTAAATATGCAGGTTGGTCTGGATTTGGATAATCCTCATAAACGATTGTAGGTGGCACATAAGCTGTGTCAGTCAAGTAGATCATTGAATAGGTAGTCTCATTAGCCTTTACAGAGAAAGGAACCTTGTATTGGTCATCCAATGGGAAGAAACCATCGCAACTTGCGTCGAGTGAGTAGTCATCACCTGGCTCAAGACCTTCGAACACGAAGATACCATTGTACATAGTATCCACATTGTAGCGAGCAACCTCTACACCACCCTTCTTCAAAATAACCTCAGCACCGTTACATGGTACCCATTGGTCATTTGACTTAGGAGTGTAGGTAAAGAGCTTGTTGCTCATCTTGTTGTATTGGTCTTTCACTGTACCTACGATATAACCCTTAGTCTCTTTATCTGCACCGTAGTAGTTGATGATAGCACGGTAGTAATCAAGACCTTCCATATGGCAGTAGTCTTGGTTCAGTGCACGGTGACGAGCTGGTTGATAAGTGTGGAAATAACCCTCTGACAAGAAACCAGATGCACCATGTTTCATTACACCAAGGTAACCCTTATAAGTCTTACCATTGATAGTCAAAGTAGAAGTAGAACCATAGAAGTTCCAGTCACCACGGATATTGAGATTGGTAGAAGATGCAACATCAATACCCGCCTTCATGATTTTGAGTTTCTCCTCATTAGCCAATTTAGCTTTCTCGTAGCTACCTTGTACATACTCAGCACCATCTACAGAGTTAGCACTAGAATATGCGTCTGGACCACGATAGAGCATCAATGGGAAGTTAGCGGTACTACCCTCAGAGTTCGCATTGGAGTGAACAGAGATAAAGTAGTCGATATTGTTAGCCTCTACCTCGCGGCATATCTCGCTCAAACTACGGTTGTATTTCTCGTAATCTGGGTGAGCATAATAACCATCAGAATATTGCCAACCGATAGTAGGATCTGCAATAGATCCGCCCTTATTGTAGGTATAGTCTGGATAGTCACCATTCTTCATTTCGTATGGCCAAGGACCACATTGAGTACGAGAGTACAATACGGTTGCACCCATAGCTTCGAGTTTCTCGCCCAAATACATACACTTCCAAAGGTTGGTGTTACTCTCATAAAAACCGAGTGTATCTGGCATACCTGTTGTAGGTAGGTTAGGATATGGAATAGTAGCCATAGGACGGTCGTTTGGACCATAGCTACCGTGACCTGGGTTTACATAAATACGTTTGCCTGTCAAGTCTGCAGCTGACATCGAAACGGTTAGCAGCGCTGCTGCAAGAATCATAAATGTCTTTTTCATAACAGTCTGCATTATTTAACGTTCAACATATATACTTCGCCATCCAAAGTAGAGAATACCACAGCACCATTTGCTGCATATGGCTCTACAGCAATCATTGAATTGCTAGTCAACACTTGCTTCTTGCCGTCCAAGGTATAAGCTACAATACGGCTTGCTGTGACAAAGTGACCATCATCCTCGTCTGCCATAGCTACGATAGTATTGTTATCATACCATTGTGCAGCGCGGCATGCGTGAGCAATGTATTGAGGGTTGCTACCATCGATATTAGATACCCAGCAACCGTTACCGCATACATAGTAGCACAACTTCTTGCCATCTGGAGAGATAGAAGCCCAGATGTAGCTCAAGTGCTTACCATTAGGAGCTACAACAACGTTTTTACCATTGCGGTTAACTACCATCAAGCGGTCTTGAATAGAAACAGATTGTTTTGCTGAACTAGTTACCATAGCGCTAGCATCGCGTTGTGCCTTTGCTACAGTAGCGGTTTTAGAAGTAGCCAAATCAAGACGAATAACGTCGTTCTTGCGCAAACCTTGTTTATCAAACTTAGTCTCACGGTAAACGATCTCTTGACCGTCGTTGCTGATTTGTACATTATAACCTGCACCTGGTGCAGTAGTGATAGTGGTGGTCTTACCCGTAGCCACGTCATAACGACGTAAACCATGGTTAGAACCATTGGTGATCAGGACATAGGAGCCATCTGGACTCACACCTGCCACCTTCACATCTGTGTCTGTTGGAGTGTTCAACTTAGTGAGTTGACCTACCTCAAACACTTGCGCTGACATCATTGTTGCGATTGTCAACGCCAAAGAAAGAAAAATTTTCTTCATACAAAATGTTTTTAATGGTTTGTTGTTAATAATTGTTTATTGTTGTCAATAGTATATTTGTTCACCTTAATATATATCGCGTGTATGCGCGAGACTAATTAGTGAACAGAATATCTAGTCTGCTCATAGAATCTGATATTACATTGATATAGAGCCCTACTCCCAATACTATAGTCACGCTTAAATAACTAAGATATATTATCCCATTAGCAATAGAACTTCTATTAAAAATAAGATACAATGTCAACCAATTAAGTATATAGATAGAACCTACTATGATCCACCAATATGTAGGAAGGATTGGCCAATTTTCTTTCCATAAAACATCTAACCACCCCAATTGACGAAGTACGTATGCATACAATAAATACACAAGTATTGCAACAACGGAAGACATCAATACTCGCCATGTCATATGACTCCGCAGCATTAGAGCGACCAGAAGAACGACAATAGCTACTCCTGCTATTATAATTTTAGGAGAGAACATACAGCATATCAACGTTATTAAAAATGCTTGCTCTTTAGCTTCCTCTTGATTATGGGTTTTAATAACAAGTATACATCCTAGCAATAATGCCATTACAAATAAATGTACTTGCCAGCATATGTTGTAAACTGAGATGGAAGACAACGTTACCCACATTGTAGCAGCCACTAAACCAGATGGAAGATTAGACCATCCCATCTTATAGCAGCAATGCATTGCCAAAAGTGAATTGATTGAAACTAAAATGGTCCCAGTAAATACAGATAGCAAATCATTACCCTTCAAGACAGATAAAATCCACACAACTAGTCCTATGAGAATCAAAATAACGGTTCTCATTAGATTATTCTGTGCTATATTCTTGAGGAAATACTTCATGAAATACTATCTAGTAAATTTCAGTTCTTAGAAACCACAACGTTTCAATAAGTATTTTGGATCCGCATTTTTACCACGAAACTCTTGATAAAGCAATGCTGCATCACGTGTTCCACCTTGCTCAAGTAAGCGTTGGAACTTAGCAGCCATTTCTGGGTTGAAGATGTCGCCAGTTTCCGCAAATGCTGCAAAGGCATCTGCATCTAAAACTGCTGCCCATGTATAGCTGTAATAGCCCGCAGCATAACCAGTTGTAAAAATATGGTTATAGAAAGTAGAACGATAACGGGTGATGATCTCTGGAATCATCTGCATCTTCTTCATAGACTCGTCCTCAAAAGCGTTGACATCAAATATCTCAGTAGTGGTCATCTTATGATAATCCATATCGAGGATAGAAGCAGAGAGTAGTTCTGTTTGCACAAAACCTTGATTAAAAGTACCAGCCTTGTTGATTTTAGCCACCAATTCTTCTGGAATAAGTTCACCCGTTTGGTAATGGAAAGCATACGTTTTGAGTACCTCAGGATGATAGCAATAGTTCTCCATGAACTGACTTGGCAACTCAACGAAATCACGTGGAGTATTGGTTCCTGCAAGAGACTTGTATGTCGCCTTTGACATTAGTCCATGTAAAGCATGTCCAAACTCATGGAAAAGAGTTTCCACATCATCCATTGACAATAGAGATGGATTACCTGCTGTAGGTTTATTGAAGTTACCCACATTAATAATCACTGGACGATGATCTACACCTTCTGCATCTACAAACTGATTGCAAATATTGTTCATCCAAGCACCTGGTCTTTTGCCCGCACGTGGGAAATAGTCTGTATAAAGAATACCTACAAGACTACCATCTGCATAAGTAACCTTGAAAACTTCCACATCAGGGTTATAAACAGGCATACCTTCTAATTTTTCGAACTGAAGACCAAAAAGTTTAGTAGCCAAATCAAATGCACCCTTGCGTACATTACTCAATTCAAAATAAGGCTTCAGTTCTTCTTCGTTCAAAGCATATTTCTCTAAACGTAATTTCTCTGCGTAGTACCACCAATCCCATGGTTGGAGTTTCTCACCAGGAAGATCTTTATCCAATAGTTTTTGAAGTTCAGCAGCTTCTTTTTGAGCAGCCTTCAAACTTGGTTCCCAAACAGATTGCAAGAATGCATCCACTGTTTTAGCATCTTTAGCCATACAATCAGCTAGAATATAATCAGCAGGATTATCGTAACCAAAGAGTTGCGCTTTCTCTACTCGTAATTGCATTGTCTTTACAATCACATCCTTGTTATCATTCTCGTTGTCATGGTTACCACGAGTAGTGTAAGCCATAAGGAGTTCTTTTCGGAGTTCACGATTCTCACAATATTGTAATACAGGAGTGAAACTTGTACGCTTTGGAGTGAATAACCATGCTTCTGGATAACCAGCTGCTATAGCCTCCTCCTTAGCTGCGGCTTTTGCACTTTCAGGTAGCCCTTTCAACTCTGTTTCGTCAACCACAAACAACTGATAGTCATTAGTCTCTGCTACAACGTTATTACCAAATTGCAAAGACAAAAGTCCCAATTCCTTATTGATTTCTTTCAAACGGGCTTTTTTATCCTCTGGTAAGTTCGCACCATTTTGCGCAAATGACTTAAATGTTTCTGTCAACAATCGCATTTGCTCATCATTAAGACCAAGACCTTCACGTTGGTCATACACGACCTTCACACGTTGGAAAAGTGCATCATTGAGAATAATACCATCACTCAAAGCAGAGAGTTTAGGAGAAATTTCCTCAGCAATTGCATTCATCTCATCATTACCATCTGCTTCTAATACATTATAGAATACACCTGCCACACTCTCTAATAAAGCACCTGCTCTATCTAAAGCCTCTACGGTATTTGCGAATGTAGGTGCTTCAGGATTATTGGCAATAGCCACCACCTCTGCTTCGTTTTCAGCAATAGCCTTGTCAAAAGCAGGTAAGTAATGCTCTACTTTCACCTTATCAAATGCAGGAACACCATAAGGGGTGTTTTGTGGGGTGAGTAATGGATTTTCATCAGTACTAGCCATAAGTGACATTGATTGAATACCAAATGCTATAAGCGTTACGCTCATTAATACGATTTTTTTCATTATTTTAAAATATTTGCTTACACATTAATAAACTGGCTCTTCATTTGATTGTAGAGGAAAGAGCAAGCCTACTTGTCCATTAATTTCCTGTGTTTGCTCTGGTTCAAAAGCATAAAGCATATCTCCAAATTGTTCTGTGAGAACGTCCATTGCGCTAGTTGTGCCAACAAGCTTAACATAACCATTAGGAGATGCACCATTTACTACACACTCACTTAAATTATTCACATCAGCTAATATATCAAACTCTGCATTACCATATTTGAGTTTTGATTTTTGCACATTGATAGTCTCATTGTTTAGATCAATATTCAATGCAGGGAATTCTATTTTCTCTGACACAAACAATGTGTTAAATTCTATACCTGTTAAGTTAGCTACGATTCGTGGTACATAATCTCCCCAAACGCTATTAGGTTGATGAGTTGCTGTCGCATCAATGGTAATATTCTTAGTTTTGAAATCCACTTCATCAGGAACATTGAAACTGATAGAATTCAACTGCAAGTTTACTTTAGCTTCTTTTTCAGTAGAATTACCATTCACTTTATAGCCATCGACATCAATGGACATACCATCATAGATTCCTTGTATTTTATCAATACTCATTTCAGTTTTTACTACAGGAAGAGTTGAGAGATCTGCTAGATTTCCTTCTGCCGCGGCATAAAGACTTGGTTTAGTAACTAATATTTCTTGTCCGTTAGCCTTTATTTTCCAATCACCGTTTGATTTCAACGATAATAATACATTTTGCACAAGACTTTCATTCAACAAATTACTCAATTGCATCTGAGCTACAGCCTTACTCATATTCAGAGATAGGTCTTGATCTTCGTTCAAAATTTTACCTCCGTGTGTTTCAAAAGTAATACCTATCCAATCTGTTTTTTTATCAAATGGAAAACATACAGGCGTTTCCACTTGAATTCTATTGTAAGGCAAATTGAGACTTATCCCTTCATAATCACAACGAAGATTTTCCAATCTAAGTTCTGCGTTAATTTTAGCATTTTCATACTTTTGATCCAACAGATCTTGAATATTTACGCATACATCAACTTCTGCCAACATAGAACCAATCATATTGAAATCGGTCGGTACTGGCAAATAGCCGGATGCAGATATATAAGATAATAGTGTTGGCAGAGAAATATCAACACTTGCTTGCATATTTAAAGTGGGAATGTCGGATGGATTATCTATTGCTGCCTTTGCATCAAACTTAACTCCATGTGTAGTGAAGGTAAATTTATTGATTTCTTCCAAACATTCACAAACATCTTCTGGTTTTACCTCATTCTTTTCAATCCCCTTTAACAGATTATCCCAACTTCCAAGAGTTGCATCAAATTCTACATCTTGCACATTAACACCTATGATATCATAGTCATTGACATACTTTATATTTTTGGCTGTAACGAAAACATCTTCTAGTTTGAACTTTTCAAACGGCATCTCTAATTTCCCTATATTCTCCATATTGAAGACATTAAAATTAGGATTTCCATCCTCATCAATATAAATGTTAGCCTCCAAATCTATCGCTTTTATCTTACTCAATGTCATCGTGTTACTGAACAACATATCAGATAAATCAACCGAAGCTAAACCTTTTGGAAGAGATATTAGTGTATCATTTGGAGCACCCTCAACAGGATTAATCAAACGGAAACCCTCTATTTGTACACCAAATTTAGGAAAAGTTGAAAAATAAGTAAGTTCTACCTTATCTATTTCGTAGTCACATGTAATATAATCAGCCATTGCTTCTTCTACCATAGGTTTTAAACGGGAAGAAGGAAAGACTATATACTGCAAGACTAACACTAATACTAAAAAAGTTCCAAGTATACACGCAGATGTAATACCTGTTATCTTTAAAAACTTTTTCATTTTGGGCTTTCTAACCTCATTCTTTGGTTGATCATTGCCTCGTCCAAGAATCTCTGCGCCTTCGGCATTAACATTAAAATCCATAATCTATTTCTTTTTTCTTTATCTTACTATTTAATCATCATTATTGACGTTTCAGCACACATTGTAAAGTATATCCATCCATATCTAGAGATACACCATCTACCAACCCATCTACAAGGGTAATTGAGGTTGCTAATACCTGTGATGCTATATATTCACTGCAATTAGTTACGGAAGCAGCTATCTCCTTTCGATTTTCCAATTGCAAAACAATTCGATCTGTAATATCTAAACCAGAAGACTTACGTAGGTTCTGAATACGGTTTATCAATTCGCGAGCGATACCCTCTTCAATCAAGGCTGGTGTGAGCTCAATATCCAACGCTATGGTGATGGTACCATTGTTAGCTACGAGCCAACCTGGCATATCCTCTGTGATAATTTCTATGTCTTCAGCCACTAATGAATAGCCACAGAGTTCAAAGGTTCCAGATGTTTCAAAAGCTGCAATGTCGTCTTGTGACATTTGTGCGATAGCCGCAGCGAGTTGCTTCATCATACCGCCTACTTTCTTACCCAGTACCTTGAAGTTTGGTTTGATCTTCTTAACAAGCTTGATCTCAGATTCCTCTGCGAGAACGATTACCATCTCCTTGACATTTACCTCGCTCTTGATAAGGTCTTGTACATGGAGAAGAGCCACAAGGGTCTCTTGATCAGGAGCAGGGATGACCGCTTTTTGGAGTGGTTGGCGCACATTCTTCTCTGCACGTTTGCGGAGTGAGAGGATCATAGATGTCGCTTGTTGTGCGAGTGACATACTGCGCTCAAGATCAAGATTAATGAGTGCCTCATCAGCTACTGGCCATTGGCTGAGGTGAACTGTTTCGCCTGTAAGATCGCGGTAGAGGCGATCGCCATAGAATGGAGCATTAGGCGCCATGAGCTGAGCCACAGTCTTGAGGCAAGTATAGAGTGTATAATAAGCAGCTTGCTTGTCTGCGTCCATCTCGCCCCCCCAGAAACGTTTACGGTTGAGACGAACATACCAGTTACTCAAGTCGTCTTGAACAAAGTCTGATACAGCACGACCCGCCTTTGTTGGCTCGTATGCCTCGTATGCAGTAGTTACCTCCTTTACAAGAGAGTTGAGTTTAGAGAGAACCCATTTGTCGATCTCAGTGAGGCTGAGATGTTCTGGGTTTAGAAGTTCAGGAGTCCAGCCATCTACATTGGCGTAGAGCGCAAAGAAACCATAGGTATTGTAGAGTGTACCAAAGAACTTACGGCGAATCTCGTCTACACCTTCTGGGTCGAACTTGAGGTTCTCCCATGGGCTAGAGTTGGTGAGCATATACCAGCGTACAGCATCTGCTCCGTATTTATCCAATGCACCGAATGGATCTACGGCATTACCAAGACGTTTAGACATCTTGTTTCCGTTCTTATCAAGTACGAGTCCATTACTGATTACATTCTTGTATGCTACGCTACCCTCAATCATTGTATGAATAGCATGGAGAGTAAAGAACCATCCGCGTGTTTGATCCACACCCTCAGAAATGAAGTCTGCAGTGCGTGGAGCATCTTGATTCTCAAATGGATAGTGGTTTTGTGCGTATGGCATAGCACCAGAATCGAACCACACATCGATAAGGTCGAGTTCACGCTTCATTGGTTTGCCAGAAGGAGAGCAAAGGATGATATTATCCACATATGGACGGTGGAGATCAATGACAGTTGGGTCATAGTTCTCTTTGGAATAGTTACCTACCTCGTGCTTTGGCCAAGGATTCTCGGTCATAAAGCCCGCAGCGATAGATTTATCTATCTCTTGCATAAGTTCTGCAATAGAACCAATGCAGAGTTCTTCTTGTCCATCTTCGGTACGCCAAATCGGAAGCGGTGTTCCCCAATAGCGTGAACGAGAGAGGTTCCAATCGTTGAGGTTCTCGAGCCACTTTCCAAAACGGCCTGTACCTGTAGATTCTGGTTGCCAGTTGATGGTATCGTTGAGTTTCATCATCTCTTCACGTGCTTGTGTAGAGCGGACGAACCATGAGTCAAGTGGGTAATAGAGTACAGGTTTGTCTGTACGCCAACAGTGTGGGTAATTGTGCACATGCTTCTCAATACGGAAAGCCTTGTTCTCACCCTTGAGCCAGATACAGATGCTCACATCAAGTGTCTCATCTTTGTCTGTGAGATTGGCATCGTACGCATTCTTTACATAACGACCAGCCCATTGCTCGTAAGCCTCTACATGGACTTGATTCTTCACAAAATCGTCGTCAAGGTCTTCGAGGAGGAAGAACTTACCGGTCATATCTACCATTGGGCGGTTCTCACCTTTCTTGGTGATGAACACCATACCAGGCACGCCTGCTTTCTTAGCTACGAACGCGTCGTCCGCACCGAAAGTAGGAGCAATATGAACAATACCAGTACCATCTTCAGTAGTTACATAGTCACCAGGGATAATCTTGAATGCACCCTCACCTGGGTTAGCCCATGGGATGAGTTGCTCGTATTCGATGCCTACAAGATCGGCACCTTTGCCTTTCCAAAGCACTTCAGGAGTCTCGCCAAGCTCTTTGCTATAAGCAGCAAGACGTGCCTCTGCAAGGAGATAAAGAGCCTCAAGTTTGGTATATGGATTCTCACCTTTGACAATCACATAATCAATCTTTGGTCCCACACAGAGGGCAGTATTACTTGGCAATGTCCAAGGGGTAGTGGTCCACGCAAGAGCGTAGAGAGGCAATTGGCAATTGGCGATTAGCGATTGACTCTTGACAAGGAATTGTGCGGTGCAAGTGGTATCTTTAACATCGCGGTAGCAACCTGGTTGGTTAAGCTCGTGAGATGAGAGACCTGTACCCGCAGCTGGCGAATAAGGTTGGATAGTGTAACCCTTGTAGAGATAGCCTTTCTTGTAGAGCTCTTTGAGTAGCCACCAAAGGGTTTCGATAAATTTGTTATCGTAGGTGATGTATGGATTGTCAAGATCTACCCAATAACCCATTTGTTTGGTGAGGTTGGTCCACTCTTGGGTGTATTTCATCACCTCACGACGGCAAGCAGCATTGTACTCGTCTACGCTGATCTTTTTACCAATATCCTCTTTAGTAATACCGAGGAGTTTCTCCACACCAAGTTCAACAGGCAATCCGTGGGTATCCCAACCTGCTTTACGTTTCACTTGATAACCTTGCATGGTTTTGAAGCGGCAGAATGTATCCTTGATTGTACGAGCCATCACATGGTGAATACCTGGCATACCATTTGCCGAAGGAGGACCCTCAAAAAACAAAAAAGAAGGAGAACCCTCGCGGGTATCAATACTTTTGCGAAACAAGTCCTCTTCCTCCCATTGCTGAAGAACATCCTTGCTCACCTGTGCCAGATTTAATTGTTTGTACTCGTTAAAATTTTTCATATTGTTATTATTTTCTACTGTTCGTTTCACGCCCCCTCAGAGAGGGGAGCACACAAAATGCGTTGCAAAGTTACATTTTTTTTTTGAAACTACCAAATTTAGAAGCGTATTTTCACAACAAAACACACTTTAATATGAAAAATCGCACCAGAAAACCACAAATGATTTACTTCTCTATGAATAGAGAACTTATCAAAGAATCGTTAAATAGAGAGTCAAATTGTGAGTTACAATTATAGGGAATATAAATCTTCTGTAAGTTTTGACAATCTACAAACACATTTTTTCCTACGAATTTCAGAGATGATGGTAAAGAAATTGCCTCCAAGGATTTACAATACGCAAATGCCCCCTTTTCTATCGTCTCTACACCTTCAGGAATATCCACCTCAAGCAAGGACACACAATCACTAAACGCTCCGACCTCAATAGTTACTACCGAATTTGGAATAACTACTTGGCGTAGATTATCACAATATTCGAACGTACATTCGCTTATCCTCGTTACTCCTTCTGGAATAATAATAGAAACCAATGCACGACAATCCATAAAAGCTCCTTTTTTTATACTTTTAACACTCGATGGAAGATAAAGACTCTTCAAGGAAGCGCAAGTATAAAACGCGTACTCCTCAATCGTCGTCACAGATTTAGGAATACGAATCGAATCCAAAGCCATACAACCACGAAAAACGTGCTTGCTAATAGTTGTCAAACCATCCGGTAAATCAATGGATTTCAATGCTTTGCAATAACGAAATGCCTCTTCTTTAATTGCTAATATTGTCGATGGTAATCGCAGCCTTTTCAGTGCAACACAATCGTAAAATGTTTTCTTTTCAATACACTGAACACCTTCAGGAATATCTACACTCCTCAACGATATACAACTATAAAAAGCACTCTCTCCTATCCTCCTAACACTCAACGGCATATACAACGAATCTAAAGCAAAACAACCACTAAAACTCTCTTCTTGTAATTCGATTACCCCATCCGGAATTTTAACCGATTGCAATGCAGTACAATTCCTAAACAAACGACCACTAATTTTTCGAAGATTTTGCGACAAATCAACCACCTTCAGATTTGAGCAACCATCAAATGCAGCATACCCTATATGTACCACTTCGTCACTGAGAGAAATAGATTCTAAAGCACTACAACCAGAAAAGGCATAATTGCCAACAACTCTAACCCCACTTTCAATCTTTACAGAGCGCAAAGACTTACAATCACGAAAAGCATGAACCAGCACACTATCTGTAGCATCAGATAGTATTAAATCTGTCAACTCTTTATCGTTGATAAACAGATTATTAGACAAAGTAATTGGATTGGATGACTTACTGCCAAATTTTATCGCAGCCCATTCACAAGCTGCGCCCAAATACATTGTCTTCTTAAGAGATCTACATCCCACAAAAGCACCACTCCCTATCCTCTTTACACCAGCTGGAATAGTGATAGCTTTCAGAGATGCGCAATCACGAAAAGCATCTTTTCCTATGCTTACTACACTATGCGGTAATACCACGTTTCTAAGCGCAGAACATCCTTTAAACGTAACATTAGCAATGCTATGAATACTAGCTGGCATTACAACGGAAGTTACCAATACATTATTTTGGAATGCAGTACTATCTACCCCAGTAACCTGATAAACACTTTGGTTGTACGCAATAGTAGATGGAATAAATATCGAACCCTCATAAGGATTCAAGGCACGAACCACTTTCACAGTATTAGTATTTTCTATCACCTGATACGCAATACCATCAACCATAATTTTCTGAGCCACAACTAGAATTGTGCAGCACAAAAAAAAGAATACAATGCAGATTTTCTTTGTCATTCCTTATTACAATACTTGGTTCATAAAATAATTTGCAAAGTTACTAAATTTATTAGAAATACACAAATTTTTAAACGAACATTTTTGACAAACAAACATAGTATTTTGCCCCGAAATCATTTTTTTGCTATTTTTTCTTGCGTATATGCTTTTTTTTTACTACTTTTGCCGCAATTTTGGAAAAAAAGTTATATTTTAATATAAAGTCTTATTACAAAATGCAAAAATCAGATTATATCATTGAGGTCAAACACGTATCAAAGCAGTTTGAAGATACCAAATTTGCCTTGGACGATGTAAACCTTTCTATCAAGAAAGGCGAGTTTGTGACTATTTTGGGTCCATCCGGTTGCGGAAAAACCACTTTACTGCGATGTATTGCTGGCTTCCAAGTTGCTAGCCAAGGGGATATCCTGCTTAATGGTATAGATGTAACTCAAATGCCACCACATCAACGAGATGTTAATACAGTCTTTCAAAAATATGCGCTATTCCCACATTTGAATGTGTATGACAATGTTGCTTTTGGTCTAAAACTAAAGAAAATAGACAAAAAAGTTATTGAGAAAAAAGTCAAGCATGCCCTCAAAACCGTTGGAATGACGGATTACGAATATCGCGACGTTTCTAGTTTGAGTGGCGGTCAACAACAACGTGTGGCTATTGCACGTGCCATAATCAACGAACCAGAAGTGCTATTGCTAGACGAACCATTAGCTGCATTAGACTTGAAGATGCGTAAAGATATGCAAATGGAGCTTCGAGAGATGCATAAAAAACTCGGTATAACATTCATCTATGTAACACATGATCAAGAAGAAGCGTTAACATTAAGTGACCGAGTTGTAGTGATGCGAGAGGGAAGAATACAGCAAATTGGCACACCTACTGACGTCTATAATGAACCACAGAATTGCTTCGTAGCAGATTTTATTGGAGAAAGTAACATTCTTGATGCAATCATGGTCAAGGATGGAGTCGTCAATTTTTGCGAACACGACTTTGAGTGCGTAGATAAAGGCTTTGGTAATAATCAAGAAGTTGATGTGGTAGTTCGACCAGAGGATATATACATCGGAAAAGTGAAGACAGAAGATAGTCCTTGGGCATTGCATGGTGAAGTAAAAAGTTGTATTTTCAAAGGAGTACACTATGAAATGACTGTGCTCACAGACAATGGATATGAACTTATGATACAAGACTATCACGCTTTTGAGCCAGGAAGTCAAGTCGGTCTACTTATCAAACCTGAAGATATACAGGTAATGAAAAAAGAACGCTTGTGCAATACGTTTGATGGTGAAATTTTGGAAGATAATAACGTTCGATTCTTAGACGAAATTTGGAGCATTCCAGAGCGCGTAGCTGATCGATTTGAAATTGGCGAAAAAGTAGAGGTTGAAGTCGATTTTAACCGCGTTAACCTTCAAGACGATGAGGAGGATGGTACATTATGCGGAGAGGTACATTTCATCTTGTATAAAGGTAATCATTATCATTTGACCGTTCGTACAGATGATGGAGATGACATATATGTAGATACAAATGATGTATGGGATAATGGTGATCGTGTCGGAATTCGTATTGCTCCAAGTTATATTCGTTTGTACAAAAAAAGTCCTGAGCAAAACACGTTATGAGCAATTGGAAACTAAAAATACAATCTAGAGATAAATGGGCATGGCCATACACAATATTTTTGATATGCTTAGTGGTCTTGCCGTTGGTGTTAATTGGCGTGTATGCCTTTACCGATTCTACAGGCGAGTTTACACTTCTTAACTTTGCTAGTTTCTTTACTAAGTCTACTGCCATTAACACTTTTATTTACTCTATTGGTATTGCACTTATCACAACCATCATTTGTCTACTATTAGGATATCCCGCAGCATACATAATGGCTATGGCAGATTTCAAGACTCCACATGTCATCGCAATGCTGTTTATTCTACCAATGTGGATTAACTTTCTATTGCGAACTATTGCTACTGTAGAGCTATTTGGTATGTTTGGTTTGCCACTTGGCGAAGGAGCACTCATTTTTGGAATGGTTTATGATTTTCTTCCATTCATGATTTATCCAATCTACAATACGCTCCAAAAAATGGATACCAACTTGATAGAAGCAGCTCATGATTTAGGAGCAAACCGAATACAAGTGTTTACGAAAGTCACATTACCTCTATCTATGCCAGGTATTTATTCTGGCATCATTATGGTATTCATGCCTACCGTTTCTACTTTTGCAATTGCAGAACTGCTTACACATAATAAAATACCACTATTTGGTTCGCTCATTCAACGCAGTTTCGGCGAAGGAGGTATAGCCATGTGGAACTATGGTGCTGCTTTATCACTGATTATGTTGGTTATTATTGGTTTGACAAGTTTCTTTGGTGGAGACAAAGAGGATATTAATCGATAGATGACACTGTGAAAGATAAAATGAAAAAAACTAGAACAACTAAATTAGAAACACGGAGTCTGTGGGAGCGAATAGGAGCACAATCATACTTGTGGTTATTGCTTATCGTCCTCTATGCTCCTATTCTACTTATTATCATCTTCTCCTTTACACAGAGTAAAGTATTTGGTAACTGGGAAGGATTTACGTTTGGACTATACCAGAACCTCTTTACGGGCTATGATGCAACTGCTAATGTACAAGTAGATCCTAATCTATATCGTGCCATTCTATATACCATTGTTATTGCATTTTCTTCTGCAATAATATCAACTATGCTCGGAACTCTAGCAGCTATTGGAATATATTACATGCGCCCTCGAGGACGTAAGACATTGACGTTCTTAAATAGTGTTCCTATGATTAATCCCGATATATTAACGGGTATTAGTTTGTTTTTGCTATTCGTCTTTTTGGGCATAAGTCGCGGTCTAGGCACCGTGATTGCAGCACACGTTGTATTCTGCACTCCATATGTAGTATTGAGTGTGTTACCACGTCTTAGCAAAATGGATCCAAACATCTATGAAGCTGCACTTGATTTGGGAGCTACACCCTTTCAAGCCTTACGCAAAGTAATGATGCCCGAATTATGGCCAGGAATGATTAGTGGATTTTTATTAAGTCTTACTTTGAGTATTGACGATTTTGGCGTCACCTTTTTTACAAAAGGTAGCAACGGACTAGAAACTCTATCCACTTTTATATATGCGGATGCACGAAAAGGTGGTTTAACCCCTGAATTACGACCATTATTTTCATTGATTTTCCTAACCATACTTGTATTGTTGATTATCATGAATATACGCACTAATAGACAACAACAGAAGCAAAAATAAAATGAAAAAATTCATCTTTTTATTAGCAACACTTTTGCTACCTATTTTCTACGCTTCAAATATCCAAGCAGCAGATCGAGAGCACACACTTAAGGTCTATAACTGGGCGGATTATATTGATATGGACAATGTCTTGAACAATTTCCCAGACTGGTATAAACAACAGACAGGAGAAGACGTTACAATTTCATATCAGACATTTGATATCAATGAATCAATGCTTACACAAATTGAAGTAGCAAAAGAGGACTATGATGTTGTATGTCCTTCGGAATACATCATTGAAAGAATGTTACGACAAGGGTTGCTATTAAAAATCAACAAAGACTTTGGAAACACACCAAATTATACAGATTCTGTATCACCTTTTGCAATAGAAAAATTTCAAAAAATGGCACCTGACAGCACTATTTGTGTTGCAGATTACACGGTTGGATACATGTGGGGTACCACAGGAATTCTATATAACACTAAATTTGTGAATGAAGAAGATATACGTTCGTTAGGTGGATTACTAGATCCTAAATTTAGTGGGAAGATTTTCATGAAAGATGCTTTTAGAGATGTATATTCTGTTGTTGTTTTGTATGTCTACAAAGATGAAATAGCACGAGGTGAAGTCACTCGAGAAGATTTGGTAGCCAATGTTACCAAAGAACGCATTGAACGTGTTGAAGAATATTTAAATGAACTTAAACATAATGTCGCAGGATGGGAAGTTGACTTTGGTAAAGAACATATGACCAAAGGTAAAGTATGGATGAATCTTAGTTGGTCCGGTGACGCACAATGGGCAATAGAAGAAGCTTCACATGTAGGTGTCGACCTAAAATATCTCGTTCCTGAAGAAGGCAGCAATGTGTGGTTTGATGGTTGGTGTATTCCTAAATACGCTAAAAATATCAAAGCCGCGAGTTATTTTATCAACTACATGTGTATGCCTGAAAATGCGATTCTAAACATGGAGGAGATTGGCTATGTAAGTGTCATAGCTTCACCTAGAATTTTGGAATGGGCTAATGATGCTGATGCATACCCTAATACATCTGATTTAAGATACTTTTTCGGTCCAGAGGCAGACTCGGTGCATGTGAACAATGTCCTTTATCCAGATCAAAAAGTTATTGAACACTGCGCTCTTATGCACGACTGCGGTGATAAAACAGAAGATTTGATCAACATGTGGTCTCGCGTTAAAGGAGATAATTTATCAACTGGAATGGTGATATTTGTTTGTGTTGTTTTGACATTGATCGCCATAGGCTTTACAATACAAGCCATCAATAAAAGACGCAAACGTAAATTGCAACAAAAAAAACGTAACCATAAGAAACAATAACGATAATACATTGAGATTTTTATACTAAAAAACATATGAAAAAAATCATCGTCATATTATTGACATTAGTGTGCGCATACACCTTATGTGCACAAGACTACGAAAAAGAATTTTCTGAAGTAAAAAGATTGTTTGACGAACGCGCTAATTCTACGTCAAATCAGCTAGAGGAATACCTCAAAAAGTATCCATATACGCCTTACAGCGATGAGATAGGACTTATGCAAGGTGTACTTGCTGTAGAAAAAGATAAATTCAAACAAGCATACAAAATTCTTAATGTTGTTAACCCTAAAAATCTATCACGAACCACAGAAACAACATTCTATTTTTACATGGGTTATACACTCTTAAGCTTGGATAAATACGACCAAGCTCTTGCCGTATTGAAACCACTCAAAAAGAAACAAAATCCATACTTTCTACAAGCAACTTACTACATCGGTTATTGCTACTACAAGCAACACTTGTATCCACAAGCTTTAAGTGAATTTCTTTCACTAGAAGAATTAGGTGGATATCACAAAATTGCGCCATACTATATTGTGCAAATATACTATGCTAATGGCCAATATGATAAAGTATACGAATTAGCAGAGGAACTTTTAAGAAATTACCCTGATAATGACTATAATGACGAATTACATCGTTTAGTTGGAGAAATTTATTACCAAAAAGGTATTTACAATGATGCAGTACGACATCTAAAAGCATATCATCAACTACGTGATAAAAAGAAAAAAGAAATGGTTCAAAATGACCTATACTTGCTCGGAATATCATGTTATAAAGAAAAAATGTACAAGGATGCCGTCACCTATCTAAAACAAATCAAACAAATACCTGGAGATTCTATTTCTGAAAGTACATGCCTTCATCTTGGACATTGTTACTTGTATGAAAAAGATCTAGAAAAAGCTAAAAACTCCTACAAAGCTGCTATTGAATTTCGCATCAATGAGCAATTGAGAGAAGAAGCTATGTATAATCTTGTACAAGTTACATATTTACAGAATTCAGCTCTTGGAGAAAATATTACAGCCTTTAAACAATTTATCAATGAATATCCTCAATCAAAATACATTGACAAAGTTTATTCCTTGATGGCAGATATGTATCTTCATAACAAAAACCACCTAGCTGCTTTAGAAGCGTTACAAGAGATACAAAATCCTAATGAAAAAATTCAACAAACACTTCAACATTTACGCTATCAAGTGGCAGTAGATGCTTTCCTACAGGGTGAACGTGACCTTACATTGCAATGGTGCAAAGAAATTATTAACAAAGAGAAGCAATCCTCAATATACAAGACTGATGCATACTATCTAAAAGCTGAAGCAGAATACCTTTGCGGCGAATATGATAAAGTCATTAAAACTCTTGCCGATTATACCAAACAACCTCATTACGAGAAATCACTAAATAAACAAAATGCACAATACCTCAAAGCATACGCCTATTTCAATAAAAAGAGATATGATAATGCCAACAAAATATTTGAAGAATATCAAAAAACAATTGATCCTTCACACAAAACATATGTAGATGTACTCAACCGTAGAGGCGACTGCTATTTCTATCAACGCAAATTTTCAGAGGCCAATGCCATTTACCAACAAGTTTCTACAATTGGAAAAAATGGTGCAGACTATGCATTAATACAACAAGGTATAGCACTAGGTCTTATGCACAAATATGATCAGAAAATTAATGTATTAGAACAATTTGTTAAACAATATCCAAAGTCTGATTACGGTGATGATGCTCTATATGAAATAGCCAGATCAAAACTCCAACTAGAAAAATACGATGAAGCTATTACTGTATACAAAAAATTATTAAAACAATATCGTAATAGCCCACTTGGAGCCAAAGCTTCTTTAGAGTTGGCTATGACATGTCGTTCGCTCAATCTAAATAACGAGGCAATTGAAGCCTATAAACAAACCATTCAAAAGTATCCTAACACAAATGAAGCATACTCAGCTTTGGATGGAATGGAGCAGATTTACGTAGAAACGAATAACGTTTCAGAGTACATAGCTTATACTAAAACCCTCAAATCAATGAGTAGCAATTCTGTTACACAAGAAGACTCATTGATTTATGTGACCGCAGAATTACAATACATAATGAATAACTATGAACAAGCTGCCGCTGGTTTTACGACCTATCTCACACGATTCCCAAAAGGACGTTATTACGTAAATGCCATGTATTATGCTGCTAATAGTTATTATCAACTAGAACAATATGATCAAGCTAAAGAATTGTTTACCAATCTTTTAGATGTAGAGGGCAATCCTTACATGGAAACCGCTTGTATGCGCGTGGCTGAATTAAATTACGAGAATAAGGACTTTCAAACTGCACTAGAATATTTTAAGCGAATGCACAAAGTGGCATCCAATCAACAAATGACTCAAACAGCCTTACTAGGTATGCTAAGATGTAGTTATTTTATCAAAGATAATTTAGCTACTATTACACATGCCACAGAAATCTTAGATATTAGCGACTTGAATTCATCTATACGTAACGAGGCATTATATTACCGAGCAGATGCCTACATGACAGCAAAACAATATAAACTCGCTTTGAATGATTATTCTCCTCTCGCCCAAGAGGCACGAACCGCCTGGGGAGCTGAAGCTAAGTATAGAATGGCAGAATGTCACTACTTGTTAGGAGATAAAGTCAAAGCAGAACAAGAGATTATGTCATTCACAGGCATGCAAACTACACATCAATATTGGTTGGCTAAAAGTCTTATTTTATTAGCTGATATCAATGTGGATAACAATGATATTTTCCAAGCCAAACAATATCTCCTTGCTCTGCAAAATAACTACCGTCAATCAGACGATATTAAACAAATTATAACCAGCAAATTGGAAAAAATATACGAGCTGGAAGCATCACAAAATACTGAAACTACAGAAAACGAATAAGTTATGAAAATTAAGGTCACTATACTTTTTCTTCTAGTATTTCTTTGCAACTATATGGTTGCACAAGACAATAACATTGATCGAGTTGTTACCGTAGAGCGTGAATTTCAACCTGATGTACATCAAGCCTACAAAATACAACTGACACCTAACTTCCAAAACGAAGAAATGGAAGCTAATCCTGAAGTGGATTCCACATACTCCACATACTCCAATACCCTTTCTGTAGACTATAACCTCCATCCTTTGAAAGCTGCTAAAACAGACTTTACACCCCAAAGCACACTCAAAGGAATCCTGGAGGGTGCCGTTGGTCATCGTAATAGTCACATGCTATTTGGATATCGTATTTCCGAGGATGAAAAGATGTCACTAGATCTATATGCAACGCATAATGCATATTGGGGAAAAGATGCGTTATCAAAATCACTATTAGGAATGCAATTGATAAGACATTTTGACAAAATAGATGTCTTCTTTGGATTACAAGGTGATAACGAGTTCTTTACTTACTATGGTCGCTATTTCACTCCTAACAATGGCATTAATATACCTCTCGGTCGAACCATAGACCAACAGAACCTATGGAAGATTGACACCAAAATAGGTTTAAAATCTGCCGACAAAAAGAAACCTGTCCAATTCGGTCTACAAACTGGATACAGAGCTTTCATTGCCACCAATCATGCTGTTGAAAATCAAGTACGAACACACTTCAACTTAAAGTGGAGTAATAACGATAGAACATCTACTCGCAATAAACCAAAACATGCTGCAGGAGTGAACTTATATCTCCAAAACTCATTCTATTCTCACCAATACGAAGATGATTCAACTAGAATGAATAGACATACACTAAAAGTAGAACCATTTTACGAATATAAACACAAGAATCTTCGTTTGCATGCTGGCGTCAATGTTGATATTAACATAGGTACAGGTAAATTATTAAGCAAATCCGACAAAATAGCATTTGCTCCATCTCCTAATATTGAATTCGAATGGAACTTAATGAACAATATTTTCAACCTCTATACCCAAGCAAAAGGTTCATTAGGAGTTGGTACATTAGAAGAGTACTTGGATCAGAATAGATACTTAAATATTCAGCAGGGCGTATATTTTAATACACCTAGAAGCTACACACCCGCAGATATACAAATCGGTTTTAAAATCCGACCTATTAAAACAATGCTCGTAGATATCTATGGAGGTTATGCATATATGATTAATGCATGCGAAATGAACGCATCATTAGATTCACTTGGTGGTGTTACTGATTATACATTAACTCTATCAGATTACCAACGTTGGAAAGTAGGAGGATCTATACATTACCATTATCGCGACATTCTTGATATCAATATAAATGGTAACTACTATGCGTGGAAGAATAAGTCGTCTAACATCGTTTATGATCGTCCTATATGGGATTTATATGCACGCATAGACGCTCATATTGACTCCAAATGGAGTATTTATTCTGAAAACTACTTTGCTGGAAAAAGTATTGCACAGACTTCACAAGGTGATCAAATAAAGAAACCACATATTTCACTCAATATTGGTGGACAATATGCGATCAATACATGGTTATTAGTATACCTTCAACTCAATAATTATATAGATCGCAAAAACGATATCTTCTACGGATACCAATCACAAGGATGTCATTTCTTAGGAGGAGTTAAATACAAATTCTAATCCTATCTTCTATACTCATACAATAATCGCGAGGTTTTCACCTCGCGATTATTTATTTTCTATTATTCTCATCTATGATTCTTCTTTATCAAACACATCATACCTAAACAAGTAAATAATGCGTTAAAAATCAATCGTTCATGAGAGAATACATAACCATTAAACCATTCTACTGAATTTACATCTAATACCCATGTAATAACTGGAGCCAAGATGACTACGACAGGAATCCATCGATCATAAACTTGCTTCTTAGTAAATATTCCAAAACAGAACATACCCAATAATGGTCCATAAGTATAACTTGCTACTTTATAAACTGTTTGAATAACGGAATCATTATTCAAGAGATAAATTACATATATACATATTACCATCAAAATCGCCATACCGATATGTACTAAGGTACGTGTGCGCGCGAGTTGAACTTGATCTCCCTCCTGCTTCTTATTTAGTATGTCAATGGTAAAAGAAGTTGTTAAAGCCGTCAATGCACCACCAGCAGCCGAATATGCTGCTGCAATAAAACCAATAAAGAATAACACACCGACTACCATAGGGAAATAACTACCAGAAGCCAAGAATGGGAACACAGAGTCGCCTTTTACATTGCCAAGTTCATCCATTGGTAAAGCGATGCCAGATTGATTAGCATATGAATACAACAAAAATCCTAAAAATAAGAATAATCCTATCACTACGATCTGCATCATCGCACCAACAATAAGGTTCTTCTGACTTTCACGTGGATTTTTACAAGACAAGGTACGTTGCATCAAATCCTGATCCAAACCTGTAGTTGCTATAACCAAAAAGATACCCGCTAAAAACTGCTTCCAAAAATATGTACCCTCTTTAGGATTATCGAAGAAAAAGGTGCGTGTCATATCATTTGTATTCCATCCATCAATATTAACACCCTCACGAAGCACAAAATAAATACACAACGCTACGGATAGAATCAAACAACAGGTTTTCAGCAAGTCTGTCCAAATCAATGATTTAACACCTCCTTTAAATGTACAGAGATAAACAATCAACACGGTAAATATAGCATTTACCCAGAATGGTATACCTAAAGGACCAAATACCAACAACTGCAACACCTCGCCTACTACAAACAAACGAACACTAGCTCCTAACATCTTACTCACAAAGAACAACCATGCACCCGACTTATAGGTACTCATACCAAAGCGTTGTTGCAAGTACTGATAGATAGAAGTGAGGTTCAATTTATAGTACAGCGGAATAAGCACATAGGCAATAATAATCTGACCCACTGTAAAGCCCAACACCATCTGCATGTATGCCCACCCCGATGTAGCCACCATACCAGGCACACTCACAAAGGTCACACCAGAGATAGCTGCTCCAATAGTGGACATGGCTACTAGGAGCCAGTTGCTGCTGCGGTTACCCGAAAAGAAACCTGCATTATCGGCCTTGCGACCTGCAAGATAAGAAATCATAAACAGCAGCACAAAATAAGCTGCAATAACTAATAAAATCGTTAATGGATTCATATTACTTGAGGTTCAATGGCGCGTTGCGCCGTTCAAAAGTTGTTCAATATAGTTCAGAGTCGTTTTATTCGGCATAGAGGAGATAAGGACGGCGTTGCTCTTTGAACTTCGCCACATCCTCTTGCCAACAAGCACGAATATCTTCCTCGCTCTTGCCTTGGTTGATCATCTTGCGCACATAATCCTGTCCTACCAATAGTTCAAAGAACGGACGGAAGAAATAGTTGTCCATATTCAGATGCTTGTAGGCATCCAGCAGATACCTTAGCGAGAATCCCACCTTGCGTGCCTCTTCCTCACTCATGCCGCTCAAGTCCACACCATCGCATGCGCGACCTTTTTGAGTCGATTGATTAGGGGTAAACGTAATCGCAGGACCATACACGCTCACCTCTGTGCGTGGGGCATTGAAGTTAGGGTGACCATAGCACAAGAAGGGCTTATCCGTTCCTCTACCCAACGACACAGGCGTTGCCTCGAACAAGCAAACGGCAGGGTACAAGTATATTGCCAACATGTTTCTAAGGTTTGGCGATGGTGCCACAGGCAAACGGTACAATGTTTGGTGGGTGTAGTTTTTACAAGGCACTACTGTCAAATCCACTTTAGCCCCGTCCTTCAACCAGCCTTCGCCGTTGATCATCAGCGCCAATTCGCCCAAGGTCATACCGTGTACCACAGGAATAGGCAATGCTCCCACGCCCGATTTATGCTTCATATCCAAAATCGGTCCATCCACATACCAGCCATTAGGGTTAGGGCGGTCAAACACCACAAACTGCTTGCCATATTGGGCGCACACATCCATCAATCGGTACATCGTGATGTAGTAGGTATAGAAACGCAAACCCACATCTTGAATATCGGTCACCAGTACATCAAACATACCCATGGACTCCTTGGATGGGTACTTGCTATCTCCGTCGTAGAGCGACAGAATAGGTATGCCGGTCTTCTCATCCACACTGCTTACCACTTTCTCGCCTTCACGAGCTGTGCCACGAAAACCATGCTCTGGTGAGAAGATAGCGGTCACTTGTATGCCATGCTTCAGCAACCAATCCAACGTGTGAATGGTATCGCCTTTTTGCTCTTTCGCCTCTCGCCTTATCGCCTTATTGCCTTTCGCTTGAATAATCAGTCCGGTATGATTGCTCAATAGCGCCACACGCTTACCTTTTAGCAAAGGCAAATATTCTTTCGTTTGCTCCGCACCTAATACTACACGCTCTGCGCATGCAGTACCTACGGCTAAAAGCATTATAATCAAAAATGAAACAACTCTTTTCATGGTATTTTAACTTTTCGCTGCAAAGGTAGTGATTTTTTACGATATATGCAACTATTTCTTGTTTTTCAAAAGCTATGAGATATTATCTTGTGGTTTTCTAAACAACATCTATGGGCTTTCGGTGGCTGTTAGGTCGCTTTCAGGTTACCCACAGGCTACGCGATCACTGTATCTAATCTGTGGGCTAGTTGTGTCTTATCTGTGGCTTGCTGCTCGTTTTCATTTTCCATAATACTACAAAAGAAAGCGGAACATAAATATTCCGCTTAATAAATTTGCATACATCAGTTAATTTACGTGTTGATCATATAGTAATATCACCTCTGATATATATGGATCGCGCTCTTGCTGAGGTATGATTATACGAATATGTTGTATTGGATTGTATTCATAAAGGAATGGGGAAAAAGGTTGATATCGAGTCAATACATTCATTT
>JAFOYE010000029.1 GCA_017391525.1 Paludibacteraceae bacterium | reverse complement strand
TGCTGTGATTCGCAATCCAATGTTCATTATCTTGAAAGTCACTGGTTCCTAGCGAACTGGGAAGGCTGAACATCAGGAGCGATAAGTCAGAAGACCTGCTGTGTGTAGCCAACGGAGTTGGCAGTTTGAAAGTTTTAATCGTACCTGTGGTGCTGTTCTAATCTTTAGAACTTTTAGAACCCTTAGAACTTTTTTAACTGCACGAAGTGGTTAAGTTGAACACTCTCGTGGTATAGAGTCAGACAACATGCGCAGAATAGTATCCATAGTATTTTTCACACTCCTGTGTTTAGTGGCATTTTCTCAGAATAGTGCCACGCATTCTTCTATGTCATTAACGACAGAACAATTAGATTCTATAACCAAACACTATGATTTAGAAGAATTTGTAGTCACCGCCCGTGTCAAAGAGAAGGACATCATCATTCCTCAAACACTTAGTGGCGTACAACTTAAGAAAATGAATGCCCTCAGCGTAGCGGATGCTATTCGTTATTTCTCTGGTGTACAAATCAAGGATTATGGTGGCGTAGGAGGTCTCAAGACTGTCAATATCCGCTCTATGGGAACCAACCACATGGGCGTATATTATAATGGAGTTCAGCTGGGCAATGCGCAAAACGGACAAATTGACCTCGGTAAATATTCGCTCGAGAACATTGAGGAAATTCAACTCTACAACGGACAAAAATCCGACATCTGGCAATCTGCTCGCGAGTTTGGTGCTGCAGGCAGCATCTACCTCACCACTCGTCGCCCTCGCTTCGAAGAGGGCAAGTCATTTAACATTAAAGGTCAAATGCGTGCAGGTAGTTTTGATCTCATCAACCCTAGCATCTTGCTAGATGTTAAACTCAGCGAAACAATGTCCCTCACCACCAACGCTGAACTTGTATCCTCTAGTGGTAAATATCCTTTCCGCTACCGCCGCGTCACTCCTTCGGGCGAAGTAGCATACGACACGACTGCTATCCGCCAAAACGGTGATATCAACGCCATCCGTGTAGAGGCAGCACTCAATCACTACTACAGCAACACAGGTTTCTGGAAACTTCAACTCTACCACTACAACTCCGAACGCGGTGTGCCAGGAGCCATTGTCAACAACGTATGGCGCAATGGTGAACGTCTCTGGGATCGCAACTCCTTTGTACAAGCCACTTGGCAAGACGAAATATTCAATCGTTGGTCGGTGCGTGTCAATGCCAAATATGCCAATGACTATACACGCTACATCAATAATGATGATAAACTCATCCACGTAGAGAACCAATACCTCCAACAAGAAGCTTACCTAACTATGGCCAACAAAGTGAACATCTTCGACTGGTGGGACGTGAGTGTAGCCTATGATATGCAATACAATGCCTTAAGTATGTATATGGATGCCCATCGTTTCACCCATTGGTTGAGTGTGGCTACGGCTATTAATATTAAGAATTACTTGCGCGTGCAAGCAAGCGCACTCGGTACCTTCGTCAATGAAGAGGCACGTGATCGCGATGAGGCACCAAACACCGCAAAATTTACTCCTGCATTTTTCCTCTCATATCGTCCATCACAGGTCGTGGATCTACGCTTCAATGCTTTCTATAAACAGAGCTACCGCTACCCTACTTTCAACGACCTCTACTATACCGATATGGGCAATGCGTATCTTAAGCCCGAATTGGCTAAACAACATAATGTTGGTTTGAGTTTTGCGCAACCTTTCCGCGTGGCTAATCTACGTGGTTCGGAGTTCCGCATCAATGCCGATTACTACTACAACCGCATTTCCGACAAGATCATCGCCTACCCAAAAGGACAACAGTTCCGTTGGACAATGCTCAATCTTGGATTGGTAAAAATCAACGGTATAGATGTGAATACACACTTGCATTTTGCTCTACCAAGAAACTTCTACCTCACGGCCAAAGTGCAATACACCTATCAAACGGCTATCGACGTCACCGACCCTGCTGATAACTACTATGGTCACCAGATACCATATATCCCTTGGCATTCAGGCAGTGCAGTAGGTATGTTCGGTTGGAGCAACGATTGGATGCAGTACCACCTCAATTATAGTTTTATCTATGTAGGAGAACGCTACAACCAACAGGAGAACATCCTCTACAACTACACCCAACCTTGGTACACCCACGATCTCTCTCTCGTAGGCGAATGGGATATTCACAAGGCAAAAGGCAAAAGATTATTCACACTTCGCGCAGCGTTGGATGTCAACAATCTCCTATCGCAAGACTATGATGTGATTCTCAATTACCCAATGCCAAAACGCAACTATAAATGTACCATAAGCATAACATATTGATCTGGGTTATCGGCTATTGGCTATTGGCCATTGGCTTGACAAGCTGTCGCGGCGATGAGATTGTCGTACCATCCGAGTACGAACTCCTGCCTATTCCTGTTCGTGCGGAGTCTAGTTTCGCTCCCGACGAACCTATCGGCATGTACCTGCTCAACGAAGGTAATATGGGTAGCAACAAGGCTAGTATTGACTATGTTGATTTCTGCAACGGCTACTATATTCGTAACATCTACGGCGAACGCAATCCAAATGTTATCAAAGAATTAGGCGATGTAGGAAACGATATTCAAGTATATGGCAACCGCCTCTATGCGGTCATCAATTGCTCGCACAAGGTCGAAGTCATGGACCCGCGCACTTGTCGCCGTATTGGACAGGTAGACATTCCCAACTGCCGTTATATTCGCTTCCGAGGAGATAAAGCATACGTCAGTTCGTATGTAGGTCCTGTCAGCATTGATCCTAATGCTCAACTCGGTGCTATCTTCGAAGTGGATACCGCTACACTCAAGATCACACGCAAGGTAACGGTAGGATATCAGCCTGATGAACTTGAGATCATGGGCGAGTATATCTACACTGCCAACTCTGGCGGCTACCGCGCTCCTGACTATGATTCCACCGTATCCGTTGTAGAAATGTATGGATTCAAGCAGGTGCAGAAGATACCCGTTTGTACCAATCCCCATCGCATACGACAAGATCATCTAGGTCAACTCTGGGTTACCTCACGCGGAGACTATCAAGATGTACCTTCTGCTTTAGTGTGCATCGCCCAAAAAAAACTATTCACCAACGACATGCAAGTTACCGACACTTTGCATATACCAGTTTCTGAAATGGTTATAGTGGGTGATTCCATGTATTTTTATGGCGTCAATTGGAACAATCAAACCGAGGAGAACAACATCAATTATGGCATTATCAATATTCGCACACACGAGTTGGTATCCAAGGGATTTATCACCGATGGCACAGAGAAAGATATCAAAGTTCCATACGGTATTCTAGTCAATCCATATAATGGCGATATATATGTTACAGATGCAAAAAACTACGTATCCAGCGGACAACTGCACTGCTACTCGCGAGACGGTAAAAAGAAATGGTCTGTGCGCACGGGTGATATCCCTGCTCATATGTGCTTTGTCTACCGTTAGTTGCGAACCCGACATACCAATGGTCAATCTTGGCATAGATGAAACCTATGCCGTTGAACGCATGCGTACCCTAATCCTCCATCCCGAGTTTCCAGGTGAAGCTTATGTGTGGAAAATGGGTGATTCCATCATCTCCACGGGACGAGATCTTATTTTCTGTCAAGCAGATACAGGTACCTATGAGATACAACTGGAGATAATAGACCAGCAAAACCCTGTCACACATTCTTTTAAAGTCGTTGTATGGGAAGAACAAGTGGCCTATTCCCCTTATATTTCTAAGGTGCTAGAGTACAATCCTGCTCCCGGCCAGTTCGTCAACAAGTTGCCTCTATATGAAGAGGGAGATACCTACGAAACAATGCGACAAAAGGCAGAAGAAGCCATTATTGGCACTAATCGCGGTACGATTTCTTTAGGTGCATGGGGAGGCTATGTCACTTTTGCATTTGACCACTCTGTGGTGAATCTACCGGGGAAACGCGATTTTGTGGTACATGGAAATGCTTTTCAGTCTGCTTCTCATGCGGCTGGTGGTAGTAGCGAACCTGGCATTGTAATGGTTAGTATTGACCGTAATCAAAACGGCTTACCCGACGATCCTTTCTACCAACTTCGTGGTAGCGAGTACGACAATCCACAAACTACACATCACTATTCTATAACCTATAACAAGGCATCTGGCGATATACCTTGGAGTGACAATCAAGGCAATACTGGTGCGGTATATAAAAACACCTTCCACTCGCAACCTTATTTCCCACAATGGTTGACAGACACCACTCTCACTTTCTATGGATCTTGTTTGCCAGATAATGCCGAAGATTTGAGCGGAAATGGTTCGTACTATCTTTTGCATTTTTATGGCGATGGTTATGTAGATTGCAACCCTAATGACGGTTTGCCTACAGATACCACACAACTTTGTGCTATGGATATAGCTTGGGCTACAGATGAAAACGGGGTAGCTGTAAATTTACCTTGTATAGACTTCGTGCGTGTTTATACGGGTGTCAACCAAGAGTGTGGTTGGCTCGGCGAAACCTCCACCGAAATATCTCTCGCACGTGATTTGCATATAGAGGAGTAGTTATCAGTTGTCGCTAAAATAAAAAACATATGAAAAATTTTTATCTTTCTTTTCTGGTTCTTTGCCTCATCACCTTATCGACTGTTTGTCTCAAAGCCGAGCAAATAACCCTCGACCTCAGTACTGCAACAGATCTCAACGGCAACCCCGTCACCTATAGCCTATCGCCTATAGCCCACACATACTACGACCTCACTCATGTGTGGACCGAGACCTACAACGATGCCGATTCATGTGCTAGCATTCTGGTAAATAATGGTGTTTTCCGTTTCTCACACTTACCTAGCGGTATGTCTTATGGAGGCATGAGTTGGGAGGGATTCACACTCTCTATCGTATCTCAAGACACAGCCAACGTACTAGGATGCGTTGCCAATGGCGGACTCAATGGTGTCGCAACCCCATACATCATCGGTTACTACTCTGAATGGGTGAGTTCATCCCAAGGATATTCTTCTAACATCATCGAATTTGACCAGTTATACTATCCTGAGTACGTGTATATCTGCCAAAACAGCAATACCCACAAAGCTATCAAACAAGGCGAATTCAATGCCCGCCCATTCACAGAGCAAGACACCTTGGCACTCATCATTCAAACGCTAGATTCAACTAAGAATCCTACAGCTACTACCATTTACTACTTAGCTATTGATGGCACTTGTAACGAAGGATGGGTAAAGGTGCCATTGACAGCACTAGGCCAAACCTCTTGTCTAAGTTTCAGCATGACCACCACCGACATAGGAGATTGGGGAGCTAACACCCCACTCTACTTTGCGTTAGATGGTCTCACTATCAACACCGAAATCCCTACAGCATTGCCTCAAAACCCTACACTTCACACACCATACACCAAAGTGATCCAAGATGGTCAACTCTTGCTTTTCCACAATGGACAATGGTACACAACCACAGGACAAATAGTAGCCATTACCTATAATTCCATCTAGTTTTTTGATATATAAATATTTTTTTGTACCTTTGTGGGCAAATATGAAAAAACTCTAAAACTATAACTATATTATGGGATTCAAATCAATCATGAAAGATATTGCAGAGAGTGCACAAACGTACCGAGAAATGCAAATTGAGGCTGATGAAGCCAAGATAGAACTTCTCAAAGATGCTATTGCAGATATGAAGGCTAGTATGAAAGCACAACATGAAGTAGATAAAGCAAACTTTGCCGCCATCAAAGCTGAATCCAAAGAACGTTTTGAACGAGCAAGATGTGTATCACAACAAACACATAAAACATGTAGAGTGAATACTACAAGCAAAAACGTGAAGCCTTCACCCGATACTAATTCTTAATCAACGAATTGCATAAAATAATGCAACATCGCATTTGTCCTCGTTGCGGTTCGCAATTCCTTTGCCAACCCGAGAATCCCACTCAATGCCAATGTGCAGGGATTATCCTCAGCGACACAGTCCGCAGCTATATTGCAGAGCACTACCCTTCCGCTTGCCTTTGTGCCAAGTGTTTGAGGGAGTTAACTAATGCGTAGGCATAGTTTTTGCAAGCAATCTTTTATAGCTATTACAACCATGAAAACCGTTATTACTAACTCCGAGATTCAATTATGGGCAAATGAGGAGTTGCTCGGCAAAATTGTGTTTGAACTATCTAGCAACACCCTCTCCATTCTCCATACCTATGCCTACCAGAGTGGTCGCGGCATCGGCACACAACTAATGCAACAAGCCACCCGCTGGGCCCAAGAAAAAGGCTACACCATTGATCCTATTTGCTCTTTCGCAAAAAAGTATTTGGAGAAGTAAAATTATGGTATAACCTATAACTGTTGTATTCACGGAGGTGGTCCGCTGTATTGACACGTTATCTTTAATCTTCCAACAAATTTTGCTATTTTTGTTGGTCAAACTTAACCAATAATCACAAAAGATTCATAATTATTTGGTGCTTTCAAAAAAAAGTACTACCTTTGCATTGCATTCAGTGAAGGGAAGCAGGTGAGATTCCTGCACAGTCCCGCTGCTGTGATTCGCAATCCAATGTTCATTATCTTGAAAGTCACTGGTTCCTAGCGAACTGGGAAGGCTGAACATCAGGAGCGATAAGTCAGAAGACCTGCTGTGTGTAGCCAACGGAGTTGGCAGTTTGAAAGTTTT
>JAFOYE010000005.1 GCA_017391525.1 Paludibacteraceae bacterium | reverse complement strand
TCTTCGTTATTAGATACAAAAAACGGGTCTTGCGACCCGATGTGCGGCATAAAGGACTCGAACCTTCACTCCTCTCGAAACTAGATCCTAAGTCTAGCGCGTCTACCAATTCCGCCAATGCCGCGTGAAATCGGGTGCAAAAGTAGTAAAAATATTGCATATACGCAAGAAAAGCGAACAAAAAAAGTAAAATGTACGAAACTTTTTATCATAATTTACCCAATGGTGTGCAAATTGTACATCGTTTAACCTCTTCTCCAGTTGTTTATGTTGGAATCATGATAGGTGCAGGTACGCGCCATGAGCAACCTAACGAGAATGGTATGGCGCACTATATAGAGCATTGCCTCTTTAAGGGCACTGAACATTATACAGCTCGCCAGATCATCAATCATATTGAGGGAATTGGAGGTGAAATCAACGCCTATACTACTAAAGAAGAAACAACCTTCTATGCGGCCACACTCAATAATCATTTTCGCACAACGCTCCATTTGTTGGCCGATATGGTGTTGCGTCCTACTTTCAATAAGAAGGAAACAGATAAAGAGGTGACCGTTATTCTAGACGAGATAGAAAGTTATAACGATTCTCCTAGCGAACTCATCTACGACGATTTTGAGAATATGATTTTTGAGGGTAATTCTTTGGCGATGCCTATTTTGGGCACGAAGAAAACGCTCAAGCGAATCTCCAAATTGCCTCAATATCCTCTAGAGTGGATGGCGCAGCACTACCGTCCTGAGCGTATGGTGCTATTTGTCTTGGGAAATGTTAGCCCTAAACAGGTAATTGCTGCTGCGGAAAAAGAGTTGGGGCATTTGGCTAGTGTGTCTAGTTCGACTAGTGTGTCTAGTCCATCTAGTTTGACAAGCTCAAAAGAACGTATCTACCGCCGGCATACTCATCAAACTCATGTGATGCTAGGCTCGCATAGTTTTCCTATTGGTCATCCCAAGCAATTAACAATGTTCTTGCTGAATAATATTTTGGGCGGAGGTAGTATGTCAAGTCGTCTATACCTTACTTTACGTGAGAAATATGGATTAGTGTATAATGTGGATTCTCAAGCAGTTCCCCTTAGTGATACTGGCTATTGGAATATTTACCTCGCTTGCGAACCACAATACAAAGATCAATGCTTGGAACTCGTACATGGTGAACTTAAAAAACTTCGCGATGTTCGTCTCACTTCTGCACAATTGCAGCGTGCTTTGCGCCAGTTGCAAGGACAACTGGCTATCTCGGCTGAAAACCAGGAGAATAGTGCACTAGCTATGGCCAAGCAGATGCTTTATCACCATCGTGCTCCACAATGGCAAGAGACATTCGCTAAAGTACAGAAGATAACGTCCGAGCAACTTCAAGAGGTTGCCAACGAAGTGTTTGATACCAACAAGATAGCCACCCTGCAATATGCATAGGGTGGCTATCTTTTTTATCGGAATCTTATTCCTAGCGCAAAGGTAGCGTAAGGGTTGCTAATTGCTTAGAGGATGAACTTAACCCAACCTTCTTTGCGACGAATCTTATCGTTTGTAATATACTTAATCACGTACATCGTTCCTTTCTGCAATTGCTCTACAGGTATGATATACTCTGTTTGGCCGTCAATGGTAGGACAAGTATAGACAATTTTTCCTTGTGCATTGTATATACATAGCGCATTACCGGTCTTAGGATTAGAGAGGTAAACGATGTGTGTAGGTGCATCGTAATTGATGGTGTCAATAACGATAGGGAGCTGATTTTTATTTTTATCTTTGTCGTCAGATGCAATGTTAGTTGTTACCTCAGTGGCTTCGGTAGCAGCAGAGATATGCTCTTCGCAACCTTTCGTAATGTCTGATGATTGGATGGTGAAATAATAAGTACTATTCTCTTGCAGGTTAGTAAAGTCATAGTAACACATGGTCTCATCTATCGTTGCGTCAATGGCTAGATCCTTACCTTTATATATGTATGTAATATTGCGTGAGCATGTAGCAGTAAAGGCATCTAATGCTGCACCTGCGCCACCG
The DNA here is from genome assembly GCA_017391525.1 of Paludibacteraceae bacterium. Classification (GTDB taxonomy): domain Bacteria; phylum Bacteroidota; class Bacteroidia; order Bacteroidales; family Paludibacteraceae; genus Colicola. The sequence continues at coordinate 29,479 of JAFOYE010000005.1, read as the reverse complement.
TTATCGGTATAAGTTAAGCGGAATTGGGTGTAATTATCTTCTTGTGCGAAGTTAACATAGAATAGTTTACCTTTAGTTGTTTTGGTGATGATTGTTCTCCACGCTTCAGAGGTCACCCACTCTGTTCCGTTCCATGCTTCGATATCAATATATCCAATCTCGGTTACACTAGTAGAGAAAGCGTTGATCCAGAATGATATATTGGTAACAGGAGCTTGGTATATCTCAGTAGTAATTTGGTCTCCGGTATTTTTCAAGAAGAGTGATTTAGTTCCTTCAGCCTTGGCTGATGTGGTGGTGCGGTTGGTGTTACTTTGCCAGCCTGCCTCCTTGATAGCATCGTAGTTATTGAAGTTTTCAAAGCCTTGAACAAATGATGCTTCTCCTTCTTGAGCCTGGAAGAGTGTGAGATAGTATAATACGGCATCCTCTACTGGGTTCCATGATATTCGGAATGAATTAGTAGTGATATTGGTCACAGGTTTGAGTACAGGGGTAGTGATGTATATAGGACGAGGTGAATAAGCAGTTAGTCCTATTGTGGCAGAGGAACCAAGAGTAGATATGTTGATAGTAGCTGTGGTGGCATCGCAATCCTGTTGCGAAGGCTTGTAGCTTACCCATACTGTACGTGTGATGTTGGAATCTTGGGTAACGATACTGATGTTTTTCTTCCATTCTTTGTTTGAGTATGCAGGCGCCTTATCTGCAACTGCTAGCAAGAAGTTATTTTTAGTGGTTGTTAAATTGATAATACTATCATTGAGCCCTTCTGCAGTTAATACGAAAGGTTTTGGCTCCCAGTCTACAATTTTTCTAGAGTCAGAAACGGTAGTGGTTAGAGTAATATCTTGCACATCTGTAGAAAGATTAATATTGCCTATGCCTTTGTAGATAAAGGATAACCATGTGTTATTATCTGTAATAGCTAGGACGTTTTGATCACTAAGCACCGTGCCATCGTGCAACTTTGGTGTAAATGAGGTGACATTGTTGGTACCTGGATAAGGGTCAGATGTACGACCATTCTCTCCGTTTTTACGTTGATTCCAGGATATTCCATTAGCCTCTTCTAGGTGTATACGCAAGAAATTAGGACCATCGTTAAGCGTATTTTGATACCATGCGGATGCTAGATAGTCGATATGCCATACCAACATACCTGAGCCAGGTAGATAGGTGTCCCATCCCGTCTTGGTACGATACTCTAAGATGAAAAACTCGCTAGGGTTAGGACTTCCGCCGTTTAGGTTATGTGTTTTGTCTGCAATAAGATAGGCTTGATTAGCTTCTTGGAGAGGCTCTAAGGAATATTGCCCTTTCTCAGTGAGTTGCTTTGGACTGAGCCATCCTAAAAAGAAGCGCTCGTAAGCACTATAGGTAGGAGGGGTGCGGCCATTGTTGTTGTAGTTACCTGAGCACATGATGGACCAGTTGCTCACTGTATAGTATTTGTATCCTGTGTCGTACAAGTCAGGCAAACCAAGCACGTGTCCAAACTCGTGGCAGAATGTACCAATACTAGCACGGCGTGTACCTGCACTACCTGAGTACTCTGATGTACATGCGTAGGTGGCTAGATACTTGCCATCTACTCTGGCATTTCTCCATGCCACTGAAGCTTTGTGGGGCCATATACTGTTGGCGGGACCACCCTCTGCTTGGTTATGACCTGCGTAATAGATAAATACGTTGTCTAGCACACCATCATTGTCGGTATCATATTGAGAGAAGTCAACACCGTTCTCTGAGGCTGTCACACAAGCATCTATCACCATGCTATATGGATCTTTGTCGTGGGTGTCGCCGTTTTCCGCACCGTAATCAGCCATATTACCATCTACAGTAAACGGACCATATACATCAAACTGCGGTTGAAATACACTATCAGATGCAGCAATAAAGTAATCGCGGCACGAACCTGTTGCTCCGTTGTAATCATAACCAGATTGGTTGAGAAGCTTGTTGAAGTCCTCTAGCGATTGCTCAAAAGGAAGATCTTGGAATCCAACTAGGAGTACCAATGACTTAGGGCTACCGGTTAATGGAAATTTGGTAGCTTCCTCTCTCGGACGGATAGACGCAGCACGGCGTTGGGAAGCTGTGCTGGCGAAATTCTCTTTTACGGAATAGTCTTCTACGAAGAAACCATTATCTAGGCGTCGTAGAGGTGTACCATCCTCTGTGGTATAGTAGGAGTGGTACTCATCGCCGTGAAGGCGAACTGTGATGGTAGTACCATCTGGTTGCGTCACAGTAAATGGGTATGGAGTAGCAGTGACAGCCCAAAGAGAGACTGAACATACTATAGTGCATAGACAAAAGAGAATCCTTTTCATGTAGATATAACTATTTTGGCATTATACTTAATAAAATCGTGCAAAGGTACTATTTTTTTTTGAAATAGGCAAACATTTTGATAATTTTGAATACAAAAAAAGAGCCCTGACGAATCAGGGCTCTTGGTGAGAAAATATCGTTAGAATATTGATTCTAGATTATTTCTTGTACATGCTACGAATAGTGCTCTTCTTGAGAAGCTCAGTTTGTTTTGCATCAAAGCGGATAGGCTTCTTAGGTTGGATAGCCTTAACTTCTGCTGGCTCCTCTTCCTCCGCTGGAGGCAATACTTGGTATTGTTTGTGGATGACACGCATATCGTATGGTTTAACGATACCTGTAGCAACCTCTTCGCCCTTTTCGTTGAGTTCAGACTCGCAAAGAAGACCATACCAACGACCTACGTTTACGTGGTCATACCACTCCAATTTAAGGTCGTAGTACAACTCACCTGTCTCACGATCCTCTGTAAGGTAGAGGTAGCTTAAGTTACCATAGTTGTATGATTGGCTACCTGTGTTGAGGTCAATATGGAAGAATTGTGTACCAGTTTGTGATGCATAGTAGAGATCGTATGCAGCATTGATCTCGTCCTCAGTTGGCTCCTCAGAGAAGTTAAAGATAGCATCCCAAGCGTCACCGTACATAGTTACGTCGAGCAATTTACCAGAAAGTCCCGCATAAACAGCACTATCAGAAGAATAAGCAAGAGCGTCTTCCACATCATCAACAACGAGGTCGAAATTGCCGATGTAGTAACCATTGTAAATACCATTTGGAGAATCAGTGATAACATAGGTGTAGTTCTCAATTGGCATGATGAAACCTGCACCGGCAAGGCTGTTACCAACCAATGTGATACCCTTGTCCCAAACGTAGTAGAGAGATGGAGCCAATTGAACGGTAACTTCCGTACCATCGCTAAGAGTCAAGGTTTTGTCAGTACCTGCGATTGGGTTACCCAAATCCCAGAGGGTATAGCTACCCAACTCGAATGTATTGAGAACGGCGTCGTTGGTTACTTCAACAGAGCAAATAGCAGGAGTAACTTGACCTACAGTCTCGTCGCCTTCTGGAACGTTCATAGTAACAGTAATAGTTGCAGTACCCAAACCAACTGCCTCTACGATACCAGAAGCATTAACGGTAACAACCTCAGGATTGCTAGATGTCCATACCAATGGATAAGTTGCGTTAGCAGGAGTAGGAGTAATAACAGCTGTCAATTTAGTTGAAGCACCATTCTCCAAAGTCAAAGCAGTCTCACTAACTTTAATAGTGTAATCTACTGGTTGTACCTTTGGCTCGCAGCCTACGAATACGAGGGCTACGCATGCGATTAACGCGAAAAATAAACTCTTTTTCATAACGTAAAAAATTTAAAAGTTTGTTATTGTTAAATTTGTTAGTGTCTGATTATTTTCTACTCTTAACAGCCATCTCAGTTGTGCCGATATAAGGGTTGTAGTTGGTTTCGCTACTTGGGATCACGTATGTGAAGATACGATCAGTGGTTGGAACCAAAGGCTCTTTGGTAGAACGCAAGTGGTTGTCACCCAATGTAACTGATTCACCCCAACGGCGGAAGGTTTGCAAACCATAGCCCTCGCCCCAAAGCTCTACACGCCAGTTGTAGCGAATAGCTGTAGCCAATGCAGCGCCATCTGTTAAAGTGGCTTTGTATGCAGCATAAGCAGCCTCTTGACCTTCTTTTACGCGCTCGTCAGTGATCTTTGTAAGATATTCAGCAGCGAGTGTATAGTTGTTCTCGCGGTAAGCAGCTTCAGCAGCGATGAGGTAAGCAGTCTCGATTCGCATGAATACGTTATCGCTTAACCAGTCGCGATCGCCTTGCAATTCATCAGATTTGGCTGTGAAGAACTTGCCGTCAGGTGCGTATTGATACATGCTTTTGTTGGTCTCGCGGTAGTAGTTGCCCCACCAAAACTCGCGAATGTCCCAACCAAGAGCGGTGATATCAGAGAGGAGTTTTGCGTCAATACCCTTTACGTCGCCAGCAGATGCGTAACTATAAGAATAGATGTCGCATTGTCCGAAGAAAGATGCAAGTGCTGTAGTATTCTCGATGGTTACGTCTTCACCCCAAATCCAGTTGTTAGAGTATACATCATTGAAACCATTGGTAAGTACCTCTTCGTTAGGAAGGATTGTTGCTGATGTAGAAGCAATTAAATCTTGTGCAATCAAGAGAGCTTTGTCATTTTCGCCTTTATTCAAATAAGAGTAAGCCAATGTCATACGAGCTACGTCAATGTTAGCCTCCAATTTGCTTGAACGCTCCATATCGCTAAATGCGGTGAAGTATTCAATTGCAGTAAGAAGGTCTTCTTCAATGCGGAGATATACATCAGATGCAGTAGCGCGAGGCGCACCTAATGAAGTGTCGTCTAGAGTTACTTCCTCTGTGTAGATAGGAACTGACAATTCGGTGTTGATGTCGATCTCAGCAGGAGTCTTGCAGAAGAAACGTTGCAAAGCTGCGTATGCCCAACCACGAATAGTAAGCAACTCGGCATAGTAGAAACCATTTGCATATTCCTCGTCTGTAATAGTTTTAGGATCGTAATCCAATGCAGGACGACCTTGTTTGTCAAGAGCGTTAATAGCTTTATTACAGTTACGGATGATATTGTAATAGAATGACCAGAAGTAGCCTGCACGTCCATATGTACGTCCATACTCGTCATCAACGAACCAACCATAACGTTGTGAACTCATTGCGATGTCACCGCAACTAAGGTCAGTAGCAAGGTCAATACCGCGTTGGCCAAAATAATCGTGCTCTCCACCGTAAGCGTAAAGCAAGGTATATACACCCTTCACCGTACCTTCTGCTACATTATCCATATCGTTGTACTGATCTTCAGTGATAGTACTACCGCCAGGATATTGATTCAAATCGCAGCTAACAAGTGCGACGGCTGCAAAGATAGCCAAAATATAATGTTTTGTTTTCATAATTTTTTTTCGTTGAAAGTTAACAGTTTATAGTTTAATGTCCTCATTAGAATGATACTTTGATACCACCCATAACAGTTGACAATGGGCTATAAGCGTGGGTGTCAGATGAACCTGTGAATGAGGTCATAGGATTGTAACCCTTGCGTGCGGTTGCGATGGCCAAGTTGTCAGCTGATAGGTAAATGTGCAAGCGATTGAGTTTGATCTTCTCAATTAACTTCTTAGGGAAGTTGTAACCAACTTGTATTGAGTTGAGTGAGAAGAATGAGTTGCTTGTTAAGAAACGTGTAGAACTCATGTTCGCATAACTATCGTATGAACCGGTACCGTTAGATAGACGTGGGATGTCTGTGTTGCGGTTTGTCTCCGTCCAAGCATTGCGCATGTCTTTGTGCCAGTTGTGTCCACCGATAGGGTCGTTAGCCATCAAGCTCATATAGGTGTAGTCATATCCATAACCACCGATTTGGTATGAGCAAGCAATAGAGAGAGTTACACCATATGCTTCTAGGTCAAGACCGATACCACCGGCGAGATCAGGAAGATAAGATTTGCCTACGTATTGTGCGGTAGCCAAAGATGCATCTGCTGTATCAACCTTAGCCAAGTATTGCTCTGGATTCTCTACACCAGCTTCCTCTTGATCCATGATCCATTGGTGTAGTGAAGTAATGTAATTATACTCGTTGTTACCTTTGTCGTCGCCGAGGCCTCCGTAGCGAGTGTCATAGTATGCTTCGTAGAGTGCGTCACCGGTAGTAGGGTCAACACCTGAATATACGTATGTGTAATGATCGTACATAGAGTGACCTACAGCCATAGCACCTGACATCTTTTGACGGACAATGGTACCATCTGCTAGAATGCGGTCAATAGGCATCTCAACCATCTTGTTGGTGTAGTGAGCACCATTGAGACGGAGATCTAACTTCACGTTACGTTCGTTAACCAAGTGACCTTTGAAGGTGAACTCAACACCTTGGTTTTGCATCTTAGCATCATTGGTTGGGATAGAACCATAACCCAATGATGGAGCAACTGCGCGATCAAAAAGAAGGTTGTCTGTGAGTTTGTAGAAGTAGTCTAATTCTACGTCAAGGTATTTACCAACAGAGAATTCTAAACCAAGGTCAGTAGTATTAGTACGTTCCCATGTAATCTCTTTGTTACCTTTACCACCCCAAACGAAACCGATTTCACCATTTACGTTCTCAATTGAATAAAGGTCAGTGTATGAATAGAGTGATGAAATCTGGTTACCTAACACACCCCAACTGAGTCGGAGTTTACCGTTCTTAATCCACTCGTTGACTGGCTCCATGAAAGGTTCGTTGGTGAATGTCCATGCTGCACCTACAGAACCGAAATGACCCCAACGGTGTCCAGGAGCATAACGAGAGGAACCATCAGCACGGTAGTTAGCGGTAAGCATATATTTTTCACCATAGATATATGAGAATGTTGCAAGGTAAGAATCCAATGCAAAACCATCTTCATTACCAGCTATCTCGTTCATTTGTATAGCGTTAGATAGATTGAGACTCTCACCATTAGCTAAGTATGCTTTGTAACCATATAGATATTGGTTGCGATAGTAGTAGTTCTCGTGTCCAATCATCGCGCGGATGTTGTGATCATCTATGGTTGTGGTGTATTCCAAGAGTTCTTTAGCTGAGAAAGTGAGCATATTGCTAGATTGTTGGAGGATACGTCCAATACCAGCCGCATCTCCATAGTACTTATTGGTCAACTCTGAAGCCAAGTTGTTGTAGTAGTGCAAACCTGCATCTACCATGAACTTGAGTCCTTTATAGAGTTTTACCTCAAGACCTCCTTGTACGTTTACAGTATGTTGTACTTGGCGCATTTTATCCAATTGCAAAGAACCAGCAGGGTTGATACCAAAACCGAAGTTACGGTTAAGACCATCTCCGTAGTCATAAGCTAAAAGACCTGTACGTGGGTCAGTGTATGTGTTGCCATTCTTATCACGCAAGAATACAGGGTAGATAGCTGGAATAGCGTTTACATAATAGAAACCGTTATTCATAGCACCACCACCATCTTGGTTAGGTGAGTTCATGTTGCTGTAAGAGTAAGCTACATTCAAATTACCTTTCAACCATTTTTTAGGAGTGAAACCAAGGTTGCTACGCAATGAGATACGGCTAAAGTCAGAAGATTGGTAGTAACCTTCGTCCATCAAGTATCCAATACTTGTAAAGTAGTTAACTTTTTCATCACCACCGTGGAATTTCACAGTAGCATCCATCTTTTGACCTACGCGGAAGATTTCGTCAGACCATGACTCTAGGTTCTCGTAGCCAGGACGACGACCAATAGTAGGATCAAATGTAGGATTTGCATAGCCATATTGCAATAAACCATCGTTGATGAGATAGTTACCTGCTGCGTTCCATAGGTTGTAACCTTCTGGTAAACCACCATTATACAATACGCGGTGTGCCTTGCCGGCAGCATCTTTTTTCAATTTATCGGTATCTTTGAATCCAGCCTCTGCGCGGAATGAGTTGTACAAACTCATCCAAGACATAGTTACATACTCTTCTGGGCTGGTAACAACGTCGTAGAGAGGGAGAAGACGCATGTTTGCACCATACTTAACGTCAACGTCAATCTTACCCTCGCTGCTGCCTGAACTACCTTTTTTGGTAGTAATAACAACTACACCGTTTGCACCACGGCTACCATAAAGTGAAGTAGCTGTCGCGTCTTTCAAGATAGTAGTAGAAGCGATATCTCCTGGATCGATAGCAGAGATGTCACCATCGTATGTTACACCATCCACCACGTAGAGTGGAGTAGCACTACCATTCAATGAACCTACACCACGTACAACCAATGTTGCATTGGTACCAGGTTGACCAGATGTGTTAATAACTTGTACACCGGCAACCTCACCAGCAAGGGCTTTAGAGATTTCGGTTGGACTTTTCTTTTCAATAACTTCTGCATTTACTGCTTGAGCAGAACCTGCGAAACTACCTTTAGATACATTACCATAACCAGTCACGACAACGTCTTGTAGCATCTCTGTTGCTTCCTCAAGAACTACAACTACTCGTGATTTGATAGCTACTTCTTGAGTCTTCATACCAACGAAACTAACTACCAATGTAGTAGCGCTTTCTGGAACACTCAGTTTGAACTCGCCATCATAGTCAGAAATGGTACCTGTAGTTGTACCTTTAACTTGTACACTAGCACCAATTACTGGTTCGTTATTAGAATCTAAGACTAGACCGCTAACTTGCTTTTGAGCCACCATACTGAGGCTTAAGAAGCATAAAGCTAAAAGGGTAAAAATCTTTTTCATTCGTGTTGTTTTTATATTAAACAATAATTTTTATTTATCTTCCAAGCGAAAAATATCGCACAAAGGTACAACTTTTTTTTGATGTGACCAAATATTTTGACAAAAAAGTATAGAAAAATATGTTTTTTAGCATATTGTGTTTGTTTTTTGGGTTTTCTGATAACAATTTGTCGTGTTGGTGATTTTTTGTGCCATTTTGTCAGTCAAAACAAGGTTGGCAAGGTTTTTGATAATTATGTATCGTGAATTATGAATTAAAAATTAACAAAATTATATATTATGAGTACAAAAGGTAATATTGGGGTAACATCGGATAATATTTTTCCTGTAATCAAGAAGTTCCTCTATTCAGATCATGAAATTTTTCTACGCGAGTTAATCAGTAACGCAGTAGATGCTACACAAAAACTCAAAACCCTTGCAAGTGTTGGAGAGGCTAAGTGTGAGTTAGGCGATACGCGCGTGCGCGTAATAATAAATAAGGATAAGAAGACTCTGACGGTGCAAGATCATGGTATTGGTATGACCGCTGAAGAAGTTGATAAATATATCAACCAAATCGCATTCTCTGGCGCTGAAGAATTTGTCAATAAGTACAAAGATAAAGCAGAGGCGATTATTGGTCACTTTGGACTAGGTTTCTATTCTGCTTTTATGGTAGCAGATAAGGTCGAAATCTTCTCTTTGAGTTACAAAGATGATGCGCAAGCTGTGCATTGGTCTTGCGATGGTTCGCCAGAATACACCATGGAGGAGACTATCAAGGCTAATCGTGGTACCGATATTGTCTTGCACATCAATGAGGAATATTCTCAATATCTGGAGGATGCAACGGTAGAGGGCTTATTGACCAAGTATTGTAAATTCCTTCCTGTAGAGATTGCTTTTGGTATGAAAAAAGAATGGAAGGACGGTAAACAAGTGGAGACTGGCGAGGAGAATGTGATCAATGACACCAATCCAGCGTGGACTCGCAAGCCTGCCGACTTGACAGAGGAGGATTATAAGAAGTTCTATCATCAGCTCTACCCTCATCAAATGGACGAACCACTCTTCCATATCCATTTGAATGTGGATTATCCATTCAACCTTACAGGCGTGTTGTATTTCCCTAAGATTAAGAATAATATTGATATTCAACGCAATAAGATTCAACTCTACTGCAACCAAGTGTTTGTGACCGACGAGGTAGAGAATATTGTGCCACAATACTTGACCTTGCTTCACGGTGTAATTGACTCACCAGATATTCCATTGAATGTGAGTCGTTCGTATCTGCAAAGCGATAATAATGTGAAGAAGATCTCTAACCACATCACTAAGAAGGTGGCTGACAAATTGGCAGAGATATTTAAGAATAATCGCGAAGAGTTCGAGCAAAAATGGGATGACATAAAATTGTTTATCCAATACGGCATGCTGTCAGATGAGAAATTCTATGACCGAGCAGTAGGTTTTGCGCTCTTGAAGAATATCGAAGGCAAATACGCTACTTTTGCTGAGTATAAGGAGCAAGTGAAAGAGAATCAAACCGATAAGAATGGCGATTTGATCGTACTTTATGCACAAGATGCAGATGCTAGCTACGCCTATATCCAACGAGCAAAGGAGAAAGGCTATGATGTGCTTTTGATGGACGGTGAGTTGGATGTGCATGCTATGTCACAATACGAGCAAAAAAGTTTTGAGGCGACTGATGGTAGCAAATTGGCTGTTCGCTTTGTACGCGTAGATTCCGATGTGATTGAGAATATCATACAAAAAGAAGATAAAGCAAAAGTCGAACTAACTGCTAATGAGGAAGATGCATTGCGTTATAGTTTCGAGTCTCTGTTGCCAAAAACCGATAAAACCAACTATGCTGTTTCTTTGGAAGCTGTTTCGGCAGATGCGCTTCCTGTTTTCTTGACTCAAAACGAGTTTATGCGCCGTATGAAGGAGATGTCAGCACATCAACAAGGTATGGCTTTCTATGGCAATATGCCAGATCAATACAATCTAGTGGTTAATACTGCTAATGAGAAGGTGAAGAACCTTTTGGTAGATATTACAACTACTTGTGAGGCCGGTGTAAGCCCACTTTTGGAGCAGATTGCTGCCAAGAAAGCGGAGGAGGATGTTCTTCGTGAGGCACAAAAAGACAAGAAAGAAGCGGATCTTACTCAAGAGGAGAAGGATGCTGTAACTACTGTGACCAAAGAGTTGGCGGCATTGAAGATGCAGCTCAAAGAGCAATATGTAGCGTATGCATCTAACTCTGATAAGATGAGCCAACTGATTGATATTGCGCTTTTAGCAGCAGGTCAACTCAAAGGTGAGGCTTTGGCTAAGTTTGTTAATCGTTCGGTAGAATTGCTTTAATACTAGCTGCTAGATAATAATAGCGCGGGGCAAATGCCTCGCGCTATTTATTTATGTAGTAAGTATGAACTATGATTGATAAGTAGTTATTAACGAAGGATGTACTTCTGCTTGTTGTGAATAACTATTCCCTTGTATGTGGTAGGGTCAATCACATTACCTAGAAGATCGTACCATATGCCCGTAGTGTCGATGGTTATGTCTTCTACACTAGATTGAACAGTGGTAGTGGTGAAATCAAATGTGATGATTCCGTTGGTTTCCTGGATGTTATATATTCCATTGTGTGTGAACGGGGTATATTTTGTGATGTTCTTGGAACCTGGGAATGGTACTTCTGGCTTGGGTTTGGTGGTGGTATAAGGTGATGATGTGGATAATGCTGAGATTAGGCGATAACGAGGGGTGTAGTCGTTAGGGCAGTTGTTGTACCAATCTTTTTCGTCAAAGATTACTTGCCAAATGAGCATGCCGTGTCCAGGGAGGTAGGTGTCCCAACCTTCTAGCTGGCGATTTTCGAGGTAATAGACGGTATCTGTGCGATATGCACCTTCGTCTACATGTTTCTCGTTGCGGGTGAGCATATAACCCGTCTCGCCATCAGCATATAGTGTTAATGATTGTGATTCTGCCAAAACAGTAGGTGTTACCCAACCAAGATAATATTTATCATAGATAGAGTAGTTAGGTGGGGTATTACCATCGTTGAGGTAGTTACCATAGCCCATAAGCGACCATGCACCTGGTGTGAGTCGCTGTTGGGTGATAGGTTCGGTGGTGGTTAGGTAGTAATCAGGTAAACCTAATACATGGCTAAACTCGTGGCAGATGGTACCAATACCCGCACGTGCATTGTTGCTTCGTTTTAATTCGTTGGAACATGCATAGGCGTTTACAAGCTTGCCATCAAAACTAGGTAGCTTGAAATCTGTTTCGGAGTTGGCATAATATTCATCCGTATTGCTATATCCGAAATACAAAGCAGAGATGAGATCCCAGTTGTGTGGCCACATGGTAGTGCTACCTGCACCTTCTGATTCGGCGTAGCCTGCGTAGATGATGTAAATAAAGTCCACAATGCCGTTGTTGTCATTGTCATATTGCGAGAAATCCACACCTAGCGAATCTGCTCCTTTGCAAGCATCTACCACGAAATCTACCACATATTGGTCATTGCCTGACGCATCGTTGGCTGCGTAGTATGCTGACGTATGGGGTAGGGTGATAGGACCAATCACGTCAAACTCAGGTGTGTATTGACCATTTGATTGGGCTTCGAAGTACGCTTTGCACGAACCTGTGGCGCCATTGTATGTGTAGTTATCACCGTTGGCAAGCGAGTCAAAGGCTTGTTGATTGTTTTCGCTGTCAAAGGTGATGTCAGCGTAATTTACCAAAATAAGCAAACCTTTAGGTGCAAGGTTGATTTTCGGTGTGCGATGTGCTGCTATCTTTTGGATATTGGTTTGAGCATCGTGCGACACAATATTGAAGGGTGCTTTCTTGTGTTGTGGTTCAACTAGGTTAAGTCCTGGTAATGGAGCAACTGCCATAGCAGTAGAGCATAGGGTGCTGAATATGCCCAATGCTAGAATGAATCTATAAATGGAGGTTTTCATATGCAAAATTGATTAAATTTGGTGCAAAGGTACATTTTTCTATGCATATATACAATATTTTGCATAAAAATTGCATTTTTCCTCTAAAAAATTTGGTCATGCGGGCTACGCCCTAGCCTTTAACGACACGTTTGTACCTTCGATGTCACCTCCCATCAAGATGGGCCCCACCTCGAAGCTACGGTCGTTAAATGCAGCCTATACGCAATTTTTTTAATCTAAAAAAACAAAAAAAATATATTTTTTGCATTTTTCCTCTAAAAAATTTGCGTATATGGATTTTTTGTAGTACCTTTGCACCCGCTTTTGAAACGAAGCATGGTCCGTTAGCTCAACTGAATAGAGTACCACACTACGGATGTGGGGGTTGCAGGTTTGAATCCTGCACGGATCACAAAAAAGAGATGTTCAATTGAACATCTCTTTTTGTATTATGTCTTAACTATCGGATAACTATCCTTTAACAGTTTGTATGTCGTATAATATAATAAGGTATATCTAGTTCTTTAATCTCCTTCTCGTACCAGTCAAAGAGATATTCGCGTATATTAGGATTCTCTCGTACGGGATCAGGTATCCATTGCATGTCGGGGTAGCAAAGAAGATATACATCCATCCGATAGGAATGAAGTGCTTCTTCTACAAAGTCTGGACAATGTCCATACTTATGCAAGAACCACACTTTAGTTATAATTAGTTCGGTGTCAAAGATAACGATATCGTTTGAACTTTCTTTAGTTATATTTTGGTCTGCAGATGTGTTTAATGCTTGTAGTTGTTCAACTTGAGTGCGTGCTATATGGACGACATCTTCGTATGTGTATTCGTACGTAGGTGCCAGTTTTTCCATATACTCACGTGCATATTCTGGCACTAGCACACCGTCGTAACGGTGTGCTAGATAAGATGCCAGTGTACTTTTTCCTGTGGATTCTGGCCCAATTATTCCAATTTTGTAGATACCCACGCTATTATTTCGATTGAGTTAACATCAACTTGATGTTGATACCCACGTTATCTGCTTTGATTGGGTAAGATGAAGAGATGAGTGGAGTAGTGCCTTGGTGATCATAGAAGAGTTGCAAGTTAATCTTCTGTGAAAGAACATAATCCGCACTAATCTTAATACCGAACACTTTATTACCTGAACTAGCTTGGGTAATACCCTCTTCTACTTTGCGTAGCAATGTCTTGACGTCCTTGTAACTGATATCAATATTCAATTTCAGGTCGTTGCTTACTTTCTTCTGGCCGCCATCTTTGAGTTTAGCAATGAAGTTCAAATCTTTGATGGTGTATCCCGCACCGATAACAAACTCATTGGTATGACCTTCGGTGATTTGCACAGAGTTCACGTTCAATGATATGTTTCGTTGTTTGCGATATTCCACTTTGGCGGACAATGAGTTCTTCATTGTCAAGTTCAAACCGATCAGTGGTGAGAAGTTCTCTGTCAGCGTGATAGACGAGATGTCGTATGCAGATGATGGGATAGGCATATCTGTGGCCACATCGCGTACAAAACCTACTTGTTTGTTATGTATGTCCCCTGTAGCAGATACCCATGTGGAGTAACTAGAGTAACTACCCACTGCGTATTTACAGGTATATGCGTGTGTGATATTAATAGACTTGAACTGATCGCGGAACCAAGGTAGTTTGCCCAATCCGTCAAATGTCACTGACCAGTTAGGAAGACTCTGTAGTAAGTTCATAAATGGATTGAGACTAGTTGTGCTAGCATCTTTGCCTACGTAAGCAGCTATGAAAGCTGGTATGAGTACATCTGCTGAGTTGCTTGCTACTGCACCATTGCTTGCTTTATAAGGCTTACCACGCAATTCTACAGGTATGAATCCTGTCTTTGGATAGGTCAATCCCGTATATTGTGCTTGCACACGACCGGCTATGATGTCACGATTTGCTAAGAAACGATCAAATGTCTCAGAAGCAAAGTTATCATCGGCATTACCCACTTTGTGGAAGGCGGTTGCCAAAGCTATCTGCGTGATATTAAACGAACCTGTCATATTCTCTTGCAATTGATCGTATGAGTATATGATGGATGTTGATTGAGCTGAATAACGCTTGCTATTGAGTTGAATCTTCAATCCTGGTAGAGGTTCCAGAGTAAGTTTTGCATCAAAATCACTAGTCATGGAACGTGTTGCAGGTTGTACAACCATAGTATCTCTTGACAACCATCCATTATCTTTCGCTTTTTCTACAAAATCGTCGTTGAAGAAACCAAAAGCAAAGTCAAATCCAGGCGCATAGATGTTATCAAAACGCTGTTGTCCCATGAATCCTGCTTGTGGAGCAAAACCAGGCAAAGTGAGCGAGTTGGTGTTGCGGTAGGTCACTTGTACCTTGCGAACCATCGTTCCCACGTATGCAAACATATCTGCTGTCACTTGTCCTGCAGAACGTGAACTCTTGTCCACCGTCGTAATGGTAATGGTTATGTTCTTTAAGTCTTCTTTAGACTTGATCTCAGCCTTGGTGTTGGATGTTGGTTTGATGGTAAGTTTCACCGGTTTGCCATCGCGAGTGGTTGCGCTGATCTTGAGTGATTCGCTACCCAAACGGTGGACAATCTCTTTGGCTTCGCCGCCTGTCAAACTAACAATTTCCGTATATGTTTTTGGTCTAAATGCGCGACGACGAACCGAGCGTTGGTTGTAGTGTTGCTGCATCTCTTTCCAATACTTTGACTTGTTGTACAAAGTCTCGAAATTGATGCCACCATCCACTTGCCATGCGCGAGTACTGCTAATCACATTACCCAAACTAGCCTCTACATTAGAGGTTTGCATCGTACGATTCCAGTTGTATGTTGCGTTGTAAGAGGCGTTAGCGGTGATCGCTTCCAAGTATGGAATGCGATTGAATGGCACGTTCCACGACGCTGTGAACAACTGTTGATACGTGTATGGATTACCCCATGTCGCCATGCTGTGTTGAATAGAATCTTTCCACGCTTCATAGTAGTTGTTCTCAAAACGCAAGTCTTCGTACATATTCAATATTTCTGGCGTATAGTATCCCTCGTCCACTGTTGAGTTGGTTGCTGTTTGGAAACTGAACTTCAAGTTCTTGGTCAAGTCGTATTTGAAGTCAAAGTTTCTATCCCAAGTAAAGTCTTTGGAGAAGGTCAAATCCATATCATTGCCCACTGCACCCATCTCGCTAGTATTGAAATCACGCATCTTCAAGTGCGTAAACGTACGACGCATATTCGTGTTGAAGGCCCATGATTGTGGTAGGTAGTAGAAATTAAGTTCGCTTAAGAATTTAATTTTCTTTACCTTGTCTACATTCTTAAACGGCTCCCAAGGTTTAGGGTTGAAATTATAGGAGTAATTAAATGAACCCTTGTAATCTCGTGATATATCCGTTTCTATTTCTGGAGAGTGTTGTATTTGCTCATTGTAGCTAGCTGAGATAGAGAAGTTAGCTGGGTCATAGAACATGTTTTGTTTCTTAGAGTGAATATCCACCTTCATGTTCGATACAGAGAAACTAGTAGATTCATGTACGACATTAGCCATCTGCTTAATGGAATCTTTCTCTGCTTTTGTTTCAAAATTCTCCAGTGTCTCTGACAACTTTACGTCTGTATCCAGTGGATCATAATCTGGAGACAACGTCTCATTTGAATATGATACATATAATGGAATCTGCAATTTTGCTTTCTCAGGGAACAATCGTCCAGCCTCTAAGGCAGCGCTCACCGATACTTGGTATGAGTTCTCCATATTACGATCCAATACGTTTGATTCGATTGAACCATAACCTGCTGTTTCAAGACGACCAGCCACGTTCAGTTGCGCAATATCACTAATGCTCAAAGCTGCATTAGCCATTGCAGCCACACCGCCTTGCTCATTGAATTGACTCAAACGCAACTCATTAACCCACACTTCGGCACTTACTTCATGATTGGTTTTATTACGTACACCAATCATAATTGACTGTACATCCTCTAAAGTAGGATTACCTAATACGGTGATCTTATTGTCTAAATCCTCAGGATCGTATGTTTCGTATGGTATCGTATTGCCAACATTGCTATTGCCAGCACGTTTCGCTTTGTTACGCTCTAACTTTGCATTAGTCAGTGCTTGTAAATCAAAATCAAACGTGTTGTCTTCTGGCCAAACTTTTTGTCTATCACTCAAACTCTTGTCGCTGTATATGCCTTCTGGAGTCAAATCCAATGGAATCTCGTATTCGTAGTAGTTGTTCTTTAAGTCAGAGCCGATACGGATAAAACAGGTAATATCTTTATCTTGAATAGGATCGAAGTGTGGTAGTGATTCTGCGTGAACGAACATTTGCAAGCGCTTATATTGGCGCATATCGAATACTACGTTCTTGTATACTGCACGAGCATCTTTTTGTGGCAACTCGCGCACACGGAATACCATTGCTTGTTCGTTTTGTGCTATCAGTTGTGCTTGTCCTGGGTCTGTTTGACGGGATATGCCAGGAGGCAATACATAGTTGACAGGAACACGATTAGAATTCTCCTCAATATTCACTGCCTCTACGTCCATCGAACCATTGCCACTGTATGGGTTAGTGATATTGTATTGATTATTAGCCACATCTTGGTACAAACCCTTGCTATAACTTCTCCACTCACCACGAACCAAATCTAGACTAGCCAAACGTAAGTGTGTCTCTTGTTTGAAGTTGGTCATATAGATACGAGCAAATCGTATTGACTTGAAGTTACGGATGTTACCCACCTTCTTCATCATTGCACTGTCACCGCGCAATGGAATCTTAAACTGATACCATTTTACTGTTGCTTTTTCCTTGTTGCGCAATGTCACTTCTGTCTCCATGATGCTGGCGATATGCTGTTGACCAACGCGTTGCATGTCCTCTTTGCGCAAGGAGATATGATAACGATAGAATCTTTCACTATCGTTCAAGGTGTTATCTTGGTTGATATCCTCAATATCTGGTTGCAAGGTTGACGCGGTACCATAGGCCGCATTGGACTCCATCTCTGGCGAGTTTCCTTCTGTACCATTATAGCGTTTGTAACGATCTAAAACAGATGTTTGCGCCTTATCATAATCATCGCCTCTATAGTAGTGATAATCGTCACCTGCAGGGTCTTTGAGTGGCGAATAATCATCCTCTTCCCACACGGCTAATACTGTTGGATTAACTCGTTGACGGAGTGCCTCTACATACTCCTTGTATGGGTTTTGACCCTTGTACAAGAATGGATTATCAGTATCATCACCTCGTTCTTGAGCAGATGACAAGCCGTTCAAACCTACGTCTTGCTTCTCGCGAGCACCTGCCTCATTGGCAAAGGCTACCACTGTGCTCGTAGTCTTAGGGAAACGACCCCATATCGTCTGATCAATCATGCTCTCGTCTCCATTCAATGGCAAACCGTGCTCAAAACTCTTCTTGCCATCTCGCAAGATATCCTCGCTCAAATCACCCAAGTCGATATATAAGTCACCACCCTCGTAGGCTGCATCTGGGTTAGTCAAGAATGGGTCCATCAACCAAAATTCAATATACTCGATATTCGCTTTCTCAAAGTCTGTGTTATCTAGCTTACGCATGATACCGCCCCAACGGCTTTCTGGACGTGTCAACATACCGTCGCTACCTATCTCATCTGCCGAGATATTGTATGGTCCTCGTTCAGTTGGATAGTAACTCAAGTTCATTACTGATAACTTCGTATCCGCATTAGGCAATACATCTTTGTTTGGGTAGACCTCTTGTTCGTAGACGATACGTGTACGATGGTCAGACATCATATCCAAATCGTCTTTGATATGCTTTGGTGTATTGCTTTGTGGATAACCAAAGATAGGGTCAACTACATACCATGCTAGCAACGCACGATTCTTATTGTATGCCACATCGCCACCCATAGTCGCCTCTGTGAATCGGTCGCCTGTTGGAGTTGAAGCCAATCGCCAGAAGTTAGGGTAGTGGATATCAATATTGGTCTTAGTTGACTCAAAATCATCTATATACGCTGTTCCAACGTTACCTACATCCCTCGTGTGACCTGGTATCAAATGTGCAAACTCAGCATTCAATTGGAAGGTTGATGGTGCTGTCGCATTGATCCATGGCACCTTGTTCACCAACAAGGTCAACCACTGCAGATCCGTCTTCCAACTAGCATTCACACCCCAGATCGTATTAGCCAATGGCTCGCTACCTGTGTTCACTTTTGTGGTCAATGGTTTTTCACGCAAGTGCATGAGCGTTCCACCCAAGGTGAAGTCCTTGCTAAACTCGTATTCCAAATGCGCACCGAACAGCGATTTTCTTTGCATAGAGAACAACGACTGATTCTCCAACTTCACATCCACGTTGGTGCCGGCATCGATAATCGACTGATTCAAGATCGTCACCGTACCCATTGTGTAATCCACTGTGTAATCCACGTTCTCTATCAGCGTCGCACCGCCTGCTGTCACCACCACACTTCCGCGTGGGATATTCATCGCATTCAAACGTATCTCGTTGCCTGCACTGCCTTTGTACTTACCCGTCAGCACAAACTTATTCTTCTCTGTCATCTCCTGCGCACTCACCAGCGTTGAGTCGTACAATTCTTGGAATACGTACTTCTCCGCCAAACGCGCATCGCCTATTGCATTAGCCAAGTGGCTACCGAATGGCTCCAATACTGGGAAAATGATCCTACCCGTTGATGACAAGGCTGTATAACCTTCCACGTAGTCAAAACGACCATCAGGCGAACTGTTGTTGCGTGAGTCCAAACGATCTAAGTTCATCACCTTCAACAATTGCTTACCTTTCACATCACCTTCCATCAGATATTGCATCTCAGTACCCACAGAGTCGTTGCGATACTGAATATACATCTCAAACTTATCACTCGACATCTGGCTCGCACCCAATGAGTAGATATTCTTCATCATCAAATCCCAAGTACCCTTGCCCTTCTTGTTAGGAGCATTATTCGTACTCTTCAATAATTTCAATACCAATGCATTAGGTGCCTTCAAACTCTCTGAAGCATCGGTTGAGAACTCACCCACTTGATATACCTGACCAGCATACGTATACTCATACGCTACTGCCAATACCTCATCTTGATTCAATGCTGTCTTCAGCGAGATATATCCTAACGCCGCATTCAATGTGTACTCGCCGCTGTTCAACAATCTAGCCGATTCCACTTTCTCATACGACTCGCCCAACTCCATTCCTGGAAGATTTTGCATCACGCTGCTCACCTGCTGAATATCTCTCACAGCAGGATGTTCCAACACCAATTTCTCATACAAGCTATTTGCCTTGTTGTGTGGATTACGAGCCACTCCCTGAACCGTCCACTCAGGATTCAAAATATGCGCTGCATCATTTTCACCCAAATCGGCCAAAGCTACGATATTACGAGCCTGATCGTAGTTCCCTCGCTTGTTTGTCACCCATACCTCAATACGGTTAATAGTGATGCTACTAGCTATATATGGCAACTGCGACATTGCCTGCTCGTAGTTATCTCTAAAATGATAACCTAAGAAGAAGTGTCTGTTCTCGTCATAACTGTCTATCGGTACCTCAAAACTGGTCGTCTGCGCACCGCCCTTACTTGACACCGTCTGACTCTCTGATTTCTGCTGTGATAACAAGGCTTGCACCTTCAACTTACCAAACTTCAAATCGGTCTTTATACCAAAAAGCGCACTGCTTCCGCTGATCAGACTACTGTTCAAGTTCATTGATACATTACCCGCCTCAATTGACTGAATAATATCGTCCTCCTGACCCTGATAATTCATCTTCAAGTTGATTTGGTCAAAACTGAACGACGCCTCTGTGTTGTAACCCATATTCAAGTTCAACTTATCGCCCACCTTACCATTCACGTTCACTTGAATCTTCTCGTCAAAATCAAAGATATTATTGTTTCTCGAACGCTCTGTCAATGCTGGGTTATCCACATATTGATGCTTAAAGCCCAACAACAACTCCGCCGAACCTTGCATCTTCAATCGTACACCACCAGGACCAAACACCTTATCGGCAGGACCGATGTTGAACTTCATATCTGTGATGTCAAACTTCCTCTCATTATCGTGCTCCACCTCGCTGATCTTCGACTGCCAGTATTGTCCCATCTGCTGTCTCTCGCTGTATGCACGATACTCGTCCATCGTCATCATATACGGTGTCGTGATCTCGGTATCGCCTAGTTTGGTGCGCAATACATAGCAACCCATCGCTGCATCATACTCCACCGTTGTGGTTACGTTGTCTGGGTTCTTCAAGTCCAAACTGCTAGGCGTACGTGTTAACTCCTCGTAGTTCTCTGCACCCACAGTCTGCACCTGTAAGGGTGCCATCTTGATGCTGTCATTCTCCTCCCACGATACACGCAAACTATCCTGAGCCAATAGACCATTACCTATAGCCAACTGACCAATTGCCAATAATATGATTAATATTCTCTTCACGTTCAATTTTTGACTCTCAACTTTCAATATTCAACTTTTTTATAGCATCTTCAACGCTTGCTTAATCACTTGCTCTACGCTGCTTTCAGGCGCTGCTTTCAGTATCTTATCCACCACTTTGCCGCTGGCTGTTGCTGCAAAGCCCAGCATCACCAACGCGCTCACTGCCTCTTGTTTTACCGCACTATCCACACTTTGAGCCTCTTCGCCAAATAGCTTTATCGCCTCATCGCCTATCTCGCCTCGGTCGCCAACCGCTAGATCTATCTTCAGCACTTTATCTTTCAAATCTACAATGATTCGTTGTGCTGTTTTTGGACCTAGTCCTTTCACCTGTGCCAGCGCACGCGCATTGCCGGTAGCGATGATTTGACGAATTTCCGCTGCTGAATAAGCTGACATAATCATTCTGGCGGTGTTTGCACCGATACCGCTCACGGTCATTAGCATCACGAACAACTCGCGTTCACCTTTGCTAAAGAATCCGTACAGTTCGTGTGCATCCTCTCGAATGATCTCTGTGATGTACAAGCGACTTTCTAGTCCCTCTTTGCCCACCAACTCAGAATAAGTAGGTAGGGCTATATTAATAGCATATCCTACCCCCGCTGCTTCTATCACAACATAGGTAGGATTTACGTCGGTTAATTGTCCTTTTATATACTCAATCATATGTGAAACGTTTCAGCCGACAAAGGTACAAAAAAAAACGCACATATGCAAGCATATGAGCGTAAATTGCTAAAAATATAAGATAATCTATATTTTTGTCCCTAAAATCTAAACTAATATCTTTTTACTTTCTTCCAAAATCCGCTGGAATCTCTCCCCATTTCTCTGTCTCCCACTTACATATCTTTGTCGTCCAACTATTCTCCACCAACCATTTCTCCGCCGCTCTCACTGCCAATAGCAGATCTTGGTTGCTTGTGTTCCACTCCAACTGTGTTTTGCACTTTTTCTCCCTCACCCACGCGATGGCTGTCTTACTATCCGAGTACAATACCCAAGGCAATTGATGTTTTTTTAGGTACGCCAAACCCAAAACGATGGCCAAAAACTCTCCAATATTATTCGTTCCTCCTACGTAAGGACCACGATGAAAAACCTCCGTTCCGGTGTCGGCTATTACTCCTCTAAACTCCATTTTTCCAGGGTTACCCGAGCATGCGGCGTCTACGGCTAAGGCTGGCAATAGCACACCGTGTTGTTGCATTTCTGATGGTGGTAAGTCTTTGAGGCTGATTGCGTTATGCTCTTGTTTGTTGGCGGTGCTTCGTGGAGTGATATATTTCTCTGCACCTTCGATAAAGGCTTTTTCTGCTTCGGCGCGAGTAGCAAATCCTTTGTATTTGGCGGCTACGCCTTTGACTTGTTCTTCGCACGCCGCCCATGACTCGAAAACACCTGTTTCGCGTCCTTGCCAAACTACATAAAAATTTGCTTTTCCTTTTGCCATTGGTGGTCTCATCGGGAATCGAACCCGAATCTAAGTCTTAGGAGGACCTTATTCTATCCATTGAACTATAAGACCATGCCCCGCAGGGGCGGCTGAAACCGTTCTAAAGGTTCTAACCGTTGGAACAGCGAAGCGTTTAGAACAGCAGCTCTGCTGCGATTAGAACAGCCCATTGGGCGTTTAGAACTCTTTCAATGCGGACCGCATTAATTGCTTACTGCCATCACGTTGGCAAATACGCCTGCCGCGGTTACGCTAGCACCGGCGCCGTAACCCCTGATCATCATCGGATAATCGTGGTAACGCTCGGTTGTGATCAGCACGATATTGTTCGAACCCTCTAGTTGGTAGAATGGGTGATCGGCAGCTACGGTCTCTAGGCTGACTTTGGTTTTGCCTCGGTCCATACTAGCAACGAATCTCCAACGCAAACCTTTCTCTTCCAGTATTTTGCGTTCTTTTTCGAATTCAGCATCTAACTCGGGTAACTTCTTCCAGAATTCCTCTTGTGAGCCTTCGAAATAAGCATCTGGAACAAACAGATGCTTCTCTACATCGTCCTGTTCCACTTGATAACCTGCTTCACGAGCTAGGATGACGAGTTTACGAATTACGTCTTTACCGCTGAGGTCGATGCGTGGGTCAGGTTCGCTGTATCCTTGTTCTTTGGCGCGGCGGATGGTTTCTGAGAATGGTACTTGGGCTGAAATCTCGTTGAAGATAAAGTTGAGTGTACCACTTACGACCGCTTCAATGCGTAGAATCTTATCGCCTGAGTTCTTTAGGTCGTTGATGGTACCGATGATAGGCAAACCTGCACCTACGTTTGTCTCAAATAGGAACTTCACACCACGTTCTACGGCAGTTTGTTTTAGGCGTATGTAGTGTGCATATTCGGAAGACGCTGCAATCTTGTTGGCAGTAACGACAGAGATGTTATTTTCTAGCAAACTCAAATAGATATCTGCTACCTCTTTGCTTGCCGTACAGTCCACGAATACACTATTGTATAAACTAGCCATTTGCAAAGCTGCATGCTTGATGTTGAAGCTACTACCCGTTTCGGCTTTCTTGAGTTCCTCGCGGTAGTTCTTTAAGTCCAATCCTTCTGGGTTGAACAATGCCGTTTTGCTATTGGCTATACCTACGATATTGAGTTGTAAATGACGTTCTTTGAGTAGTGTATCGTATTGTTGGTCAATTTGTTGGATGAGTTGTGCGCCAACGGTGCCTACGCCGCAAACAAAGATGTTGAGCACTTTGTTTTCGCTGAGGAAGAACGAGTCATGTAGCACGTTCATAGACTTGCTTAATTGTTGCGCAGGTACCACGAAAGAGATGTTGGTTTCTTTAGCACCTTGCGCAAAAGCAATCACGTTGATACCATTTTTGCCCAATGTGCCAAACAACTTGCCAGCTATGCCTGGATGGTTGTGCATTTTTTCGCCCACGATACTCACAGCGGCTAAGCCTTTTTGTACCAACATTGGGTACATGCTACCCACTTTGATTTCTTCAGCAAATTCTTGAGTGAGTGCTTCCACGGCTGCTTCGCAATCTTTCTCTTGCACACCTAGAGTGGTGGAGTTCTCGGACGAAGTTTGACTCACGAGGAAGACGGATATACCTGCCTTGGCGAGGGTGGTGAAGATGCGTTGGTTGACACCGATCACACCCACCATGGATAGACCTGAAACGGTGATCATAGCCACATCTCTAATACTACTCAAACCACGCACATGTCGTTGATCTTCACCTGTTTGTGCTTGGATGATTGTGCCAGCGTTTTCGGGGCAGAAGGTGTTGAGAATACGTATTGGAATGTTCTTAGAACATGCAGGGTAGATGGTCGGCGGATACACTACTTTGGCACCAAAGTGGCATAATTCGGATGCCTCGCCATAGCTTAGGCTCTCGATGGTGTATGCATTGGGTATCAGTCGTGGATCAGCAGTCATAAAGCCATTGACGTCAGTCCATATCTCTAACACTTCCGCATTCAATGTGGCAGCTAGGATGGAGGCAGTGTAGTCGCTACCGCCACGTCCTAGGTTGGTAATCTCGCCTGTCTGGCTATCGCGAGAGATAAATCCAGGGCAAACCGCCAAGTGTGGCATTTGTGCAAAGGCTTTCTTCACTTTCTCCTCGGTCAGATTGGTGTTGAGGAGCACTTGTCCTTGTTTGTGGTCGGTGCAGATTATTTCTAGTGAGTCCTTGCGCACGGCACCAGGCAAGGCGGCGGTCACGATGCGACTGCTGAGTTGCTCGCCGTAGCTTACGATTACCGCTTCGGATTTTGGGCTAAGGTCTTTAACTAGATGCACACCGAATAGGATGGAGCGAAGTTCGTCTAATATGCTTTCCACTTCTAGCAGTAGTATCTGCTTGGTTGTTGGATTGTCTATCAGCTTGTTGATCATCTCTATATGACGATGACGAATAGCTTGATATTCTTCCATGTATTCTTCGCTGGACTCCAAAGCCAATCGTGCTGCACGGAGCAACTGATCGGTTACGCCACCTAGGGCGCTAACCACTACGATACAATCAACTGTTTGTCCAGCTATTATCTGCTGAATCTGACGAATGCTCTCTACAGAGCCTACTGATGTTCCACCAAACTTTAATACTTTCATTATCTAGTTGTAACCTTTAGTCTTTAATATAATCGTGAAAGTGATTGGACGATTGCTTCTGTCTCTAATAAGAAGCCGTCGTGTCCCCACTTAGACTCTATTTCAATGTATTCTGCACCTGGTATGTGTTTTGCCCATTCTTGTCCTTCAACGGGTGGGAATAATCCATCCGAGGTGATGGTGATGACGATGCTTTTGGCTTGTATCTGTCCTAATGCTGCGGCACCCCCTCCGCGTTTGCGTCCTACGTTATGGCTATCCACTGAGTATGTGAGGTAGTAGTAGGAGTAGGCGTCGAAGTCGCGTTTGACGAGTTTCTCGCCTTGGTAGCGTTCGTATGATGCCACGCGTTGGGCAAATAGGCAGTCTTCATCTTGTTCTGCTTGGGTAAGGTTGTATCCTTCGAAGGTGCGGTAGGATATCAGCGACAATGCTCTGGCTGCTTCTAGTCCTTTTTGTCCGCCTGCAAGGCTCTCGCAGGCTCTGAAGGTTGGGTCAGCCTCTAGTGCCATGCGTTGTGACTCCATCCAGGCTCCCAACCATGGGGTAACGCGTGGGGCGGTGGCTATGAAAGCGGCGTGTTTGATTACCTCGGGCTCTAGGATGGCCCACTCAAGGGCTTGAAAACCGCCAATGGAACTACCTACCAGCAGATCTACTTTCTCTATACCTATATATTTACGTACGATCGGGAAGAGTCTCGCCATATCGCGCACAGTGATTTTAGGAAAATCTAATGGTCCTCTCTCGCCTCTCGTCTCATCGCCTTCTCGCCTCATTGCCCAATCCCTTGGTCCTGTGGTTCCATAGGGCGAAGCAAAGATATTGACGCATACCACATAGTCTTTCTCAGGGTCAATGAAACAACCTTTACCGACCATCTCTGGCCACCAATCCATCGGATTGGAGTTGGCGGTCAAGGCGTGGCAGAGCCATACAACTCTGTCTCCGGGTTGGTAGTCGCGGTTGGAGGTGTGATATACCACCTCTATATTGCTTACGCTGCCGCCTGCCTCAAAGGTAAAGTTATCTATTTTTAGCTTGTTCCAACGCATTAGCTATGTCGTTTATCAAGTCTTGTGGGTCTTCTAGTCCAATACTGAGTCGTATCAAGTTAGGGTCAATACCGGCAGCCAATAGGTCTGCTTCGCTCAGTTGTCTATGGGTGTGGGCAGCTGGGTGTAGGATGCAGGTGTGGCAGTCTGCTACGTGTGTCTCAATGGTCACAAGTCGGAGACTGTCCATAAACTTGTTGGCAAAGGCTCTGTCGCCTTTCACGGCAAACGCCATTACGCCGCAACTGCCATTAGGTAAGTATTTTTGTTGACGTGCATGCTCTGGGTCGTTCTCAAGTTCAGGGAAACGCACCCATGCGATGTCAGGGTTTTGCTCTAAGTATTGTGCCACTTGTAGTGCGCTCTCGGTGTGGCGCTTCATGCGTACATGCAGGGTTTGCAAACCGAGGTGCAAGTAGAATGCGTTTTGTGGACTTTGGATGCTACCTAGGTCACGCATAAGTTGCGATGTGGCTTTGGTGATGTATGCTGCTTTGCCGAACGCTTGTGTGTAAATGAGTCCGTGATAGGAATGGTCTGGTTCGGTGAGGCAGGTGTATTTGTCGTGGTATTGTTCCCAATCGAAGTTACCGCTATCCACGATGGCTCCACCTACTTGCACACCTTGACCGTCCATGTATTTGGTGGTTGAATGGGTGACGATGTCAGCTCCGAACTCAAATGGACGGCAGTTGACTGGGGTAGGGAAGGTGTTGTCTACGATGAGCGGTACTCCGTGTGTATGAGCGATACCTGCGATACGTTCGATGTCTAGGATGCGTACATTAGGGTTGGACAAAGTCTCGCCAAACACAAGTTTGGTGTTGGGTTGGAAGGCTGCTTCCCACTCCTCGTTGCTAGCATCTTGGTCGATGAAAGTCACCTGAATGCCCATTTTGGGTAGTGTGACGCCGATGAGGTTATATGTACCACCGTAGATACTGGTGGTAGAAATCATATGATCGCCTGCTTGGCAGATATTGAAGATGGCAAAGAAATTCGCCGCTTGACCTGACGAAGTGAGCATACCTGCTACGCCACCTTCCATGGCTGTTATTTGGGCAGCTGCATGGTCGTTGGTAGGGTTTTGCAGACGGGTGTAGAAGTAGCCACTCTCTTCTAAGTCAAAGAGTCGGCCCATCTGTTCGCTGGTTTCGTACTTGAAGGTAGTACTCTGAATGATAGGTACTTGTCTGGGTTCGCCTTTGCCTGGGTTGTATCCTGCTTGCACGCAAAGCGTATCGATATGTAGATTGTTGTTCATGTTAAAACAAAATTAGCGTGCAAAGGTACGAAAAAAAATGGATATGCGCAAGAAAAAATATTGAATTTGTCATTTTTTCGTTTTTTACCCTCGTTAGTGTATGATTTTTCACCTTATTTTGTAAAATAAGCATGACAAATATTGAAAAAATTTGTGTGTTTCAAAAAAAAAGTGTAATTTTGCACCGATTTTGAGAAAGTGGGGGCATACCCCAAACCCCTCCCTAAAGGGAAGGGCTTTCAAAAGCGAAATAATAGAAACAAAATTAATATTAATTTTTTAAAAACTTTTACAACAATGACAAAAGTAGGTATCAATGGTTTTGGCCGTATCGGACGCTTCGTTTTCCGTGCAGCTATGAAACGCAATGACATCGAGATCGTAGGTATCAACGACCTCTGCCCAGTAGATTATTTGGCTTATATGCTTAAGTACGACACCATGCACGGTCAGTTCGAAGGAACTATCGAGGCTGATGTTGAGAACAGCAAGCTCATCGTTAACGGTAAAGTTATCCGTGTAACTGCAGAGCGTAACCCAGCTGATTTGAAATGGGATGAGGTAGGTGCAGAGTACGTAGTTGAGTCTACAGGTTTGTTCCTCTCTAAAGATAAAGCTCAAGCTCACTTGGAGGCTGGTGCTAA
Organism: Paludibacteraceae bacterium; assembly: GCA_017391525.1. Classification (GTDB taxonomy): domain Bacteria; phylum Bacteroidota; class Bacteroidia; order Bacteroidales; family Paludibacteraceae; genus Colicola. Next base: position 1,299 of record JAFOYE010000005.1, on the reverse strand, counting down.
ATATGTGGTTATGTCTGCTCCTTCTAAGGACGACACTCCAATGTTCGTATGCGGTGTAAACGAGAAGACTTATGTTAAGGGTACACAATTCGTATCTAACGCTTCTTGTACAACCAACTGCTTGGCTCCAATCGCTAAGGTTTTGAACGACAAATGGGGTATCACCGATGGTTTGATGACTACTGTTCACTCTACCACCGCTACTCAAAAGACTGTTGACGGTCCATCTGTTAAGGACTGGCGTGGTGGCCGTGCAGCTGCTGGCAACATCATCCCTTCTTCTACTGGTGCTGCTAAGGCTGTAGGTAAAGTTATTCCTGAGTTGAACGGCAAATTGACCGGTATGGCTATGCGCGTTCCTACTTTGGACGTTTCTGTAGTTGACTTGACAGTTAACTTGGCTAAGCCTGCTACTTACGCTGAGATCTGCGCAGCTATGAAAGAGGCTTCTGAGAACGAGTTGAAGGGTGTACTTGGTTACACAGAGGATGCAGTTGTTTCTGCTGACTTCTTGGGTGACACTCGCACTTCTATCTTCGATGCTAAGGCTGGTATCGCTTTGACTGACACCTTCGTTAAGGTTGTTAGCTGGTATGACAATGAGATCGGTTACTCTAACAAGGTTCTCGACCTCATCGCTCACATGGCTACTGTTAACGCTTAATCCCTTATATATTATAAGGTATATAGAGGCGCTCGCAAGAGTGCCTCTTTTTTTGTGTTTAGTACTTTTATTAAGATTATTGTTCTTTGTACCTCTCTTATACCTTGCCTGGTTTTACCGAGAGAACTCCGAGAGACGACCGAAGGAAGCCCGAAAGAACTCCTCGCCAACAAAAAGTGCTTTTTGTTAAGATTTCCTTTCTCTAAACCCTAAACAGTAGCGGCTCCGCCGCGTCCTCTAAACTGAAAATGGCGAAAAAATCGCCATTTTCTTGCACATCTCATAAATTTTTAGTATCTTTGCACCCATAAATATTTCCCCACCATGAACAAGACCCAACAAGATAGCGCAGCACTGCTATTCCAAGCCAACTGGACCAACCGCGGTTACGAGAAAGGCGAAAGCCAACAATTCTGGCTCGACCTGCTCTCCAATGTCTTCGGCATCCAAGACATCGGCAACTTCATCACTTTCGAAGGCCAAGTCAAACTCAGCCACACCAGCTTCATTGACGGCTATATCCCTTCTACTAAGGTGCTCATCGAGCAGAAAGGTAGCCATATCGACCTCAGTAAGCCCATTCCGCAGTCCGATGGCTCGCTGCTCACGCCTTTCCAACAAGCCAAACGCTATGC
>JAFOYE010000028.1 GCA_017391525.1 Paludibacteraceae bacterium | reverse complement strand
ATCGTGGAAGATTAAGATGGTAGAGCCCATCCGCAAGTCCACCCGCGCAGAGCGCGAACAATGGCTGAAAGACGCCAAGAACAACATCTTTATGCTCCGCAGCGAGCAAGTTTACATTGACCTTTTGACTGACTCAGGTACAGGCGCTATGTCCGACCGCCAATGGGCAGCCCTTATGCTTGGCGATGAGAGTTATTCAGGAAGTAAGTCCTTCTTTGAGTTGAAGGACACCATCACCCGCATCACTGGTTTCAACTATGTTATCCCTACCCACCAAGGTCGTGCAGCAGAGAATGTGCTATTCTCTCACCTAGTCAAAGAGGGTCAGGTTATCCCTGGCAATGCGCACTTCGACACCACCAAGGGTCATATCGAGGCACGCCGTGCACACGCTATTGATGTGACCATCAAAGAGGCTAAAGACACCCAATTAGAACTCCCATTCAAGGGTAATGTGGACCTTGTTCACCTAGAGCAACTCCTCAAGGACAACCCAGGCAATGTGCCATTCATGGTACTGACTGTGACCAACAACACCGTAGGTGGACAACCTGTATCTATGCAGAATATCCGCGAGACATGCGAGCTCTGTCATAAGTATGGTGTGCCTGTGAATATGGACTCTGCTCGTTTTGCAGAGAATGCTTATTTCATCAAGACCCGCGAGGAGGGTTATGCCGACAAGAGTATTCAGGAGATTGCCAAGGAGATGTTCTCCTATGCCGACTCAATGACCATGTCTGCTAAGAAAGACGGTATCGTTAACATGGGTGGCTTTATCGCTACCAACCGCGAGGACTGGTACGAGGGTTGCAAACGCTATTGTATCCCTTACGAGGGCTTCATCACTTATGGTGGTATGAACGGCCGCGATATGGCTGCTCTCGCAGTAGGTTTGGAGGAGAACACCCAATTTGATATGCTCCAAACACGTATCCATCAAGTAGAATACTTGGCTTCCTTATTGGATGAGTATGGTATTCCTTACCAACGTCCTGCTGGTGGCCATGCTATCTTTGTGGATGCGGATAAGGTGCTCACCCACGTACCTATCGAGGAGTTCCCAGCTCAAACATTGACTTGTGAGTTGTATCTTGAAGCAGGTATCCGTGCTTGCGAGATTGGTTATATCTTGGCTGACCGCGATCCTGAGACACGCGAGAACCGCTTCTCTGGCTTGGATTTGGTACGTTTGTGTATCCCTCGCCGTGTATATACCGACAACCATATGAAGGTCATCGCAGCCGCACTGAAGAACGTCTATGACCGCCGTGAGAGTATCACTCGTGGACTCGCCATCACCAAGGAAGCTCCGCTAATGCGCCACTTTACTGTAGAATTAGAAAGATTAGGATAATTTAGGATTATCGACGAGCTTTGGGAACAAAGAACGCAACCACGATACACCCTATCAAACCTGCTACCCAGACGATGATTCGGATGGGTAGCGTTTTTATAAAAAAGATGGTAGAAATGGCTACCATCGTTGCCATTAAAAGTATAATGAATATACGTTTGCGAGTGGAGATGCCACCTTGACGGCTATACTCTTGGATATACTTACCCAAAAAAGACTGAAGCAACCATGCCTGCAAACGTGGTGAAGATTTATAGAAACACCATGACGCCAATAACACGAGAGGTGTAGTGGGCAAACCTGGTACAAAAACTCCTATTGTACCTAATAAAGCAGCTATAGAACCTAATATTATATAGAAAGACTTCAATGGCTATGAGAGTTCAAATAGCACGGACAAAGGCACTAAGCACCCTTGTCCGTGCTATGTTTATCATCTAATTATTGAGCAGTTTGGTTTGGGCATTCTGTTTTCTTGCAGCAAACTTCTGCATTAGGGCATTCAGTTTTAGGGCACTCTGCATGGGAACAGCAAGAGTCTGCCTTTTGGCAACATTTCTCAACACATTCATCTTGTTGGCAAGTTTCTGCAGTACACTCTTGACAATTGTCTTTACAGCAACATGCTACTAAAGCAAAAACTATTGTAGCCATCAATAAAATCTTTTTCATAATACCTAAAATTAAATGGTTTATATTCAAGATTCGATAATAAATATCAAAATCGTTCGCAAAATTACATTAAATATTGCACATATGCAAAAAAAATTGTAATTTTGCAGACGAATTTTGGTCCTTTTAAACAAAAAATACCACAACATATGACTAATAACACAACAGAAACGACAAAGAAAAAAACTGGTCGTGCAAAAAAAAGCAGAAGAATTCTGCTCTCAATAGGTATCATCACTTTGAATTTCGTCATTGCAGCAGCGCTACTTGTGGGTGCATTTTATTGGTTGAAAGATTGGCTCAATGATTATACTCAACATGGCATAGAAATTGATGCTCCAAATATCACAGGTTTGTATGTAGAAGAGGCACAAGCACTACTAGAATCTGAAGGATTGCAACTGCAGATTATCGACACTATCTTCTCTAACAAAACTTCCTTAGGTACCTTCACCGAACAAAGTCCAAAAGAAGGTACAAAAGTTAAAAAAGGACGAACCATCTATGCCACTTTGAATGCTAATGTTCGTCGCCCAATCATTATGCCAGAAGTGCGTGATATGAGTTTGAGACAAGCCGAAACATTGCTTAAAAGTTTAGGTCTTGAGATTGGAAGTATTCATTACGAGCCATCTACATATAAGAACATCATATTAGATTTGCGTGTCAATGAAGTTCCAATAAAAACCGGTTCAGAACTTCCTGAAGGTACCGTAGTGGATTTGTATGTTGGTATGGGATTGTCAGAGCAACAAGTAACAGTACCATCTGTAATCGGTTTGAACTTGAATGATGTCCGCACATTATTAATAGCAAATTCGCTCACTATTGGTCATGTTTCCTACGACGAAGAATTCATCGATAGCAAAGCTGACAAATACATTGTATATCAACAAACTCCTATCAACGGATCTTTCGTTCAAGGAGGTACAGCCATAGATCTGAAGCTTTCTCTGGATATAGAAAAGACTGTCACCACCGATAGTAGCGAAGAAGAGGAAGAATTTTTCTAACCTAGGAACTATAGAATTAAGATGTCCGAAGAGGTTCTACTAAATATAGATCAAGAAGAACTTTGGGAACGTTGGCGTTGTCAAGTGGACAAAGGTCAAACCCCACTGCGTGTAGACAAGTTTCTCTCACAACATATGGCAGGAACTTCGCGTAATCGCATACAAAATGCAGCTGATGCAGGTAACGTATGGGTCAACGGCAAACCTGTCAATAGCAACTATAAGGTCAAACCATATGATGTGATTCAAGTTCTATTAGACCATGAACCCCACGACTACACTATTCAACCAGAAGATATTCCATTGGAAGTCGTCTATGAGGATGAAGATATCCTTGTGATCAACAAGCCAGCAGGAATGGTTGTTCATCCAGGACATGGAAATTATGAACACACTCTGCTAAACGCATTAGCTTACTACTTCAAAGGGACATTAGATATTAACAATCCTAATATTGGTTTGGTACATCGCATAGACAAAGACACTAGCGGACTATTGCTCATTGCTAAGACACCCGAAGCCAAGACGAATCTAGGCATGCAGTTTTTTGAGCATAGCACTCGTCGTACATATAACGCATTAGTTTGGGGAACTTTTACAGAGGATTCAGGCACGATAGAAGGCGCCTTGGGACGTGACACTAGAGATCGTACGATTTATCGTGTGTGGGATATAACTGAAAACCCCAATGCCAAAGAAGCTATTACCCATTGGCGAGTGCTAGAACGATACCCTTATGTCACTTTGGTAGAATGTCGTCTCGAAACGGGTCGTACGCACCAAATACGCGTCCACATGAAGAGCATCGGTCATCCACTTTTCGCAGATGAGAAATACGGCGGAATGGAGATTCTCAAAGGATTGCCAACACAGAAATACAAACAATATATACAAAATTGTTTTTCGCTTTGCCCTAGGCAAGTACTACACGCGAAAACATTAGGCTTTCGTCATCCTAGAACGGGTGAGGAGATGAATTTTGATAGCCAATGGCCCGAAGACTTTACAAACCTAATTAACAAATGGAAAAACTATGAACCAAACTCAAATTCTATGGGTGGATGATGAAATTCATCTACTAAAACCTTACATTATCTATTTAGAAGACAAAGGCTACCATGTCACAACTGTTAATAGCGGACAAGACGCTATTGATTTGTGCCAAACAGATAACTTTGATATAGTCTTTTTGGATGAAAACATGCCAGGTTTATCTGGACTGGAAGTTCTACAAGAAATCAAAGAACTCCACCCTGCTTTACCTATTGTCATGATTACCAAGTCCGAAGAAGAACAAATCATGGAACAAGCTATCGGGCAAAAGATAGCAGACTACCTCATCAAGCCTGTTAATCCTAGTCAAATCTTACTATGCCTGAAGAAACACATCCATCAACGTGAGATTGTAGAGGAACACACGAATACGACCTACCGCCAAGAGTTCTCCGACATCACTTATATGATTGACACCGCAAGTACAATCGAAGAATGGATGGCTATTGAACGCACATTAACGAAATGGGAAATCGAATTAGACAATGTGGATTCATCTATGCACACAATGTTGCGGATGCAACGTGAGCAGGCCAATGCGCAATTTGCAAAGTTCATAGCCAAAAATTACGAAAGTTGGTTTGCTCCAAATGCGAATCGTCCACTCATGTCTCACGACTTGATGAAACATACGGTATTTCCCATGCTAGACGCAGGAGAAAAAGTATTTCTCGTCGTAGTGGACAATTTTAGATATGATCAATGGAAAACTATTCAACCACTATTATCCGAATGGTTTACCATCAAAGAAGAACAGATGTACACATCTATTCTACCAACCGCCACACAATACGCTCGTAATGCTATCTTCTCTGGACTAATGCCAGCACAAATACAGGAACTATACCCACAGTTGTGGATTGATGAAGACGAAGAAGAGAGCAAAAACAACAATGAGGAAGCTCTAATCCAAACCCTACTTGACCGTTATCGCAAACGATACGACTATACCTACTACAAAATCAACGAGAGTGATTTTTGTGAACGAATCACCAAGCAGTTCAAAGAACTAAAGAGTCCATTGAATATTGTGATTATCAACTTTATTGATATGCTCTCGCACTCTCGTACCGATAGCAAAATGATGCGCGAACTAGCTAATGATGAAGCTGCATATCGTAGTCTTACACTCAGTTGGTTCAAGCATTCACCTACCGCCGAGATGTTCAAACGCATTGCATCATTAGGATACAAAGTCGTGCTCACAACAGATCATGGAACCACACGCGTTACCAATCCGGTACAGATATTGGGTGACAAGAACACAAATACAAATTTGCGATACAAAGTAGGCAAATCCCTTAATTGTTCGGCCAAGAATTGCTTTGAAATTACACGTCCTAAGCAAATAGGACTACCTACACCCAATATTAGCAGCAGCTATATATTCTGTAGCAATAGCGATTTCTTTGCATATCCTAACAACTTCAATTACTACGCACAATTCTATCGCAATACTTTCCAACACGGAGGTATATCCTTAGAAGAAATGCTCATCCCACTCGTTGTTCTAGAGCCTAAATAATTATGCGAAAGAAAATCAAAATTATCTTCTGGATAATACTCACAATGACCATAATATCCAGGATACTATGGTCATTGTTTTCACATCGCATGCCGTGGCAGATTCCTGATGAGAAGGATAAGCAATTGACCGTTTTAACCTTTAACACACAAGGTATGGCTGTCACACAAAAATTAGACAAAAAACTAGAGATGATACAGTATATCAACTCATTAGATGCCGATATAGTGTGTTTACAAGAGGTGACAGTCTATAAAGCAGAAGGGCGTCTAACTCTGCCGATGCTGCGCGAGGCTATGAACAACTACCCATACACCTATTATGACTTCAAATTGTATAATAGCGAACGACAATTTGGTAATGTAGTATTTTCACGCTATCCGCTAATCAACAAAGAAACGATTCGCTTTCCTTCCAGAACAAACATCAGCAGTCAATGCGATGTTTTAGCGCATGGTGACACCATACGTCTAATGATCAATCACTTAGAGAGTTTTCACCTGAACAAAGACGATTTGATTTTCAATGAGTCCTCTTCCGACACAGACGATACTTCTCTCATACGCAAATTGCTACGTGCTTCACGTCTACGACATAGACAAGTTACTGCCCTACAGAATGCAATAGACAAATCACCATATCCCGTTGTCGCGGTAGGTGATTTTAACTCTCTTCCAATATCATTGGTTTATTGGCGAATGAATTGGGATATGCGTGATTGTTTTGCAGAATGCAGTTTTGGTCGCTATGGCAGTACCTTCCACCAAGGATCTGTACACGCACGAATAGATTATGTATTTGTCTCCCCATCGCTCACACCTATAGCATGTGACGTATATGAGGAGGAATACTCCGATCACGATCCTTTAGTTTGTACAATTGGTTGGTAATCTTATACCGATCCGTGATAGTGATAATCACTATAATCTTTCGAATCATCCTCTCGTTTAATACGAGGGTGGCGTTTACCAAAAACAGCCTCCCACTTTTCTTTTATCCAACGTCCGATTCCCCAACTTGGAGCATCAAAACCAGGTACATTGCGCCAGCGCCACAACAAGATGATAATCCAACCAAAAATCATACCTCCCAAGTGGGCAAAGTGGGCTACATTATCTCCTTGAATAGGAGCCACGCCTGAGAATAACTCAATCAAAGCATATATCAACACCATCGTTCGCGCACGTATGGGAATAGGAACAAACAACAGGAACATACGCACCTCCGGGAAAAACCATCCAAAAGCTAATAGTATACCAAAGACAGATCCACTAGCACCAATAGTAACTGCGATTTGAGATAAAACACTAGCACTAAAGGCATCCATTTGGTTGAAAGATATAGCCCAATAAGCCTCTTGAACAAATGCAGCACCTAGACCTGCAATTAAATAGTATATCAAATACCTACGACTTCCCCAACGTTCTTCAAGTGCAGGACCAAACATCAAAACTGCAAACATATTGAAGAATATATGAGAAAAGTCCGCATGCATAAACATATAGGTCAGCGGTTGCCAAAATTGAAAATCTTGACTAGTAACAAAATGCAAACCGAGATAATCTATCATCTCAATACCGTAGCGACTCTCCATTACATAGTCTAGAATGAAGACTATCAGATTGATGATAAGAATATTCTTGGTAACCTGTGGTAATCTAAACATAGTTATACGTATATAAATTTGGTGTGCAAAAGTAGTAAAAAATATATGAAAACCCAAACAAAAACCGTACAATTATTCAAAAAAAGTCATTTTAAATAGAAAAATATCTTTTTTTTTACAAATTTGTTTGTAGTTTTGGAAATTTGTAGTATCTTTGCAGCAAATCTTCGGAAAATCCGATAGAAAATTTAAGTTTAACCATATAAAATGTCTATTCGTATGAATAAAGCAGATCTCGTAGCTGCTATTGCAGCTGAAGCTGGCTTGACCAAAGCTCAAGCACAAGGCGCTCTTGAAGCAACTGTTAATGCAATCGCTGGTGCACTCCAAAAGGGTGAGAGCGTACAACTAGTAGGTTTCGGTACTTTCTCTGTTGTAGAGAAAGCTGCTCGTCAAGGTGTTAACCCTGCTACTGGTGCTAAAATTGAAATCGCTGCTAAGAAAGTAGCTAAGTTCAAAGCTGGTAAAGGTTTGGCTCTCTAATTCGCATACAACGAATACAACGAGTTGCTCTTTGGGGCAACTCGTTTTGTGTCAAAAAAACATTAATAATAGACCGCCTGACGGCTGAGAGAAGAGAGACCGCCCTGCGGGCTGAGAGACCGGCGCAAAGCGCCTGAGAGACTCATTGATCCCTCAATGAACGAAGTGAATGGTCCCTCAGCGAGCGCAAGCGAACGATCCAACTTCCAACAGCGAAGCGATCTAACATAAAAGAAAATTATGCTAAATATTATACTCTGTGGCGCTCCTGGTAGCGGCAAAGGCACACAATCTGATCTTATTGTTGAGAAATATGGTTTGCAACACCTTTCTACTGGTGATGCGCTCCGTGCTGAAATCAAATCTGGTAGCGAGCTAGGCAAAGAGATTGGCGAACTTATCGCAGCTGGAAACCTCGTTCCAGACCATAAGATGATTCACCTCATTGAGCGTTATTTGGATAACCTACCTGAGGATTGCAAAGGTGTTATCTTTGATGGATTCCCACGTACTGTAGCTCAAGCAGAAGCTTTAGAATTGTTGCTCGAACGCCGCCATATGAAGGCTATTCTTCTCGATATGTTTGTAGAGGAAGATGAGGTAATCAAGCGTCTCTTGAATCGTGGTAAAACTAGCGGTCGAGCAGATGATAACTACGAGACAATCAAAAAACGTCTACAAGTTTATCAAGCAGAGACCAAACCTGTTTGCACATTCTATCTCCATCGCCACAATTATTTTGCTATCAATGGCAATAATTCAATGGAAGATACATTCTGTCAAATTGATAACATCTTGAAATTGGTACAAAAATAATTATATCAACTTATGTCTTCTTCGTTTATTGACTATGTAAAGATCTACTGCCGCTCTGGTAAGGGTGGTGCCGGTAGCATGCACTTCCACCGTGCAAAATACGTTCCCAAAGGTGGTCCTGACGGTGGTGATGGTGGACGCGGAGGACATATTATTCTTCGCGGCAATCGCAACCTATGGACATTACTTCACCTGAAGTATCAAAAGCACATCTTTGCTACCGACGGTAGCAAGGGTGGGCCTTCTCGTTCATTTGGTAAGGACGGTGAGGATAGAATCATCGAGGTACCTTGTGGTACAGTTGTACACAATGGTGACACTGGCGAATTCATGTGCGAGATCAAAGAGCACAATGAAGAGATCATCCTCTTCCGCGGAGGTAAAGGAGGATTGGGCAACTGGCATTTCCGCACAGCTACCAATCAAGCTCCACGCTATGCACAGCCAGGCGAACCATGTATGGAGGCTAACGTGATTCTCCAACTCAAAGTCTTGGCAGATGTCGGCTTGGTTGGTTTCCCTAATGCTGGCAAATCTACCCTATTATCTGTAGTAAGTGCTGCTAAACCTGAGATAGCGGACTATCCATTTACGACTCTTACTCCACAATTAGGCATTGTGTCCTATCGCGACAATCAGTCTTTTTGTATGGCTGATATCCCTGGTATCATTGAGGGAGCTGCCGAAGGACGTGGATTAGGCCTCCGTTTCTTGCGACATATCGAGCGAAACGCAGTACTACTTTTTATGGTTCCAGTTATTACTGAGGACATCAAAAAGGAATACGAAATTTTGCTTTCGGAATTGGAGAAATACAATCCACAATTGCTCACTAAAGCACGCATATTGGCCATCTCCAAATGTGACATCGCAGATCCTGAAATAGACCTTGACAAACTTGCCAAAGATTTATCAGAAGAGCTAGGAATATCAGTCATTACTTTCTCTTCTGCAAGTGGCACAGGTCTTACCGAGCTCAAAGATATGCTTTGGGAAGAACTTAACAAGGAGCAAAATCAAGTTATTGAAATTTCACACCTTCCTATCGAGGTCAAAGTCATTGAACGCGATGATGAAGACGACTTTGATGAAGACGACGAGCCACACACCATTTACCTCAACGAAGTGGAGGAAGAATGGGATCTCGACAAATACCGTGGCATAGGTTGGGATACACAAGACGACTTCTAACCTACTAAACTACTACACTACTGAACTCCCATCATACATATGACCGATTTATAGCGTGGCGTGAACAGCACATACCACAGAAACACCTAGTACTCCTCCTAAGTTTCCTTGTAGGTCTACTAGCTTCTGGTGCTGCACAACTGCTCAAATTATCAATCCATGGTATACAATACTTAGTGGAACATCATCTCATTGAGCAACACCATTGGTGGTATCTTATCACTCCAATGATAGGTATCATCCTAGCTGGCTTATTCGTCAAATACGTAGTCAAGGATGACATTTCGCATGGTATCACCAAGATTCTATACGCCATCTCACAGCGTAAATCCATCATCAAATTGCACAACACTTGGACATCGGTAGTTGGTTCGGCACTAACCATTGGTTTTGGTGGTTCAGTCGGTGCGGAGGCACCTATTGTAATGACCGGATCCGCCATTGGCAGCAACCTAGCTAAGATATTCCGCCTTGACCAAAAGACCATGATGCTCATGATTGGTTGTGGTGCAGCTGGTGCTGTAGGCGGTATCTTCCAAGCTCCTATAGCAGGACTTGTCTTCACGCTAGAGGTATTAATGATGGACCTTACAATGACGCGCGTAGCGCCATTATTGATAGCATCTGTCACGGCAACAGCCATCTCCTTCCTAGCTAACGGACAAGAGGCCATGTTCCCTTTGACCCATAGCGAACCGTTCTTCGTAGAGCGACTACCCTGGTATCTCATCCTGGGTGTTATGTGCGGACTCGTATCCTTGTACTTCACGCGAGGGATGAATGCTTTAGAGCAAATCTTCAAACGCAAAATACAGAATACTTGGGCTAAATTTTTAGTAGGAGGTACAATACTTGGTATCTTACTATTCCTATTCCCTCCTCTTTACGGAGAAGGATATGACGTGATACGCCAACTCATCAATGGAGACTCAACATCAGCACTCGAGAATAGTCCTTTTGAAAACTTGGGCACAGGTTCATGGTTGCTAATCGGATATTTTTCGGCTATTGTTTTGCTCAAGATTTTCGCTTCTGTTGCTACAAATGGCGGAGGTGGTGTGGGTGGTATATTTGCTCCATCCTTGTTCATGGGCGCTATTGTTGGTTTTATCTGTGCAAGACTAATGAACTTGCTTGGTGTAGGTGTACCTGAAGCTAATTTTGCTCTAGCAGGTATGTCAGGTTTAATGGCTGGTGTCATGCACGCTCCTCTGACGGGTATCTTCCTTATCGCAGAACTCACAGGTGGTTATCACTTATTTATGCCACTGATGGCGGTTTCTGTAATATCTTTCTTGACTATTAAAATTTTTGAGCCTCATAGTCTGTACGCTATGCGTTTGGCGCAAAAAGGCGAACTACTTACCCATAACAAGGATCGATCTGTCCTCACATTGCTCAAGATGGATAACATGCTAGAGACAGATCTCAAGACTCTTAACCCAGAGATGACGTTAGGAGAGTTGGTTAAAGTAATTGCACAAAGTCACCGCAACATTTTCCCTGTGGTAGATAAAGAACAAAAGCTACTCGGCATTCTGCTACTTGACGAAGTACGCAACATTATGTTCCAACCGCGCTTATACGATCGTTTTACGGTCAAACAACTTATGAACTCTCCACAAGCCATTCTAATAAACACGATGCCTATGGGTAAGGTTATGGAGGTGTTTGAAGACACCGGAGCGTGGAACTTACCTGTTGTAGATGAAAATAAAAAATACCTTGGATTCGTCTCTAAATCCAAGATATTCAATTCCTATCGACACGTCCTCGTGCACTTCTCCGAGGAGTAATGCTGCGCAGGGCTATGGGACGGCGCAAAGCGCCTATTGGACGCTGCGCTATGGGCTATTGCTCAGGAGTCACAATGCTCTCCATTTTCTTCTCCCAACTTATCAACTCATTCTGACAAAAGCTTATCAGTTCTTTTGCCTCCTTGGCTTTAGATAAGTACTCATCCATACTGATAGCTTTGGTATCTTCTAGTTCCAACACTAGTTGCTCTATTCGTTTTATTGCCTCATCGTAACTCATAACTTATAGTTTATAGTTCATAACTCATAGTTCACCCTAACCATCACTTTCCCTTTCCATTCAACAGAACTCCTATTGTATGGAACATAATTTCCAAATCCAATTGTAGCGACATATTCTCAATATAAACAACATCGTAATTCAGTCGTCGTATCATCTTATCGATTGTATCCGTATATCCCACTTTGATCGGTCCCCAACTCGTCAATCCTGGACGAATCTTATATATCATACAATAATAAGGAGCTTTTTCCTCTATTTGCTGAATAAAATATCTTCTCTCAGGTCTAGGCCCGACGATAGACATCTCCCCTTTCAAGACATTCCAAAACTGTGGCAACTCATCCAAACGATACTTGCGCAACCATCTTCCCACCTTTGTCACTCGTGGATCATTATCCACACAGATTTGAGGAGTACCAGTTTCGGCAGTAACGCACATGGTTCTAAACTTCAGAATATCAAAAGGTAAACCATGCAATCCTATACGCTCTTGTTTAAAGATAACAGGTCCCTTAGAGGTGCTTTTTACCAAGATTGCAATAATAATATATAATGGAAGAAGGAGAATAAGCATACTGATTGATACCACAACGTCAGAGGCACGCTTAATACACAACTGCGTATCACTCATCTTATGCTCTGTTATGCGGACAAGAGGTTGATCTCCTACTGCCTCAATCATCGCTGCACCTGTAAGCATATCATATAGACTAGGAACAACGGATATCTCCACATTGCATGGATAAAGACGATTGATTATCGTATATATCGATTGCTCTTTGGAGTGACCTTTGAGATCCAATATCACCTCGTCATAAGGCTCTTGAGCATGTTGTTTCTCAAATTTTTCCACTTCTTCCACAGAACGTATGGTATAAACACGTGCGGCAGCAGAATCTATCTTATGCGAAAAATAAGTTACCAACAAACGTGGAATATACGATCCAACAAACTGGAGCACAAAGAGCACAACAAGAGATGTAAAATAGCGTTGATAGTCCGCTACAGGATCGTTTATAACAATCAAGAAAAATGCACCTAAAGTGATGATTACCGACGACACAAACGTTCTACGCAACACGCGAGAATAGCGTTTTCGTAGTGGACGCAAATAGAAACCTGACAAATAATATACTATCAAGCAACCAACTGGGAATAACACCAATGGCAAGAAGAAATTAAACATTGGAACAAGCACCGTATCCACAGAGAATATACGATTCTCGTATACCAACCAACGAAAAATCAAGAATCCTCCCCAAACCAATAACGAAGACAACAAGTCTACTAATATGTATATTACTTGCCACTTCTTACGATTATCCCATTTGCTCCAATACATATTATTCTCTTATAATCGTTATTCGTTCTTGTTCATCTATCTTGATAATGGAAGAAGGAGTACACTTTCTGTTATCATCACGACGATATTGGCATACATAATCTACTGCCTCAATCAACTCTGGACTAATCTGCTGAAAAGTCTTAGCTGCTGGCTCACCGCTAAAATTAGCCGATGTGGACACAACAGGACGACGCAATTGCTCACACAAGGCCTTGGAGAACAACTCCTCTGTGATTCGTATGCCTACACTACCGTCCTCAGCCAATAGGTTTGCTGCCAAATTCTTGGCCTTAGGATAAATAATCGTCAGCGGTTTCTGACCTTCGCTAGCCTCCAACAACATCCACGCTGTATCTGGCACTTTCTCCATATACCCCTGCAACTTGCCAGCACCATCCAATAGCACCAACATCGCTTTGCTATCCACACGTTTTTTTATTTCGTATACGCGCGCGACAGCCTCAGCATTAGTCGCATCACAACCTATGCCCCATATAGTGTCAGTAGGATAAAGTATAACGCCACCTTCGCGCAAAACACGAAGGGCTGCTTGAAGATCCTCTCTTTCGTAACGATTTTCCATTTGGGTGCAAAATTAGTTAAAAAATTACACATACGCAAATTTTTAGAGAAGAAAGATTAAAGGTGAGAGATTAAAGACTAGGTAATATACATAAAAAAAAGAAGGATTGTCATCTCGACAACCCAATCTTTACTTAACCTTAAATCTAATACCATGAAAAACACGGTGCAAAGGTACTGCTTTTTTGCATTACCACCAAATATTTTGATATAAAAATATGTTATAAAGCATGTATTTCATAATTTTGCAAAATCAACTATACAAAATAACCGTATTTTTACCAAAAATTTTGATATTTCGAAAATTTGTAGTAATTTTGTACCCGATAAAATTTGCGTCAATGGGCAATTGGCACAAAATTTGCAAAGAAAATAAGTAAAAAACAACAAAATAACCTTTTTAATTAAACAATGAAACAATTAGATTTGACCCAGTACGGCATCGTAGGTACAACCGAGATCGTACACAATCCTTCTTACGAAGTACTCTTCGCAGAGGAGACAAAAGCAGAATTAACT
>JAFOYE010000027.1 GCA_017391525.1 Paludibacteraceae bacterium | reverse complement strand
AAGCCCAGAAGTTTTGGCATCGCGAACGATCTACAACGGAGTGATCTACAGCGAATATAATGAGCGAACTAAAACTAATATAATTATGTCATACCTCTTTCTTATCATCTCGTTAGTCGGCATCGTGTTTGGTGCTGAGTTTTTGGTAGCAGGATCGGTCTCTGTGGCTCGCCGCTACAAGGTTTCTGATTTCGTGATTGGTGCCGCCATTGTGGGTATTGGTACTAGTATGCCCGAGTTGGTGGTTAGCTTCTTTGGTGCCTTGAACGGCAATGCTGATGTGGCTATTGGTAATGTAGTGGGCTCCAATATCTTCAATGTCTTGGGTATCCTCGGCTTGACGGCTATCTGCTTCCCGATTGCCATTGACCGCAAGAATATGACGTTTGAGATACCGTTTTGTATTGCTGTCTCGGTTTTGCTGACCTTATTGGCGCTTAATTTCTTCAATGGCACGCCATCTATGATCAACTGTATCGATGGTCTAATATTGATTCTCCTCTTCGTGGGCTATATGTGGTACTCTTTCGCTCGCGATAAAAATGAGCCTACCCCTGACCCCTCCCTAAAGGGAAGGGAGAATGACGAGGAAATACAATGTATATTGCCAGTATGGAAAGCGCTTTTGAAGATTGTCGGCGGATTGGCATTGCTGATTACGAGTTGCGATTTCTTTGTGGACAATGCCATTGTGATTGCTAAATCGTGGGGCGTTAGCGATGCGATTATCTCGCTCACGCTGATTGCTTGTGGCACTTCTTTGCCTGAATTGGCAGCCTCTGTGGCAGCAGCATGCAAAAAGAATACCCAACTGGCATTGGGCAATATCATTGGTTCGAATATCTTCAATATCTTGCTGATCTTGGGTCTTAGCTCACAAGTCATGCCATTGGTTTCTGCGGATATCACGTTGGTGGACTATGCCGTCATGATTGCCGCTGCTGCTTTCCCTTTGATCTTTGGCTTCCGTGGTAAGATCGGCAGAGTAGGTGGTGCCGTGATGCTTCTTTGCTTCGCGCTATATACTTGGTATCTGATAGCTTGATTCTTCTTATCAATTGCGGGTTCATAACGGGTTCGTATGCGACCTTCACTATGATATTACTATGTGGTTACTATAATATTACTATGTGATTCAGAGCACATCCATATACCTACTGTTGGCAAGAATCACTAGTACTAATCGACCATTATCGCTATTAACCGATATTAACTGGCATTCACTTCTCTTCCTTTGAAAACATAGCGTGGGCATTTAGGGTATTTAGGGTATTTGGGGTATTTTTCATTTACCCTAAATCCCCTAAATACGATCTCTTTGTTTTTATATATCCATTAAATATCAAATCCGCATAACCGATACTTTTTCAATCGATTATGCGGATTTACCTTATCACCTAATAACCTTGTCACCTTACTTCCACGGACATTTTGAGAATATATTCTCCCCTCATCCTCCGCGTCCGTAGAAGTCCTCAGAATACACTTTTAGAAAGAAAAAATGCTAGTTCAATTGAACATCTGCATCAATAACAAAATGGCTAAACCGTCTTCTGAAAACTGCTCAAAACGAGATAAACCTACAAGGACGTTTCGTAGGTCTTGTGCATTTGGTTGTGATGCTGAATCTCCCATTGGTAATCGATTGTTCGTTGAGATTGCTGAGCTAACCAAGCTTGTGCATTATTTAGGTAATCAGTAGCACTCATAAAGCGGTTGTTCGATAATTTGCTGTGAAGGTAATGAAAATCTTTGATATGTGCAAATGTTTATTTGAAAAAATGTGTATTTTGCAATTTCAATCCTGTCTTTGGCAAAATTCCGTTTTCTGTTTTACCTTTCCGTTTCCATATCCCGAAGGGCTCCTTCATCCTTCGCGCCCGTAGGATTTATGCAATTTGCTATTTTTCTTTCGTATAGGATTCAAACTAGTTTGCACGAATTAATTATTGCAGAGTACAAAAAAAGTAATGATATCCTTTCTTCTTTTGCACGGATTTTGAATAGTATTTATTAGAGAAGCTTTTTGATCCGTCTAATTCGTTCAATTAGCCGTTTCAATAATAATTTTGGTTAATATACTCTAATAAACTGCAATTTTGGTTGTGAATAAATAATTTTCGTTAATTTTTGGCTTAATTTTGCCTAATTTTTGTTTTAGTAAAATGGATTCAAATCTTACCAACATGCTTAGCAATAAAATTCAATACATCGGTTGCGATGATGCGACCTTAGACCTCTTTGAGAGTCAGTACTCGCTCCCTAACAGCATGTGCTACAATAGTTATCTGCTTTTGGGTGAGCGAGTTGTTGTGATGGACAGTGTGATATTATCTCGCCCTTCCTCACCATCCGTAGCGCCTGGAAAGAGGACTATCAGCAGGACTTGGAGAAGTTGGTAGATGGTGTGATTAGAGAGGAATGTATGTAACGACGTTTCCCCTTTTTTGTGCTTATTGAACATATTTTTCACTCTAACTCTTGCGTATATCAAATAAAAACAGTACATTTGCGGACAAATTGGGAATACAACTCCCATTTTGTCCAAAAAGGCAATAATAATATGTATAGCAGAGAGTTACAAAACAAACTTTTAGTTTATTAAACATAATTGTATGAAGAAACAATTCATTCTATTTAGTGTATTGGTCTGTAACGCAATATCGTTATTCGCCTCAAATAACACGGCAGACACATTTGATTGGCGCGGCGCTTCGGTGTATTTTGTCATTACTGATCGGTTTTGCAATGGAGATACCACCAATGATATCAACTATGGGCGCATCGTTGATTATGGTACTGAACAATTGAATGCTGCCACCTTTCATGGCGGAGATTTCACAGGTATGTTGCAAAAAGCCAAAGAGGGGTACTTCATCGATTTAGGAGTGGACGTTGTATGGATGACTGATGTCTATGAACAAATCCATGGTTGGATGTCAGGCAGTGGCTCAATCAACGATTTTCCGCACTATGGCTATCATGGCTATTATCCACTGGATTACACCCAAATAGATAAGAACTATGGAACAGTAGAGGAGTTTCGTGCATTGGTAGATACACTGCATGCACAAGGAATACGCGTGATGCTCGGAGCTAACTTGAATAATCCAGGTTATCCGACTCTATTAGATGCCATACAGTATGATTTTGCAGAAGTGGGATTGACCCCGCAACAAGCAGCAGAACACATACGTGAGTGGAGTTTTGATGATTTCTTTGCGCAGCGATTGACATGGTCTGGTTGGTATGACCGTCCATGGATTCGTATGCCAGATGAGCATTGGGACGAGAATAATCCGTTAGAGGCAACGGTGTTTGGTATGCCTGACTTCAAAGAGGAAAGTACGGAGATGGTTCGTATCCCTGCGTTTCTCAAACGTAAATGGAAAGCAGAGGGCAAAGCGAATGATGCGTGGGTGAATCCTTCTGCACGAGTGCTACGCAAAGACCGAAAAGCCACTGTACAAAAATATTTAGTAGATTGGATTGCCTCGTGGGTTCGCGAATTTGGTATTGATGGTTTCCGTTGTGATATTGTTGAGAATGTTCATATAGATAGTTGGAAAGCTCTGCATATCGCCTGCAACGAGGCATTGCGAGAGTGGCGTTTGGCTCATCCCAAAGATGCCGCAGCCCAATGGACAGAGGATTTTTATATGACGGGCGACTTCGATTGCGCATCAATAGATTATAAACCCGAATATGCAAGTGCGGGATTTGGTAGTATGGTCAATTTCTATTTCCCTAAGCACGGCGATTTGGATGGGATAGTATATACTTGGCAAGCGTATGCCGATAGCCTGAATATGTACACGAATTGGCACCCATTTAGCTATCTCAACAACTCGTATCATCGCGATGCAGACATGTCTAATATGATTGATTGCGCTACCACGCTATTGTTGGCTCCAGGTGCCGTGCAAGTGTTTTATGGAGATGAGACTGGTAGAAAATTGAGTGATGCGCGCTTCAATGTAGATAGTGATCAAGCCTTTCGTTCAGATATGGATTGGAGCGATATTAATGAAAATCAGTTGCAACATTTTCAGCGTTTAGGGCAGATACGCAAAACCTATCCCGTGATTGGCACAGGCAAGCAACATACGATAGATGTGCATACTTGTGCACGATACAACGATAATGATACAGTGGTTATTCGTGTACTACCGATAGCAGGACAAGCGATTTGCCTTGACAACACTTTTGCGGAAGGCGCAGAGGTCGTAGAACTCTACACTGGACAAAAGACGAAGGTGCACAATGGCAAAGTTGTTTTCCCTTATTTTGCAAACAATATTGCGATTATCAAATTAGTTTGCTCAAGACTTTAGCGAGAGTCCCACAAGTTCCCCGCAAATTTCAGGACCTGAAGGAGTGCGATAGAACGCACTCCGAGCAATGTACTTGATGAATTCCACAGTAAAAGTTCCCTGCACGTTTCGGGACCACCATAGGAGATCTCTGGGACATCTGTGGGCTTTCTGTGGCTTTCTATAAACGTGCCTCTATAATAATGCTGCAAAAATCTTCGGCACGGAAGGGATTTTGCATATTGCCTTTGAGCCGATAGCATTTGTACGCTCAATCCAATGTTTTACAGACAAAACAAAGTTGTTGCTGCCAGCCATATTTCTAATTGTACCGAATTCGGTATAATTAAAATTGGGATTGTATAGCGCTTCCAACTCTCCAAGATACTCAATCGTGTTTTTTCAAATCTTAAGAAAAGTACTTTTTTGAGTTTGGGAGTTCTTTGGTTCATCCTAGGTTCGTCCTTGGTTCATCTTTGGTCTTTAGCCCGAGAGGATTTGGGTAGGTACAAAGGGGTGGAATATTAATAAAAGTACTTTTTTGCAAAAGTATCCGAATGAGATTCGGAATTAATAGACAAAGAATGTGAGGCGACAAAAATGCGATTTAATAATTTCTTAATATTTTCTTCATACCTATATAATAATATAGCAGTACTTTTGCACAGGATTTGAGATGAAGATGTTATATGTTAGATTGTTGCACTGTTAGACCGCCCTTCGGGCTGAGAGAATGCGGAATCTAACAACGAAGTGTTCTAACAACAAAGTGGTCTAACATCTAACAGCGAAGCGATCAATAAAACAATTATAATATATTTATGGGAATTTTACAAATCTTTACGCTCTTGGGAGCGCTCGGAATGTTCCTCTACGGAATGAACCTTATGTCCTCTGGACTTCAAAAAGCCGCAGGCGATAAATTGCGTACATTCCTGTCTGCTATGACATCTAACCCTGCGAAAGGTGTGCTGACAGGTCTAGGCGTGACGACCGTTATTCAATCATCCTCCGCTACTACCGTCATGGTGGTTAGCTTTGTGAATGCGGGTCTGCTGACCTTGGCACAAGCCATTAGCGTCATCATGGGTGCCAATATTGGTACAACCGTTACCGCTTGGCTCGTAGCATGGTTAGGATTCAAAGCAGATATCTCTATCTTGGCAGTGCCAATGATGCTCTTCGGTTTCCTTTTCTCGAACTCGAAGAAGAATCAACGCCAGAACATTGGCGAGTTGATCGTAGGTTTCTCGCTCTTGTTCCTCGGTTTGTCGTTCATGAAGAACTCGGTACCGGACTTGCGTGAGACCCCACAAGTGCTGGAGTTTGTGACCACTTGGGCAAGCCACGGCTTTGGTTCGGTATTGCTATTCTTGGCCTTCGGTACGGTATTGACTCTTGTACTACAATCTTCTTCTGCCACCATGGCTATCACCCTCATCATGCTCAGCATGGGTTGGATTCCTTTCCATATGGCATGCGCGATGGTGTTGGGTGAGAATATCGGTACAACCATCACAGCGAATATCGCGGCATCTGTAGGTAATACACAAGCGAAACGCGCGGCGATGTCACACACCATCTTTAATGTGTTTGGTGTGATATGGGCGCTGATATTGTTCAAACCATTTACCGCCTTGGTGGGTAAAATCATTGAATTGTTTGGTTTTCCAAACCCTGCAGCAGAGGGCTTTGCGGTAGTGGACGGCGACATGAGTAGCAGCACAGCAGCATTGTACGGACTGAGTATGTTGCACACGCTGTTTAATACCATCAATACGCTGATTCTGGTATGGTTTATCAAGCAGATTGAGAAGGCTGTAGTATGGATGATCAAACCTAAGACCCAAGACAAAGAACCATTCCGCTTGAAGTATATCTCGGCTGGTCCGTTGGCTACGCCAGAGTTGGCTGCGGAGCAAGCTTTTGATGAGATTATCCACTTTGCACAAATCTCTCGCAACGGCTTGGGTTATGCGAAGCAGGCTATTTCGGCAGACGCAAAGCACTTTGACGAGTTGCGTGAGAAACTAGTGAAATACGAGGAGATTAGTGATCGTATTGAGTATGAGATTGCTGCCTTCCTTAATGGCGTGTCCGCTGGCGATATTAGCGAGGCAACGAGCATGAAGATCAAGGCGATGTACAAGATTATCGGCGAGTTAGAGTCTCTAGGGGATTCGGGCGAGGCAATCAGCCGTATGCTCAGCCGTCGCAACGAGCATAAGAAGACTTTTGATGAGGCAACAGTAGAGAAGATCAATCTGATGCTGGCAAAAGTGGATACCGCCTACGAAGTGATGATTGCCAACTTAACAGCAGCGCACGAAGGTAGATTGACGACTATCAAGAACGCGTATGATGCCGAAGAGCAGATTAATGTGCTACGTAACGAGTTGCGCGAGGCAGAGATAGAGGCGCTGGAGGATAACGACAAGAACTACCAAACGAGCGTGTATTATATCGATATTATCAACGAGCTTGAGCATATGGGCGACTATATGATCAATATCTCGCAGAGCTTGGAGAGAGCGTTTGTGAATTAAGGTTTAGGGGACGCTACGCTACAGTTTAGTGTTTAGAGAAACAATGCACAAGCCATCGCTTGTGCATTGTTGTTTTGGTATGAATGGGCAGATTAGTAGCAGGCTTTGAGGATAGCCAAGATATCCTCTGCGTTGAGCTGCTTGTATCCCCCACCAAGGATGGTGGAGTGGGCGATAAGTGGCAACATCTCTTCCGTAGCGCCCACCTCTCGTAATGTAGCAGGAATGCCCAACTCGGCGATAAACGCTTCCAGACGATTGATACCTTCGAGTGCGATCGCTTCGTCTCCTTGTCCCTTATCTTCTACGCCCCAAACCACTTTGGCATAGCGCACGAACTTATGCAAGCCATCGCGGAAGATATAGCGGTAGTAGGCAGGCGAGATGATGGCGAGACCGATGCCGTGTGCGCAGTCGGTATAAGCACCCAACTGGTGCTCAATCATGTGCACTTCCCAGTCTTGGGTTTTGCTCAAACCGAGAATCTTATTCAAACCCATGGTAGCGCACCACATGATATTGCTGCGTGCCTCGTAGTCCTCTTGGTTGACGATGGCTTTGCGCGATGCAGAGATGAGCGAGAGCATGAGTCCTTCTAGCAGGTAATCGCTAGTGTTATCGTCCTCTCCCGAGAAGTATTGTTCCATGAGGTGGGAGAAGACGTCGAAGATACCGCTAATCATCTGATACTTAGGTACGGAGTAGGTGTATTCAGGGTTGAGGATAGAGAACTTTGGGCTGGCAATCTCCAATGGATAGACGCGACCGATCTTCTCTTTGGTTTCCTCGTTGGTGATGACCGAACCGCCGTTCATTTCGCTGCCTGTACCCGCCATGGTGAGGATACTGGCTACAGGCACAACAGGGTTGTTCACGCGCTCTTGATTAACGTAGTAGCGTTGCCATATATCGCCTTCGGCGTACGCACCACAAGCGATACCCTTGGCGCAGTCGATAACCGAACCGCCGCCTACAGCGAGGATAAGGTCGATGTTGTGTTCACGCACGAGGCGAGCGCCTTCGAGGAGTTGGGTATAGCGAGGGTTGGCATTGATGCCAGCTAGTTCCACGACATGCTTGCCTTCAGCTTGCAGGATATTGATGACTTGGTCGTAGAGACCGATCTTCTTGATGGCGGCTTTGCCATAGACGAGCAGGATGTTCTGTCCGTAGGCTTTGAGTTCGCTGGCGAGTTTGTTGATGGCATTCTTGCCAAAATGAATCCGCGTAGGATTCTGGTAACTGAAGTCGTATAACATATGTTTGTATTTAGTTTAAAGTTTAAAGGCTGGGGGAGTGCGGCAAAGCCGCTAATCGCACCTCTAACCTTTCACCTCTAACCTCTCACCTGTTACCCTTTGATACGCTATTCGAGGTGAGTTATCGCGGGTGTAGATGATGCCACATCGAGTAAATTGGGCTTGCTCGATAAGGTGTATCATGCGTGTATTGTCTTGGTGCGTATCAATGCGGATATTGGGGCATTGAGCTGAGCACCAATGGAGTACGGTGTTGAAGATGCCTCGTTGCTCTCCATTAGAGGCAATGCGATGGATTGTGCCGTAGGGTAGGGTGTCGTCTAGCCATTGACCATCCTCGATATAGTGATAGGTAGGGTCGTCGCCGATGATAAAAACGAAGGTGGCGCAAGGCTGACCATTATGCTCAACGACATAACTCACGCCGCGTTGGATGTCGCTCATGAGTTGCTCGCGTGAGGGATAGCCGTCACCCCATTGCGAAGAATTACCGTCAGCGATCATCTGTGCACGAGCATGGGCGAAGATGGCCATTAGGGCTTCTATGTCAGCGTATGTGGTAGGACGGATGGTCATTATTGTTTTTGTAGAGTTATGATGGTTATTTCTGCTGGTACACCAATACGGACGGGTAGGGTGCAACCAAGTCCTGTATTGATGTGGAGGGATTGGTCTGCGATATGATACCAACCTTCGGATTCGGTGAACATGAGGGATGACATGGGATAACCGAAGAGGCGCACTTGTCCTGCGTGCGTGTGTCCGCTAAGGGTAAGAGGAATATCGGTAGTAGGAAGAACCTCTCCTCGCCAATGTGATGGGTCGTGAGTGAGGAGGATTTTGAGAGGCGATGGGGCGATGAGGCTATTAGGCGATGAGGTGATGAGGTTATTAGGCAAAGTCATTGCCTTTATAAGATCTCCTCGGGAGATGGTTTGGAATCCTTGGCCTTGACAGGAGGTGTTATCCACGCCGATTATTTGCAGATAAGCGCTGTCACGCTGAATGAGATAGGACTGATTACGAAGCAGTTGCCAGCCTAATGTATCGCGTTGATAGGCGGTTAGTTGATTGACTTTTCCTTCCTTTTCTGCATCCGTCAGGCCATGATGGTATAGTGCAAAATCGTGGTTACCAAGGACACTCATGATGCCATCTTTGGCATGCAGTTGACGGAGCATATGGGTGAAGGGAATAGCCTCTTCAACGCCAAAGCCGACGAAGTCACCTGTGAAGCAAATGAGGTCGGGCTGTTGGGCGTTGATGGTGTCGATGATGCATTGTAAGAACTCAGGAGAATCGGCAAAAGAAGATAGGTGTAAGTCGCTGATATGTATAATCTTATATCCGTTGAAGGCAGAGGGTACTTGGGGCGAAGTGTATGTGGTTTCGGTTACACGCAACTGCTTTCGCCCAAACCAATAGCCATAAAGCATGGTGCCACAAAATATTAGCACAAGGGCTAGTCCTGTGTAGCCAAAAGGCGCAAAGGGCATGCTGTGATGGCATAGGCGTGCTACGATCCAACATAGTAGCCATACCATGGTAGGACATAGAAATAGGACGATGATGCAGAATATGAGGAATAAAGTAAACATTGTGCAAATGGTGTTAGTTGGATGTTCCTAATTCGATGAGGCACTTGCGGCAGAGGCATTGGTTGGGGTATTGCACTGCCAAATGAGCACGAGCAGCGGGCGAGAGTTCCACGCCTGCACATTGGCACTTGGCGGGATTCTCGTGCTGACAAATAAACGCTGCACCACATCGAGGACAAGACTTGTGTTCCATAGTTGAGTGAGTGATGAAATTATAGAGGATTACTGGAAAAAGTCTACCACGAGGTTGGCTACGCGTTGGGTTTTTAGTCCGATCATGTGATTCTCACCTTCTACGATAATCAGATCGGCCGCGTTGCCATAAGTGGCTTTGAAATCTTCGCTACATGAGAGTGGGACAATCCTGTCCTTGCTGCCATGAATCAGGCGAACTTTTCCCTTGTAGTGGCTGGCTGTGCCGTAGATATCCAGTTGCTGGGTGGTGAGGATATATTCTCTGCCTAACTTCATTATTCCAAAGCACTTGATGTAGGCTGGGGGATCTTGTGGGTTGAACTTAGCCCCAAAGAACTTACCATGCAAACAGGCATCTTTGACTACCGATCCTGGTGCAATAAGTGCCAGCGAGTAGGGTTGTATACTATCGCCAGAGGCGGCGATCCTGCCTGCCGTCATAGCTGCCACTACACCGCCTTGCGAGTGTCCGAGCAGTCCGATACGAGTGACATAAGGCAAAGATTTGGCATATCGCCAAATAGCCATGGCGTCGGCAATCTCTTTCTCGATGGTCATTTGCTGCATCTCTCCTTCGCTATCCCAATGACCACCAAAATCAAAGCGAATGGATGCTATGCCCGCCTTTGCCAGTTTTCGGGCGATAGTAGGCATTGGCAGAATATCTTTGCTAGCAAAAATACCGTGCATCAGAATGACCATGGAGCAAGTGTCGGTGTCTGGATTAAAGTCTTTGGGTAAAGTGACGGTCATTGCCAGTCCACCCTGTGGACCAAATACTTGATAGTCTTTGGCATATAGCATGGTAGTGAGTAATGCCAGAAAGATAGTGATGGTTGTTCTCATAGTAAATATGATGGAGTAAATTACTCTGCAAAGGTAGTGAAAAAATCGCATATGCGCAAGGGCTATGTGATTTTTTTTGTGTAAAGTGTAGGGTGTAAAGGCAGGGGGGATTTGCCAGACCACTGGCAAAAGCAAAACAGGTGGCGGGGATTATGCTCGGCGAACTACCGCCGAGAACTAGACAGGTGACGGGAAATTTATGGAGAGATAAGTTACCTATGAAAAATTACTCCCCTGAAATCTTGATTTGCAGGGGAGTGGTTTGCTTTGACTTCGTTTGCTTAAATCAAAGATTAGTCTTCTTTACTAAGTTCAAGTAGTTTGCAAAAAGAATTGTAATCAATCCTTTCGTTGGTGTTTTGTAGAAACCACTCTATATACTTTGCATCTATCAATGATACTTCTTCAAAGGATAACCCCTTGTATTTCCCGACTTTAATTTTTGAATGAGGAGTTAGTTGTGGGACTACTCGATCGTATTCTTCTGAACAAATTTGTTTAAATTCTTCATCCGTTTTCGCTTCTTTACCTATTAATCTTGGTATGTCAACTCTATAGTAAGGATCTTGGTCTAAAAGCCAAAAAATATATTGTGGATCCGCCTCATATATTTCTTGTAAACTTTTTCCTTTGAATTTGCCAAAAGGCATTATCTCTTCTGGTAGATGTACGGGAAAAATCTCATTCATATCAACATTGGGAACATCAATCAGCACCCATTCTCCACAACCCGCACAAGGAATTTCTACTATTTCTCCTGCTTTGTAATTAGGGTAATAAAACGTCAAATACTCCTCACTTAGTTTATTGTCTTCCAAACTATATCCATATGCTTTACCATATTTACCTTTAGGTTCGATTTTTTCAACCATAAAGGTGCGTCCTTTAGTACTAAGTCGATTTTCCCAATTTATGGAACGTTGTAGGCCGACTTCGCATCGTTTAACTTGAAAAGGGAGTCGTTTTCCTATGTTGTAATATATATTGAATATATTGTCGTGTGGATACATACCGTACTATTTAAATCATTCTATTTCCCAATATCCTCTACTATTGTATTCTGTTGACCATTGCACTTGCCATGTTTTACCTGAGATTTTATCCAACAACACAAAGTTATACATGTTTTGCGTAGGATACAACTCGAAACGTCCTGATACCTGCAAATCAGATTCTTCTAATAGTGACCAACTATTAAGACGTGTTTTAAATCTATATTTAGAACCTTCTACGCTGTATTGAACTTGCCATACACGTCCTGTTTGTGTGTCTAATTCTAATAATGTCCAAGTATTTTGAGTTGGATATAGTTTATAACGGTCAATATCAACGATTTGTAACTGCTGAAGAGAATCGTTCACATGTCTAATGGAATCTCTGCGAACTTGCCTTTGAACTTCTGCGATGGAATCTTCTATATGTTTTGTTTTTAGATATTCTTTGATATTATCTTCGTGATAGTAAGAAAAAGCAAATCCATCATATCTTTTATAGATTGCTAATTGTATATTCCCATCAAACTTTGACCATATTTCATCATAATCATCAATGTATGTATAAGAATATAAAGCGCTATCCGCAGATGGGATAGAGTGAAATATAGTCTCCAAACTATCAACTAAAGCTAATCTTATATTCTCACAATCGTCTTCGCATTTCTTCTTCAAGACACAACCACTTAACTTATTTTGTGCAAAAATAAGTTGAATCTCATTCCATTTAACCCCCTCGTGTTTAATTTCTCCTTTATAATAGTAAGTATCATCGTAT
>JAFOYE010000004.1 GCA_017391525.1 Paludibacteraceae bacterium | reverse complement strand
TCTATCACTATCCCCAATAGCGTAACATACATTGGAGAAGCGGCTTTCCATAATTGCTCCTCCCTCACCTCCATCACTTGTCTCGGCACAACTCCTCCTGATGCAAGTAATCTTGGTGCAAACACATCCACTTGCAAGTTATTAATTCCTCGTTCTGCATATAACGCATACGTTCGCCATACTTATTGGGGACAGTTCCTAAACATCGTTTCGGAAAATTGGTTGGTAACACTATTCGCCAACAACAACCAATTGGGCGAAGTGGCTGGCGGAGGCATGTACACCGATAATACTACCATCACTATCACCGCTACTCCATATGATGGATATTCCTTCTTGCGTTGGTCTGACGGTAATACCGACAACCCTCGTACACTTACAGTCACAGAAGATATTACCCTTACCGCTGAGTTTGTTGAGAACCGCGATATGACCATCATCTTCACCAATAGTGAGGATAACGATAGCGAGATACTAAGCCAAGTACTCACAATCCCGTTCCCTGCTGCCCCAGAGATAGAGGGCTTTACATTCCTCTATTGGCAACCAGTAGCTGAACCTCTAACTGATACAATTACCATTCAAGCTATTTACGAGGCAAATACACCAACATCAGCCCCAGAGGTATATGTCAACCCTGCCAACCCAGCTCAAAAACTCCTCCGCAACGGTCAAGTGTACATTCTTCAAGATGGCAATACCTATAATATAATGGGGCAGAAAATAGGTAATTTATAAAGTTTGAATTCAGAATTAAGTTTAAGCGCGGACATTTCTGCCCGCGCTTGTTTTTGTATACCCTTAGTATACTTTTGGTATAGGTAAACCATTCTTAAAATCCGCTACCTTTGCGCTAGGGTTTCTATCGCCTTCAGCGTCAATCTTGAAAAAGCATAATTATCCAAATCGGACAAATGTACCACCACCGTGTCAGGAATCTCAGGAAGTTCTGACACGTTTTTTATTACAAACCTCGCATGCAACTTCTGGTGCGATAGCACGTGCGTTAGCTCCAATATTTTCTCGCCTTTCGCCTTTCGCCTTATCGCCTCTTCGCCGGTGCGCTCTGCGCACACAAATTCCCAGAGGTGTTTCCAAATATCGTTGCCTTTGCGTTGGTGGATCAAAGTTGTCTTTTCAGGTGTGATGTAGATAGTATATTCCAAATATCTATCGCGCACTTTCGGACGGGGCTTGCGAACTGGCAAAAGTTCTACTGTATTATTAGCCAATGCCTTACACCAAGTATTGAGCGGACAAGTAGGGCAATCAGGTGCCGTTGGCACGCAATGCAAAGCACCCAACTCCATAATCGCCGAATTGAACAATCGTGGGCGCTCTCTATCGAGTAGATCCTCTGCTAACTTCCTAAAATGCTTCTTGCCCTCGGTAGTGTCAAACGCAATTTCGCAGTCATATAATCGCGACAATACACGATACACATTGCCGTCCAGCGCAGGGTAGGGCAGATCAAAAGCAAATGAAGCAATCGCTCCCGCCGTATAATCGCCTACACCCGGCATACTCTTGAGCGCAGAGAATATCTCCTCGCCTCTCGCCTTATCGCCTAATCGCCTCATCGCCTGATGAAAAATCTCATGATTTTTCATCAACTGCGCCGCCTTATGCAAGTTCCTCGCCCGTGAATAATACCCCAAGCCCTGCCAATAGAGTAGCACCTCATCTTCATCGGCATCCGCAAGCGATTGAATATCAGGAAATCGTGTAACAAGGCGATGATAATACTCCATACCTTGCGCCACACGAGTTTGTTGCAGGATAATCTCCGAAATCCAAATCTTATACGGATCGTCCGTCTCACGCCAAGGCAGGATACGATGGTTTACCTCGTACCATTCCTCTAATTCCTTATATAATAGGTCTTTGTTCATTTTCGATGCAAAGGTACAACAAAAAATGCACATACGCAAGTTAAGCGAGTAATATCTACAGAAAGATAGATCCCAAATCTATCTCATAGACCCATTGTCATCCCTAGGAAGCTTGCATACATAAGGGATGGCAATGGGATATGAAAGAGGTTTTAACCGTTTTTGTAGATATTGCGAGCAAACTGTAGTATGGGCTGCATGACGCGAACGTAGCTACGAGGGAATTGGCTTTTAAATGGGTGGGGGTTTGGGAAGTATAAAAGCCAAGGCAGATGTTCGAAGGTACAAAAAAAAATGTATATGCGCAAAAAATGCGAATATTTTTTGCTTCCTCGCCTTTACACTCTACACCCTACACCAAGATTGGCATACTATTTGTATCATCCCTATCAAACAATTCACCTTAAATCCATTACAACTATGAAAAAGATTCTTCTCTTGGCTCTAACCTTAGCGTTAGCATCCCTCGCTTCAGAGGCTAAAGCTTGTACAGGTATCACCCTTCACACTACAGCTAATCAACCTATTACAGCTCGTACAATAGAGTGGGCTGCTAGACCACTTAATCTAATGTATGTGATTGTCCCACGTGAACACCAACACAAATCCTTCCTACCAGATAATACAACCAAAGGCATGCGCTATTCATCTAAATTTGGCTATGTAGGTATTGCAGTAGAAGATAAGGCATATGTGATGGAAGGTATCAACGAAGCGGGATTAGCTGCTGGTCTGTTTTATTTCCCCGATTACGGCAAATATATGCCTTTCGACCCCAACCAAAAAGATATAACCATCAGCGACATGCAATTTGTATCATGGATGCTTGCATCTTTTTCTTCGATAGATGAATTGGTCGAACAGATAGATGGCATCCGTGTTGTAGGTGTTGATCCTCGCGCCTCTACCGTTCATTGGCGCGTTACCGAACCATCTGGTCGTCAGATAGTTATTGAAATCATAAACGAACAAATCAATATCCACGAGAATCCTCTTGGCGTACTGACCAATTCGCCTTCCTTAGATTGGCATCTTAGCAATTTGAATAACTATATCAACCTTAAGCCTGGAACCATATCTACTCATAACTTGGGCGAACAAGCACTAAGTTCTTTTAGCGGTGGAACGGGTATGCTGGGTTTACCAGGAGATATGTCATCTCCATCTAGATTTGTCCGTGCTGCTTTCTTGCAAACGACAGCCCCCATCTTCTCTGATTCCAGACAAACGGTTATTCATGCATTTCATCTTATGAACCATTTTGATATACCTATTGGTTTGCAATTTAGCGATACGACACAAATACCGGATATGCACAGCGCAACACAAGTTACAATCGTTACAGATATTATGAATGGCCGTTTGTACTATCGCACCATGAACAACTCTAAAATCCGTTGCATCTATCTATCCGACATTGATTTTGATGAAGTAACATGCCAATACGAGCCACTGGACTTTATCGCCCAAGAAACAATTGAGTATATTGAGGGATATTAATTCAGTCAATATATAGCCAAATCGCCACTTTTATCGCTATTAGGCATATAAGTGGCGATTTTTTTCTTTTTTTTTGTGCGGGTCATTTATTTTTATTAACTTTGCGGTCTAATTAACAAGAAAATCCCCGTATCATGAAAAAGTGTTATTTATTTTTACTCTTATTCGCAACTACCATTCATGTTCTTGCACAGAATAATGATCCAAGACAACAGGCTTATTATCAAATAGAATATCGTTGGATTCCTCTTATGGTTAAAGCTTATCAAGAACAAGAACAAACCAAAGAATTATATCCATTAAATGACCTAGAAATATGGAATACCTATATTCAAACCAATTACCCAGATATTCACGAACATTTTGCTTGGGATAGTTTGCAAGTTTATACCAAGCAGAGTGATAGTTTGAACATGATTATATACGACTTCCCTGAGCCATTTAATGTCCCATTAGCAGCATATGGAGCAGTGGTCATTCGTCCTAATGCGATCACCTATTATACCTTTGAAAAGTCATACGATGGATATTACGTACTTGGCACTATCGATGCCGAGTGGACGCATACTAATCTAGGTTTTTATCTATCAATGCCCATCGACGAGTTCATTTGTATTGTATGCGAAAAAGAAAATATCCCAGTGATCAAACAATACCCGCCTGAATATTGATGAATAATATACTAACTTTTAGCAACCCTTGCGCTACCTTTGCGCAAGGGTTTGTTAATCCATAGTTAACCTATAGTTAAGAATCAACTATACCTTTCCGTTATCACACCGTTACCACTCCAAGAGGATAAGCATAAAATAAGGTGAGTATAAAAATGCAAAAAGTTTATATTTTTTTACCAAAATATTTGCATAATTCATTTATTTATAGTACCTTTGCAGCCGATTTCGTTTTTTGCGGAATAGAACCCACGTCAAAATGCAATCAATTGATTGCTCAAATATGAAAAATGTATAACTGATTAAATATAAAATTATTATGACAAAAGCAGAACTCGTTAATGCTATTGCAATCCAAACCGGATACGACAAAACTACTATCATGAACGTAGTTGAGTCTGCAATGGAGAACATCAAGAAAACCGTAGCAGAGGGTGAGGCAGTATACCTCCGTGGCTTCGGTAGTTTCGGCACTAAGACTCGTGCACAAAAGATCGCCCGTAACATTACAAAGAACGAATCTATCGTTGTGCCTGAGCACAAGATTCCAGCTTTCAAACCAGCTGATAGCTTCGCAGAACTTTTAAAATAATCACTAAATAAATTACAATTATGCCAAACGGTAAAAAGCACAAAAGACATAAAATGTCTACCCACAAACGTAAAAAACGTTTGCGCAAGAATCGTCATAAGCATAAGTAAGCTTTGACGCTTGACAAAAGCTTTGTGGCATACCCATTTGGGCGCAAATGGGGCCGCAAAGCATTTTTTTTAATCACTTATTTAACCCCGGGCTAATAATTGCCCATGATCATTGACATATGAAAAGCGAATTGATTGTGGATGTTACGCCACAGGAGATTGCTATTGCGCTGACCGAAAACGACCGACTCATGGAGGTTAACCGCGAAAAACGCGGTGTGGATACCTTTGCTGTAGGAAATATCTACTATGGTCGTGTCAAAAAACTGATGCCAGCGCTCAATGCAGCCTTCGTGGACGTAGGACATGAGAAAGAAGCTTTTCTGCACTACCTTGATTTAGGTTCAGAGTTTCTGACACAGCAGAAGTACGTCACCAAACTCGTTTCAGATAGACGACGCATACCAGAGATTCACAAGATTGAGCGTCAACCCGCATGCGGAAAAGAAGGCAATATAGCCGACTACCTCAAAGTGGGAGACACTATCCTCGTACAAGTCACCAAGGAGCCTATCAACTCTAAAGGCCCAAGACTTTCTGCAGAAATCTCTATTACTGGCCGCAACTTTGTGCTTATCCCTTTTATTGACAAGGTGATGGTGAGCAACAAAATCGGCAAATCAGCAGAAAGAGGACGCCTCAAACAACTGGTACAATCCATTAAACCTCAAGGTTTTGGAGTTATTGTTAGAACCGTCGCAGAAGACAAACGAGTAGCAGAACTAGACAACGAACTGCGCGTACTGGTCAAGAGATGGGAAGATTGCGTAAAAACATTGCAGACCAAAGAACCTGTCTCACTAATCAGCGAAGAACTAGGAAGAACAATCGGTATTATCCGTGACATTTTCTCTCCAAATTTTGAGAGTATACATGTCAACAACAAGGAAGTTTACGAGGAAATTCAACAATACCTCGAGCTTATCGCCCCAGAAGCATCTAAATTAGTCAAACTTTATAATGGCGAGCAGCCTATCTTTGATAAGTTTGACATCACAAGACAGATGAAAACAGGCTTGGGACGAACCGTTGGTTTCAAAAAAGGCGGATACCTCATCATGGATAAAACCGAAGCGCTATTCTCCATCGACGTGAATAGCGGCAGCAAGAAACTCTTTGAGGACCAAGAGCAGAATGCATTCCATTTCAATATGCTAGCAGCAGACGAAATCGTGCATCAACTGCGACTTAGAGATATCGGCGGAATCATCGTTATTGATTTCATTGATATGGATGACAAAGCCAATCAGCAAGCGCTATACGACCATATGCGTGAACTGATGGATAGAGACAGGGCAAAACATAATGTATTGCCACTCAGTAAGTTTGGATTAATGCAAATCACACGACAACGCGTGCGCCCAGCGGTGGAAATGGATGTGATGGAGACTTGTCCTACTTGCATGGGAAAAGGCAAAATACAGTCCTCGATACTCTTTACTGAAAAAATCACCGAAGAGATCGAAGCCTATAAACAACATTTTGGCAGAGGACTACGATTGCACCTACACCCATATATATATGCCTATGTATCAAAGGGATGGATCAATTCCCAAAAATGCAAATGGCGACTTAAATATGGCGTGCATACTATCGAAAATCAGAGTCTAGGAATGCTCGAAACCAAATTCTACAACCACAAAGGAGCACAACTTTCGCTTCCTACGGTAGAAGAGCAAAACAAGGCACCAGAAAAGCAAAAATAATATAAAAGCCATCCAATTTGAAGATTGGGTGGCTTTTATTTGCAAATTCGCATAAAAAAACTTATCTTTGCACAAATTTTACAACAATATGAACAAACAGTACGAAGAACTACAAGTTCAAGAAGGGGTATATATACCAGAACCAGCCATAAAATACCCAGAAGATAATCCATTTGAACGAACATTATTTCCCAAGAAAATCAAAGATATTGACTTTGATGAGCATTATCCATATCTAGACGACTCTCGAAAATACAAATTTAATCTACTATGGGCGTTCTATATCGTTTTACACATATTTCTGCGCCTAAAAGTATCCATACAAATGGGCTTGCGCATACGAGGACGAGCTATCCTAAAACAATATAAAAACGAACTCAAACCCGGTGCTATAACCATTTGCAATCACGTCTATCGACTGGATTGTCCATGCGTGATGTTTGCTGTGAAGGCTAATCACCACATGCGCGTACCTATGTTCGCACCTAACTTCCGAACTAAAGATGGATTCTTTATGCGACTTGCAGGAGGAGTACCTATACCAGACTCCACTACCAATATGTCTGCACTCAAAAAGTTCAACGAGGCGTTCGATGAGTTTAATCGCCGTGGTTGGTGGTTTCATATCTTCCCTGAAGCGTGCCGTTGGGATATGTATAAACCACTTCGCCCATTCCAAAAAGGAGCTTTTACAATGAGTTATAAATACAATAAGCCTATCTTACCATGCGTCATTACCTTTCGCAAGAGAAAAGGTATCTACCGACTATTTGGTCCAAAGAAGTTACCACTACTCACCATTACTATAGGCGAACCAATACTACCAGATACTACGCAACCACGTAAACTAGAGGTAGAACGCCTCCGTACCCAAGCTCATGAACAAATGGTAAAAATGGCTGGTATTACCCACAACCCATGGCCTGCTGCTATGGATTAATCTATCACAAAACTCTAAGAAATAGTGCTATATCAAATCTTTGATAATATGGATCAATGTAGCGAGCAAGAAGTTGCTCGCTTACTGCCTCTAGTATCTAATCAACGCAGAGAACAAGCACTACGCTACCAACACACCTTTGGACAATTCTGTTGTCTAAAATCATACATCATGCTTTGTGACCTTTTAGCAGAGTGGGGAAGGGTACACCAACTACCTATTAATGAGCAACCTACCTTTCTATATAACAACTATGGAGCACCCTATATTGAAGGCGGACCATACTTCTCTATATCGCATTGTAAAACTGGTATTGCTGTCGCTATAAGCGAAAATCCTATTGGCATTGATATTGAAGCAATTCGCACATTCAAACCCGAACTCATGCGAAAAACAATGAACCTAACCGAACAACAACACATTATTTCTTCGACTAATCCTGATTTAGAATTTATTCGCCTTTGGACACAAAAAGAAGCTTATCTAAAATTAAAAGGCACGGGTATTATATCTAACCTACATAATACTCTTGACCATAATCCTGAAATAACTTGGAAAGAAATTGGTAACTTACCTTTAAAATATGTCTGTACTATAGTTTGTAATAAATACTAACATTATAAAAGTTGTAAATAGAGTTCTAAAATAAAAGAAGAGTCCCTTTAAGGAACTCTTCTTTTGTAATATTATTGAATTATTTACCATAGATAATCGTAGTCATCATAGTCGTAGTCATAATCATAATCGTACCCTTCTACTTCATCTTCATACTCATATGAGTAATCATCATAGTCATAATAGTCATAATCACTACCATCATAATCATTGTAGCCATAATCGTTACCATAATTATCATAGTCATTAGTATCATAACTATACATTTCATTAATATACTCTATATACGCTTCACCTATTTGTATAGAATGCTCAAGCAACAATTCTAAAGAATTTTTGGAGTCATTTGTTAATCTTAAAGTCATAGATGCTTCGTCTATATCATCACATTTAATTTCAAAACTATCTATAAGTTCTAATAATTCTATCACTTTGTTTTGGTAATCAGGCATTTCACTATAATAAGCACCAGCATTGTCCAATAACTTATTAATATGTTGCTTTAAGTATACTATTCCGTACAAGTATGATGAGTTGATGTCACCATCAAATGAATTAGAAACAGAAGAATATCTATAACCTTCCATACTTGTAATTGATGTATACTTATCATCTCCATCTATGTTGATATAACTAGGTAATTCATCTTCTAGAATAGATTTTAGTTTAGATTTTGATGTAGGAATAATACATAATACATCTGGCTCATTATTAGAATCATTGTTGTATACTGCAACAACAGCTGTTCCAGAAGTAGCATTCAATAATTTTTTAAGTTTCTTATAGTCATCATTACTACCAAACAATTTCCTTAATTTATCTTGAGATTTCTCTAATGCTTTTGGACCATCGATAGGTAAAGCCGCAAAACCTATTAAATTTTTAGTTGGAATATGATCAAATACTTCTTCTGTAATCTCTAAATCTTCCATTAAACCTACAACTTCCTCGTCTATTCCATCAACATGATATTCAAGAATTATATCACCTGCTTCAAATTCTAAACTTGCAACAAATATTGGCAATTCATCGAGTGCATAGACGTTATTTATCTCACGTTTAAGTTCTCTTTTTAATTGACCGTAAATATTCTTATAGTTAATCATAAGAGTAATATCTTCGGTATGTTTATCCATGAATTTTCCTGCATCACTAGCAAAGAAACTTTGAGCCTTTTCTTGAGTCAATAGATCCTCATAAGTAGATTTTGAATCAGTACTACCTATCAGCAATGCATCTTCAGTTATACCACCCACTATATCATCACCAACTTCAATCCAAGATATCTCATTAGATGAATCATAAATATGCACATCAACGTCTAAAGACTTAATAGTATTTATCAAATCTGTTTTATCACTAACAGAAGCCAATATAAAAACATTTTCAACAGAAGAATCTGTAAACGCATAAAGTGGATAGAAGAAACTGATACCTGTATTCTCCTTTTTAGTTAATGATTCAGTAATATTTTTCAAATCAACATTCTCTGGATCTACGGATTCAATCAAATCAGCGATCTTAGTTTCATAAGATTCCATTACTGATTTAGCAAAAATAGATCGGACATCTATCTCTAATACTATTGGTGCATCTTCTGGAATAGCATTCTTGTATGCTAATCCACTTTGATACATGATATAAGCAACTACACCACCCGCCAAAAGAAATGTACTAACGCCAAGAAGAGTCCATAATCTTCTTTTTTTCTTTTTTGCTAAATTTACAGCTGTTTCATCTACTACATAATCTGTAGTGATAGATTTTGTTTCTTCAGTCATAGTTTAAAATGTTAAAGTTAATATTAATATTATTACAATTCTACTATTTTTCTGCAAAGATATAAAATAAAATTAAAATGTGCAACTTTAATTCATTTTTTTTCGCAAAAAAAAATATTTTGACTATATATCTTGCATACATGCTTCTCCCACTCAGCTGGGAAAGTGTATTTGGCGCCATTTTTTACACCATTAGATTCGCAAGCGGTGAAGCTTGTCATCAAAAGAGCAATCATGCCCCATGCTAAAAGCTTCTGTTTCATACGTTCTTATTCATGATTTGTTAGATTAAATTTATGCTGCAAAGGTACATTTTTTTTCGCACATATACAAATTTTGAGTTGAAAAAGTGTTCCACTATTCTATGATTAGAAGAGAAGTGCAATTGCTTGCCAAACAAGAACTTGAAAACCCAATATAGTTGTTTCAAAAATCTTTGATTTTTTTTTGCATATTTGCAATTTTTGTAGTAACTTTGCATACTGATTTTTACAGATAAAATATCAATGCACACTATATGAAAATAACTCAATTGATTATTAGTGGATTATGTAAGCTCTTGTGTGGAATGGCCTTGATTGGCGTGCTGCTCTTTTGGCCTGCAGGCACATGGCACTATTGGCAGGCATGGCTACTGCTTGCCTTGCTGTTTGTACCTATGACCTGCATGGGTATTTGGCTACTGATCTCTATGCCTGACTTGCTCGCTAAACGGCTGAACAACAAGGAGAAAGAGCAGACACAAAAATATGTGGTAGCCCTCTCGGGACTTATGTTTATCGGCGGCTTTGTCCTCTGCGGGTTTGACTACCGCTTCGCGTGGTCCAGTTTGCCCCTGTGGGCGAGTGTCATTGCCTCGGTAGTATTCCTGGTAGGGTATGCCTTATACGCCGAAGTGTTGCGCGAGAATGCCTATCTGTCAAGAACCATAGAAGTGCAAGAGAATCAGCAACTCATTGACACGGGACTGTACGGCATTGTGCGCCATCCGATGTACACAGCCACCTTGCTCATGTTCCTCTCTATGCCAATAGTGCTGGGCTCTGCTTGGGCGTTGTTGGTGTTTGGCGTTTACCCCGTACTGATCATCCGACGCATACACAACGAGGAGCAGGTGCTGGCAGCAGGACTGCCCGGATATACCGATTACCAGCAGCGCATCCGCTGGCGCCTCATACCTGGCATTTGGTAGGATAGGAGAGAATAGGATAGATAGATTTATCTATCTTTTTCGATTAAATCGCACTATAATTTGCGTATATCAGGATTTTTCACTACCTTTGCACACTTTTTTGTGTGGCAAATAGTAGAGAACGGTAGTCCTTAAACTATTTTACACCAATTTGAACAACTTTGAACTATATTGAACTACTAAGAATATGTTTAGAACCAACACTTGTGGCGAGCTTCGACTTGCCGATGCAGGCAAAACAGTGACCCTCGCAGGATGGGCACAACGAATCCGCAAAATGGGCGGTATGACATTTATTGATCTTCGTGATCGCTATGGTATCACGCAGCTCGCATTTCAATCCGATGGCAGCGCAGAGCAAGACGCATTGCTGGAGAAAGCCAATGGAGTAGGGCGCGAGTTCGTGCTCCAAGTAACTGGCGAAGTCATTGAGCGTCAAAGCAAAAACACGCAAATTCCTACTGGCGAAATCGAAATCAAAGTAGCCGAGATGAATATCCTGAATGCAGCCGTAACTCCTCCTTTCACAATCGAGGACGAAACCGACGGTGGCGACGATATTCGCATGAAATATAGATACTTAGACTTGCGCCGTAACTGCGTAAGAAAGAACCTTGAGCTCCGCCACAAGATGGCCTTCGAGGTACGCCGTTACTTGGATGAGAAGGGCTTCTTGGAGGTGGAAACACCCGTTTTGGTGAACTCAACCCCAGAGGGCGCACGCGACTTTATCGTGCCAAGCCGTATGAACCCAGGACAGTTCTACGCTTTGCCACAATCACCACAGATCTTGAAGCAACTTCTCATGGTCAGCGGCTTTGACCGTTACTTCCAAATCGTGAAGTGCTTCCGCGATGAGGACTTGCGTGCAGACCGCCAACCTGAGTTTACTCAGATCGACTGCGAGATGTCGTTCGTAGAGCAAGAGGATGTGCTGCAACTCTTCGAAGGTATGTCTAAGCACCTATTTAAGTCCATTCTCAACATCGACCTGCCAGATTTCCCACGTATGACATGGGCTGACGCGATGAAATATTATGGTAGCGACAAGCCAGATACACGCTTCGGCATGGAGTTCGTGGAATTGCACGATATCTTCCACGCCATCGAAGAGCAAAAAGAGGAGAAATTCAGCGTATTCGCTAATGCTGCCTACATCGGCGGTATCTGCGCGACAGGTTGCGCAACATATACCCGCAAGCAATTGGATGCACTCACCGACTACGTGAAACGCCCACAGATTGGCGCGAAAGGTATGGTGTATGCCCGCGTAGAGGCAGATGGCAATGTGAAGTCAAGCGTAGATAAATTCTACAACCAAGAGCAGTTGCAAGAGGTGGCTAAGGCGATGAATGCACAGCCAGGTGACCTCATTTTGATTCTCTCTGGCGACGACGCAATGAAGACCCGCAAGCAATTGTGTGAGCTTCGTTTGGAGGTCGGCAAGCAACTTGGATTGCGCGATCCTAAGAAGTTCTCATGCCTCTGGATTGTGGACTTCCCAATGTACGAGTGGAGCGACGAGGAGCAACGCCTCATGGCAATGCACCATCCATTTACGAGTCCAAAACCAGAGGATATACCTTTGATGGACACCAATCCAGCTGCTGTGCGTGCCAACGCATATGACATGGTTATCAACGGTGTAGAGGTTGGTGGCGGTAGTATCCGTATTCACGATGCGGCGCTGCAACAACGCACCTTTGAAATCCTTGGCTTCACACCAGAAGAGGCACAACTCAAGTTCGGCTTCCTCATGAACGCCTTCAAGTTCGGTGCGCCACCTCATGGCGGTTTGGCATATGGCTTGGATCGTTTCGTGAGCTTGTTCGCAGGATTGGACAGCATCCGCGACTGCATCGCATTCCCAAAGAACAACCAAGGTCGCGATGTGATGTTGGGCGCTCCTGGTCTCGTAGATCAAAAGCAACTGGATGAGCTGATGATTGACTTGAAAGAACTCAAAGCAGAATAACAACCAATACGAGTAAAGGCCTTAAGGTCCTTAATGTCCTTAAGGTCTTTACTTAGTTATTATAATTCTGCTAATTTGGATTATGTAAAATAAGACAAGGAATATTCTCATTATAACAATAGGGTTAGCATGAAACTGATAAAAATACAGTCAAGCAAAGACCCGCTGATAGCGCAAGTTCCAGAGCTCTACGAGTCTGCTTTTCCCGAAGCGGAGAGAACTGACACTGAACGTTTCCTGTGGATGATAGACCACTGCCAGGAAATGTCTTTTTATGCCATCACTGAAGATGACGACTTCTGCGGTATGGCTGTAGTATTTGAATTAGGCATATGTCGTTATCTCCTGTATTTGGCTACGCTTGACATCCACCGTAACAAGGGTTTGGGCGCATTGACGCTGAAACTCCTGAGGGAAGAGACCAATCTGCCGATAATCGGGGAAGTGGAGCCTCCAACTGATGACATCACACGCCGACGCATCGCCTTCTACGAGCGTAACGGTTTTCATGTTGAGTTGGAGGATCCCAGAATCCTGAATGACGCACACCTCGACCCCTCCTGTGTCCTTATGCTTATCAGTACCCACCCTCTTTCCGATGCCGACGAATGCCAGCGCAGAGTGGTAGACACGGTATACAAGCCTATGCAGGCAGAGGAGGTATAACTCTGAACCATCATAAATTCGAATTTTATGGTAACTTGTTTTGATGTATGTGAGATTCTTGAAATGCTGTCTGAAGCATCTGTAAAGGTGTTTCTGGACGGCGGTTGGGGTGTCGATGCACTTATAGGCAGGGAAACAAGAACACATAACGACATCGATCTGTTCGTAGAGAAGAAAGA
>JAFOYE010000038.1 GCA_017391525.1 Paludibacteraceae bacterium | reverse complement strand
TTCGTTCTGATAGAAGAGAGGATACATTTCCACATACTTATGTTCCTCCTGTATCCAATGCTTGAACTCTCTAATATCATCAGCGGTTATTGAATCCACACAAAGATGGAAACCACGCTGATGCATCACTTCATGTCGGAACCGCTCATAGCGTAATACCTTGCAGAGATTATCACGATGATGCTTTTGACTCTCAGCTGCAAGGGGCGTTTCATCGATATACTTCTGTATTTGGAATGAAAGTAGGTACTCCTCACGCTTGTTGCCACCTCGGGCATTGATGTTGGGATGATGATACTCTTCAATGAGAGCTTTAAGCCAGGCACCATCCACACCACGCTGATATTTTTCGGCTATGAGGTGGGTGATATTCTGTATATCACGTTCAAGACTCATCCTTTTTTGCTCGGATACCAATACTACGCGAGGTTTGTAACCTTGACGTTCTGCGCTCCAGTGGTTGGGATTGATGGACAGCTCACTGGCTGCTTTCAGGTCTACACCTCCTACATCACGTACACGGAAATATATACGGGCCATCTCGGTTACATTATTCTTTGCCGAGGTTTTTCTTATAAATGCTGTAACTTTCATCGTGGATAGTATTATAGGTTTTTAATTTATCATCTCAACCAAACGTCGCTTCATATCATCGTCAATGTTACGATAACGTGCAAAGGCACGACTGCCATCAACGTGTCCCGACATGGAAGCAATGAGATTGGGATCGGGAACCTGTTTATAGAGATTGCCGACAAATGTCTTGCGTGCCGTATGGCTACTTGCCACTTCATACAAAGGTTTCTGGACGGTTTGGTAGCCATGTGTGTCTAAGATAGTGACCATTCTGTCAATTCCGCAAAGCTTCAGCAGTTCACGTATGCCGAGATTATATTGATAGACTTGCTTGAATGGCAAAAGCTTCCCATTAGAGCAGTTGTACCGTTCAAGAATCTTCTTAGCCTTATCATGTAGTGGTACACGCACGGTCTTGGCCTGGCATTTCTTTGTCTTCTGCGGTGTGTACTCAATAAATCCATCTACGATATTGTCTTTTGTGAGTCTATAAAGGTCACCAACACGACAACCTACATAGCAGTGAAAGACAAATATATCTCTAATAGTTGCCAATTTGGGATTATCACTCAAGTCGGCATCATATAGAATGTTTCTTTCCTCACGAGTGAGATAGAACGGGTCGCCATAGATGGGAACCTTAC
This sequence comes from Paludibacteraceae bacterium, assembly GCA_017391525.1. Lineage (GTDB taxonomy): Bacteria > Bacteroidota > Bacteroidia > Bacteroidales > Paludibacteraceae > Colicola. The sequence goes on along the minus strand of JAFOYE010000038.1, from coordinate 2,267 downwards.
AGCCGTATCGTTCAAAAACATCGTTATTAGAATACTGCATCTTTTTACACCAACGGAGGAAAACACAAAAGAGATTCATCAGATTGATGATAGTGGTATTTGACAGTTCCTTTCGTTTGGTGTTGTAATACAAACGGCCAGCGTAGAAATCGGGATATTGGTCACGGAGAAGATATTCGCTTTTGATATATTCCCGAAAGTCGTTCATCTGCTCGATAGTAAGTGTCTCAACGAATAGAGTGAAATCCTCTTCTCTCAAAATATCACGATGATAGTCATGGTAACGCTTCATCTGACGCTCGAAACGCAAGATAGCTTGTCGGGCACCATCTGTACCTTCAAATTTCTCGGCATACTCCTGGATGCGTTTTAGCAAACTTGGATGAGTACGTTCGTATGCAATAGCAGGGTGCAGCACATCTTCTATGGTCTGCTTGAGCCAGGTGCTGTCTGCCTTGTCACTATAAGTCCTCTCTATCGCTTCAATGACGGATGCAATTTGTTCGGCAATACGCTTCTGTTCTATAACAGGAACAATAGTCGTACGTTTATATTGCAAGGCTTCTGCATCCCAATACTTGTCATACACTACAAGTTCGGATACGACCTTGATATCAACACTTCTCTCACGCACTCGAAAGCATAAGTTTGAACGGGAGAGTTCATCATCCAATGATGCTTGTTTTTTGAGATAGATTGAGACTTTCATTGCATACGTTTTTTAATCACGATGCAAAGGTATATAAATTCCCGTAAATGTTCCCATATATCCCGAAAAAACTTAAAACTAATTGAAAGAAATTTTATAGTGGGAATTTGTAATACCATTGTAAAACAGCGGTTTAGTTTAGTTTATTCTATAGAAATTGGACTGGACTAAACCACTTGTTTTTAGGTATTGCGGTTCCACGCTTTCTTATTTATATCTACTATATTGGTGCTGGTAGCATTTTAAGTCTAAAACTATGAAGAAATTAGCCTTTTATCTTTTGGCCTTAATGGTATTTGTCGCCTGCGAGGATAAAGCTCCTGAAATTAATCTTGAAATATCTTCTATCGATTTTGCAGAGGATGGCGGTTCTACTACAATCAATTTTACATCGACCGATGCCTGGACAGCCTCTGTTGATTCTGATGGATGGTGTAGCGTAAATCCCGAAAGTGGAAATGCTGGTAGTGTAAACATTATTGTTTCTGCCGATGCGAACAGCGAGGTCGATGACCGTACCGCTACTGTTACTCTGCAGTCCGGTCCTGTCAAGAAAACTATTTCTATTTCACAGAGCAAAAAAAGTGTTGTTGCTTTAGATGGGGAAAAATATACAGTAGATGGTGTTGGCGGCTCGATTAAGGTTGAGGTAAACCATAATGTAGATTATGATATTACATTTGATTGTGATTGGATTACGCTTGGAGAAACTCGTGCGCTTGAAACCGATAATATTGCTTTTGTAGTTGCAGCGAATGAAAGTCGGGAGGCTCGCACGGGGCATATTACAATTGCTGCTAAAAACGGAACAATGTCACAACAGATTATTGTTGACCAAAATGCCTGTGATTTTAAAATTTATTATACATCTAATGATGAGCATATTGTAATACCGAATAGAATGGATGTTTTTGGTGCAAATATAGTTTCGAATACTTATGAAAATGGAGAAGGTGTAATTACGTTTGATGGGAAGGTTACTTCTATTGGATATGGTGCATTCAACCCTTGCTGGAATTTGACAAGTATTACTATCCCAAATAGTGTTACTTCGATTGGAAGTTGGGCATTCCGTTTTTACGAGAGTTTGACAAGTGTTGCTATTCCAGATAGTGTTACATCGATTGGAACTTTGGCATTCAGTGAGTGCGAGAGTCTAACAAGTGTTACTATTGGTAACAGCGTTACTTGGATTGGAAGAAATGCATTTAAAGGTTGCGACGGCTTGACAAGTGTTACTATTCCTGATAGCGTTACTGCGATTGGAGAGGGTGCATTTTGTGATTGTATTTAGAAGCCCCAAACAACCAAAACTATTCAGAAATAACCAAATATAAACCTTTAATTATCAGTATATTCTAAAATTTAACACTTTCAGACTGCTTTTTGATGGTTCCCAAATTTCCACATATTTTTGATACATATTTCTGACGTGGAGAATTTGCGGAGCTTATTTTTTGTCATTTCGTGTAGATAGTTGACAAGGGTTTACAACCGTTTACAACGAGAGACAAATTCCGCCCCGATGTGTGAGGATAATCACATCGTGTAGAAAGGC